>NZ_JBHJYK010000015.1:0-274325 GCF_042269865.1 Streptomyces sp. NPDC055966
CCCCCACGGACGCCGCCCTGGCCGCCGACCTCGCGCTGCCGATCGAGGAGCTGGAGCTCACGGTCCGCTCCTACAACTGCCTCAAGCGTGAGGGCATCCACTCCGTGGGTGAGCTCGTCGCCCGCTCCGAGGCCGACCTCCTCGACATCCGCAACTTCGGTGCGAAGTCGATCGACGAGGTCAAGGCGAAGCTGGCCGGCATGGGCCTGGCCCTCAAGGACAGCCCGCCCGGATTCGACCCCACGGCCGCTGCCGACGCCTTCGGCGCCGACGACGACGCGGACGCGGGTTTCGTGGAGACCGAGCAGTACTGATCGGTCGTTGCCGGTGAGCATCCGCTCATCGGGTTCCTGACCCCGGTACCTGACACGGCCGGGGCAGACACACAGGAGAAGAAAAATGCCGAAGCCCACCAAGGGTGCCCGTCTGGGCGGCAGCGCCGCGCACGAGAAGCTGCTCCTCGCGAACCTGGCGAAGAGCCTCTTCGAGCACGGCCGTATCACCACCACCGAGGCGAAGGCCCGCCGCCTGCGCCCGTACGCCGAGCGTCTGGTCACCAAGGCGAAGAAGGGCGACCTTCACAACCGCCGTCAGGTGCTCCAGGTCATCACGGACAAGAGCGTCGTCCACACGCTCTTCACCGAGATCGGCCCGCGGTACGAGAACCGCCCCGGTGGCTACACCCGCATCACCAAGATCGGTAACCGCCGTGGCGACAACGCGCCCATGGCCGTCATCGAGCTGGTCGAGGCGCTGACGGTCGCCCAGCAGGCGACCGGCGAGGCCGAGGCCGCCACCAAGCGTGCGGTCAAGGAGGCCGAGGAGGCCAAGGCTGCCGAGACCACCGAGGCGCCGGCCGAGGAGGCCGCTGCCGAGGAGTCGAAGGACGCCTGAGGCTCTGCCTGACGCGGGAAGCGGGTCCGCCCTTCGGGGCGGGCCCGCTTTCGCGTACCGGAGAGGAGCTGGAGCTTGAGAGGATTTCCCCGTGAGTGACGAAGTACAGCCCGGTTGCGTCCGTGTCCGCCTCGATCTGTCCTACGACGGGACCGACTTCCACGGCTGGGCCAAGCAGGCCGGCGGCAGGCGGACCGTGCAGGGGGAGATCGAGGACGCGCTGCGGACCGTCACCCGGTCCCGGGAGACGTACGAGCTGACCGTCGCCGGACGCACCGACGCCGGGGTGCACGCGCGGGGCCAGGTGGCGCACGTGGACCTGCCCGAGGGGGTCTGGCGGGAGCATCACGAGAAGCTCCTCAAGCGGCTCGCCGGGCGGCTGCCGAAGGACGTGCGGGTGTGGGCGCTCAGGCCGGCCCCGGCGGGCTTCAACGCGCGGTTCTCGGCGGTCTGGCGGCGCTATGCGTACCGGGTGACCGACAACCCCGGGGGTGTGGACCCCCTGCTGCGCGGCCATGTGCTCTGGCACGACTGGCCGCTCGACGTGGACGCCATGAACGAGGCGGCCCGGCAGCTGCTGGGCGAGCACGACTTCGCCGCCTACTGCAAGAAGCGGGAGGGGGCCACGACGATCCGGACCCTGCAGGAGCTGAGCCTCGTGCGCGGGTCCGACGGGATCATCACCGCCACCGTGCGCGCCGACGCCTTCTGCCACAACATGGTGCGTTCGCTGATCGGCGCGCTGCTCTTCGTCGGGGACGGGCACCGCGGACCGCAGTGGCCCGGGAAGGTGCTGGCCGCGGGGGTGCGGGACTCAGCCGTGCACGTCGTACGACCGCACGGGCTGACGCTGGAGGAGGTCGGCTACCCCGCCGACGAGCTGCTGGCCGCACGCAGCAGGGAAGCCCGCAACAAGCGCTCGCTCCCGTCGGCGGGGTGCTGCTGACCTAGCCGTTCGTCGC
The DNA here is from genome assembly GCF_042269865.1 of Streptomyces sp. NPDC055966. NCBI lineage: Bacteria > Bacillati > Actinomycetota > Actinomycetes > Kitasatosporales > Streptomycetaceae > Streptomyces > Streptomyces sp. NPDC055966. The sequence continues at coordinate 1,857 of NZ_JBHJYK010000015.1, forward strand.
CGCGGATGCCTGGGCCTGGCCGCGGCGGTAGATCTGGTTGAAGGTGAACTCCTGGAGGTCGTTGCCGGTGTTGAAGACCTTGGAGTCCTTGTTGGTGACGTTCTTGCCGTCGGTGAAGCCGACCGTCGTGAAGTAGGCGTAGCGGCCGACGGAGTTCGCTGTGGTCAGGCAGACCGCGGCGTTGCAGAAGTCCTTGACGCCCTTGCCGGGCAGGGAGCGCACCATGGCGTTCTTGGCGGCCTGGGCCTTGACCTTCGTGGCCTCGGCCTGGGTGTCGAAGAGGGCGACGCCGACGGTGGCCGCGATGCCGTCCTTGGCGTAGGTCACGCGGATCAGCCGGGTGCAGCCGTTGGCGGTGAGGATCTGCGGCAGCTTGCCGCCGGCGGCGGAGGCGCAGCTCGTGGTGTCGGCCGTGGCGCCCTTCTTGTAGACGCTGTTTCCCGTGGTCAGCTGGGTGCCGGGGAAGAGGCTGTCGGCGCTGATCGGGGCCTTGTCCTTCGCGGCGCTGGCTATGAACTCCTTCGGGTCCAGTGGCGGCGGGGCGCTGGTGGGCGCGAAGGACGGGGTGACCGACCCGCTCGCCGAGGCGCTGGCGGGCAGGTTGGTCGGGTTGCCCGAGGCGCTGTTCTTGCCGTTCGCGGACACCACGGCCATGGCCACGGCGGTGCCGACGGCGATCGTGGCCACCGCGCCGCCGCCGATGAACAGCAGCTTGCGGCGCTTGGTGCGGGTCTCGGACGCCTCGGCGAGTGCCGCCCAGTCCGGGGTCCCGTCGTCACCGCTGCTTGCCCAGGGCTGCTGGGAATTCGGTTTCCAGGGATCCCACTGAGACTGGGGTCCCCCCTGCCCGTAACTCATGGGGCGCATCTTAGACGGGCTCCCCGGGCGCGCGGAGCGCGTGCGGCGGCATGCCACGTTTGTCCGCCGGCAGGGTGGGAATCAGGGTCGTTTTGACCCTGCGGGGCCCCGGCAGGTAACCTGCTTCTTCGTTGTGTATTGGCTTGCTCATTCTCACGGGACGGGCCCTTACACCGGTCCGCCGGGCCGATGACCAGCGACCAGCACGCGGTTTGCGTCACCGCAGTGCGGTCAAGGCTGTCGTGATCGTTTCGGTGACCTGTTCAGGACCATTCACTCGAAGCGAAGGCTACGAACCGTGCGTACGTACAGCCCCAAGCCCGGCGATGTGACGCGCCAGTGGCACGTCATCGACGCTCAGGACGTCGTCCTGGGCCGTCTCGCCACCACCGCAGCGACCCTCCTCCGGGGCAAGCACAAGCCGATCTACGCCCCCCACGTCGACGCCGGTGACTTCGTCGTCATCATCAACGCCGACAAGGTGCACCTGTCCGGCAACAAGCGCACCCAGAAGATGGCGTACCGCCACTCCGGCTACCCGGGTGGTCTGCGCTCCGTCCGTTACGACGAGCTCCTCGACAAGAACCCCGAGAAGGCCATCGAGAAGGCCGTCAAGGGCATGCTCCCCAAGAACACGCTGGGCCGTCAGATGCTCTCGAAGCTGAAGGTCTACAAGGGTGACCAGCACCCGCACGGCGCGCAGCAGCCGCAGCCGTACGAGATCACCCAGGTCGCGCAGTAAGTCCGGCCACCCCCTAAGACTGAAGAGAATCTGAGGAGAATCGTGGCCGAGACCACCGTTGAGCAGCCGGTCGAAGAGACTGAGCTCGTCGACATCGACAGCTACACCACCGAGTCCGAGGTTCCGCTGGAGGGTGAGTACACCTCCGAGTCCCTCGCCTCGCGCTTCGGTGAGCCCCAGCCGGCCGCCGGCCTGGGTCGCCGCAAGAACGCCATCGCCCGCGTCCGGATCGTCCCGGGCACCGGCAAGTGGAAGATCAACGGTCGCACCCTTGAGGACTACTTCCCGAACAAGGTGCACCAGCAGGAAGTCAACGAGCCCTTCAAGGTGCTGGAGCTCGAAGGCCGTTACGACGTCATCGCCCGCATCGCGGGTGGCGGTGTCTCCGGTCAGGCCGGTGCGCTCCGTCTCGGTGTCGCCCGTGCGCTGAACGAGGCCGACGTCGACAACAACCGCGGCCCGCTGAAGAAGGCCGGCTTCCTCAAGCGCGACGACCGTGCGGTCGAGCGCAAGAAGGCCGGTCTGAAGAAGGCCCGCAAGGCCCCGCAGTACAGCAAGCGTTAATCGCCAGCTGCCTGCTCGTACGTATACGGGTACGTACTGGCCCGCACGTACTCCGAACGCCCCGGCGGCACGCCACATGTGCTGTCGGGGCGTTCGTTTATCCCAGTCAAGGGCGTATAACGACACAAGACGCTCGAAGGCTTGTGTGATCGGAAGTTTCCTCGGGAGGACAAGTGGGACGACTCTTCGGTACGGACGGCGTGCGCGGTGTCGCCAACGCGGATCTGACCGCCGAGATGGCGCTCGGCCTCTCCGTCGCCGCGGCGCACGTGCTGGCCGAGGCGGGCACCTTCGCGGGCCACCGGCCGAAGGCGGTGGTCGGGCGGGACCCGCGCGCGTCCGGGGAGTTCCTGGAGGCGGCCGTGGTCGCCGGTCTCGCGAGCGCGGGCGTGGACGTGCTGACCGTCGGCGTGCTGCCGACGCCCGCCGTGGCCCACCTGACCGGCGTGCTCGGCGCCGACCTGGGCGTGATGCTCTCCGCCAGCCACAACGCCATGCCGGACAACGGCATCAAGTTCTTCGCCCGCGGCGGCCACAAGCTCGCCGACGAGCTGGAGGACAGGATCGAGGCGGTCTACGAGTCCCACCGGCACGGCGAGCCCTGGGAGCGGCCGACGGGTGCGGGTGTGGGCCGCGTGCGCGCGTACGAGGAGGGCTTCGAGCAGTACGTCGGCCATCTCCTCGCCGTGCTGCCGAACCGGCTCGACGGCCTGAAGATCGTCCTGGACGAAGCGCACGGCGCGGCCTCGGGGGTCTCGCCGGAGGCGTTCTCCCGGGCGGGCGCGGAGATCGTCACGATCGGCGCGCAGCCGGACGGGCTCAACATCAACGACGGCTGCGGCTCGACCCACCTCGACAAGCTGAAGGCCGCCGTCGTGGAGCACGGCGCGGACTTCGGCGTCGCGCACGACGGCGACGCCGACCGCTGCCTGGCCGTGGACCACACCGGCGAGGAGATCGACGGCGACCAGATCCTGTCCGTGCTGGCGCTGGCCCTGCGGGAGCGCTCCGCGCTGCGGGCCGACACCGTGGTCGCGACCGTGATGTCGAACCTCGGCTTCAAGCTGGCGATGGAGCGGGCCGGGATCCGGCTCGTGCAGACCGGCGTCGGCGACCGGTACGTGCTGGAGGAGATGAAGGAGCACGGGTACGCCCTCGGCGGCGAGCAGTCCGGGCACGTGATCATCCTCGACCACGCGACCACCGGTGACGGCACGCTGACCGGGCTGCTGCTCGCCGCGCGGGTCGCGGAGACCGGGCGGTCGCTGCGGGAGCTGGCCTCGGTGATGGAGCGGCTGCCGCAGGTCCTCGTCAACGTGCCCGACGTGGACAAGTCCCGCGTGAAGACGTCCGGTGACCTGGCTGCCGCCGTCGCCGAGGCGGAGCGCGAACTCGGCGAGACCGGGCGGGTGTTGCTCCGTCCGTCGGGCACCGAGCCGCTGGTGCGCGTGATGGTCGAGGCCGCGGACATCGAGCAGGCGCGGTCGGTGGCCGGGCGGTTGGCCGATGCCGTGAAGTCGGCGCTCGGCTAGTCGACGGTTCCGGGTTCGAGGGGGCGGGGCTGTGCGCGATGCGCGGCTCCGCCCCTTCGGCGCGTCTACAGCTTCCGCAGCCTCAGCCGCTGCACCTTGTGGTCAGGGCCCTTGCGGACCACGAGGGTGGCCCGGCCGCGGGTGGGGGCGATGTTCTCGACCAGGTTGGGCTTGTTGATCGTGCGCCACAGGGTGCGGGCGTAGTCGAGGGCCTCCTCCTCGGAGACCTGGGTGTACTTGCGGAAGTACGAGTTGGGGTTCTGGAACGCCGTCTGGCGCAGCTTCCTGAAGCGGTTCAGGTACCAGCGCTCGATGTCCTCGGTGCTCGCGTCGACGTACACGCTGAAGTCGAAGTAGTCCGCGAGGCCGACGCGGGTGCGGCCGTCGCTGCCGGGCAGGGCGGGCTGGAGGACGTTCAGGCCCTCGACGATCAGGATGTCGGGGCGGCGGACCGTCAGCCGCTGGTCGGGGACGATGTCGTAGATCAGGTGGGAGTAGACGGGGGCCGTCACCTCGTCCTTGCCGGCCTTGATGTCGGCGACGAAGCGGGTCAGGGCCCGGCGGTCGTAGGACTCGGGGAAACCTTTCCGCGACATCAGGCCGCGGGCCTCCAGCTCCCGGGTGGGCAGGAGGAAGCCGTCCGTGGTGACCAGCTCGACCCGCGGGTGTTCGGGCCAGCGGGAGAGCAGGGCCTGCAGGAGCCGGGAGACGGTGGACTTGCCGCAGGCCACGGAGCCGGCGACGCCTATGACGAACGGGGTGCCGGACTGGGAGCCCTGCTCGCCGAGGAACGTGTTCAGCGCGCCTCTGAGTCCGTCCGTGGCACCGACGTAGAGGTTGAGGAGCCGGGAGAGCGGGAGGTAGACGTCGCGGACCTCGTCGAGGTCGATGACGTCGCCCAGGCCGCGCAGCTTCTCCACCTCCTCGGCGGTGAGCGGCAGCGGCGTCTTCTCGCGCAGCGCGCTCCACTCGGCGCGGGTGAGGTCGACGTAGGGAGTCGCCTCCGGCTTGTGCCGGTGGGCGCTCCGGATCGAGGAGACCGGTGAGATCACATTCCATTGTTAACGGAGTTTGAACGAGGCGGTGGGTGGGCTCCGTCACGCATACGGTCACCGCATCGCAAAAGGCCCTCCCGAGGCCTTCGTACGACGGTGGGAATTTCCGAATTCGGGCAGGCGGAGGCCTGTTCGGGCCGCTCCGCGGTCGTAGGCTGCGGCGCATGTGCGGAATCGTGGGATACGTAGGGGCGCAGTCGGCGCTCGATGTCGTGATGGCCGGACTGAAGCGGCTGGAGTACCGGGGGTACGACTCGGCGGGCGTCGCCGTGCTCGCGGACGGCGGGCTGGCCGCGGCGAAGAAGGCCGGGAAGCTGGTCAACCTGGAGAAGGAGCTGGTCGAGCGGCCGCTGCCGACCGGCGCGACGGGCATCGGCCACACCCGCTGGGCCACGCACGGCGGACCGACCGACGGCAACGCCCATCCGCACCTCGACAACGCCGGCCGCGTCGCCGTCGTGCACAACGGCATCATCGAGAACTTCGCCGTCCTGCGCGCCGAACTGGCCGAGCGCGGCCATGAGCTGACCTCCGAGACGGACACCGAGGTGGTCGCCCATCTGCTCGCCGAGGAGTTCTCGCAGACCGCCGACCTGGCCGAGGCCATGCGGCTGGTGTGCCGACGGCTGGAGGGCGCGTTCACGCTGGTCGCGGTGCATGCCGACGAGCCGGACGTGGTCGTGGGCGCCCGCCGGAACTCACCGCTCGTCGTCGGCGTCGGCGAGGGCGAGGCGTTCCTGGCCTCCGACGTCGCCGCGTTCATCGCCCACACCCGGTCCGCGGTCGAGCTGGGCCAGGACCAGGTGGTGGAGCTGCGCCGCGACGGCGTCACGGTCACCGGTTTCGACGGCCGCCCGGCCGAGGTCCGCAGCTACCACGTGGACTGGGACGCCTCCGCCGCCGAGAAGGGCGGCTACGACTACTTCATGCTCAAGGAGATCGCCGAGCAGCCGAAGGCGGTCGCCGACACGCTGCTGGGCCGGATCGACCCGTCCGGCTCCCTCACCCTGGACGAGGTGCGCATCGCGCCGTCCGAGCTGCGCGAGATCGACAAGGTCGTCATCGTCGCCTGCGGTACGGCCTTCCACGCGGGCCTGATCGCCAAGTACGCCATCGAGCACTGGACGCGCATCCCGTGCGAGGTGGAGCTGGCCAGCGAGTTCCGCTACCGGGACCCGATCCTGGACAGCCGTTCCCTGGTCATCGCCATCTCCCAGTCCGGCGAGACCATGGACACCCTCATGGCGCTGCGGCACGCCCGTGAGCAGGGCTCCAAGGTGCTGGCCATCTGCAACACCAACGGCTCGACCATCCCGCGCGAGTCGGACGCGGTGCTGTACACGCACGCCGGCCCCGAGGTCGCCGTCGCCTCCACCAAGTGCTTCCTGACCCAGCTGGTGGCCTGCTACCTGGTCGCGCTGTACCTGGGCCAGGTGCGCGGCACCAAGTGGGGCGACGAGATCCAGGCCGTGATCAAGGACCTCTCCCGGATCTCCGAGGAGGTCGAGCGGGTCCTGGAGACCATGGAGCCGGTACGGGCCCTGGCCCGGACGCTGGCGGAGAAGGACACGGTGCTGTTCCTGGGCCGGCACGTCGGATACCCGGTGGCCCTCGAAGGCGCGCTGAAGCTCAAGGAGCTGGCCTACATGCACGCCGAGGGCTTCGCGGCGGGCGAGCTGAAGCACGGTCCGATCGCGCTGATCGAGGAGGACGTGCCGGTGGTCGTGGTCGTCCCGTCCCCGCGCGGCCGCTCGGTCCTGCACGACAAGATCGTCTCCAACATCCAGGAGATCCGGGCCCGGGGCGCCCGCACGATCGTGATCGCCGAGGAGGGCGACGAGGCGGTCGTGCCGTACGCCGACCACCTGATCCGCATCCCGGCCACGCCGACCCTGCTCCAGCCGCTGGTCGCGACCGTGCCGCTGCAGGTCTTCGCCTGCGAGCTGGCCACCGCGCGGGGCAACGAGGTGGACCAGCCGCGGAACCTGGCGAAGTCGGTCACGGTCGAGTAGGCCCGCTCAGTGGACGGACAGCCCGCCGTCCACGAAGAGCGACTGGCCGGTGACGTAGGCGGAGGCGCGGCTCGCGAGAAAGACGGCCGCGCCTTCGAAGTCCTCGGCCAGGCCGTTGCGGCCGATCATCGTGCGCGCGGCCAGGGCGGCCGACTTCTCGGGGTCGGCGGCGAGCCGCTCGTTCAGCGGCGTCATCACGAAGCCCGGCACCAGCGTGTTCACCGTGACGCCGTACGGCGACCAGGCCTCGGCCTGCGAGCGGGCCAGCGACTCCAGCCCGCCCTTGGAGACGCCGTAGGCACCGCTCTGCACGAAGGCGCGGTGGGCCTGCTGCGAGGTGACGTGGACGATCCGGCCGAAGCCGCGCTCCGCCATGCCGGGGCCGAAGCGCTGCCCCAGCAGGAAGGGCGCCTCCAGGTTCACGGCCATGGTGGTGTCCCACACGTCCTCGCCCAGCTCGCCCAGGGGCGGCCTGAGGTTGATCCCGGCGGAGTTGACGAGGATGTCCGGCTCCCCGAAGACCTCCGCCGCCTCCTCGGCCACGGCCCGCACCCCGGCGCGCGTGGCCAAGTCGCCCGCGACCCAGGCCGCCTGGGCCCCTGCCGACCTCAACTCATCGACGGTGCCGATGAGTTGGTCCTTGCCCCGGGCCACGACCACCACCCGGGCGCCGGCCCGCGCCAGCGCCCCGGCGATGGCCCGGCCGATGCCGGAACTGCCCCCGGTCACCAGGGCGGTGCGGTCGTCCAGCGCGAACAGGTCGGAGAGATAGGCGTGGGACGTCATGGTGCGCAGCGTAGACGGCACCGGGCGATCGTAGGCTGCCCGGCATGAGCATCATCGGAGTGGGGATCGACGTCGCCGAGATCGACCGGTTCCGGGCGTCGCTGGAGCGCACGCCCCAGATGGCCGACCGGCTGTTCGTGGCGACGGAGCTGCTGCTGCCCAGCGGGGAGCGGCGCGGGATCGCCTCGCTCGCGGCCCGGTTCGCGGCCAAGGAGGCGCTGGCCAAGGCCCTGGGCGCGCCCCCCGGGCTGCAGTGGACCGACGCCGAGGTGTACGTCGAGGACACCGGGCAGCCCCGGCTGCGGGTGCGCGGGACGGTGGCGGCCAGGGCGGCGGAGCTGGGCGTCACGTCCTGGCACGTCTCGCTCAGCCATGACGCCGGTGTCGCCTCGGCGGTGGTGATCGCCGAGGGCTGAGCGGCCGCGGGTCCCGCGACGCCGGCCGGGACACGGTCGGGCCGGGGCGGCTGGTTCCCGGTGGGTGTTCTGCGGGCGGTCGGTCAGGGGCGGGGCGGTCCCGAGGTCGGTTCCGGGCGCGGTCGGTCCGGGGAGGGAGCGCCGGGGGCCGTCCAGGTGTCGTCGTGCCGTCGGTTCGGAGGCGGGGGCCGGGGTCCGGGGCCGGGGTGGGTGTGACGGGTGGGGGGTGCGGGGCAGACTCGGTGCCATGCGTACTGCGTACAGCGTGGAGACGGTAAGGGCGGCCGAACGGGCCCTCATGGCACGGCTGCCGGAGGGCGCGCTGATGCAGCGGGCCGCCGCGGGACTGGCCGCGGCCTGCGCGGAACTGCTCGGGCGGGTGTACGGCAGCCGGGTGGTGCTGCTCGTGGGCAGCGGGGACAACGGCGGGGACGCCCTGTACGCGGGGGCCCGGCTGGCCCGGCGCGGAGCCGGCGTCACGGCCGTACTGCTCTCGCCCGAGCGGGCGCACGCCGGGGGACTGGCCGCGCTGCGGCGGGCGGGCGGCGCGGTGGCGGCCGACTCCGCCGCCACGGCCGAGGAGTTGGTCGAGCGGGCCGACCTGGTCGTGGACGGGATCGTCGGGATCGGCGGGGAGGGCGGGCTGCGGCCCGGGGCGGCGGCCCTCGCCGAGGCGGCCGAGCTGTCCCGGGCCGCCGTGGTGGCCGTGGACCTGCCCAGCGGGGTCGAGGCGGGCACCGGGGAGGTGCTCGGGGCCGCCGTACGGGCCGATCTGACCGTCACCTTCGGCACGTACAAGCCCGGCCTGCTGGTCGACCCGGCACGGGAGTACGCCGGAGTCGTACGGCTCGTCGACATCGGCCTCGAACTGCCCGGCGAGGGCGAGCTGGAGGCCCTGCAGCACGCCGACGTGGCGCGGCTGCTGCCGGTGCCGGGGGCGGAGAGCGACAAGTACCGGCGGGGCGTCGTCGGGATCGCGGCCGGGTCCGCGCGCTATCCGGGGGCGGCCGTGCTCGCCGTGTCCGGGGCGCTGCGGGGCGGGGCCGGGGCCGTACGGTACGTCGGTCCCGCCGGGGACGCGGTCATCGCGCGCTTCCCGGAGACGCTGGTCTCCGACCGGGGTCCGGCGAAGGCGGGCCGCGTGCAGGCCTGGGTGACCGGGCCCGGCGCCGGGGAGGACGCGGCGACCGTCGCCGAGGTGCTCGGCACCGACGTGCCGGTGCTGCTCGACGCGGACGGGCTGCGGCTGGCCGATCGGGACACGGTGCGGGGGCGTACGGCGCCGACGCTGATGACCCCTCATGCCGGGGAGGCGGCCGCGCTGCTGGGGGTGCGGCGCGAGGAGGTCGAGGGGCGCCGGCTGGCGGCCGCGCGGGAGCTGGCGGCGGTGTACCGGGCGACCGTGCTGCTGAAGGGGTCCACCACGCTGGTCGCCGACGCCGGGGGCGGCGCGGTGCGGGTGAACCCCACGGGCACGTCCTGGCTGGCCACGGCGGGCAGCGGCGATGTGCTGTCGGGGCTCGCCGGGTCGTTGCTGGCGGCCGGGCTCCGGGCGCTGGACGCGGGGAGCACGGCCGCGTATCTGCACGGGCTCGCCGGGCGGTTCGCGGCACAGGGGGCGCCGGCGGGGGCGCACGAGGTCTCCGAGCAGATCCCGGAGGCGTGGCGGGACGTGCGGTACTGAGCCGCCCCGCGACGGCCGGGTCGCGGATGACGTGCCGCGGACGGGGCCCTCAACCGCTCGGGTGACCCCTCCGCGCGGCATCGCCGATCCGATGGGGCCGCACGTTTGGCTGATCGCATGATCAGCAGACGAATCGCGTCCCGGGCTGTCGCGGTGCTGCTCGCCATCGTGACGGCGCTGCCGGCCGGCACCCTCGCCGCGGGCGCCGCGCCCGCCCGGGTGGCCCGGCCGGCGCCTCCCGCCCCCCGCACCGAACCCGAACCCGATCTCGTCCCCGGTGTGGCCCCGGTCGGCCAGCCCGCACAGATCGACACGCCCGACCAGGTGCTGGCGCCGGACGTGTACGTGCCGACGCCCCGCGAGGACCGCATCGAGCCCGGGCAGGCGGCGGCCGGGGCGTACGACCTCATCGAGTACGTGCCGCTCTCCGACGCCGTCGCCCGGGTGTCGTGCAGCAAGCAGACCGGGCCGTACCAGCGGCAGGTGGAGCGCTGGCTGGGGCTGAGGGTGGACGGCAAGCAGTCCGCCGCCGACTGCAGGGCCGTCCGCGCCTTCCAGCTGAAGTACGAGATCAAGCCCGCGAGCGGCTTCGCCGGGCCCGTCACCTGGGCGACCATGATGCTCGTCTCGGCACGGAAGGATCCGAACGCGGACCGCAAGTGCCCCGTCCGGTCGTACACCGTCGCCTGTGTCGACCTGGACCGGCAGCTCACCTGGGTGCAGCGGGGCTCCAGGGTGGTGTTCGGGCCGGTGCCGATGCGCAGCGGACGCGCGGGGCACGTCACCCGCAAGGGCTGGCACACGGTCTACTGGCGGCACAAGAACCACGTGTCGACCCTCTACCACCAGCCCATGCCCTACGCCCAGTTCTTCGACGGCGGCGAGGCCTTCCACGCCGTCTACGGCACCCTCTACACCACCGTCGGCTCCTGGGGCTGCGTCAATCTGAGGCTCGGCGACGCGAAGACACTGTGGGGTGTGCTGAAGAAGGGCGACCACGTCTACGTGTGGGGGCGCAGGCCCGGCACCTGAGGAGCCGAGACTGCGACCGGGGCCCGCGAGGTCCTCTGAGACACTGGGGGCGCCATGAGTGAGACAGCAGCTGAGCCGACCGCCCCCCTGCGCGCCCGCGCCGAGATCGATCTGGGTGCCCTGCGTGCCAATGTGCGGACCCTGCGCGCCCGGGCGAAGGGCGCCGCCGTGATGGCCGTCGTCAAGTCCGACGGGTACGGCCACGGGGCGCTGCCGTGCGCCCGCGCGGCCCTCGCGGCGGGCGCGACCTGGCTCGGCACGGCCACGCCCGAGGAGGCCCTCGCGCTGCGCGCGGCCGGGCTGCCCGGCCGGATCCTGTGCTGGCTGTGGGTGCCCGGCGGGCCCTGGCGGCAGGCGGTCGAGGCCGGCATCGACGTGTCCCTGAGCGGGATGTGGGCGCTGCGCGAGGCCGTGCTGGCGGCCCGCGAGGCCGGCCGGCCCGCGCGGGTGCAGCTCAAGGCGGACACCGGGCTCGGCCGCAACGGCTGCCCGCCCGGGGCCGACTGGGCCGAGCTGGTCGGCGCGGCCCTCGCCGCCGAGGCCGAGGGACTGGTGCGGGTCACCGGACTGTGGTCGCACTTCGCCTGCGCGGACGAGCCCGGGCATCCGTCCATCGCCGCCCAGCTCGACCGCTTCCGGGAGATGGTGGCGTACGCCGAGGAGCAGGGTGTGCGCCCCGAGGTGCGGCACATCGCCAACTCGCCCGCCGCACTGACCCTTCCCGAGACCCACTTCGACCTGGTCCGCACGGGCATCGCCATGTACGGCATCTCGCCGAGCCCCGAACTGGGCACGCCGGCCGACTTCGGACTGCGCCCGGTGATGACGCTCAGCGCCTCGCTGGCCCTGGTCAAGCACGTCCCCGGCGGACACGGCGTCAGCTACGGCCACCACTACGTCACACCCGGCGAGACGACCCTCGGCCTGGTCCCGGTCGGCTACGCGGACGGCATCCCGCGGCACGCCTCCGGCGCCGGTCCGGTGCTGGTCGACGGCAAGTGGCGCACGATCGCCGGGCGGGTCGCCATGGACCAGTTCGTGGTGGACCTCGGCGGCGACGAGCCCGCGGTCGGCAGCGAGGCCGTGCTGTTCGGGCCCGGCGACCGCGGCGAGCCCACCGCCGAGGACTGGGCGCAGGCCTGCGGCACGATCGCGTACGAGATCGTGACGCGCATCGGAACCCGCGTTCCCCGCGTCTATGTGAACGCGGACATGTGAACGACTCCCCGGGAACGGGGAAGACTCCGGTAGTCCGTCGGGCGGAACGCGACCCGTATCACGTGTAACACCGGTCATACCTGTTACGGCGGCGACAACGGCACCATCGATCGCACCCAGCGAAATCGCATCCGGCGAAGAGGAGCGGTAGTGAGCGAGAGCAGCGCGGAGGCCGTGGCGGGCGTCATCGCCTCGGCGGCCGCCGCCTCCGCGGGAGCGGCCGGCGGCTGGCGCCGGGCGACCGGCATCGCCGGTGCCGCGATAGGCGTCCTCGCGGCGGGCGCGGCGGCCGGCGTGGCGGTCGAGCGGATGACGGTCGGCCGCGGCATGCGCCGCAAGGCCCGGCTGGCCCTGGACTCCGCAGGCCCCTACGGCACCCTGCGCGGCACCCCGGGCAAGGCGATCGCCGACGACGGCACCGAGCTGTACTACGAGGTCGAGGAGATAGAGCCGGACACCGGCCCGCACGTCTCGCCGCGCCGGCGAAGGCTCTTCGGCCGCAAGGCGCCCGCTCCCGTCACCGTCGTCTTCAGCCACGGCTACTGCCTCAACCAGGACTCCTGGCACTTCCAGCGGGCGGCCCTGCGCGGGGTCGTGCGCACCGTGCACTGGGACCAGCGCAGCCACGGCCGCTCCGGCCGGGGGGTGGCCCAGACCCGGGACCGGGTGCCGGTCACCATCGACCAGCTCGGCCGCGATCTGAAGGCCGTGCTCGACGCCGCCGTGCCGGAGGGGCCGATCGTGCTGGTCGGGCACTCGATGGGCGGGATGACGACGATGGCCCTCGCCGCCCAGTACCCGGAGCTGATCCGGGACCGGGTCGTCGCCACCGCCTTCGTCGGCACGTCGTCCGGACGGCTCGGCGAGGTGAACTTCGGGCTGCCGATCGCCGGTGTCAACGCGGTGCGCCGCATCCTGCCGGGCGTGCTGAAGGCGCTCGGGCAGCAGGCGGAGCTGGTGGAGAAGGGCCGCCGGGCCACCGCCGAGCTGTTCGCCGGGATCATCAAGCGGTACTCGTTCGCCGGGCGGGACGTCGATCCGGCCGTCGAGCGGTTCGCCGAGCGGATGATCGAGTCGACGCCGATCGACGTGGTCGCCGAGTTCTACCCGGCCTTCACCGACCACGACAAGACCGAGGCCCTCGCCTCCTTCCAGGACATGCCCGTGCTGGTGCTGGCCGGAGTGCAGGACCTGGTCACGCCCAGCGAGCACAGCGAGGTCATCGCCGACCTGCTGCCCGAGTGCGAGCTGGTGCTCGTGCCGGACGCCGGGCACCTGGTGATGCTGGAGCACCCGGAAGCGGTCACCGACCGTCTCGCCGATCTGCTCACCCGCGCCGGTGCCGTGCCGGCAGGGGCTACGGTTAGTGGCTATGGAACGACCGGCAGCACCAGCAGCACCGCAGGGCCCCGTTGAGACGCGGCTGACGATCACCTCGCCCGAGCAGATGCGGGAGCTGGGCCGCCGGCTGGCCAAACTGCTGCGCGCGGGCGACCTGGTGATGCTCAGCGGGGAGCTGGGCGCGGGCAAGACCACGCTGACCCGCGGGCTCGGCGAAGGCCTGGGCGTGCGCGGCGCGGTCACCTCGCCGACCTTCGTGATCGCCCGCGTCCACCCCTCTCTCGGCGACGGCCCGCCCCTGGTCCACGTCGACGCCTACCGGCTCGGCGGCGGCCTGGACGAGATGGAGGACCTGGACCTCGACGTCTCGCTGCCCGACTCGGTGATCGTCGTGGAGTGGGGCGAGGGCAAGGTCGAGGAGCTGACCGAGGACCGGCTCCAGGTCCTCGTCCACCGCGCCGTCGGTGACACCGACGACGAGGTACGGCACGTGACCGTGACCGGACTGGGGGAGCGCTGGGCGGAGGCCGGCCTGGAGACGCTGGCCGCCTGAACCTCCGCCTGGGGAACATCAGGATTCCGACAGGCCGTCGGCAAGATATTGCGCAGGACGTCCCGGGCGTGGTCATATGGTAGCCAGCCCGAAGTTAGGCGTACCTAACTTCACCCGCCCCCGCACCTCAGGAGGCGTCCATGACCGCGACCAGCCCCACCCGGGTCTCGATGCACGAACTGCTGGCGTCGTGCGCGGCGGCGGACGCGATCTCCAGACCGCCGGAGCGCCCCGAAGGGGCGCGGGGAACTGCGCGACCAGCCGCCACGGCGCCGCAGCCGCCCGACGACCTCCCCCGATCCCCCGCGGAGCGCACCGCGGGGCGCAGCGCCGCCTAGCGGATCACGACGACCGGCACCCCGATCGTCGCGAACTTCCACATCTCCTCGCCGTCCACCCGGTTCTCCCGGACCCCTCCGGTCCGCACACCGGGCCCGGCCGGAGGCTGCGTGCCCACCGCCGCGCTGAAGCCGATCGCCAGCCCGTCGACGCTGGTGAACCGCACGACGTGCTCGACCGGCGTGCCGTCGGTGCCGATGACCGCGCTGGAGCGGGAGGTGATCCAGTACGAGCCGGGCGGCGGATCGACGGTGCCGGGGCTCACCGTGAAGGTGCGCTCCACCCGGTCCGTGCGGCCGACCAGCCAGACCCGGTCGTCGTCCAGCGAGTACACGACCCGTTCACCCCTGCCGGAGCCGCTCGGCAGGGCCGTCGGGTGCCGGGGGTCCCGGGGCGCCTTGCCGGCGCGGGCCGCGGGCGAGGCCGTCGCCCCGGGGCGGCCGGCCGGGCCCACCGGTCCGGCAGTGTGGGCCTGGTGGGCGAGGAAACCGACGGCGCCGACGGCCAGCGCGGTGAGGCCGACCACGATCCCCGAGCTGGTCCCTGCCACGTGCCCCACCTCTGCCTCGTTCTGCCCTCATGCGATATGTCGTACTTCGTACAGACCGTAGCAGTCAGTGACCGTTCGACCGGGACGGCGATGCCCGAGCCGTCGGCGCCGTAGGCTGTTCGCGTGCTCTTGCTCGCTCTGGATACCGCAACACCCGCCGTCACCGTCGCGCTGCACGACGGCACGGACGTCGTCGCCTCGTCGAGCCAGGTGGACGCGCGCCGGCACGGAGAGCTGCTGCTGCCTGCCGTGGACCGTGTGCTCGCCGAGGCCGGACTGGGACTGGACGCCGTCACCGGCATCGTCGTCGGCGTCGGGCCCGGCCCCTACACCGGGCTGCGCGTCGGTCTGATGACCGCCGACACCTTCGGCCTCGCGCTCGGCGTCCCGGTGCACGGCGTGTGCACGCTGGACGGCCTCGCCTATGCCGCCGACATCGAGAAGGGCCCCTTCGTCGTGGCGACCGACGCCCGGCGCAAGGAGGTCTACTGGGCCACGTACGCCGACTCGCGCACCCGGCTCACCGGCCCGGCCGTGGACCGGCCGGCCGACATCGCCGAGCGGGTCGCGGGGCTGCCCGCGGTCGGCGCGGGCGCGCTGCTCTACCCGGACACGTTCCCGCACGCCCTCGAACCCGAGCACGTCTCCGCCGCGGCGCTCGCCGCGCTGGCCGCCGAGAGGCTCGCCGCGGGCGAGGAACTGCCCGCCCCCCGGCCGCTGTACCTGCGCCGCCCGGACGCGCAGGTGCCCAAGAACTACAAGGTGGTCACCCCGAAGTGACCGACGTGAGCGTGCGACTGCGCGAGATGCGCTGGTGGGACATCGACCGGGTCCTGGAGCTGGAGAAGGACCTGTTCCCCGAGGACGCCTGGTCCCGGGGCATGTTCTGGTCCGAGCTGGCCCACTCCCGGGGCGCCGAGGCGACCCGCCGCTATCTGGTCGCCGAGGGGGAGGGCGGGATCGTCGGGTACGCGGGCCTCGCCTCGTCCGGCGACCAGGCCGACGTGCAGACCATCGCCGTCGCCCGCGAGCTGCAGGGCACCGGCCTCGGCGGGCGGCTGCTGGCCGAACTGCTGCGCGCGGCGACCGCGTTCGAGTGCCACGAGGTGATGCTGGAGTGCCGGGTCGACAACGTCCGCGCCCAGAAGCTCTACGAGCGCTACGGCTTCGAGCCCATCGGCTTCCGGCGCGGCTACTACCAGCCGGGCAACGTGGACGCGCTCGTGATGCGCCTGATCACCGACCAAGCGACCGAAGAGAAGAACCATGGCTGACTCACGCGACGAGCCTCTCGTACTCGGCATCGAGACCTCCTGCGACGAGACCGGCGTCGGCATCGTCCGGGGCACCACCCTGCTGGCGGACGCCGTGGCCTCCAGCGTCGACGAGCACGCCCGCTTCGGCGGTGTCGTCCCGGAAGTGGCCTCCCGCGCCCACCTGGAGGCGATGGTCCCCACCATCGACCGCGCGCTGAAGGAGGCGGGCGTCTCGGCGAAGGACCTCGACGGCATCTCCGTGACCGCGGGCCCCGGCCTCGCGGGCGCCCTCCTCGTCGGCGTCTCGGCGGCCAAGGCGTACGCCTACGCCCTGGGCAAGCCCCTGTACGGCGTCAACCACCTCGCCTCGCACATCTGCGTCGACCAGCTGGAGCACGGCCCGCTGCCCGAGCCGACCATGGCCCTGCTGGTCTCCGGCGGCCACTCCTCGCTGCTGCTGTCGTCGGACATCACCTCCGACGTACGGCCCATGGGCGCGACCATCGACGACGCGGCGGGCGAGGCCTTCGACAAGATCGCCCGCGTGCTAAACCTGGGCTTCCCCGGCGGCCCGGTCATCGACCGGTACGCGCGCGAGGGCGACCCGACGGCGATCGCCTTCCCGCGCGGCCTGACCGGCTCGCGCGACCCGGCCTACGACTTCTCCTTCTCCGGCCTGAAGACGGCCGTGGCCCGCTGGATCGAGGCCAGGCGCGCGGCCGGCGAGGAGGTCCCGGTCCGCGACGTGGCCGCCTCCTTCCAGGAGGCCGTCGTGGACGTCCTCACCCGCAAGGCGGTCCGCGCCTGCAAGGACGAGGGCGTCGACCACCTGATGATCGGCGGCGGTGTCGCGGCCAACTCCCGGCTGCGCGCCCTCGCCCAGGAGCGCTGCGAGGCCGCCGGGATCCGGCTGCGCGTCCCGCGTCCCAAGCTGTGCACGGACAACGGCGCGATGGTGGCGGCCCTCGGCGCCGAGATGGTCGCGCGGGGCCGTGCCGCCTCCGGCTGGGACCTGTCGGCCGACTCCTCCCTGCCGGTGACCGACCCGCACGTGCCCGGTCAGGAGCACGGCCATGACCACGATCATGTGCACGAGGTCAGCAAGGAGAACCTGTACTCGTGACGGTCGCGCTGATGTGGGAGGCCCGGGCCGTCGCCGGCCGGGGCGAGGAGCTGCTGGCCTGGGTACGTGAACAGCCGCTCGCCGCCGAGCCGTTGCGCCGGGAGACCCTCCGGGCGCCGCAGGACCGGGTGCTGGTCATCACGTGGTGGGACGCGCCGTACGCCGCCGAGCTGCCCGAACTGCCGGAGCCGGACACGGAGTTGGTGACCCGGGGCGTGCACCGCTGGCGGTTCGAAGCGGTGGCCGGGGGCTGAGGTTGAGAGGCCCGGCCGGAATGCGCTATGATCATCACACAGCGAACGGCCGGGAACCGGAAACGGAAACCGACCCGGACGCAGTGCGTTGGTGGTCCAAGGAAAGACGTCCCGCTTCCTGCGGGGAGATGCAGGTGCAAGGCCTGCCCGGCGCTCCACACGAAGTCCCGCCTCGGGTTCCGAGGCGGGACTTCGGCGTTACCGGTGCCCGGCCCGCTGCGGCCGCGACGCCTGCGCCTCAGGGGTCGCCGGAACCGCAGCCCGCCGTTCCTTCAGATGCGCGTACGCCATCAGGCCGAACAGCACGGCCAGCAGCACCGCCGAGGAACCGGCCGTACCCAGGTCGAGCCCGCCCTTGGCGACCGGCTTGGTCAGCAGGTCGCCGGCCGTGGCGCCGAGCGGGCGGGTCAGGACGAACGCGATCCAGAAGAGCAGGACGTTCGGCACCGCCGGGACCTTCATCAGGGCGACGAGGAGCAGCAGGAGGCCGGTCACCAGCGAGGCACCGCCCAGGTAGCCGAGGCCCGAGCTGTCGGACAGGAAGTCGCCCATCGAGGTGCCGAGCGTGTTGGAGACCAGGATCGCCGACCAGAACAGGGCCTCGCCGTGGAACGTGACGATCTCGGTGATCTGGAAGGTCATCCCGCTCAGCTTCCAGCCGAGGAAGATCAGCAGCAGGAGGGAGATCAGGATCGCGGCGCCCTCCGGGTAGCCGAGGCCGAGGCCCTGTGGGCCCCAGCCGAGCGATGTGGCGCCGCCGGAAAGGTACTTGGCGCTGTCGTCCCGGTTCATGAAGTCGGACATGGTGGTGCCGGCCATGGAGGTCGACAGGATCACGGTCCAGTAGAAGAACGGGTTGTAGCGCGTCGAGCGGAGCTGGATCACCAGCGTCACCACGAAGACCGCGAACAGGGCGATCGTGGTGAGGAAGTAGCCGAGCTTCAGGGTCTGGGCGAACAGGTCGCCCGCGGTCTCGCCCAGGGTCGTCGCCGCGATCTTCATGATCCAGAACGCGAGGGTGACCTCGGGCAGCTTCTTCATGACGGACTTCGCCGTCGAAGGCGTCGTCGAAGGCATCGTTGTCAAGGGTGCTCCTGTGGGGGGAGTCGAGTGCGGCCCGACCCTCCCAGGGGCAACATGAACGCTTCCTGAACACGCGCGGCACAGGGCTTGCTTTTTGCCAATGTTCGCGCTGTTCGCTCACGCCCCGTCGCACAGGACCTCACGGCATGGGACTCCCGTCCGGCTCTGCTGGGCTCATACGATCCCGGGCATGAAACCTTCGAAGCCCGCAGAGAGCCAGACGGCGACCCTCGCCGAAATCGCCCGTGAGGCCGGGGTGTCCGCCCCGACTGTTTCGAAGGTCCTCAACGGCCGCGCCGATGTCGCCCCGGCGACCCGCACCCGCGTCGAGGAACTGCTGCGTGCCCACGGCTACCGGCGCCGGCGCGCCGAGGCGTCCCGCTCCCCGCTGATCGACCTGGTCTTCCACGAGCTGGAGAGCGCCTGGGCGATGGAGGTCATCCGGGGCGTGGAGAACGTGGCCCGGGACGCCGGGCTGAGCGTCGTGCTGTCGGAGTCGGCCGGGCGCCTCACCCCGGGCCGGACCTGGGCCGACCAGGTCGCCGCGCGCCGCCCGCACGGCGTGGTCCTCGTGCTGTCCGGGCTCGACGAGTCCCAGCGGGCGCTGCTGACCAGCCGGTCCATCCCGTTCGTGGTGATGGATCCGGCCGGCGACCCGGGCCCCGACGTGCCCTCCATCGGCGCCACCAACTGGCAGGGCGGCCTCGCCGCCACCCGCCACCTGGTCGAACTCGGCCACACCCGGATCGGCGCGATCAGCGGCCCGTCCCGGATGATGTGCAGCCGCGCCCGGGTCGACGGCTACCGGGCCGCGCTGGAGACGGCCGGCCTGCCCGTCGATCCCTCGCTGATCGTGGGCGGCGACTTCCACCACGACGCCGGCTACCGGCTCGGCCTGGAGCTGCTGCGCCGCCCCGACCGGCCCACCGCCGTCTTCGCGGGCAACGACCTCCAGGCGCTCGGCCTGTACGAGGCCGCCCGCGAGCTGGGGCTGCGCATCCCGGAGGACCTCAGTGTGGTCGGCTTCGACGATCTGCCGGTGGCCCGCTGGGTGGGTCCGCCGCTGACGACCGTACGGCAGCCGCTGACCGAGATGGCCGAGGCGGCCGCCCGGCTGGTGCTGGAGCTGGGGCGCGAGCAGCAGGAGCGGACGGCGACACGGGTGGAGCTGGCGACGAGCCTGGTGGTGCGGTCGAGCACGGATGCGCCTGCGGCGGTCTAGCGCCGCCTGCTCCGAATTGAGTCGGTCATGTGGCCAAAACATGCGGGATGAGAATTTCCGAAGAAAACCGACTCCCACCGCTTCTGCTAACAGTCCCCTAATAATTCGGACTTACGTTCCTGTGCCGTGACGCGACACGAGGGGCACGGCGAGCAGGACGACACGGGCGGACGAGGTGGCCGGCGGCCGAGGGTGCCGAAGATCGTCGGCCTCGCTCTGGCGGGGGTGCTGGTGCTGGGCGGGGGGACCGTCGGCTGGGCGTACTGGCATCTCGACCACAACATCAGGAGCGTCGACATCAACGGCGCGCTGGGCGACGACCGCCCCGCCAGGCCGATGACCATCCCGTCCCCCTCGGCCTCCGCCTCCCCGCTGCCGTCCGGCTCCCTGAACATCCTGGTCCTCGGCTCGGACTCGCGCAGCGGCAGCGCCAACCGGAAGCTGGGCGGCGGCGACAGCTCGGGCGCCCGCTCGGACACGGCGATGGTCGTGCACATCGACGCGGGCCGGACCCGGGCCACCGTGGTCAGCATCCCGCGCGACACCCTCGTCACCCGCCCGTCCTGCCCGCTGTCCGCGGGCCGGTCCACGGCGGTGGCGTACGGCGCGATGTTCAACACCGCCTACGAGGTGGGCGGGCCGGTGTGCGCCGTGAAGACCGTCGAGTCGATCACCGGCGTCCGCATGGACCACTTCATGGAGGCCGACTTCTCCGGCTTCGCCAAGCTGGTGGACGCCCTCGGCGGGGTCGACGTCACCACCGGCCAGGACATCCACGACGCCGACAGCCACCTCGACCTCGCCGCCGGCGCCCACCACCTCGACGGCACGCAGGCCCTGGCCCTCGCCCGCACCCGGCACGGCATAGGCGACGGCAGCGATCTCGGCCGGATAGGGCTCCAGCAGAAGCTGGTCAAGGCCCTGCTGCAGCAGATGGCGAGCACCAGCCTGCTCACCGACCCGGCCCGGCTCTACCGGGTCGCCGACGCGGCCACCGCCGGCCTCACCACGGACACCGGCCTCGGCTCCCTGAACGCGCTGATGAGCCTCGGCGAGAGCCTGAAGGCCCTGACCGCCGACCATGTGACGACGGTGATGATGCCGGTCGTCACGGCCCCCTCCGACCCCAACCGGGTGATCGCGAAGGAACCGGCGGCGAGCGCGCTGTGGGCGTCCCTGCGCTGAAGAAAAATATTTCCGGAGGTGTGTCGATCCCGGGTCCCGCCGTTCGACGCATGGGTGAGTGGCGGGGACGGACCCCACCACCCGGACCGAAGGAGTCACCATGCCCCGCTATCTGTCGATCGTGCACATCGACGAGTCCACCGCTCCCGCCGGCCCCAGCGAGGAGCTGATGGGACGGATGGGCGAGCTGATCGAGGAGATCACCAAGGCCGGCGTGATGCTGGAGACCGCCGGGCTGACCCCCGCCGCCCAGGGCACCACCGTGCGCTGGCAGGGCGGGAAGCTGTCCGTCACCGACGGGCCGTTCACCGAGTCCAAGGAGGTCGTCGGCGGCTACGCGATCATGCAGTGCAAGGACAAGGCCGAGGCCGTCGAGTGGACCAAGCGGTTCCTGAAGGTGCACGAGGACTACTGGACCGTCTCGTGCGAGGTGCGGGAGATCGCCGAGGGCTGAGTGTTCGCTGGCCCTGCGGCATCGAGGGGTGTTGCATGGTGGGCTGTGGAAGCACAGCCCACCCCGGCACGGCACGGCACCCCGGACCCCGCCGCGGCGCACGCCATCGAGACCGTCTTCCGGCTGGAGTCCCCGCGTGTCGTCGCGGGCGTGGCCCGGATCGTCCGGGACGTCGGCATCGCCGAGGAGCTGACCCAGGACGCCCTGGTCGCAGCCCTGGAGCGGTGGTCCCGGGACGGTGTGCCCGACAACCCGGGCGCCTGGCTCATGGCCACCGCCCGGCACCGCGCCGTCGACCTGATCCGGCGCCGCGAGACCTACGCCCGCAAGCTCGCCGAGATCGGCCGGGACCTGGCGACGACGGTGCCGCCCGAGGAGCCGGCCGACCCGGACGACATCGACGACGACCTGCTCCGGCTCGTCTTCACCACCTGCCACCCGGTGCTGTCCCCGCAGGCCCGCACCGCGCTCACCCTGCGCCTCGTCGGCGGCCTGACCACGGCCGAGATCGCCCGCGCCTACCTGGTGCCGGAACCGACGATCGCCCAGCGCGTCGTCCGCGCCAAGCGGACGCTCGCCACGAAGAACGTCGCCTTCGAGCTGCCGTACGGCCCCGACCGCGAGGCCCGCCTCGGCTCGGTCCTGGACGTCATCTACCTGATCTTCAACGAGGGGTACGCGGCGACCGTCGGCGACGACTGGCTGCGCCCCGGCCTGTGCGAGGACGCGCTGCGGCTGGCCCGCGTCCTGTCCGCCCTGATGCCCAAGGAACCGGAGGTGCACGGCCTGACCGCGCTGCTGGAGTTCCAGGCGTCCCGCACGGCCGCCCGCACCGGCCCGGAGGGC
Organism: Streptomyces sp. NPDC055966; assembly: GCF_042269865.1. NCBI lineage: Bacteria > Bacillati > Actinomycetota > Actinomycetes > Kitasatosporales > Streptomycetaceae > Streptomyces > Streptomyces sp. NPDC055966. The sequence goes on from NZ_JBHJYK010000015.1 coordinate 23,962, forward strand.
GAACCGGTCCTGCTGGCGCAGCAGAACCGCCGCCGCTGGAACCGGCGCCTCATCGCCCGCGGCATCCACGCCCTCGACCGCGCCACCGCGTCGGGCGCCCCGGGCCCGTACGCCCTCCAGGCGGCCATCGCCGCGTGCCACGCGCACGCGTACCGCTACGAGGACACCGACTGGCGCGCCATCGCCACCCTGTACGCGCTGCTGGCGGCCCGTGCCCCGTCCCCCGTGGTCGAACTGAACCGCGCGGTCGCCGTGTCGATGGCCGACGGCCCGGCGGAGGGACTGCGGCTGGTCGACGCCCTGACCGCCGACCCCGCCCTGCGCGACTACCACCTGCTCCCCAGCGTCCGCGCCGACCTCCTGGCCCGCCTCGGCCGCACGACGGAGGCCCGCGAGGAGTTCACCCGGGCGGCGGCCCTGGCACGCAACGAGAAGGAGCGGGAACTGCTGCTGCGCCGGGCCGCCGAACTGCCGTGACGGAGCGGGCCCGCAGACGATCGACGGCGCATCCCGGCACTTCCGGCGGAGCGCTCAGGCGGGGTGCCCCACGAGCATCGTCGGTGCGCCCGCCACCCGGGTCAGGAACACCGTCGCCGCGTTCGGCCCCTGCGGCTTCACCTTCTTGCGCAGTTCCTCCGGCTCGACCGCCGACCCGCGCTTCTTCACGGTCAGCGTGCCGACCTCGCGTTCACGCAGCAGGGCCTTCAACTTCTTGACGTTGAAGGGGAGTTGGTCGGTGATCTCGTAGGCGGTGGCGTACGGGGTCGGGCGCCGCTCGTCGGCGGTGACGTACGCGATGGTGGGGTCGAGCAGACCTCCGGCCAGGTCCTGCGCGACCTCGGCGACCAGATGCGCGCGGATCACGGCGCCGTCGGGCTCGTACAGGTACCGCCCCACCGGCCGGACGTCCGGGTCGGGCAGCCCGCGGCCCAGCAGCGTGCGCGGGCCGGGCAGCAGGGTGGCCCGTACGGCGCCCGGCGCGCCGGTGCCGAACCACAGCACCGCCTCCTTCACGTCCCCGCCGTCGGAGATCCACTCGGCCTCCGCCTCGGCGGGAACCGCCTCGTGCGGGATGCCCGGGGCGATCTTCAGAGCGGCGCGGGGAGCCGTACGGGCCGCGCCGACCGCCCAGGACAGGGGCGGCGAGTACGCCTCCGGGTCGAAGATGCGGCCGCGGCCGCTCCGCCTCGCCGGGTCCACGAACACCGCGTCGTACCCGCTCGTGTCCACCTCCGTGACGTCGGCCTCGCGGACCTCGATCAGCTCGGCGAGGCCCAGCGCCTCGGCGTTCGCGCGGGCCGTGGCCGCCGTCACCGGGTCCCGGTCCACGGCGAGCACCCGGATCCCGGCCCGGGCCAGCGCGATCGCGTCCCCGCCGATCCCGCAGCACAGGTCGGCGACGCAGGTCACGCCGAGCGCCGTGAACCGCTCGGCGCGGTACGCCGCCACGCCGGCCCGCGTCGACTGCTCGACCCCGTTCGGCGTGAAGAACATCCGCCCCGCGTCCGCCGCCCCGAACTTCGCCGCCGCCCGCTGCCGCAGCCGGGCCTGGCCGAGCGCGGCCGACACCAGCTCGGCCGGGTGGTCGCGGCGCAGCCGGGTGGCGACGGCGAGTTCGTCCGCCGGTGCGGTGTCGCGCACCTCGTCGAGGAGGGCGCGGCCTTCGGGGGTGAGCAGGAGAGCGAGGTCGTTCACCGGGTCATTGTGGGCCAGTCGGTGGACGGCGCGCCTGCGGCGGCGGTGTCGGCCGGGGATCCGGGGGCGGTCCTGGGAGGATCCGGCGTCATGCGAGCAGTCGTACAAAACGATAAGAATTGGTCGCACTGCGGACGTCCCGGACTCGGCTGCGGAGCCGCCGCCCTGGCCTGCGCCGCCCTCCTCTCCGGCTGCGCCGGCCCCGCCGAGACCCGTCCCGTCGAGATTCGCCCCGCCGTGACCCGCCCCGCCCCCAGCGGCCGGGGCGGCCCCGAACAGGCCCTGGGCGCCCGGGCCCGGCAGGCCGCCGAGCACGCCCGCCTCGTCGCCGCCGCCAAGCGCTGGGGCCTGAACGGGGTCCCGCTGGCGCCCCCGCCACCGCCCAGGGTGAAGCCGGAGATCAGGGCCCGGGCCGGCTTCGAGGTGAAACACCAGGTGGACTGGGACCTGCCCCCGGTCTTCACCACGATCCCCACCGACCGGAAGATCGTCTTCCTCACGATCGACGACGGCTCGGAGAAGGACCCCCGCTTCCTGCGCATGATGCGGGACCTGAAGATCCCGTACACCGCCTTCCTCAGCAACTACCTGGTGAAGGACGACTACGGCTACTTCCGCACCATGCAGGCCGAGGGCCACACCCTCGACAACCACACCCTGCACCACCCCTACCTGCCGGGCCTGTCCTACGAGGACCAGAAGGCCGAGATCTGCGGCATGCAGGAGATCATGAAGAAGCAGTTCGGCAAGGCGCCCACCGTCATGCGCTTCCCGTACGGCAACTACAACCAGGACAGCCTGCGCGCCGCCAAGGCCTGCGGCATCAGGTACGCGCCGATCTGGAACGAGGAGGTGTACGTCGACCACTGGGAGTACCGCGAGGACGACCAGAAGCTGCGCCGCGGCGACATCGTCCTCACCCACTTCCGCGGCCGCTCCGAGTGGAACGGCACGATGGTCGACGACATGCGCCGCTTCCTGAACAAGGTCACCCGCGAGGGCTACGCCGTGGCCCGCCTGGAGGACTACCTGTGACGCGCGGGAGGAGCCCCTGGGCCCCGCCCCACCGGCGAACTCCCGTGCCCGGCCCCGTGTCCGGCCCTGTGCCCGGCGGTGCCCCCGCCCGCCGCGCGCGCCGGGCGCTGAGCGCCGCGCTCCTCCTCCCCGCGCTCCTCCTCGCGGGCTGCGCGCAGTCCGTCGACCCCATCGAACGCCTCGGCCGCAAGGCCGCCGAAGAGGTCCGGCCGCACGCCCCGCACGGCCCCGCCACGGACCGGCGCTACCGCCACTGGGGCCTCACCGAGCCCCTCGCCCGCCCGCCCCGGCCGGACGCCCACACCCTCGCCCTGAGCCCGCACAGCGCCGGCCGCTCCCTGCCCCGGGTCATGGACCACGTCCCCACCAGTGACCCGGTCGTCTTCCTCACCTACGACGACGGCGCCGACAAGGACCCCCGCTTCGTCGACATGGTCCGCGAACTGCGGCTGCCGGTCAGCATGTTCCTCACCGACAGCGTGGCCGGCCCCCGGTACGACCACTTCGCCCGGCTGCGCGCGCTGGGCGCAGGCATCCAGAACCACACCCTCGACCACCGCGTCCTGGCCGGACTGCCGTACGCGAGCCAGCGCGCCGAGATCTGCGGCCAGCAGGACCGCCTCCAGTCCCGGCTCGGCCTGCGCCCCCGCCTCTTCCGCCCGCCCTACGGCTCCTACGACACGACCACCCTGCGCGCCGCCACCGACTGCGGCATCTCCGCGTTCGTCCTGTGGCGCGCCGCCATGACCCCGGCCGACCTGGCCTACAGCCGGGGCGAGCACCGCCTTCGCCCCGGTGACATCGTCCTGGTCGGGCCGGACGAGACGACGGGCCGGACCCTGCGGGACCGCACGATCAGGGTGCTGCGCAGGGCCCAGCAGCGGGGGCTGACGGTGGGGCGGCTGGAGGACTACCTGTAGCCGCTCCCGGAAGCGGTCGCGGGGGCCGTCCGGGACCTTCGTCCGGCCGACGCGCCGCACGGATTAGCAGTCCGCTTGACCGAGTGCTAATCGCGGTCATAGTCTCGGCTCTGGCACTCGACGCGTGAGAGTGCCAAACACGCGACGGGCAGGTCCGGCACCCGCGACGACGGATCCACCTGGTCGCCACCTCAGACAGTTAACCCCGTGAGATCTCCGAAGGGGGAGGTCGGATCGTGACGACCACCAGCTCCAAGGTTGCCATCAAGCCGCTTGAGGACCGCATCGTGGTCCAGCCGCTCGACGCCGAGCAGACCACCGCCTCTGGCCTGGTCATCCCGGACACCGCGAAGGAGAAGCCCCAGGAGGGCGCCGTCCTCGCCGTGGGTCCGGGCCGCTTCGAGAACGGCGAGCGTCTTCCGCTCGACGTCAAGGTCGGCGACGTCGTCCTGTACAGCAAGTACGGCGGCACCGAGGTGAAGTACAACGGCGAGGAGTTCCTCGTCCTCTCGGCTCGCGACGTGCTCGCGATCATCGAGAAGTAATCACTTCGAGCATTCCTTTGCTCCTGAGCTGCGCCCCTGGCCCCCGCGACCGATAAGAAGCCGGGCGCCCGGGGCGCAGCTTTTTTCACCCACAGATTTCCGAGAGGGCTTCCGCTGTCATGGCGAAGATTCTGAAGTTCGACGAGGACGCCCGTCGCGCCCTTGAGCGCGGCGTCAACAAGCTGGCCGACACGGTGAAGGTGACGATCGGCCCCAAGGGCCGCAACGTCGTCATCGACAAGAAGTTCGGCGCCCCCACCATCACCAACGACGGTGTCACGATCGCCCGCGAGGTCGAGATCGAGGACCCGTACGAGAACCTCGGCGCGCAGCTGGTGAAGGAGGTGGCGACCAAGACCAACGACATCGCGGGTGACGGCACCACCACCGCCACCGTGCTCGCCCAGGCGCTGGTGCGCGAGGGCCTGAAGAACGTCGCCGCCGGCGCCTCCCCGGCCTCCCTGAAGAAGGGCATCGACGCCGCCGTCAAGGCCGTCTCCGACGAGCTGCTGGCCACGGCCCGCCCGATCGACGAGAAGTCCGACATCGCGGCCGTCGCCGCGCTGTCCGCCCAGGACCAGCAGGTCGGCGAGCTGATCGCCGAGGCGATGGACAAGGTCGGCAAGGACGGTGTCATCACCGTCGAGGAGTCCAACACCTTCGGTCTGGAGCTGGACTTCACCGAGGGCATGGCCTTCGACAAGGGCTACCTGTCGCCGTACTTCGTGACGGACCAGGAGCGCATGGAGGCCGTCCTGGAGGACCCCTACATCCTCATCAACCAGGGCAAGATCTCCTCCATCCAGGACATGCTGCCGCTGCTGGAGAAGGTCATCCAGGCCGGAGCCTCCAAGCCGCTGCTGATCATCGCCGAGGACGTCGAGGGCGAGGCCCTGTCGACCCTGGTCGTCAACAAGATCCGCGGCACCTTCAACGCGGTCGCGGTCAAGGCCCCCGGCTTCGGCGACCGCCGCAAGGCGATGCTCCAGGACATGGCCGTCCTCACGGGCGCCACCGTCATCTCCGAGGAGGTCGGCCTCAAGCTCGACCAGGCCGGCCTGGACGTGCTGGGCTCCGCCCGCCGCGTGACGGTCACCAAGGACGACACCACCATCGTCGACGGCTCCGGCAAGACCGAGGACGTCCACGGCCGCGTCGCCCAGATCAAGGCCGAGATCGAGAACACCGACTCCGACTGGGACCGCGAGAAGCTCCAGGAGCGCCTCGCGAAGCTGGCCGGCGGCGTGTGCGTGATCAAGGTCGGCGCCGCCACCGAGGTGGAGCTGAAGGAGAAGAAGCACCGTCTGGAGGACGCCATCTCCGCGACCCGCGCCGCGGTCGAGGAGGGCATCGTCTCCGGTGGTGGCTCCGCCCTGGTCCACGCCTCCAAGGTCCTGGAGGGCAACCTCGACAAGACCGGCGACGAGGCCACCGGTGTCGCGGTCGTCCGCAACGCCGTGGTCGAGCCGCTGCGCTGGATCGGCGAGAACGCCGGCCAGGAGGGCTACGTCATCGTCTCCAAGGTCAAGGACCTGGAGAAGGGGCAGGGCTACAACGCCGCCACCGGCGAGTACGGCGACCTGGTCAAGGCCGGCGTCATCGACCCGGTGAAGGTCACCCGCTCCGCCCTGGAGAACGCCGCCTCCATCGCCTCCCTGCTGCTCACGACCGAGACCCTGGTCGTCGAGAAGAAGGAAGAGGAGCCGGAGGCCGCGGGCCACGGTCACAGCCACGGCCACGCCCACTGAGGCAAGCACCCGTCAGCGAAGGCCCGGCACCCCGGAAGGGGAGCCGGGCCTTCGCCCTGTCCGCCCCCGCGCGGGGCTACTGCTCCAACTCGTCCAGCGCGCCCAGCTGCTGCATCAGCCCCAGTGTGTCGTGCTGCCACCAGGTCTCGGCGATCTTGCCGTCGGCGCCGAACCGGAACACCGTCGTCCCGCTCATGACGACCTGCCGCCCGGTCGGCGCGATCCCCAGGAACTCGCCCTTGTGCGTGGCGTTCCCGGTCCAGCGCGCGCAGGCCCGCTCGTCCTGCACGAGCAGGTCCTCGATCGTGAACGTGAGGTCGAAGCCCGTGCGCCACATCCGGACCTCGGCGCGGAAGTTGTCCAGCCCCAGGGTGTCCTGCGGGTTGATCGGGTCGTGGCTGTGGATGTCCTCGTCCAACAGGTCGTTGAGCGGCGGCAGTTCACCCGGAGCCGTCAGCGCCGCGAAGAACCGCCGCACGGTCTCCTCGGCCGGCCGGTCGTCCCGCACGACGTCCAGGTCCGTGAACGTCGGCATCCCGTCGCACAGGGCGAGGATCCCCTGGAAGACCCGGTCGGTCTCCGGGAGGTTCGAGTTCCGCATCGCCTCCTCGTACGACGGGAACTCCACGAACTCCACGACGTGCGACGCGTCCGAGCGGTCCTTGCCGACCAGCGCGTGCGTCGCCGTCCGCCGTCCCTTGGTCTGCGCGACCCAGTCGTCCATGAGCCGGTTCATCTCGTCCAGCCGGCTCGTCCTGCACTCGATGAGTTGTACGAAGGTCATGACGCCGCCTCCCGGCCCCCCTGGCCCGGTTTCCGTCACGCCCATTTTCGCCCCGTTCTCACACCGGGGCGACGGCGTCGTCCGTGCTCGCCCGGGGGCTACTGCGGTCCGTACTTGCGCCCCGTCTTCGAGGTGATCCCGCCCAGCAGCGCCCGGGGCGTGACCTTCACCAGGCCCATCAGCGCCTTGTACCTCGGGTCGGGGATCGACAGCGACCTGCCGCGCGCCAGATCGGCCAGGGCCGCCGCGACCAGCTTGTCGGCGTCCAGCCACATCCAGCCCGGGATGTTGTCCGTGCCCATCCCGGCCCGCTCGTGGAACTCGGTGCGCACGAAGCCGGGGCACAGGGCCATCAGCCGCACCCCGCTGCCGGCCAGGTCCCTGGCCGCCCCCTGGGTGAACTGCACGACCCAGGCCTTGGAGGCGCCGTAGGTGCCGCGCGGCACGAAGGCGGCCACGGAGGCGACGTTGACGATGCCGCCCCGGTGCCGCTCGCGCATCGCCTCGGCCGCCGCCGACGTCAGCCGGAGCACCGCCTCGCAGTGCACCTTGAGCATCTTCAGCTCGTCGGCCATGGACACGTCGAGGTAGCGTCCCTTGTTGCCGAAGCCGGCGTTGTTGACCAGCAGGTCGACCGGGTGCTTCCGGTCGCCCAGCCGGTCCGCCACCGACTCGATGCCCTTGTCCTCGGACAGGTCGGCGCTCAGCACCTCGACCTCGATGCCGTGCCGGTCGTGCAACTCGGTGGCCTGCTCGCGCAGCCGCTTGGCGTCCCGCGCCACCAGGACGAGGTCATGCCCTTCCGCCGCCAGCCGCCGCGCGAACGCGGCGCCGATCCCCGCGGTCGATCCCGTAATCAGAGCCGTTGTCATGGCCCAAGGGTAGTGACCCGGACCGACAGCCTCCGCTGCCCCGGGCCCCGTGCGGGAACCGGGGTGACAGCCGCTCAGCCCCGCTGCTGCGCCACGTACTTGCGCGCCTGCGCCAGGGCCTCCGCGTGCAGCGCGCCGCCCGCCGCGAGCAGCCGCGGCAGCAGCTCCCGCTCGGTGGTGGTCGCGCGGAACTCCATCGCCGCCGTCACCCCGTGGTCCGGGCGGTGCACGATCTCGACCGGATCGCCCGAGCGGATCTCACCCGGTTCGATCACCCGGAGGTAGGCCCCCGTCACGGCCTTCCGGGTGAATCTCCTGACCCAGCTGCGCTCGCCCAGATGGCCCTGGAACGTACGGCACGGAATCCGGCCCGAGGTCACCTCCAGGACCAGCTCGGCGCCGACCCGCCAGCGCTCGCCGATCAGCGCCCCGGAGACGTCCAGCCCGCGCGTCGTCAGGTTCTCCCCGAAGCAACCGTTGGCCAAAGATCTGCCGAGTTCGCGCTCCCAGTCGTCGAGGTCCTCGCGGGCGAACGCGTACACCGCCTGCTCGTCCCCGCCGTGATGGCGCAGGTCGCACACCGCGTCCCCGGCGAGCCCGCTCGCGCCGGTCCCCTTGGGGCCCGGCGCCGCCACCCGAACCGGACCGTCGGCCGGCTTCTTGTCGATGCCCGTCACGCCCTGCGCCTGGTCCGTGTACGGCACCGGCTGCGGGCGGCCCAGATTGACCGTGAGGACTTTCATGCACATACGGTACGGGAGGTCATCTCAAAGCGTCGAGCGAATATCGGGCGCGATCTCCAAGCGGGGCTTATACTTGGAGGGTGATAGAAGCCCGCCATCTCCGTGTCCTGCGCGCCGTCGCCGCCACCGGTTCCTTCTCGGCGGCGGGGCGCGAACTGGGCTGCACCCAGCCCGCCGTCAGCCAGCAGATGAAGGCCCTGGAGACCTCGGTCGGCACCCCGCTCCTGGTCCGCACCGGCCGCGAGATGCGCCTGACCCAGGCCGGCGAGGCCCTCGTCCGGCACGCCTCCGGCATCCTCGCCGGGCTCACCGCCGCCGAGGAGGAGGTCGCCGCCATCGCCGGCCTGCGCGCCGGCCGGGTCCGGCTGGTCTCCTTCCCGAGCGGCAGCTCCACCCTGGTCCCCACCGCCCTGGCCGCCCTGCGCGCCGCCCACCCCGGCACCCGCGTCTCCCTGGAGGAGGCCGAGCCCCCGAAGTCGGTCGAGCTGCTCCGCGAGGGCGACTGCGACCTGGCCCTGGCCTTCCGCTACGCCGGCGCGGCCGCCGCCGAGGACTGGGACGACCTCGTCGTACGGCCCCTGCTGACGGACCGGCTGGTCGCGCTCGTGCCCGAGCGGCACCGCCTCGCGCGCGCGGAGAGCGTCGCCATCGGCGAGCTGGCCCAGGAACCCTGGATCGCGGGCTGCCCGCGCTGCCGGGGCCAGCTGGTCGAGGTGTGCGAGGGGGCCGGCTTCACCCCGCGCATCGACTTCGCCACCGACGACTACCCGGCGGTGGTCGGTCTGGTCGGCGCGGGCCTCGGCGTGGCCGTACTGCCGCAGCTCGCGGTGGAGTCGGTCCGGCCGAGGGGCGTGCGCACGGTCCGGCTGGAGCCGGCGGTACGGCGCGAGATCGTCGCCCTCACACTGCCCGACCTGGCCCAGGTGCCGGCCGTGGCGGCGACCCTGGAGCAACTGGCCCGTGTGTCCCTGCGCGCACAGGGGCACACACAGGGGCACGAGGGCACGCCCGCGCGCGCGTAAGCGGCGCGACGGCACCGGTCACGGGCACGCGCGTGGGTGCCCGGAATAGTTGAAGAAACGTTCCTTCAATGACTCGGGGCGGTGTTCCCGCTGGTGGTCGACGCCGACACCAGGCGGTTGCGAGCCCGCCCCATCAACTCTTCACGCTCGTCCTCGGTCAGGCCGCCCCACACGCCGTACGGCTCACGCACCGCAAGCGCATGCGCCGCGCACTCCGCACGGACAGGGCACCTCATGCAGACCTCCTTGGCCGAGTTCTCGCGAGCGCTCCGAGCCGCCCCGCGCTCACCCTCCGGGTGGAAGAAGAGCGAGCTGTCCACCCCGCGGCAGGCAGCCAGCAGCTGCCAGTCCCACAGGTCAGCGTTCGGTCCGGGAAGGCGGGAGAAATCTGCCATTACGTGACCCCTTGTAGCCGTTCTGGGCGGATACGGTGCCAACGACCGTACATCTCCGGTCTAAGGAGATGAAAATATGACTCATTGCGAATCTAGCCTCGGACATCCCGAAACGGGAAGAAAAGCGGCCGAATGGGGCATGGGTTGTGATGAAAAGTTGAGGGTCTGTTGGTCGTGTCTGCACCGTGTCGAGACCCTCACGTAGAGTGCCGATGACGGTATGCAGCCCCGTAACTCTTTCGAGTGACCGTCGTTGAGAGTGCGGAGGCGGTTGAGAACACCGGCACTCGGGCAGGCGTCCGGGGCGGTCGACCGCACAGGTGACGATTCCGTACCAGCCTGGAGGCTCAAGGTGACGCGCATCAGCTGCGGAGGGCGGTCATGACTTCCGTCCTCGTCTGCGACGACTCCCCGCTTGCCCGAGAAGCACTGCGCCGCGCGGTCGCGACCGTGCCCGGTGTCGAGCGCGTGACGACGGCGGCCAACGGCGAGGAAGTCCTCCGCCGCTGGGGCGCCGACCGCTCCGATCTCATCCTGATGGATGTCCGCATGCCCGGCCTGGGCGGTGTGGAAACCGTGCGCCGGCTGCTGTCGGCGGACCCGGGCGCGCGCATCATCATGCTCACCGTCGCCGAGGATCTCGACGGCGTGGCCCTCGCGGTCGCCGCCGGCGCCCGCGGGTATCTGCACAAGGACGCCTCGCGCGCGGAGCTGCGCGCCACGGTGACGCAGGCGCTGGCCGACCCGACCTGGCGGCTGGCCCCGCGCCGGCTCCGCTCCGCCGAGATGGGCGCCGCGCCCACGCTCACCGCGCGCGAGATCCAGGTCCTGGAGGGCATGAGCCACGGCCGCTCCAACGCGGAGATCGGGCGCGAGCTGTTCCTCTCCGAGGACACGGTCAAGACGCACGCGCGCCGCCTGTTCAAGAAGCTCGGCGCCTCGGACCGGGCCCACGCCGTGGCGCTCGGCTTCCGCTGGGGACTGGTCCGGTAGCCGGTGTCCGGCCCCACGGGGCCGGGCGGGACCGGTCGGCCCCGGGCGGTTCGCCCGAGGCCGGCGACGGCCCCGCCGCCCCGGGCAGTCGCCGCGCGCGCCCCGGGACTTGGCTCGCGCCCCGGGAGCGCTCGTGAACGCCCCGGACGCGCGTCCCGGCCGCCCGGGGGAGTTGCTGTGAGGTGCCGTCACGGGGTGGACCCGGTCACATTCGGGGGCATCTGCGCCGACTCGTCGGCACGGTGTTCCCCCGTGTGCGGGACCGTGATCACGCGCCGTGCGCCGGGTGCCGTCACACGCCGGTCCGCAGGAGCGGTGTCGTCCGGCAAGGCCCAGGTCGGCGGCGTTCGTCGGCCCGGAGCGGAGCGGCCACGGACGGTGCCGTGCGGGGTGGTTCGGGGTGCGGGCGCGCGGGTGGCGTGCGCCGGGCGTACGACCCCACCGGACATCTCTGCGAGTGGCGCGCAAGGCAGCACGCCGTACGCGCGACGCTCGTTTCGGCGCGGATGCCGCATCCTTGAGATGTGGAGTCTCTCGGGGACGAGTCGGTCGAGCGGAAGGGGAGGGCGCAGGAGATGAGTGCCGGCGCACCTGCTCATAACGCTTCGGTGCACAACCACGAGCACAATGCGACGGACCGGACGGCCGCAAGGCACCATGGACCGATGCGCGACGACGATGCGGGCACGGCCCAGGGGGCGATCGGTGCGCTCGTGCATCGTGCCGTCGACGGGGACGAGCAGGCCACGCACGATCTGCTCGCCCATGTCCACCCCCTCGCGCTGCGCTATTGCCGCACCCGGCTGTCCCGGCTGCCGGGCGACGCGCGTCACTTCGTCGAGGACCTCGCCCAGGAGGTCTGCGTCGCGGTCCTGTTGGCCCTGCCGCGCTACCGCGACACCGGCCGCCCCTTCGAGGCGTTCGTCTTCGCCATCGCCTCGCACAAGGTGGCCGACCTCCAGCGTGCGGCGATGCGCCACCCGGGCTCCACGGTCGTCCCCTCGGACGAGATGCCGGAGCGCCCCGACGACTCCCTCGGTCCCGAGGAGCGCGCCCTGCTCAACAGCGACGCCGCGTGGGCCAAGAAACTGCTGGCCAACCTCCCCGAGAACCAGCGCGAACTGCTCCTGCTGCGCATCGCCGTGGGCTTGACCGCGGAGGAGACGGGACAGATGTTGGGAATGTCACCCGGCGCGGTCCGGGTCGCCCAGCACCGCGCGCTGAGCCGCCTGAGGGCGCTCGCCGAGCAGTGACACCGTGAGCGGAGCCCCTGCGGCGCCCGTTGTTGAACAGTCACGCTTCCGCTTCCGTACGAACATACGAAGCCTGAAGCCACCCCGTACCGTGGAATTTGCTAGCGGCGCTTCCCGTTAGCATGGACATCCGCACCGATCAAGGCCATTTGGGGAAGGTGTCATGACTGCCAACGTCGACGGAGTGCCCGGAAAATTCGCGACACTCGGGCTGACCTACGACGACGTGCTGCTGCTGCCGGGCTCGTCGGACATGGCGCCCGACGACATCGACACCGCCTCGTACGTCTCCAAGAACGTGCGGGTCAACATCCCGCTGCTGTCCGCCGCCATGGACAAGGTGACCGAGTCCCGCATGGCGATCGCGATGGCCCGCCAGGGCGGCGTGGGCGTGCTGCACCGCAACCTCTCCATCGAGGACCAGGCCAACCAGGTCGACCTGGTGAAGCGCTCCGAGTCCGGCATGGTCACCGACCCCATCACCATCCACCCGGAGGCCACGCTCGCCGAGGCCGACGCGCTGTGCGCCAGGTTCCGCATCAGCGGCGTCCCGGTGACGCACGGCGACAAGAAGCTCCTCGGCATCGTCACCAACCGTGACATGGCCTTCGAGAGCGACCGCAGCCGCCGCGTGCACGAGGTCATGACCCCGATGCCGCTGGTCACCGGCAAGGTCGGCATCTCCGGCGCCGAGGCGATGGAGCTGCTGCGCAAGCACAAGATCGAGAAGCTGCCGCTGGTCGACGACGAGGGCGTCCTCAAGGGCCTGATCACCGTCAAGGACTTCGTCAAGGCCGAGCAGTACCCGAACGCCGCGAAGGACTCCGAGGGCCGGCTGCTGGTCGGCGCGGCGGTCGGCGTGGCCGGTGACTCCTACGAGCGCGCCCAGGCCCTGGTCGAGGCCGGTGCCGACTTCATCGTCGTGGACACCGCGCACGGCCACTCCCGGCTGGTCGGCGACATGATCGCCAAGATCAAGTCGAACGCCGCCGGCGTCGACGTCATCGGCGGCAACGTCGCCACCCGCGACGGCGCCCAGGCGCTGGTCGACGCGGGCGCCGACGGCATCAAGGTCGGTGTCGGACCGGGCTCCATCTGCACCACGCGCGTGGTCGCCGGTGTCGGCGTCCCGCAGGTCACCGCGATCTACGAGGCCGCCCTCGCCGCCAAGGAGGCCGGTGTCCCGGTCATCGGCGACGGCGGTCTGCAGTACTCCGGCGACATCGCCAAGGCCCTGGTCGCGGGCGCCGACACGGTGATGCTCGGCTCGCTGCTCGCGGGCTGCGAGGAGTCCCCGGGCGAGCTGCTGTTCATCAACGGCAAGCAGTTCAAGTCGTACCGCGGCATGGGCTCCCTCGGTGCCATGCAGACCCGCGGCGACCGCAAGTCGTTCTCCAAGGACCGCTACTTCCAGGAGGGCGTCGCCTCCGACGAGCAGCTGATCCCCGAGGGCATCGAGGGCCAGGTGCCCTACCGCGGCCCGCTGGCCTCCGTCGTCCACCAGCTGGTCGGCGGTCTGCGCCAGTCGATGTTCTACGTCGGCGGCAGGACCGTGCCCGAGCTCCAGGAGGGCGGCCGGTTCGTGCGGATCACCTCGGCGGGCCTGAAGGAGAGCCACCCGCACGACATCCAGATGACGGTCGAGGCGCCGAACTACAGCAGGAAGTGACGCACGCGTACGCGTGACGGCAGGAAAAGGGCGGCCCCGGAGCATCCGGGGCCGCCCTTGTCGTACCCGTCGGCGATACTGGGAGACGCTGAAACGCATCAGGGAAAGGCCAAGACGTGACTGAGATCGAGATCGGGCGCGGCAAGCGGGGCCGCAGGGCGTACGCCTTCGACGACATCGCCGTCGTCCCCAGCCGCCGTACGCGGGACCCGAAGGAGGTCTCGATCGCCTGGCAGATCGACGCCTACCGCTTCGAGCTGCCCTTCCTGGCCGCCCCCATGGACTCGGTCGTCTCCCCGGCCACCGCGATCCGCATCGGTGAGCTGGGCGGCCTGGGTGTCCTCAACCTCGAAGGTCTGTGGACGCGGCACGAGGACCCCCAGCCGCTGCTGGACGAGATCGCCCAGCTGCCCGCCGAGCAGGCGACCCGCCGCCTCCAGGAGATCTACGCCGCGCCGATCAAGGAGGAGCTGATCGGCGCGCGCATCAAGGAGGTGCGCGACTCCGGCGTGGTCACGGCGGCCGCGCTCTCCCCGCAGCGCACGGCCCAGTTCTCCAAGGCGGTCGTGGACGCGGGCGTGGACATCTTCGTGATCCGCGGTACGACGGTCTCGGCGGAGCACGTCTCGTCCTCGCACGAGCCGCTGAACCTGAAGCAGTTCATCTACGAGCTGGACGTCCCGGTGATCGTCGGCGGCTGCGCCACGTACACCGCGGCCCTGCACCTGATGCGCACGGGCGCGGCCGGTGTGCTGGTCGGCTTCGGCGGCGGCGCCGCGCACACCACGCGCAACGTGCTGGGCATCCAGGTCCCGATGGCCACGGCCGTCGCCGACGTGGCCGCGGCCCGCCGGGACTACATGGACGAGTCCGGCGGCCGGTACGTGCACGTGATCGCGGACGGCGGCGTCGGCTGGTCCGGCGACCTGCCCAAGGCGATCGCCTGCGGCGCCGACGCGGTGATGATGGGCTCCCCGCTGGCGCGCGGCACGGACGCGCCGGGCAAGGGCCACCACTGGGGCATGGAGGCGGTCAACGAGGAGCTGCCCCGCGGCCAGAAGGTCGACCTCGGCACGGTCGGCACGATCGAGGAGATCCTCACCGGCCCGTCCCACACCCCCGACGGCTCGATGAACTTCTTCGGCGCCCTGCGCCGCGCCATGGCCACGACCGGCTACAGCGAGCTGAAGGAGTTCCAGCGGGTCGAGGTCACCGTCGCGGACAGCCAGCACCGCCGCTGACCCGTACGACGCCGCGGGGCCCCGTCCACCGGTGCGGTGGGGGTCCCGCACGGCCCGTCAGCGACTCCGGCGGGCGTTGAGCCGGGCGGCCTGGCGTGTCAGGTGGTCGCGCTCGGCGAGGTGGGGTGCCTTGTGGGCCGCCTCGGCGTACAGCCGTGCCGCCGTCGCCAGGTCGCCGTCGCGCTCGTGGAGGTACGCCGCCACCGCGGTGTGGCGCGGCAGTGAGTCGTCCAGTTCCGCGAGCGCCGCGAGGCCTGCGCGCGGTCCGTCGGCCTCGCCGACGGCGACCGCGCGGTTGAGCCGGACGACCGGGCTGTCGGTGAGGCGCGCGAGCTCGTCGTACCACTCGACGATCTGCACCCAGTCGGTCTCCTGCGCGGTGGGCGCGTCCGCGTGGAGTGCGGCGACGGCGGCCTGGGCCTGGAACTCGCCCAGCCGGTCGCGGGCGAGGGCCGTCTGCAGGATCTCGACCCCCTCGGCGATCAGCGCGGTGTCCCACCGGCCGCGGTCCTGCTCCGCGAGCGGTACGAGGCTGCCGTCGGGCGCGGTCCGCGCGGCGCGCCGCGCGTGGTGGAGCAGCATCAGGGCCAGCAGCCCCGCCGCCTCGGGGTGGTCGACGTGGGCCGCGAGCTGCCGGGTGAGCCGGATGGCCTCGGCGGCGAGGTCGACGTCGCCGGAGTAGCCCTCGTTGAAGACCAGGTAGAGGACGCGCAGCACGGTGGCCACGTCACCGGGCTCGTCGAGGCGTACGCCGGAGACGGTGCGCTTGGCCCGGCTGATGCGCTGCGCCATGGTCGCCTCGGGCACCAGATAGGCCTGGGCGATCTGGCGGGTGGTCAGCCCGCCGACGGCACGCAGCGTGAGCGCGACCGCGGACGACGGTGTCAGCGAGGGGTGGGCGCAGAGGAAGTAGAGCTGGAGCGTGTCGTCGGCCCCGGACGCGGGACCGGCGGCCGGTTCCGCGTCGACGAGGTCCTCACGCCGGCGGCGCGCGGTGTCCGCGCGGGTCGCGTCGAGGAACCGGCGCCAGGCCACGGTGACCAGCCAGCCCTTCGGATCGCGCGGCGGCTCGGCCGGCCAGACGCGGACCGCCTCGACCAGCGCGTCCTGTACGGCGTCCTCGGCCGCCGCGAAGTCGGCTCCGCGGCGGACGAGGACGGCGAGCACGCTCGGTGTGAGGCTCCTCAGCAGAGCCTCGTTCACGAGTGAAAGCACTCCGTGATGGTGGGCGACGCGGTCAGGAACGGGCGCACCTCCAGCCACTCGTGGATCGGCTTCCCGCCCGCACCCGGGGCGGCCGACAGCTCCCCGGCCAGCTCGACGGCGCGCTCGTAGCTGTCGACGTCGATCACCATCCAGCCGGCGATCAGGTCCTTCGTCTCGGCGAACGGGCCGTCGGTGACCGGCGGGCGCCCCTCGCCGTCGTACCGGACCCAGGCCCCTTCGGGGGCGAGCGCCTGGCCGTCGACGAACTCGCCGGTCTTCTCCAGCCGGGCCGCGAAGTCGTTCATGTACTGCACGTGCGCCGAGATCTCCTCCGGCGTCCACCGGTCCATCGGCACGTCGTTGACCGCGGCCGGGGCGCCGCGGTAGTGCTTCAGCAGCAGGTACTTGGCCATCGTGTCTCTCCTCGCCTGGTGCGACCCATTGTGGTCGCGTTCACCCCGGGGACGGAGCCGGACGCGGGTTCTCGACATCGGCGGCCGATATTTTTCCGGAGAGCGATTCCGCCCGCTCAGAGCCGGTGCGCCGCCCCCGTCGGCGTGGCGCCGCGGGTGTCCAGGAGGAGCTGGGCCTTCACCGACAGGCCTTGCAGGTCGTACGTGCGGTGCTGCTGGAGCAGGATCGTCAGGTCGGCTTCGGCGGCCGCCTCGTAGAGCGAGTCCGCGCGCGGGACCGGGCGGTCCAGGACGTTCCACGCGGCCACGTACGGGTCGTGGTAGCTCACCGAGGCGCCCATCTCCATCAGCCGGATCGCGACCTCCTGGGCCGGTGTGCCCTGGAGGTCGGCGAGGTCGGCCTTGTAGGTGACGCCGAGCAGCAGCACGCGCGCGCCCCGAGCGGACTTGCCGTACTCGTTGAGGAGGGTGGCGGCGCGCTGGACGACGTAGCGCGGCATGCGGTGGTTGACCTGCTGGGCCAGTTCCACGATGCGCAGCGTGCGGGTGGCGTGGCCGGTGAGGTCCTGCGGGACACCGTGCCCGCCGACGCCGGGGCCGGGGCGGAAGGCCTGGAAGCCGAAGGGCTTGGTCTCCGCGCAGCGGATGACGTCCCACAGGTCGACGCCGAGCTCGTAGCAGAGGACGGCCATCTCGTTGACGAGCGCGATGTTGACGTGCCGGAAGTTGGTCTCCAGCAGTTGCACGGTCTCCGCCTCGCGCAGCCCGCGCGCGCGGACGACCTTGTCGGTGAGCCGGCCGTAGAAGGCGGCGGCCGACTCGGTGCAGGCGGGGGTGAGGCCGCCGATGACCTTGGGGGTGCCGGCGGGGGTGTGGTCGCGGTTGCCGGGGTCGACGCGGCTGGGCGCGTAGGCGAGGTGGAAGTCGCGTCCGGCGCGCAGCCCCGAGCCCTTCTCCAGCAGCGGCCGCAGGAAGTTCTCCGTCGTGCCGGGCAGGACGGGGGACTCCAGGATGACGGTGGTATGCGGGCGCAGCCGTTCGGCCAGGGTGCGGGCGGCCGCTTCCACCTGGCCGAGGTCGAGCCCGCCGTCGGCGTCGCGCGGGGTCGGCGCGCAGATCACGGCGGTGCGCACCCGGCCGAGCTGGGCGGCGTCGGTGCCGGGCCGGAAGCCCGCGGCGTGCATCCGGCGCAGCTCGGCCGGGCTGAGCGAGCCCGCCTCGGGGCCCGTGGCGTAGCCGATGGTGGAGATGCCGGCGGCGACGGCGGCCTGGGCGAGCGGCAAGCCGTAGGGACCGAGTCCGATGACGGCGAGGTCTGCGGGCATTGGCGTGAGCCGTCCTTCCCAGTAGCCGAAGCGGGACAGGTGCGCAACCGCTGTGGACAGCCTGAGCGGGCACGATGTCAGCCTAGGTAGAGATATGACCGTTATGTGTGATTGTGTTCGTGTGTCTTCCGAGGGTTGTGCGTGAGTTGTCCACAGCGTGGAAGCCCGTGGTGGCTGAAGCCGGGCAAGCCGGTCAGAATTTGGGCATGAGGAGGGGATGAACCGGGCTTCGCCCACCGGGTGCGGCCGACGCGAGCGAGTGCGACAGCGGGAGGCAGCGGTGAGGACAGCGACTCTGGGCCCTGAGCAGCGCGCCGAGGCACTGGCGGCGATGGCGGAGCGCGAGCTGGACGTGCTGGTGGTCGGCGCCGGAGTCGTCGGTGCCGGTACGGCGCTGGACGCGGTCACGCGCGGTCTGTCCACCGGTCTCGTCGAGGCCCGCGACTGGGCGTCCGGCACCTCCAGCCGGTCCAGCAAGCTCATCCACGGCGGCCTGCGCTACCTGGAGATGCTCGACTTCGCCCTCGTACGGGAGGCGTTGAAGGAGCGCGGGCTGCTGCTGGAGCGGCTCGCCCCGCACCTGGTCAAGCCGGTGCCGTTCCTCTACCCGTTGCAGCACAAGGGCTGGGAGCGGCTCTACGCCGGCTCGGGCGTGGCCCTGTACGACGCGATGTCCATGGCGCGCGGACACGGCCGGGGCCTGCCGCTGCACCGGCATCTGACCCGCCGTCACGCCCTGCGCGTCGCCCCCTGCCTGAAGAAGGACGCGCTGGTCGGCGCCCTGCAGTACTACGACGCCCAGGTGGACGACGCCCGCTTCGTGGCCACCCTGGTGCGCACCGCCGCGTCCTTCGGCGCGAAGGTGGCCAACCGCGCGCGCGTGACCGGGTTCCTGCGCGAGGGCGACCGGGTCGTCGGCGCGCGGCTGCGGGACGTCGAGGGTGGCGGGGAGTACGAGATCCGCGCCAAACAGATCGTCAACGCGACGGGCGTGTGGACCGACGACACCCAGGCCATGGTGGGCGAGCGCGGCCAGTTCCACGTCCGCGCCTCCAAGGGCATCCACCTCGTCGTGCCCAAGGACCGCATCCACTCCGCCAGCGGCCTGATCCTGCGCACCGAGAAGTCCGTCCTCTTCGTCATCCCCTGGGGCCGGCACTGGATCATCGGCACCACCGACACCGACTGGGACCTCGACAAGGCCCATCCGGCCGCGTCCAGCGCCGACATCGACTACCTGCTGGAGCACGTCAACTCCGTGCTGGCGGTCCCGCTCGGCCGCGACGACGTCCAGGGTGTGTACGCGGGCCTGCGCCCGCTGCTCGCCGGGGAGTCGGACGCCACGAGCAAGCTGTCCCGCGAGCACACGGTCGCCCATCCGGCGCCGGGGCTCGTGGTCGTCGCGGGCGGCAAGTACACCACCTACCGCGTGATGGCCAAGGACGCCGTCGACGAGGCGGTGCACGGCCTGGACATGCGCGTCGCCGACTGCGTGACCGAGGAGACCCCGCTGCTGGGCGCCGAGGGGTACCAGGCGCTGTGGAACGCACGCGCGCGCATCGCCGCCCGCACCGGAGTGCACGTGGCCCGCGTCGAGCATCTGCTGAACCGGTACGGCTCGCTGGCCGAGGAGGTCCTGGACCTCGTCGCCGCCGACCCCGCGCTGGGCGCGCCGCTGACCGGTGCCGACGACCATCTGCGTGCCGAGGTGGTCTACGCCACCTCCCACGAGGGCGCCCGGCACCTGGACGACGTCCTCACCCGCCGCACCCGCATCTCCATCGAGACCTTCGACCGGGGCACGCGCTGCGCCCGCGAGGCGGCCGAGCTGATGGCGCCGGTCCTCGGCTGGGACAAGGGCCAGGTCGAGAGAGAGGTCGAGCACTACGAGAAGCGGGTGGAGGCCGAGCGCGAGTCCCAGCTCCAGCCCGACGACCTGACGGCGGACGCGGCCCGGCTGGGGGCGCCGGACATCGTGCCGCTGTAGCCGCGTCAGACCCTGAAGCGGTGTCAGGGTCCCGGTTCCTCCCCTCTTGCAACCCCTCATCCCGATAAGCGGAACGGCTGCTTCAGGTAGGCCCCCTGGGCGTCGGGCACTTGTCGGGTGAGAGACAATGGAGGCTCTGTCAGGGCGGGTTGCATGAGGGGACGCATGTCGGAGGCGGAGCGGGCGGGCACTTCTCGTCAGGAAACTCGTCAGGACAAGAGCGAGCGTCGTCTCCTCGCCGGGCGGTACCGGCTGGGAGACGTGCTGGGCCGCGGCGGCATGGGCACCGTGTGGCGGGCCGATGACGAGACCCTGGGCCGGACGGTGGCCGTCAAGGAGCTGCGGTTCCCGTCGAACATCGACGAGGAGGAGAAGCGGCGCCTGATCACGCGCACGCTGCGCGAGGCCAAGGCGATCGCCCGGATCCGCAACAACAGCGCGGTGACGGTCTTCGACGTCGTCGACGAGGACGACCGGCCCTGGATCGTCATGGAGTTGGTGGAGGGCAAGTCCCTCGCCGAGGTCATCCGCGAGGACGGTCTGCTGGAGCCGAGGCGCGCCGCCGAGGTCGGGCTCGCCGTCCTCGACGTGCTGCGCTCGGCGCACCGCGAGGGCATCCTGCACCGGGACGTGAAGCCGTCCAACGTGCTCATCGCCGAGGACGGCCGGGTCGTGCTCACCGACTTCGGCATCGCCCAGGTCGAGGGCGACCCGTCCATCACCTCCACCGGCATGCTCGTCGGCGCCCCCTCCTACATCTCCCCGGAGCGCGCCCGCGGCCACAAGCCCGGCCCGGCGGCCGACCTGTGGTCCCTCGGCGGCCTGCTGTACGCGGCGGTGGAGGGCACTCCGCCGTACGACAAGGGTTCGGCGATCGCCACGCTCACCGCGGTGATGACCGAGCCGCTGGAGGAGCCCAAGAACGCGGGCCCGCTGCGGGACGTCATCTACGGCCTGCTCACCAAGGACCCGGCCAAGCGGCTCGACGACGCGGGCGCCCGCTCCGAGTTCAACAAGGTGATCCGCGCGCCCGAGCCGGAGCCGATGGACGCCACCCGGGTGGTTCCGCTGCCGCCGCAGCCCGCACCCGCCGAGGGCAGACGGAGCGAGGAGGCCGCGGACAAGCTGCGCGGCGCGCTGCGTTCGGTCCGCAAGGCGGCGGGCGCCGCCTCGGCCGCGGCCGCGACGCGGGCGAAGAGCGGCGGCAACCCGAGCACGCCCCCCGCGGGCGGCACGGCCGCTTCGAGCGGTACGCGTGGTGCGAGCGGTGCACGTGGTGCGAGCGGGTCGGGGGGTGGCGCGCGTACGACCGGTTCCGCGGGCGCGGCCGGTCCTGTCACCGGCGCCGACCGACCCGGTGCCTCCGGCGCCGGACGGCCCGGTGGGCCTGCGGAGGGCGGCGCACGGCAGACCGGTACGGCCCCGTCCGCCGTGGGCGGGCCGAACTCCGGTGCGAGCAAGCCGAGTTCGGGCTGGCCGGTGATGCCGCCGCCGGACCTGGACCTGCCGCCGCGGCCGGTGCCGAGGGCGCCGCTGACCGACGTGGTGCCCCGGCGCACGCTGGTGATCATCGCCGTGGTGGTCGCCCTCGCCGTGCTCGGCACCGTGCTCGCCTTCGCCCTCAGCGGCGGCGACAAGAACGACAACGGCGGCGGGGCCAGGGCGGCGGCGAGCGCGAGCGCGTCCACCAAGGAGGACCGCGGCACGGGCGGCGCCGCGCGGGCGGAGGGGTCGAGCCCGTCGTCCGCCGGCGGCACGCCGTCGGGCGACCGGACCGACGGCGGCGCGAGCGCGTCCGCCGCCGGCTCCGGCTCGTCCGCCGCGAAGGGCGGCGGCAGCGCGCCGGCGGTGTCGACCCGCAAGGGCGGCCAGGGCTACTCGATCGGGCTGCCCAAGGGCTGGTCGTACGGGTCCAGCGACAGCGCCGGCGACCGCTACACCGGCCCCGACGGGCAGAAGCTGCTCGTCGCGTGGACGACCACGCCCAAGGGCGACCCGGTGGCGGACTGGAAGAACCAGGAGCGCTACATGGTGCGTTCCCAGTACCACAAGGTCCGTATAGAGAAGGTGGACTACCGCGACTGGAACACGGCCGACTGGGAGTTCACGTACGTCGACGGCGCCAAGTACCACACCATCGACCGGGGATTCGTCGTCAACGGCAGTCTCGGCTACGGGCTGATGTACACCGCGAAGGACGCGGACTGGGACAGCGCGCTGCGCAAGGACACCTGGAAGACGCTGACGGCGTCCTTCACACCCAAGTCGTAATCACCGTACGGCGGTTTGGGGCGTCATAATCCGGCATCCGCTCAATGCGGGTTGCCTCCGGCACGTATCGTGAATGGTTGCGGACCGTACGCAGCCGTATGAGTGTGCGAAACGGGGCGCGAGGCGAACGGATGTGACCAACCGGGCGGCCGGGGGAGGCAACGTGGACGACTACGCGGGTCGGGTGCTCGCCGACCGCTACCGCCTGCCGCTGCCGCCCTCCGACGAGTACGAACTCACCGAGACCCGCGCCTTCGACACCTACAGCGGGCAGGAAGTCCTCGTCCGGCAGGTGCCGTTGCCGGAGGTCGTCGAGGCCGAGGTGCTCGACGCGGAGGGACTGCCCGAGGGGTTCACGGCGCGCGAGCGCGGGTCCCGGCGGGCGGCGCCGGACGCCCGTACGGCCACCCGCCGGCCCGCCGACCCGGCCGTACGGCGCGCCGTCGAGGCCGCGCAGGCGGCCGCCCGCATCCCCGACCATCCCCGGCTGGACCAGGTCTTCGACGTGTTCGCCGAGGGCGGGTCCCTGTGGATCGTCAGCGAGTGGGTCGCGGCGCGCCCGCTGTCCGCGTTCCTCGCCGAGCAGCCGCTGTCGCCGTACCGGGCGGCCGAGGTCGCCTCCGACGTGCTCATGGCGCTGCGGGTGCTGCACGCCCACGGCTGGGTGCATCGCAACATCACGGCCCGTACGGTGCTCGTCTGCGACGACGGCCGCGTGATGCTGACCGGCCTCGCGGTCGGCGCGGCGGAGGAGGCGCTGAGCGGGTACGACCCGGTACCGAGCCTTGACGACGCACCGAACGAGGGAATTCCCGGGACGCCGGGCGGGACGGGAACGGCGGGACCTGTGGGTCCGGCGGGCCTGGAGCGGGCCGAGCCGGAGACCGGGACGGCGTCCACCGGCAGCCCGGGTGGCGGTCGCGTGGGTGGGCCTGCGGGGCGGGGCGGGGGTGCGTTCGCCGGAGGGTGGGCGGCGAATGCCGGTGCGGACGGTGCGGACGGTGCCGACGGTGCGTTCGGCGGTGGGCAGGGAGCCGCCGCCTCTTCCGGTGGCCCGGCGGGCGGTGTTCCGTCCGCCGACGTCGATCCCGAGGCCGCGCGCCGGGCGGCGATCCGGGCGAGGGCGGCCGGCGGCCTGCCGGGCGCCGACGGGACGTCGGGCGGCGCCGATACGCCAGAACCGCGGGCCCTGGAGAGCGGAGCGAGCGGTACGGGTGGGGCGAGCGGGGCGAGCGGGGCCGACATCCGGGCCGCCCGCGCCGGAGCCATCGCCGCGTATCGCGCGGGCGCGCGTGCCGCCGCCCGGGTGCAGGAGTCCCGGCAGACCGGACGCCCCGCACTGCCCGGCGCCCGCCCGCCCGCCGAGGGCAGCACCACCTACGGCGCCGACCGGACACTCCCCGCTCCGGGAGCAAACCCCCACGGCGGCCACGGGCTGCCCTCGGACGGACGGCGCCCCTCGGCCATGCCGGGCCAGAACCCCGCTGTCCCCGGCCAGAACCCCGCCGTCCCGGGCCGGAACCCGCTCGTCCCCGGCCAGAACCCCGCCGTCCCGGGCCGGAACCCGCTCGTCCCCGGCCAGAACTCCGCCGTGCCGGGCCAGAACCCGCTCGCACTCGGTCAGAGCCCTGTCAGCCCCGGCCAGGCCCCCGCCGTCCCGGGCCGGAACGCCGCCGCGTCCGGTCAGAGCCCGCTGGCCCCCGGCCGGAACCCGTTCACCCCCGGCCAGCCCCCCGCGGTCCCCGGCCAGAACTCACTCGCCCCCGGCGGGAGCCCGCTCGCGCCCGGCCAGAACCCGTTCACCCCCGGCCAGAACCCCGCCGCCCCCGAGCAGCCCTCCTCCCCCCTCCCCGGCATCGATGCCACCCGTCAGGTTCTGCCCTCGCAGTCCGCCGGTGTCTCCCGTTGGGATGAGTCCGGTGTTCTGGCCGGGCCTCCGCGTGGGCCCGTGACCGCTCTGGCGGCCGAGAGGGCGCGGCAGGTGCGGATGACGGTGGTCGGGCCGGTGACCGAGCGGTGGGCGCCGGAGCAGGCCGGGCCCGTACACGAGAACTGGCAGCTGGCGGCGCCGATCGGGCCCGCGACCGACCTGTGGGCGCTCGGGGCGTTGCTGTTCCGGGCGGTGCAGGGGCACGCGCCGTACCCGGAGGAGTCGACGGCCGAGCTGGTGCAGCTCGTGTGCGCCGAGCCGCCCGCCTTCGCCGAGGAGTGCGGGCCGCTGCGGCCGGTCGTGGAGTCGTTGCTCCGGCAGGATCCGACCGAGCGGCTCGACTTCGAGGAACTGGGCGGCTGGCTGCGGTCGTTGGTGCGGTCCGCGCCCGAGCCCGACGCCGGTACGCACGTGGTGACCGTGCCGCCCAGCGACCCGCGCCGGCTGCCGATCGTCCGGCGCCGCGGCGAGTTGGTGCGGCTGCGGCGCCGGCGTGCCCGTGCGGCGGAGGCCTCGCCGCACGGCCGGCACAAGCGGTCCCCTGAGCGGGCCGGGGGCGAGGCGCGTTCGCCGCGCGGTCTCGGCCGGACCCTGCTTGTGCTGATCCTGCTCCTGCTGGCCGGCGCGATCGCGTACGCGATGCTGTTCCTGCCCAAGCAGGGGCACGACGGAGCGGCCGGCGGCGACCGGACCGGCAGCGCGGGGGAGGCGAGCCCCGCGCCCTCGCACGACCCGCAGCCCTCCGGCCCGCAGCCCTCCTCCGGGCAGTCCGCGGACGGCGGTCCCTCCGCGTCCGCGCCCGCCACCCAGACCCAGACCGGGGGCGATCCGAGCGTCGGTGACGGTTTCACTCTGCGTACCGACCCCGGCGGTTTCAAGATCGCCGTCGCCAAGGGCTGGGGCCGCACCCCGAAGAACGGCAGCGGGGAGGTCGTGTACGGGCAGGGGGACTTCGAGTTGATCGTCGTACCCGGAAGGGACAGCGCGGCGGCCTACGGCAGTGACCCGATGGCGTACCAGCGGGACAAGGAGAGCGAGCTGCAGCCGTACCGGGACTCCAGCTGGGCCACGGCCACCGGGCTGCGGACCATCGAGGTGGGCGGACGGACCATGGCCGAGGGGCAGTTCACCTGGACCGACGGGCAGGGGCGCGACCTGTTCGTGCGCAACATGGCGATCCTGCTGAACGGCCGCTACCACATCATCCAGGTCCGTGGCCCGGAGTCCGAGCGGGACCAGGTGACCCGGTTGTACGAGCAGGCCACCGAGACGTACACCTACACCGGTTGAGCGCCACGGGCACCGGTTGAGCGCGCCGGGTAACCGGCGGAAAGCGCTTGGGCAGGCGACAAGCGTCACAGTGCTGTCACCTTGGTACCCCGCTGGTTCCCTGCGGGCGGGCCGGTCCTTAGTCTGAGCCTGTCAAGAGCATTGCGGGGCAACGTGAATCAGATGCAGGGCCTGCTCGTAGCGGGCCGCTACCGGCTCGCCGATTCCATCGGCAGCGGCGGCATGGGCCGGGTGTGGCGCGCCCACGACGAGGTGCTGCACCGGACGGTCGCCGTCAAGGAGTTGACGGCGGCCCTCTACGTCTCGGACAGCGACCGGGCCGTGCTGCTCGCCCGTACCCGGGCCGAGGCCCGGGCCGCCGCGCGCATCAACCACTCCGCCGTCGTCACCGTGCACGACGTCCTCGAACACGACGGCCGCCCGTGGATCGTCATGGAGCTGGTCGAGGGCAACTCGCTGGCCGACGAGGTCAAGGAGCGCGGCCGCGTCGAACCGCGGGAGGCCGCGCGGATCGGCCTGTGGGTGCTGCGGGCGCTGCGCGCCGCGCACTCCGCCGGTGTGCTGCACCGGGACGTCAAGCCCGGCAACGTACTCCTCGGCAAGGACGGCCGGGTCCTGCTCACCGACTTCGGCATCGCCCAGATCGAGGGCGACTCCACCATCACCCGCACCGGAGAGGTCGTCGGCTCGGTCGACTATCTCGCGCCTGAGCGGGTGCGCGGCCACGACCCGGGCCCGTCCTCGGACCTGTGGGCGCTCGGCGCCACGCTGTACACGGCGGTCGAGGGCCGCTCGCCCTTCCGCCGCACCTCACCACTGAGCACCATGCAGGCCGTGGTCGAGGAGGAGGCCGCCGAGACGCGCCACGCCGGTGCGCTCGGCCCCGTCATATCCGCCCTGCTGCGCAAGGAGCCCGACCGGCGGCCGGGCGCCGAGGAGGCGGAGCAACTGCTCGCCGAGGCGGCGGAGGGCCGCCGCCCCGACGCGGCGCAGGCCTTCGTCCCGACCCAGAACTCCGGCCTGCACACCAGCAGCGCCTCCGTGGGCTACGGCCCCGGCACCTCCGGTACCGGTTACGGCACCGGCGCGACCGTCCCCGGCTACGGCGACCCGGCCGCGCCGGGCGCCGGCCGCTCGATGACCGGACCGACGGCCGTGGCACCCGCCCCGCGCGGACCGGCGGGATCGGCCGCGGTCCCCGCGGGCCGCGGCGGCGCGGGACGGGGCCGTCCCCGGCGCCGGCTGCGCACCCTCGCCCTCGTCGTCGCGGCGGCCGCCGTGCTCGGCGGCGGCGCGGCGGTCGCCGTCCAGGAGTGGGGCGCGGCGGCGAGCAGCACCGGGTCGAGCGGCGGCGCGGGCCCGGCCACCGACCCCTCCGCGAGCGCCGCGAGCTCGCAGGACCCCGACGGCACGATCCCGGCCGACTGGGAGACCCACCACGACCCGCTCGGCTTCAGCCTCACCCTGCCCAAGGGCTGGAAGCGGAAGGTCTACGAGATCCAGGGCAACCTCAAGCAGATCGACTACAGCCCGGACGACGGCAAGCACTTCGTGCGCATCGCCATCGACGGCTCCCCGGACTTCGCCACGCCCCTTCTGCACCAGAAGGACCTGGAGACGCAGCTCCAGCGACTGGTCGACTACAAAAAAGTGCAGATGAAAGGGAACATCTACCGCGACCGCCCGGGCGCGCTGTGGGAGTACACCTGGAACGCGCTGAAGAAGGACCCGCCGTACGTCGCCGGACCGCGGCACGCCATCGAGGAGACGTACTACTCCCGTTCGGGCGTCGAGTACGCCATCTACATGTCGACGCCGGCCGAGGACTGGGCGCGGACCAGCAAGCAGTTCACGTGGGTGCTCCAGGGCTGGCAGGAACCGGGCAACAGCTGACGGACGCTCAGGACCGCCGAGGGCGCCCGATGCGGCCGGCGCGGCCGATACGGCCGAAAACCGCTGGTCGATCGGTACTGCTTGGCTGATCGGTGTCCCGGAGCGCGCGGGTCCGGTGCGGCATGATGGGGCGCATGGGGACCGAGGGCGCCGACTTCCGGGTGATCGCGGGCCGTTACCGTCTGGAGGCACGCATCGGGCGCGGCGGCATGGGCGTCGTGTGGCGGGCGAGCGACGAGTTGCTGGGGCGCCGGGTCGCGGTCAAGGAGATCCTCGCGGACGACGCGCTCCCGGACGACGACACGCGGCGCCGCCAGGACCGTACGTTCCGCGAGGCGCGGGCGGTCGCCCAGTTGCGGCATCCGCACATCATCGTCGTGCACGACGTCGTGGAGCAGGACGAACGACCGTATCTGGTCATGGAGTTGGTCGAGGGCGGCTCGCTCGCCGACCGGATCGCCCGGCACGGCCCGGTCGACGCCGCCGAGGCCGCGCGCATCGGGGTCGCCCTGCTCAGCGCGGTGCGCGCGGCGCACGAGGCGGGGGTGCTGCACCGGGACATCAAGCCCGCGAACGTGCTGATCGAGTCGGGCACCGGCCGGGTCGTGCTCACCGACTTCGGCATCGCGCAGGTCGCGGGCGCCACCACGCTCACCGAGACGGGTTCCTTCGTCGGCTCGCCCGAGTACACCGCGCCCGAGCGGATGTCGGGGGTGCGCACCGGGCCGGAGTCCGACCTGTGGTCGCTGGGCGCGCTGCTGTGCACGGCGCTCAGCGGCGAGTCGCCGTTCCGGCGCGACTCGATCGGCGGCATCCTGCACGCCGTCGTCGCCGCCGAGATCCGGCCACCCGCCGAGGCCGAGCCGCTGCTGCCCGTCGTGCGGGGGCTGCTGGAGCGCGACCCGGAGCGGCGGCTCGGCGCGGCCGACGCCGAGGACATGCTGCGGACGTACCTGGAGACGGGACGGACGCCGGACGCACCGGGCGCGGCCGCCGCGGCGGGCGGGTCGCGCGGTCATTGGACCGGCGGGGGGCGTACGGCGCGGCCGGGTGCGGGCAGCCGTACGGGACATCGCACAGGGAGCCGTACGGGGAGCCGTACGGCCGGGGCGGTGGCGCCCTACTCGCCGACCCGGCCGGACGTGCCGCGCCCGCCCGCCGCCCCCGCTCCCTCGGCCGTCCCGCCGCCCCGGACCGCCACCCGCGGGGTGCTGATCGCGGCGGTGCTCGTCGCCGCGCTGGCCGGAGCCGGCGTGTCGGCCGCACTGCTGCTGCACGGGGACGACGCCGGAGGGGGCGGCAGCCCCGGCGGTACGGCGACGTCCCCGGCGACCGGAACCGGCAGTACCGGCACCCGTCCGTCCTCGACCTCACCCTCGCCCCCCTCGCCGACCGCCTCGCCGGGTCCGACGGGCACCGACTCCCGTACCGCGCCCTCCGGCTACCGCACGGCCCGGGACCCGGCCGGCTACTCCCTCGCCGTACCGGAGGACTTCACCCGCAGCCCGCAGGGCGAGCGCGTCTTCTACCTCTCGCCGGGCGGGACCTTCCGCCTCGGCATCCGGGTCGGCGCGGCCCGGCCGGGCGGCCCGCAGGCGGCGATGGAGCGGTCGGCGGCCGACGGCCCGCACACGAATCCCGGTTACCACGACGGCCGGGTCACCCGCGCCGTGCACGCGGGACACCCGGCCGCGCTCTGGGAGTTCAGCTGGGCCGGCTTCAGCGCGGCGGAGGGCCCGCGGCACACCTACGACCTGTGCTGGGAGGAGTCCGGGCGGCTGTACGACGTGTGGGTGTCGGCGCCGGTCGGCAAGGTGCGGGAGGCGCGGGAGTACTTCGACGTGGCGCTGGACACCTTCTCGGTCACGGCTTCGTGACCGGATCCCGGCCCCTGTGGATCCGGCGCTGGAACGTGCGGCCGCCGAGCGGGAGTCGGTGATACCGGCGGACTTCGCGGGCGGTGGCGGTGCCGTGGGGGTGCGCACCGCGCCTCGCGGATTCAACCCGCACCGGTGGAGTGACCGCCCGAACTGCCGCCCCCGCGCGGGGCCCTGACCGTTCGCTTCGACAACGGCCTGGTGCACACGGTACTCATGGGGCATGACTGAAGACGGCGAACACCCGCCCGGCGCACGTCTGATCGGTGGCCGCTACCGCCTCACCGGTCGCCTCGGCTCCGGGCCCACCGGGACGGTCTGGCGCGCACAGGACGAGGCCGGGCAGGGGCAGGTCGCCCTCAAGGAGCCGCTGCTGCCCGGCGATCCGGCCGACGACGAGGACAGCCGCCGTATCGCCCACCGGCTCTCCACGGAGGCCAGGGCCGCCGCCCGGGTGCGCCACCCCTGTGCCGTCACGGTGCTGGACGTCGTCGCCGAGGGTCATGTCCCGTGGATCGTCATGGAGTTGGTGGAGGGCGAGTCGCTGCGCGAGGTGCTGCGGCGCGGGCCCCTGCCGCCCGTCGAGGCCGCCCGGATCGGGCTCGCCGTCCTCGGCGCCCTGCGCGCCGCGCACGCCGTCGGCATCGTGCACCGGGACGTCAAGCCGGCCAACGTGCTGCTGGAGTCCGGCACCGGGCGGGTCGTCGTCACCGACTTCGGAACCGGCGACGGCCACCCCGGCGCGGCGCCCGCCGGGTTCGTCGCCCCCGAGCGCGCCGCGGGCCCCGGCGCCGGACCGGCCTCCGACCTGTGGTCCCTGGGCGCGCTGCTGCGGGCCGCGGTGGGGGAGGACACCGAGGGCCGCGGGGACAGTGAGGCCACCGAGGGCACAGGGGGCACCGGGGCCGTCGAGGTCGCCGGCCAGGTGCCGCTGGGCGCGCTCGGCCCGCTGCTGGACCGGCTGAACGCCGACGAGCCGGCGGCCCGCCCCGACGCGGCGCAGGTCGCGGCCGCACTCCACGACTACCTCGGGCTCACCCCCGTACCGGAGCCCGTGCCGCCGCGGGCCGTACGGCAGGTCCAGGCGGCCGAGGCGGCCGAGGCGGCCGAGGCCGGCCCCGCGGCAGGACCGCGTCGCCGCACCCCGCGCACCACCCTCGGCCTGCTCCTGGCGAAAAAAGCCGGACTCGAATGATCGTTCTGTTCGGGCGGGTGTCAACGCCCTGATCAGCACATTCACTGCCAGTGATCACTGGCAGTGTGTGAGCAGGTCGTGAATCCCCGTTACCGACGGGTACACAAAGGCTGTGCTCCGGCATACCCTGCGCCTCATGACGGACACGCAGGCCTCGGACATCGCCGGTACCAACCCCCTCGCGCCCGCCCCCGAGGGCGCCCGCACCGCCGCCGACGTGGTCACCCCGGAACTGGTGGCCCGGCTCACCAAGGGCGTGGTCGGCTCCGGCCGGACCGCCAACCACACCCCGTTCACCGGCGAGAAGCTGGCCGACCTGCCCGAGTCCACCCCCGAGGACGTGGAGAAGGCCTTCGAGGCCGCCCGCGCCGCGCAGTCCGTGTGGGGGCGGACCCCGGTGGGGCGGCGGGCCGCCGTGCTGCTGCGCTTCCACGACCTGGTGCTCCAGCGGCAGGCCGAGGTCCTCGACCTCATCCAGCTGGAGACCGGCAAGGCCCGGCTGCACGCGCACGAGGAGGTGCAGGCCGTCGCCGTCGCGGCCCGCCACTACGGCCGCAAGGCCCCCGCCTATCTGCGGCCCAAGCGGCACACCGGCGCCATCCCGACCCTGACGAAGGTCACCGAACTGCGCCACCCGCGCGGGGTCGTGGGCCAGATCGCCCCCTGGAACTACCCCCTGGAACTGTCCGTCGGCGACGCCCTGCCCGCCTTCGTGGCCGGCAACGCCGTGGTGATGAAGCCGGACACGGAGACCTGTCTGACGGCGCTGTGGGCGCGCGACCTGCTGATCGAGGCCGGTCTGCCCGAGGGCGTCTTCCAGGTCGTCCTCGGCGAGGGCCCGGTCGTCGGCCCCGAGGTCGTCCGGCACGCCGACTACGTCTCCTTCACCGGCTCCACCCGCACCGGCCGCGAGGTCGCCCAGGGCGCCGCCGCCCGTCTGGTCGGCGTCTCCCTCGAACTCGGCGGCAAGAACGCCATGCTGGTGCTGGACGACGCCGACATCGAGAAGGCCGCCGCCGGCGCCGTACGCGCCTGCTTCTCCTCGGCCGGACAGCTCTGCATCTCCATCGAGCGGCTGTACGTCCACGAGTCGGTCGCCGACGCCTTCCTGGAGCGCTTCGCCGCCCGCACCCGGGCCATGCGGCTCGGCAACTCCCTCGCCTACGGCGCCGACATGGGCTCGCTGGTGGGCGAACGCCAGCTGAAGACCGTCGAGCGGCACGTCGAGGAGGCCGTCGGCAAGGGCGCGAAGGTGCTCGCGGGCGGCCGGGCCCGCCCCGACATCGGCCCCTACTTCTTCGAGCCCACCGTCCTGGACGGCGTCGAGGACTCCATGGCCGTCTGTGCGGAGGAGACCTTCGGGCCGGTCGTCTCGGTCTACCGCTTCTCCTCCGACGACGAGGCGGTCGAGCGCGCCAACGCCACGCCGTACGGCCTGAACGCGTCGGTCTGGACGGGCAG
This sequence comes from Streptomyces sp. NPDC055966, assembly GCF_042269865.1. Taxonomy (NCBI): domain Bacteria; kingdom Bacillati; phylum Actinomycetota; class Actinomycetes; order Kitasatosporales; family Streptomycetaceae; genus Streptomyces; species Streptomyces sp. NPDC055966. The sequence goes on from NZ_JBHJYK010000015.1 coordinate 55,725, forward strand.
CGCCCGGCGCGGCCGCGAGGTCGCCGCCCGCCTGCGCACCGGCACGGTCAACGTCAACGAGGGCTACGCGCCCGCCTACGGCAGCGTCCAGTCCCCGATGGGCGGCATGAAGGACTCCGGTCTCGGCCGCCGGCACGGCTCGGAGGGCATCCTCAAGTACACCGAGGCCCAGACGGTGGCCCAGCAGCGGCTGCTGCCGATGGCGCCGTCGCTGGGGATGGACGACGCGAGTTACGCCCGCTTCATGAGCACGAGTCTTCGGGTGATGAAGGCGTTCCGGTTCAGGTAATTCCCTTACTCCCTTGACGGCCCCGATTCCCCTTCCCTTGACGGCCCGACGAGGACGACCCAACGAGGAGCACACGTGCCGCACGACGCCTACGACTACGACGTCCTGATCGTCGGCTCCGGATTCGGCGGTGCGGTGTCCGCCCTCCGCCTGACCGAAAAGGGTTACAAGGTAGGCGTGTTGGAGGCCGGCCGCCGCTACACCCGCGAGGCCCTCCCGAAGAACTCCTGGGACCTGAAGAACTACCTCTGGGCCCCGAAGCTCGGCCTGTACGGCATCCAGCGCATCCATCTGCTGGGCAACGTGATGGTGCTGGCCGGCGCGGGTGTGGGCGGCGGCTCGCTCAACTACGCCAACACCCTCTACGTCCCGCCGAAGCCCTTCTTCGAGGACCCGCAGTGGAAGGACATCACCGACTGGCAGGAGGAGCTGCGGCCGTACTACGACCAGGCCCGGCGCATGCTCGGCGTCCGCCTGAACCCGACGATGACGCCGTCCGACGTGCATCTGAAGGCGGCGGCCCAGCAGATGGGCGTCGGCGACACCTTCCATCTGGCCCCGGTCGGGGTGTTCTTCGGTGACGGCAAGGACGCCGACGGGACGGCGAAGGCGAGCCCGGGGCAGGAGGTCGCCGACCCGTACTTCGGCGGCGCGGGCCCGTCCCGCAACGCCTGCACCGAGTGCGGCGAGTGCATGACCGGCTGCCGCCACGGTGCGAAGAACACCCTCAACGAGAACTACCTCCACCTCGCCCAGCGGGCGGGCGCGGAGGTGCACCCCATGACGACGGTCGTGTCCGTCACGGACGACTCGCGCGGCGGGTACGCGGTGGCGACCCTGCCGACGGACCGGAAGAAGAAGGGCGAGGGCCGTCTGTTCACCGCCCGGAAGGTCGTCCTCGCGGCCGGCACCTACGGCACGCAGACCCTGCTGCACCGGATGCGGTCCGGCGGCCAGCTGCCGTACCTGTCCGAGCGCCTCGGCCACCTGACCCGGACCAACTCCGAGGCGCTGGTCGGCGCGCAGACCGACAACCGCCGCTACCGCAAGGCACACGGCACGGCGGCGGCCGACTTCACGCAGGGCGTCGCGATCACGTCCTCGATCCACCCGGACGAGAACACGCACATCGAGCCGGTCCGCTACGGCAAGGGCTCCAACGCGATGGGCGGCCTGTCGATCCTCCAGGTGCCGTACGCGGAGGGCTCCTCGCGCGCGCTGGCCTGGCTGACGAACGCGGCCAGGCACCCGCTCCTGGTGCTGCGGTCGCTGTCCAACCGGCGCTGGTCGGAGCGGACCATCATCGGCCTGGTCATGCAGTCCCTGGACAACTCGCTGACGACGTACCTGAAGCCCAACGGCGTCGGCAAGGGCCTGCTCACCGCCCGCCAGGGCCACGGCGCCCCCAACCCCAAGCAGATCAAGGCCGCCACCGAGGCCGCGAGCGTGCTCGCCGCCGAGATCAACGGCTTCGCCGGCAGCAACGTCGGCGAACTGATGGGCACCCCGCTGACCGCGCACTTCCTCGGCGGCTGCCCCATCGGCGACTCGGCGGAGACCGGAGTGATCGACCCGTACCACCGTCTCTACGGCCACCCCGGCATCTCGGTCGTGGACGGCGCCGCGGTCTCGGCGAACCTGGGCGTGAACCCCTCGCTGACGATCACCGCGCAGGCCGAGCGTGCGATGTCGTTCTGGCCGAACAAGGGCGAGGCGGACCCGCGCCCGGCACCGGGAGCGGCGTACGAGCGCCTGAAGCCGGTCGAACCGCAGTCCCCGGCGGTCCCGCAGGACGCCTTCGGCGCACTGCGGCTGCCGTTCCTGGGGATTCCGGCGGTGCCGCCGAAGAAGTAAGCGCGGCGCCCCGCGCGGGCCGGCGCAGGAACCTGCACAGGAATCGGCGCAGAGGGACCTGCATCCCCCTCCGAAAGCAGGTCCCTCGTACGACTCGGCAGGTTTGATCAGCGAGAACCATGAACGGTTGCCCCGGCGGCACCGGATTTCGATGTGATCCGAGTCACTTGCCGGTGCCTTCTCGGGTATGCCGAAGGGCCTTGGGCATGACGAAGGGCCCCGCGGGACGGAGAGGTCGCGGGGCCCTTCTCTTTCAGTCAGCACCGACGGCAGGGCAGCGTCGGTGCCTGGGAAGCGGTGCCGGGGGGGGGCGCACCGCTGGTCGGTCGGCGGTCGGAGTAGGCAGCAGTGCCGTCGTGCCGTCGTTCGCTGTCTGCGCGGGGACCCGGGGCTGCGGCGCATCGTTCGACCCGGCACTGGTGCTGATGTGCAGTTTTCCCGCCGGTCGGCCCCGGGCGTCCCCGGAGCCGACCGTTCTCTGGGGTGACCGGGCTGCTGTCCCCTGCCGTCCGGTCACTTTCCGGAGCGAGGTCCCACGGCGCACGGCACGACCCGTACGCCTCATCGCTCCAGCGAGCCACGCGTGGTTCTGTCGGGCCCGCCCCTGGCTGGCACGGACAACCCCTCAACGAAGCGGTGCGCGGGCCGGTCACGCGCCGTACGGGTGAGACGGCGGTAGAACTCAGATGCGACCCCGGCACAGTTCGAGCAGGGTCATGGCGAGGGGGGTGCCGGGCTTGCCGAGGGCCTCGCGGTAGCGGCCGAGGATCTCCATCTCGCGGGAGAGGTGCACGCGCCGCCCGCCGGAGGTGATGCGGGTCTGCTGCACGACGGCGGAGACGGCCATCCGCTCCTGGATGAGGCCGATGATCCGGTCGTCGAGCACGTCGATGCGCTCACGGGCACCGGCGATGGTCTCTTCCGGGGCTTCGGGGACTTCCGGGGCTTCGGGCGCTTCCGGGGAGGTGGTGGTCATGTTCGGGGCTCCTGGGTGAGGGTCGCTGGGACCGGTGGGCGGCTGTCGGGGGAGCCCCGGAACGACAGAACCCGGAAAACGTCAGGCGCCCCGGGCCTTGTCGGCCCGGGGCGCCTGGGAAGTCGCTTGGCGTTCGCTCAGCTCAAGCAGCACGACCATGGCAGCCGGCGGGCCGGTTGCCATAGGTAAAGAGGAAGGTCGAGTGCGCGAGCATGCGGTCAGTATGCCACGGCGCCTGACCGAAGAGGTCCCACCCCCGCCCCGTTAGAATCGGAACCACAGACCCCCGCCCGACCACCAGAAGGCACCCCGTGTCATCAGCGAACACCGCTGCCGCCGCCCCCGACACCGTCCTGGTCGTCGACTTCGGCGCGCAGTACGCCCAGCTCATCGCCCGTCGCGTCCGCGAGGCGCGGGTCTACAGCGAGATCGTGCCGAGCACCATGCCGGTCCAGGAGATGCTCGCCAAGAACCCCGCGGCGATCATCCTCTCCGGCGGCCCCTCGTCGGTCTACGAGGAGGGTGCCCCCCGCCTCGACCGCGCGCTCTTCGAGGCCGGCGTGCCCGTCTTCGGCATGTGCTACGGCTTCCAGCTGATGGCGCAGGTCCTCGGCGGCACGGTGGACAACACCGGCGCCCGCGAGTACGGCCGCACCGACCTGCACGTCTCCCGGACGTCCTCCACCCTCTTCGAGGGCACCCCGGCCGAGCAGCACGTGTGGATGTCGCACGGCGACGCCTGCTCCGCCGCCCCCGAGGGCTTCTCCGTGACCGCGTCCACGGACGTCGTCCCGGTCGCCGCCTTCGAGAACGACGAGAAGAAGCTCTACGGCGTCCAGTACCACCCCGAGGTCATGCACTCCACGCACGGCCAGCAGGTGCTGGAGCACTTCCTGTACCGCGGCGCGGGCCTGACCCCGTCCTGGACCACCGGCAACGTGATCGAGGAGCAGGTCGCCGCGATCCGCGAGCAGGTCGGCGACAAGCGTGCGATCTGCGGTCTGTCCGGCGGCGTGGACTCCGCCGTCGCCGCCGCCCTCGTCGCGCGCGCCATCGGCGACCAGCTGACCTGCGTGTACGTCGACCACGGTCTGATGCGCAAGGGCGAGACCGAGCAGGTCGAGAAGGACTTCGTGGCCGCGACCGGCGTCAAGCTGGTCGTCGTCGACGCCGAGGAGCGCTTCCTGACCGCGCTCAAGGGCGTCTCGGAGCCCGAGGAGAAGCGCAAGATCATCGGCCGGGAGTTCATCCGCGTCTTCGAGCAGGCGCAGGCCGAGATCATCGCCGACGCGGGCCCGGCCGTGGAGTTCCTGGTCCAGGGCACCCTGTACCCGGACGTGGTCGAGTCCGGCGGCGGCACCGGCACCGCCAACATCAAGTCGCACCACAACGTCGGCGGCCTCCCCGAGGACCTTGAGTTCCAGCTCATCGAGCCGCTGCGCAAGCTGTTCAAGGACGAGGTCCGGATGGTCGGCCAGGAGCTGGGCCTGCCGGACGAGATCGTCCAGCGCCAGCCCTTCCCGGGCCCGGGTCTCGGCATCCGCATCGTCGGCGAGGTGACGAAGGAGCGTCTGGACCTGCTCCGCGACGCCGACGCCATCGCCCGCGAGGAGCTGACCGCGGCCGGCCTGGACCGTGACATCTGGCAGTGCCCGGTGGTCCTGCTCGCCGACGTCCGCAGCGTGGGCGTCCAGGGCGACGGCCGCACCTACGGTCACCCGATCGTGCTGCGCCCGGTCTCCTCCGAGGACGCCATGACCGCCGACTGGTCCCGGCTGCCCTACGACGTCCTCGCCCGTATCTCGACCCGCATCACCAACGAGGTCCGGGACGTCAACCGCGTCGTCCTCGACGTGACCTCGAAGCCCCCGGGCACCATCGAGTGGGAGTGACCGGCTGACTCCCACGGCTCCTACGCGCGCCTGACCGTGCGCAGGGGCGCACCGGGCTTCCAGACCTGGAGGACGAGATACCGCTCGTCCTCGACGTAGGTCCGCACGACCTCCGTCAGCTCGGTACGGAAGAGGTGGAACGGCTCCGGCGGTTCCGCCTCTTTCGCGTATCCGGACTTCCGCTCGCCCTCGACCTCGTACGCCCGGCCCGAGATCCGTACGTCCCCGCCGCCCATCTCCGTGCCCTCGCCCGGGTTCGCCTGGAGCGCGAAGCGGGGATCGCGCAGCAGGTCGAGGGCCTTCAGCGAGCGGTCCATCATGCCGAGCCACAGCTCGCCGCCACGGAAGTCGGTCTCCAGCCCGGAGGTGCGCGGCGAACCATCTTTGCGCACGGTGGCGAGCACATGATGCCGGTGGGCGCGGAAGCGCTCCTCGGTGATCCGGGCCAGTTCGGGTTCGGCGGAGGCGAAGGCCTCCCAGTTCACGGACGTCATACGCGACAGTCTCACCGGTAAACCGGACAACCTCTGTCGTGTATTCGCTGCGTACGTCATCTTTACAAAACGACTCTGCCCTTTTGCGCTGACCGCGGGTAACTTCCGGCCCAGACCGCAATCCAGCGCTGGAGGACCTATGCACGGGCCGACCTCGCCCCTGCCGCTGCCCACCGACCAGCTCCGCTTCGCCATGCCGCCGATGCACGACTCGGCGGAGGACGAACGCCGGCACCGCAAGGAGCGACTCGCCGGGGCCCTGCGGGTCTTCGGGCGCAGCGGATTCGAGGACGGGGTCTCGGGCCACATCACCGCACGCGACCCGGAGTTCACCGACTGCTTCTGGGTGAACCCCTTCGGCATGCCGTTCAAGCACGTCACCGTCAGCGACCTCGTCCTCGCCAACCAGGACGGGCAGGTCATCGAGGGCCGCTACCACGTCAACCAGGCCGCGTTCACCGTCCACGCCCAGGTCCACGCCGCGCGCCCCGACGTCGTCGCCGTCGCCCACTGCCACTCCGTGCACGGCCGCGCCCTCGCCGCGCTCGGCGAGCTGGTCGACCCGATCACCCAGGAGAGCTGCGCCTTCTACGAGGACGTGGCGCTCTACGACGCCTACAGCGGCGTCACCGTCGACGCCGAGGAAGGCCGCCGCATCGCCACCGCCCTCGGCTCCCGCAAGGCGCTCGTCCTGCGCAACCACGGACTGCTCACCGTCGGCGACTCGGTGGACGCGGCCGCCTGGTGGTTCCTGTCCATGGAACGCTCCTGCCAGGTGCAGCTGATGGCGAAGGCGGCCGGCCGCCCGGTCCTCATCGACCACAAACTGGCCGTCGCCACCCGCGAACAGCTCGGCGGCGACCTCGTGGCCTGGATCAACTACCAGCCGCTGTGGCAGGACATCAGCCGCAGCGAACCGGACCTGCTCAGCTGAACTCCCCGAGCACGACCGCCTTCGCCGACGCGAACTCCTCGCCGGCCGAGTCAACACACAGGCCCTCACTTCACCCGCCCTGACCCGGTCCGACAAGCCCGGACGGCTCGCCGTAGGGCACAATTCGCTGACGAAGCGGGGGAGTTGTGCGGCGACGAGACGGCCTGCCGAGGGGCCGCCGGCCGTGTCGACAAGTCGTGGGGAAGGCGGGCGTCCGGCGTGGCGGTGCAGGAGGCGAGACAGGACACGGGTGCCGACGGGACCCACGAGGGCGGTTGCACCTGCGAGGACTGTCCGCACGGCGCCCGCGAGGGGCACCGGCGGGCCGTCGCCGCGTTCCTGCGCCGACGGGACGAGTTCGCCGCGGGGCAGGGGCTGCCGGCAGGCGTGGCGCACTCGGCCTCGGCGTCCCGCCAGTGGGTGTCGGAGGAACTGACCCAGCGCGCGGAGGCCGTCGCGGAGCGCGGCCGCGCCGAGGGCGAGGCGTGGGTCGCCGGGCTGTGGCTGCTCACGGTGGTCGCGGTGTGGGGCGGCGTCGTCGCCCTCCTGCTCGGCGAGGCGCTCACCGCGATCGGTGCGGGCTGGACCACCGCCCGCACCGCGGCGCTGCTCGCCGCGCTCGTCGTCGCCGGCGCCCTGACCACCGCCGGCCGGCTCCACCGCGCCCGCGGCGGAGCGCTCGCCCCGGTGATCGGCGAGGACAACCGGATGTCCACCTCCCGCACGGTGGCCGCCGCCTGGGTGCTGTTCGTCGGCTACGCCGTGCTGCTGCTGGCCGCCCGGCTCGCCGCCGCCTCCGGCCACGCCGAACGCGACGCGCTGATCTCGGGACTCGACCTCGCGCGCGGCACGGGCGTGGTGACCGTCCTCGGCGTGGTGTGCGGCATCGCCGTCCTGGTCCGCCGCGTAGTGGCGCTGCGCATCCTCGCCCAGCGGCTGCAGAAGGTGCCGGCCCACCGGCCGCGCGCCGCCGACCTGCTCACCGACGACTCCGGCCGGGGCGCTTTCAGCGACATCCAGTACGCCGTCATCAGCGCCGTCGCCCTGGTGTTCGCCGCCGTACGGCTCGCCCGCCGGCCCGACCAACTGCCCGATCTGCCCTGGGGGCTGGCCGTGATCGTGCTGATCTCGGCCGCCACCTACCTGGCCGGCAAGTACGCCGAGGGCGGCCGCCCGGTCGTCCTCTCCGTGGTCCGCGCCCGCGAACCGGGCGACCTGGACGGGCCGATCCGCACCGGCGACGACATCGAGATCCGCGGCGCGGGCTTCGTCCCGCCCGGTGCCCGGACCGCCGACCGGCTCTCCCGGATGGTGGTCCGCATCGGCACCGTCGACGTGCACGTCCCTCTGATTCCCGTCACGGGTGGCTTCCGCAACCCCACCGACACCGTCCTGACCGTCCCCGTACCGGTCGAGGTCGAGCCGGGCTCGGTGGAGGTCCAGGTGGTCACCGCGGCCGGGGTGGCGACCAACCGGTACACGGTCCGGGTGACGGAGTGACCCGGACCGCTGCCGCGTCACCGTCATGTCTTCCTTCCTCCCTTCCTTTCGTCCTTTCGCGCTTTCACATGCCCGCTTCGCACAAGCACCCGAATTCCGGAAAAACCTCCGGGAGGGGATTGAACCGGCCCTGACTGTCGTACGTATCGTCGAGTGAGGGGTGGGACGGCGGGCGAGAGGCGGCTGGCGACGATGACTCACGGCATGCGCACGGACACGCACATGAACCGGCTGAACGGCCCCCGCGGCTGGCGGGACACGGCCGCCCACTACGCCCTGCTCCCGCTGCGCGTCTTCCTCGGCGTCACCTTCATCTACGCCGGCCTGGACAAGCTCACCGACAGCGCCTTCATGAAGTCCGGCGGCACCGGCTCGGTCGGCGACATCATGCGCGCGGCCCGCGACTCCGCCGCCGTCCCGGCCCTGATCGACCTGGCCCTGAAGAGCCCCGTCGGCTTCGGCTACGCCATCGCCTTCGGTGAACTGGCCGTCGGCATCGGCACCCTGCTCGGCCTGCTCGCCCGGCTGGCCGCGCTCGGCGGCGCGCTGATCTCGCTCAGCCTGTGGCTGACCGTGAGCTGGGCGACGACCCCCTACTACTACGGCAACGACCTCGCCTACCTGATGGCCTGGCTCCCCCTGATCCTGGCCGGCGCCCCCTACCTCTCCGTGGACGCGCTCTGGCGATCCCGACGACGGCAGGGCGGATACCGGTAGGCAGGTCGGCGGCCGGCTGCCGTCAGTCGCCCTCCGTGCCGCTCCGTCTGCGTATCGCCCGGGCCACGCCCCCTGCCACAGCGGCCAGGAACAGCCCGGTCACGACCAGCGGTGCGATCGCGAACCACGGTGTCTTCCACAGCCCGCCCGCGGCTCCCGCACAGACCGCCCCTGCGGCGGTGAGGAAGAGCCCGGCGATCAGCCTCCCGGGCTGGAACTCATGACGCAGCACGGCTGACCTCCACCTGTCCCGCACCGACCCCGAGTTCGAGGTCCAGCGTGCCGGCGCTCTCGGCGCCCTTGGCCGGCGCCAGTGTCACGTTCTGAAGCCTGCGTGGCCGCACGTCCACGTCCTTCCTGTTGTCCCCCGGCAGCCGGATGTCGCCGACTCCCACCTCGATGTCCATCCGCACGGTCCCGGCCGCCGGCAGGATCACCCGCAGCTGCCCGGCTCCCACATGGGCGTTCGTCGTGACCGTCTCTCCCTCGGCCGGACGTACCCGGGTCAGGTCGAGGGTGCCCCGACCGGTGCCGAGGTCGTAGCGCGGCTGGACCTGTGCCGTCGCCGCGGGTGTCCAGGAGGTGTCCCTCCAGTGGGTGGTGATGTCCTTCGGCATGGCCGTCGCCCCGGCGAGCAGCACCGCCGTGACCAGCGCCAGGAACACCGTCCCGGCGCCCGTGCGCCCCAGGAAGGAGCTGAGCGCGAGGCCCAGGCCGAAGACCGCCAGCGCGCAGGCGAGACCGGTCTGGAGGCTGGTGCCCAGCGGGCGGGTGTCCCAGGTGAGCCCCGTGCCCAGGCCGCCCGCCACCAGGGCGAGCAGGAACACCCAGCCGCCGATCCAGCGCGGTCCGCGCGGTCTCGGGGGCGCGGCCGGCCGCGGCTGTATGGAGCCGGTGTGCGGCCACGGCAACGCGACGCGCACGTCGACGACCGAGGTCAGGTCGCGGTCGCGGGTGTCGCCGGGCCCCCACAGATAGCCCGTGCCGCCGACATGGGTGCCGTCCTTGACGATCGGGTCCCGCCACCAGGACGGATAGGTGGTGACGACCGGCGGCGCCTGGGCCTCCGGCGGGGCGTCGGCGGCGGCCTGCGCGGCGAGGGGGTCGGGGTCGGCACCGCCGCGGCGCCGCGACCAGTACCCGGCGCCCGCCAGCAGGAGAGAGAGCACCGCGGCGAAGGTCAGCACCCCGCCGTTTCGCAGCAGGGTCAGGAAGATCCCGCAGCCGACCAGGGCGAACAGCACGGCGGCGAGCGCCTGCCCGTCGACCCGGCCGGTCAGGAGCTTGCGCAGCTCGTTCTCCTCCTCGTCCTCGAACGGCACGAGGAGCCAGACGAAGCCGTAGAAGATCAGGCCGATGCCGCCGGTCGCGGACAGCACGGCCAGCGTGATCCGGAAGATCACCGGGTCCATGTCCGTCCGCCGGCCCAGGCCCGCGCACACGCCCGCGATCATCTTGTGCCGGCGGTCGCGCCGGAACCGGTCGAAGGCCGTGACGGCCTGCTGCTCCTGCTCCTCTTCCCCGGCGGGGGTGTCGGTGCCGGGGCCGGCCGCTCCCGTCTTCCGTGTCGCGGCGGGCCCGGCATCCGTCGGTCCGGTGCCCGGGGCCGGGCGCGGGCCGGGGCCGGGTCCCGGACCCGTCGCGGCGTGCTCGTGATCCGTCATGCGTCCATGGTGACGGCCCGGCCGTCGCGACGGCAGTCGGGACGACCCTGGGCGAACCCTGAATTCGGCCCTGAGAAGGGGCGGGGAGCCGTTCGACCGGCACCGGACCCTACTCGCCCGGCGCTCCCCGACCGGGTTCCGCCGAAGATCAGGGGCGTCTCGGGGGCCGACCCTGATGCCTGGCCCCGCCGGTCATGTGACCATCGTTGGCATGCCGGAAGCCGCAAGCCTGCCAGTCGACGACCCGCGGCCGCCGCGCAAGCTCTACCGCAGCAGCGACGGACGCTGGCTCGGCGGAGTGGCGCGGGGCCTCGCCGGGCATCTCGGGCTGCCCGTCATCTGGGTGCGGCTCGTCTTCGTCGGCCTGTTCATGGCCAACGGCCTCGGCGCGCTGCTGTACGCGGCCTTCTGGTTCTTCGTCCCCCTCGGCGTCGGCGGCGTCGGAGGTCACAAGCCGCCGGTCGCCGCGGAGACCGCGCCGGGCGGCCGCCGCAGACTCGTGGCCCGCAGACCGGACAAGGGCCAGATCGTCGCGCTGCTCCTCATGGTCGCCGTGTCCATGGTGTTCGTGGGCAGCGTCAATCTGACCAGCGCCGCCAAGGCGTATCTGGTGCCGGCCGTGCTCGTCGCGGCCGGTGTCGCCCTGGTGTGGAGGCAGGCGGACAACGCACGCCGGGCCCGCTGGGTCGAGGTCGGCCGCCGGCGCCGCACACTGACGCTGCTGCGCGCAGCCGGCGGTGTCCTGCTCGTCACGGCCGGTGTCTCGGCCGTCTTCGTGCTCCAGGGGTCGGCCGCCCACCTCGGCGCGGTCCTCCAGGCGGCGCTCGCCGTCCTCGTCGGCATCACGCTGCTCGCAGGTCCCTATCTGGTGCGCATGACCCAGGACCTGTCGGAGGAGCGCCTGATGCGCATCCGCGCCCAGGAGCGCGCCGAGGTCGCCGCGCACGTCCACGACTCCGTGCTGCACACCCTCACCCTGATCCAGCGCAACGCGGACAACGCGGGCGAGGTGCGCCGTCTCGCCCGCGCCCAGGAGCGCGACCTGCGCACCTGGCTGTACAAGCCGGAGGGCACCGGCAAGGACGAGGCCGACGAGCCGGACACGGTCGCCGAGGCGGTGCGGCGCAGCGCGGCCGAGGTCGAGGACAAGCACGGTGTGCCCATCGAGGTGGTCGTCGTCGGTGACTGCCCGCTGGACGACAGGACCCGTGCGCAGATGCAGGCCGCGCGCGAGGCGATGGTGAACGCCGCCAAGTACGGTGGCGAGGGCGGTGCCGTACAGGTCTATGCCGAAGTCGAGGGGAGGACGGTCTTCGTGTCCGTACGCGATCGCGGACCGGGCTTCGACCCCGACGCGATACCCGCCGACCGGATGGGCGTCAGAGAATCGATCATCGGCCGCATGGAGCGCAACGGCGGCACGGCCCGGCTGCGGGCGGTGCCCGGCGGCGGCACGGAGGTCGAGCTGGAGATGGAGAGGGCGGAGAAGACGTCATGAGCGACGCGACCGAGACGAACGGTACGACGGGGGCCGGCGCGGCCGGACGGCACGTACGGGTCGTGCTCGTGGACGACCACCGGATGTTCCGCGCCGGTGTCCAGGCCGAGATCGGCCAGACCGCGGAGACCGGGGTCGAGGTGGTCGGGGAGGCAGCGGACGTCGACCAGGCGGTCACGGTCATCACCGCGACCCGGCCCGAGGTGGTCCTCCTCGACGTCCACCTGCCGGGCGGCGGCGGGGTCGAAGTGCTGCGCCGGTGCGCGGCGTTGATGGCGGACGCCGAGCAGCCCGTCCGCTTCCTCGCGCTGTCCGTGTCGGACGCGGCGGAGGACGTGATCGGAGTGATCCGCGGCGGCGCCCGAGGCTATGTCACCAAGACCATCACGGGCACCGATCTGGTCGCCTCGATCTTCCGGGTGCAGGAGGGCGACGCGGTCTTCTCGCCGCGGCTGGCCGGGTTCGTCCTGGACGCCTTCGCCTCCACCGACGCCCCGCCCGTGGACGAGGACCTGGACCGCCTCACCCAGCGCGAGCGCGAGGTGCTGCGGCTGATCGCCCGCGGCTACGCCTACAAGGAGATCGCCAAACAGCTGTTCATCTCGGTGAAGACGGTCGAGTCCCATGTCTCGGCGGTCCTGCGCAAGCTCCAGCTGTCCAACCGCCACGAGCTGACCCGCTGGGCGACGGCCCGCCGCCTGGTCTGACCCCGACCGGCTCCGGGACCCCTGGGGGGCGCCCTCACACCACCCGGGTCGCCCCCGCGAACGGCATCAGGTCGATCGGGGCCAGCCGGACCGGCGCCGAGGGGTTGGGGGCGTGGATCATCAGTCCGCCTCCCACGTAGATGCCGACGTGACTGACGCCGGAGTAGAAGAACACCAGGTCCCCGGGCCGCAGTTCGGAGCGGGAGACGCGGCGGCCCGCGTCGATCTGGGCGTAGGTGGTGCGGGGCAGGGAGATGCCGGCGGAGCGGTAGGCGGCCTGGACCAGGCCCGAGCAGTCGAAGGCGTTCGGGCCGGTCGCCCCCCACACGTAGGGGCTGCCGAGCTTGGCGTAGGCGTAGCCGACGGCCGCCGCCGCCCGCGTGTCGGGGGCCGCGGCGGGCCCGGCCTGTGCAAGGGCGTCCCGGACGTCCGAGGCGGACCGGGAGGCACGCCCCCGGGTGCCGCCGTCGCCGGTGACCGCGGACCGCTGCCGCGGCGTGAGCCGCGCCAGCAGCCGCCGGGCCTCGCCCAGTTTGCCGGTGATCGTCGTCTTCTGACGCCGCAGCTCCGCCTGCCGGGAGCGCAACGACGTCAGCTGGACGCGCGCCGCGCCGCGCAACTGCTCGATCTCCCACAGCTGTTCGCGCACCCGGGACACGGCGGCGGCCTGCTGGTCACCGGCCCGCTCGGCGAACGCGGCGTCGGCCAGGTACCGGTCGGGGTTGTCGGAGAGGGCCAGCTGCCAGGCGGGGGAGAAGCCGCCGGCGCGGTACTGCGCCGTGGCGAACGAACCGAGCGCCTCCCGGGCCGAGTTGAGGCCGTCCTGCTTGCGGGCGGTCTCGTCGCGCAGGGCGTTGAGCCTGCGCCGGGTGCTGTCCGCCGCCTCCTTGGCACCGTCGTACTTCTCGGTCGCGGCCTCGGCCTGCTGGTACAGCGCGTCCACCCTGGCCTTCACCTGTGCCGGTGTCGGCGGGGGCTCGGCGTGCGCCGAACCGCCGAAGCCCGTCGCGGTGGCCGCGCCCGTCAGGGCGAGCGTGGCAGCGGTCCGGGCCGTGGGGCCGATCGGGCGTTGCCGGGGCTTGCGGTGCGCTGCCACCTGGACTGTCACGTCCTTCCGTGCGACTCGACACGATCCGACGGCCGAGCGGTCCGTGGGCCGTGCGGTCCGGCCCAGCGGTGCCTGCGTCCGGCGGTGGCCCGCACAGGGGGAACGGGCCGCCGCCGGACCCTTCTCGGCGGTGGTGCCCGGCCGCCGCCCCTGGCCCGGGCGGTGATGGGGAGCCGGTCACCTGGGGGAGGACGCTAGGCCGGAGTGTGACGGGTAGGTAACGCAGTGTACGGAACTGGCGTCGACAGATCGGTAGGTGACCGTACGTGATCGTGCGGCCGGTCCGGAGTCGTCCCCTTCACGTGGCGTGGTGACCGATGCGCGGAAAGCGGAACAGGCGGGAGGCGTGAGGTGCTATGGGCCGCATATATGCAAGATCCGCAGCGGTGGACGGCCGGGTGCGGACGGCTGTGCCAGGGCCCGGTGGCGAGGGACCGCATCGCCCTGATTAGGCTCCGGCCTCATGGACGTACTCATCCATCTCTTCGTCGGCCTGCACATCATCGGCATCGCGGCGCTGCTCGGCGGTTTCCTCACCCAGATGAAGGCGATGGGCCAGGGCACGGCCCGCTTCGTCCCCGGGATGCTGCACGGCGCGCTCACCATGCTCGTCACCGGAGTGGTGCTGGTCGGCCTCAACCAGGCCGGTGACCACCACATCAACACCATCAAGATCGGTCTGAAGCTGGCCCTGCTGATCGTGATCCTCGGCCTGGTCTACGTCAAGCGCGACGAGGAGAAGGTCGAGAAGGGTGCCTTCGGCGTCGTCGGCCTGCTGACCATGGCGAACATCTTCATCGCCGTCCTGTGGACCTGACGGCCGTCCCTCCCGCCGTACGGGCCGCGCGCACCGCTCCGGCGCCGACCGCGAGCCACGCCGCCACCGCCACCCACACCAGCACCCGCCCCGGCCACCGGAGCCACGGGAGTCGCACGGCGGCCGCGACGGAAAGCGTCGCAGCCGCCGTCATCCCCATCGGGAACACCGTCGACCACCGCCGTACGTCGTAGCCGGGCCGGGGCCGCGCCGCCTCGGCCGCCGGCAGGACGACGTACCAGGCCAGGTCCGGGACGCGGAGCCGAGGCGCGAGAACAGCCGGTACGCGCGCGTGGCCGGGAAACGCCGGTACGCGCGCGTGGGCACCGGTGCGGAGATCAGCCCGGGCGGACCACGCTGTGGATGATCGATTCTCCGCCGTAGTACACCGACTCCTCGCGGACGTAGGCGCCCGGCTTGGGGGCGTGGATCATCATGCCGTTGCCGATGTAGAGGCCGACGTGGCTGATGTCGTCGTAGAAGAAGATCAGGTCGCCCGGGCGCGCGTCCGCCAGGGAGACCGTGGTGCCGGCGTTCACCTGGTCGTACGTGGTGCGCGGGAGCGCGACGCCGGCTGCCTTCCATGCGGCCTGGGTCAGGCCCGAGCAGTCGTAGGAGCCCGGCCCGGTGGCGCCCCACACGTACGGCTTGCCGATCTGGGCGCGGGCGAAGGCGAGGGCCTTCTCGGCCTTCGTGTCGTACGAACCGGACGAGCCGGAGGATCCCGAGGACCCCGAAGAGGTGGAACCCGTCGAGCCCGTGGACGTGGACCCGCCGGAGCCGGACGACGACGAGCCGGACGAACTGCTCTGCTGCTTGGCCCGGGCCGCGGCCTGCTGCTTCGCCAGCTCGGCCGCCTTGCGCGCCGCCTCCTGCTGCTTGGCCTGTTCGATCTGCGCGAGTCGCGCCTTCTCCTGGGCCGTCAGTTGCGAGAGCAGTTCGCGCGCGGAGGCGAGCTTCTTCTGGACGGTCGTCTTGGCCGTCTGGAGGTCCTGCTGCGAGGTGGTCAGCGTCTGGAGGCTCTCGGCGGCCTCCCGCCGCTTCTTCATCGTGGCGGCCTGATCGCCGATGTAGGCGTCGACCGCGCTCTTCTCGCGCGTGGTCAGCCGGTTCATCAGCTGGGTCTGGTCGAAGTAGTCCTGCGGGTCGTTCGCCAGCAGGAAGGTGGCCGTGCTCGGCGCGGCGGCGCCGGTGCGGTACTGGGCCGCGGCGAACGAACCCAGCTCCTCGCGGGCCTTGTTGAGGCTGTCGGTGCGGCGGGCGACCTCCTGGCGGAGGGCGTCGACGTGGCCGCGCTCCTTGCCGGTGCGCTCCTTGGCCGCGTCGTACTTCTCGGTCGCCGACTCCGCCTGCCGGTAGAGGTCGTCGACCTTCTTCTCCACCTCCTCCAGGCTCGGCCGGTTGTGGTCGGTGCCCGGGGCGGCCTCGGCGGTCTGGGACAGCATGGCTATGGAGGTGAGGGCGGCGGTGGCGAGAGCGGGGGTGCGTATACCCGCCGCGGTGGTCCCGCCGGGGCGCGGCTTGCGGTGCGACGCCAAGGGAGGCGACTCCTTCCAATGGTCCGCCTACCGGGTTAGCTGTCGGGTTCGGGCGGTGGTTCGGAAGGGTTGCCCTACGGCGTCGTCCCGGACGGGATTCGGCCGATTCACCCCAGGTTCGGTGGGTCCCCGGCTCCGGGTGCCCCGTACGGGACGGGCCGGACTCGGCGGGGGCCGCGCACGCGGCCCGACCGCAACCTAGCCAACTCGTGTGGCTAGTGTGAAGGTTGGTGCGTGATATGTCCGATACATTTTCGTGATCCGAGACCGGAATCACGTCCGGGTCATCGGGTGATTCCGCTGGGTAAGGGATGTTCGCCCCTTCGCCCGCGCGGTCTTCTTCCCGGGACGGCGACCGGTTGTCGGTGGGGCGCCCTAGACTCGGAGAGCGATGAGCAGCCTCTTTGACGACAGCTTCCTGGCGGACCTCCAGCCCCCGCGCGGGCGCGAGGAGGAGCCTCCGCCGCCGCCCGAGGACGATCACGCTCCGGAGCCGCTTCCGGACGATCTGTTCGGCGGGAAGTTCGACGTGCCGCCGGACCGGGATTCCTACTACCGCGACGGCGCCCCCCGCCCCGCACTCGACGCGGCGGCGCTGCTGGAGGGGCTGAACGACAACCAGCGCGCCGCGGTCGTCCACGCCGGCTCCCCCCTGCTCATCGTCGCCGGCGCCGGCTCCGGCAAGACCCGTGTGCTCACCCACCGCATCGCCCACCTGCTCGCCGAGCGGAGCGTGCACCCGGGCCAGATCCTCGCGATCACCTTCACCAACAAGGCCGCGGGCGAGATGAAGGAGCGCGTCGAGCAGCTCGTCGGCCCGCGCGCGCACGCGATGTGGGTGATGACCTTCCACAGCGCGTGCGTGCGCATCCTGCGGCGCGAGTCGAAGAAGCTCGGTTTCACGTCGTCGTTCTCGATCTACGACGCCGCCGACAGCAAGCGCCTGATGGCCCTGGTCTGCCGCGACCTGGACCTCGACCCCAAGCGCTTCCCGCCCAAGTCCTTCAGCGCCAAGATCAGCAATCTGAAGAACGAGCTGATCGACGAGGAGGACTTCGCCGCCCAGGCCGCCGACGGCTTCGAGAAGACCCTCGCCCAGGCCTACGCGCTCTACCAGTCCCGCCTCCGCGAGGCCAACGCGCTCGACTTCGACGACCTGATCATGACGACGGTCAATCTGCTGCGCGCCTTCCCGGACGTCGCCGAGCACTACCGCCGCCGCTTCCGGCACGTCCTGGTCGACGAGTACCAGGACACCAACCACGCCCAGTACGCACTGGTCCGCGAACTGGTCGGCACCGTCGAGCGCGCCGCCGAGGACGTCACCGAGGACGTCGCCGCCCCGCCGGGCGAGCACGACCTCCCGCCCGCCGAGCTGTGCGTCGTCGGTGACGCGGACCAGTCGATCTACGCCTTCCGGGGCGCGACGATCCGCAACATCCTCCAGTTCGAGGAGGACTACCCGAACGCGACGACGATCCTGCTGGAGCAGAACTACCGCTCCACCCAGACGATCCTGAGCGCCGCCAACGCGGTCATCGAGCGCAACGAGTCCCGCCGTCCGAAGAACCTGTGGACCAACGCCGGCCAGGGCGCCCGGATCACCGGCTACGTCGCCGACACCGAGCACGACGAGGCCCAGTTCGTCGCCGACGAGATAGACCGCCTGGTCGACGCGGGCGACGCCAAGGCGGGCGACGTGGCCGTCTTCTACCGCACCAACGCCCAGTCCCGTGTCTTCGAAGAGGTCTTCATCCGCGTCGGCCTGCCCTACAAGGTCGTCGGCGGCGTCCGCTTCTACGAGCGCAAGGAGGTCCGGGACGTCCTGGCCTACCTGCGCGTTCTCGCCAACCCCGAGGACTCGGTGCCGCTGCGCCGCATCCTCAACGTCCCCAAGCGGGGCATCGGCGAGCGCGCCGAGGCGATGATCGACGCCCTCTCCCAGCGCGAGAAGATCAGCTTCCCGCAGGCGCTCAAGCGCGTGGACGAGGCGTACGGCATGGCCGCGCGCTCCACCAACGCGGTCAAGCGGTTCAACACGCTGATGGAGGACCTGCGCACCATCGTGGAGTCCGGCGCCGGACCGGCCACCGTGCTGGAGGCCGTCCTCGAACGCACCGGATACCTGGCCGAGTTGCAGTCCTCCACCGACCCGCAGGACGAGACCCGCATCGAGAACCTCCAGGAACTCGCGGCCGTGGCCCTGGAGTTCGAGCAGGAGCGCGCGGAGGGCGAGCAGGGCACGCTGGCCGACTTCCTGGAGCAGGTGGCCCTCGTCGCCGACTCCGACCAGATCCCCGACGAGGACGAGGAAGGCGCCGGCGTCATCACCCTGATGACCCTGCACACCGCCAAGGGCCTGGAGTTCCCGGTCGTCTTCCTGACCGGCATGGAGGACGGCGTCTTCCCGCACATGCGCGCCCTCGGCCAGACCAAGGAGCTGGAGGAGGAGCGGCGCCTCGCGTACGTCGGCATCACGCGCGCGCGTGAGCGGCTGTACCTCACCCGGTCGTCCATGCGCAGCGCCTGGGGCCAGCCGTCGTACAACCCGCCTTCCCGCTTCCTGGAGGAGATCCCGACCGCGCACCTGGAGTGGAAGCGGACGGGCGCGACGGCTCCGGTCTCCTCCGGCCCGGCCTCCGGGATCGCCGCCTCGCTGTCCTCGTCCCGCTCGCGCTCGTCGGCCGCGGGCGCGTCCGGGTTCGCCACGCGGCGTACGACGGACAAGCCGGCGGTGTCGCTGGCGGTCGGCGACCGGGTCACCCACGACCAGTTCGGGCTCGGCACGGTCGTCGCGGTGGCGGGCGCCGACGACAAGGCCCAGGCGACGATCGACTTCGGCGACGGCAAGCCGAAGCGGCTGCTGCTGCGCTACGCGCCGGTCGAGAAGCTGTAGAAGCAGTGGAAGGTGTGAGCCCCGCCGGACCGGCGGGGCTCACACCGTCACGGCTCACGTCGGGATACGCGGCTCAGGTCGGGTCCAGGCCGTGGCTGCGCAGCCACGGCAGCGGGTCCACGGCCGCTCCGCCCGCCGGATGCACCTCGAAGTGCAGGTGCGGGCCGGTGGAGTTGCCGGAGTTGCCGGAATACGCGATCGGCTGGCCGGCCTTGACGGACGTGCCCGCGGGGACCTGGTAGCTGGACAGGTGGCAGTACCAGGTCTCCGTGCCGTCCTTCGCCGTCAGTATCAGCATGTTGCCGTAGGCGCTGTTCCACTTGGTGGTGACGGTGCCGTCGGTGGCGGCCATCACCGTGGTGCCGTAGGAGACGGGGAAGTCGATGCCCGTGTGCACCGACATCCAGTTCACGCCCGCCTGGCCGAAGTAGGCGCTGAGCCCCCTCTGCGTGACCGGCAGGACGAACTTGGGGCGCAGCCGCTCCTTGAGCGCGGCCTCCGCGAGGGCCTTCTTGCGGTCCTGCTCCTGCTGGTTCTTGAGGTCGATCCGCTCCTGCGTCCGGCTGGCCCGGTCGGCGAAGTCGTGGGCGTCGGCGGAGAGCGTCTTGAGCTGGGCGTCCAGCTTGCTGTTGGCGATCGCCGGCTTGACCGCGTGCGCGTCCGCGGCGGTGGCGGCGGTGTCCTTGCTGTCGTCGCTGAAGGCACCGACCGAGGCGACCGCGATCCCGGCGACACCCATCACACAGGCCGAGGGCACGGCGACGGTCAGCAGCGCGGAGCGCTTGGCAGGCGTACGGCGCCGGGACCGCCCGGCGCTGCGCGCGCCCGCCCGGGTCGTCGGCGTGGTCTCTTCCTGCTCCTCCAACAGGTCGTTCGCGGCGGGCGGTTCACCGTTTGCGGTGCCCACCGGATCGTCGGCGGCGTACCCCGTCTGAGGGAAGTCCGCGGCCGGGTCGCCGACCTGCTCGAACGTGGCGGTGGCCTGCTGGTCGAACGGCACGCCGGCCTGCTCGGGAACGGCCTGGCCGGGGGAGTTCCACTGCGTGGCGTCGTACGCGCCGGTCTCGAAGCTCTGGGTGCCCCACTCCCACTGCTGGGTCATGCCGCCGGGCTGCTCGGGTTGGAGCCAGCCGCTCGCGTCCCACTGTCCACTGACGTCATGGCCCGTGGCCTGCGGGGGAACGGTCCAGGCGGTGGCGTCGTGCACGCCGGAGTCGTAGGCGGCGTGGTGCTGGGCCGCGTACGCGTCGTAGTGCGGCGTCGTGCCGGTCTGCCACGGCGTCGTGTCGTAGGCGCCGGTGGTCTGCGGGCCGGGCAGGCTGCCGAAGAGCGGGTCGCCGTGGAAGGTGCCGGTGGTGTCGTGGGAGTGCGCGAAACCGGTGGCGTCGTAGCCGCCGTACGTGGTGAAGTCGCCGTAGGAGGCTTCGTGCGTCCCGTACGGCGCGTGGCCGTAGTGCGCGGAGGAGGCGTCAGAAGCCGGGGCCGGGGTGGTCATGGTCCCCGACGGGTGACGGTCGTTCACCAACTTCTCTTTCGCCTCGACAACAGGGGCTGCCAGAGCAGTGCGGCGACTGTACCCGCCGGTACCTGGGCGCGACAATCTTCAGCCGGTTTCGCGTGGGCCGGAAACGGGCAATCGGCGGACTTTCGGGGGACGCCGGACACGAGTTTGGCCGAGAGTTCGATGAGCGTTCGATGTGAGGTGGCTGCTGGTCACCTCAAGGCCGTCTGTAGGTCACGCCACCGTCAGACCGCCGGCGAGCGCGTCCCCGGGGCGCGCCGTGTCGAGGACCTCGCGTATCCCGGCCGCGACCGCGGGGTGCACCGGCAGGGCGAGATGCCCGATGCCGGTCACCTGGACGTTCTGCACGTCGAGGTCGGGGTGGTCCAGGCACGCCGACTCCACCGGATCCATGATGGTGTCCAGGTCGCTCCAGAAGCTGACGAACCGCGTACGGCAGCCGGGCGCGGGCCGGGCCAGCTCCTCGATCACCCCGGAACCGGGCCGCATCTGGCGCACGATCGGATGGGCGTCGGCGAGCGGCGCCACCCGGGTCCCCGCGTGCGGGGTGCCCAGGGTGACGAGCGTGCGCACCCGCAGATCGCCGCCGAGACGCTGCACGTAGTAGCGCGCTATCAGCCCACCGAGGCTGTGGCCCACGATGTCGACGCGGGCGCTGCCGGTGCGCTCGCAGATCTCCTCGACATGCCGCCCGAGCAGTTCGGCCGCGGTGCGGATGTCACAGGTCAGCGGTGAGTAGTTGAGCGACTCGACGCGCTGCCGGCCGTGCTGGGCGAGGCTGCGGCGCAGCAGTACGAACACCGAGCGGTTGTCGATGAAGCCATGCAGCAGCACGACCGGCGGGCCGGAGCGGACGGGCAGCCGGGCGGCGCCGTTCTGCGCGGGCAGGGCCGGGAAGCGGCGCTCCTGGACGAAGCCGGTCGGATAGAGCAGCAGGTGGCCGGCCAGGATCGCGGCCTCGAGGGCGGTCGCCTTGAGCAGCGCCATGGACAGTCCGGCGAGCCGTCCCGGCCACAGGCGCCGGTAGATCGCAAGAGAGAGTGGCAGTACTCCGGTGACCTTCATGGGCCGACCTCCTGTCGGCACGCCGGAGGACGGCTCCATCCCCCGTGTGCCCTCATGTCCCACGTGTGATTTCCCCCTCGCTGCGCACCGTAAAACTGCCGGTTGCGGGATGCTGGAGATAACGTTCGTTCACTTCGCGACGGGTGGCGGGACGCGCCAGAAGTGCGGTACTTGTCGTGATGGGCCGGAAGCGATCGCTTCCGGGATCGTCTATGGAGGCAGTGATGGGTGTGGCAGCCGGTCCGATCCGCGTGGTGGTCGCCAAGCCGGGGCTCGACGGCCACGATCGCGGGGCCAAGGTCATCGCTCGTGCCCTGCGCGACGCCGGTATGGAGGTCATCTACACCGGCCTTCACCAGACGCCGGAGCAGATCGTCGACACCGCCATCCAGGAGGACGCCGACGCGATCGGTCTGTCCATCCTCTCGGGCGCGCACAACACGCTGTTCGCCGCGGTGATCGACCTGCTCAAGGAGCGCGAGGCCGAGGACATCCTGGTCTTCGGCGGCGGCATCATCCCGGAGGAGGACATCGCGCCGCTGAAGGAGAAGGGCGTCGCGGAGATCTTCACCCCCGGGGCGACCACGGCGTCGATCGTGGAGTGGGTGCGCGAGAACGCGGGTCAGCGGGCCGCGTCCGGCGGCTGAGCCGACGGCAGGTCCGGGCGGGGTGCGCGGGGGGTGCCGGCCGGTGCCAGCTCGTCCGCCATCGCCGCTCGCAGCCGCAGCGTCGTGACCAGCCGCTGGAAGGCCTCCGCCCAGTAGCCCCCGGCTCCCGGCGCCGCGTCCTCCCGCTCGTCGGGTATCGCCAGCAGCCCTTCCAGCCGTGCGACCTCCGCCGGGTCCAGGCAGCGCTCGGCCAGTCCCATCACCCCGCTGAAGCTCCAGGGGTAACTGCCCGCGTCGCGCGCGATGTTGAGCGCGTCCACGACCGAGCGGCCCAGTGGCGGCGCCCAGGGCACGGCGCACACCCCGAGCAGCTGGAACGCCTCCGACAGGCCGTGTGTCGCGATGAACCCGGCCACCCACGCGGCCCGTTCCGCCGGCTCCAGGGCCGCCAGCAGCTTCGCGCGCTCCGCCAGGGACACCGCCCCCGGTCCGCCCGCCTCCGGCGCCGACGGCGCGCCGAGCAAGGCCCTCGACCAGTCGGCGTCGCGCTGCCGCACCGCCGCCCGGCACCAGGCCGCGTGCAGTTCGCCCTGCCAGCCGTCGGCCACGGGCAGCGCCACGATGTCCCGCGCGGTGCGCCCGCCGAGCCGCTCCGGCCAGCTGCCGAGCGGGGCGGCCTCCACCAACTGCCCCAGCCACCATGAGCGTTCTCCTCTGCCTGCGGGAGGCGTGGCCACCACACCGTCGCACTCCATGCTCGAATCGCACTCGACCGGCGGCTCGACCGCGATCGCCGGCACGGGTCCCGTACGGTCGAGAGCCACACAGGCCGCCGCCCGTACGGCCATGCGCGCGGCCAGCGCCGAGTGCGGCAGCGCCGACAGCAGCTCCGCGGCCGTCGCCCGGACATTGCGGCTGCGGTCGCCCAACGCCTGCTCCAGGAACGGCTCGTCCCCGGCGGCGAGGCCCGCGCGCAGCGTGTCGAGGAACATCAGCCGGTCCTCCGCCCGCTCCTTCGGCCAGGTCGACGCCAGCAGTTCGCGCGCGAGCGCGGGCTCACGCGCGCGCAGTGCGCCCAGCAGCGCCACCCGCTCGGCGAACAGCCCCTCCTGCCACAGCCGCTCCACCCCCTCGGCGTCGTCGGGGCCGGGCAGTGCGGCACCGCCGCCGGGGGCCGCGCGCAGGGCGAAGCGCCAGTCCCTGTTCAACCGGGCCAGCCACAGGGCGCGCGGGCCGGCGAACGCCAGTGCCGCCGGGCGCAGGTCGGTACGCCCCCGGGCCGCGTCCAACAGGGCGGGCAGCGCTTGCGGGGGCGCCGCGTACCCGTGCTCGACGGCTGCCGCGAGCCACTGCGGGAGCAGCTCCATGAGGTCCGGGGAGCTGCCCCGGCGGCCGCTGCCCGCCGCGCCGGAGCGGTCGGCCAGCAGGGTGGCGAGGCGGCGGGCCGCTGCGGCGGGCAGGACCGGGCGCGGGTCCGCGGGCGCCGGCTCCGGCCGTCGGCCCGCGCGCGCGGGGCGCAGCCCGGCCCGCCGCCGCACGGTCGCGACGGCGGCCGCGTCCAGCAGCGCCAGCGGAGCCTCCCGGCCGGGTGCGGAACCCGCCCAGGGGCGCCGGTCGGTGCCGAGCAGGGCGGTGGTGAGCAGGTCGTCCCAGGAAACCGCGGGATCCGCGCCGGTCCGGGCGGCCGAGGTCGCGTTCATGTCGTCCCCCTCCTGATGGCTCAGGGCGTTCCGTTTCGTCTCGGGCCCGCTCAGCACAGCGGCACCGCCTCGTCCGTCCCCGCCGCCCAGGCGGTGAGCGGGGTGAAGCCGCGGTGGCCGCATTCGCCGAAGACCGTCACGGGGGCGCCGCCGGACAGGGCGGTCAGGCGCCACAGGCCGGGGCGGGAGCGGGCGGCCCGGGTCAGGGGCAGGGCCGTGTCCGTGTCGGCGTCGGCCAGCTGCCACGTCTCGCCGTCGGGGACCGGGACCACCCGCTCCAGCGTCACCGGGACCGACTCCAGCCAGGGATCGTCGCGCAGCGCCGCGCCGTACCGGTCCGCCGCGTCCCCCGTCGACACGCCCGGTGGGCGGAACGCGGCAGGCGTCGGCGGGGCGTGGCGCTCGCCCAGGCTCGCCCGGGCCCGGGCGGCTCCCGGGTGGCCGGACAGCTCCGCGTCCAGCGCCAGCCCGACCGGCAGGGACAGCTCCGGGGCCCGGCCCGCGGCGCCGTACGACAGCAGCAGCCGGGTGTCGCCCGAATCGGCGCCGTGCAGCCAGATCCGGCGGGTCGTCAGCTTCGCGTCCACCGTGTCGTACTGGGCGAGGACCAGCCAGCGGTCGCGCACCGGCGGGCCGTCCGCCGGTGTGGGCAGGCCGAGCCGCGAGCGGACCGTGGCCGCGAGGGCGTCCGGCAGCGCGTCGCGGCGCAGCCAGCCCTGGTCGAGCAGATGCAGCAGCGCGCACTCCTCCAGCAACCGGGCCGGCCAGCCCGGCCCCGACGCCGGTATCGCCCCCAACTCCCGCACCCGCGCCGCGAGTCCGGGCGCCTGCGCGTCGACCATGCGGGCCGCCGTCTCGTCCCATGCCCCGTACCCCGCCTGCTCGGCCGGGGCCAGGCCGCCACGCAGCAGGTCGGCGAGGCGCTGCTCCAGCTCCGTCGCGCCCGCGGTGACCCGCTCGGCCCGGCGCTCGGCCCGCCGCCGTACCGCCTCGGGATCGGCGGGCCCGGACGCGGAACTCCCCTCGCCCCGGGCCGGTTTGCCCTCGACCCGCCCGCGTCTGGAGGCGAGCCATTCCCCGGCCCACCCCGGCGGCTCGCCGGACACCGGCACCGCGCCGCCGCCCGCCCACAGCAGAAGCAGCCCGAGTGCGTGCTTGCACGGGAACTTACGGCTCGGACAACTGCACTTGTACGCCGGTCCGGCCAGGTCCACAACCGTCCGGTACGGCCTGCTGCCACTGCCCCTGCACAGTCCCCACACCGTCCCCTCTCCACTGCCCGTCTCGGACCACGGACCGGCCGTGCCGAGCTTGCTCCCCGCCGTGCGTGACGCGGCGTCAGGCGCCAGTGCCAGCACCTGGTCCGCGGTCCAGCGCACCCGCTGCTCAGTCATGCCCCCGACGGTAGGTCCCGCCACTGACAATCGGCCATGCGTGGGAGTTTGTGCAGGTCAGAGCGATTGTCAGTGGCGTGGTGCACGGTGGATGCCAGATCCGAACCGGCCGAGCTGGAGGGGGCCTCAGCCATGTCTGTGTCCGAGGAAGTGACGTCCGTGGAAGCGACGCCCGTCGACGCGGCGTCCGGCGAAGCGAGCGGGAGCAGCGGGACGGCGAGCGGGGGAACGGGGACAGTGGGCGGACGCCGGGAGCCGCAGGCGCTGCGACCGCACGCCGAGCACGCCTTCGCCGCCGAACTCGCCGCGCTCGCCCGGCAGGACGACCGCCCGCGCCCGGCCCGCTGGAAGCTGTCGCCGTGGGCGGTGGCGACGTACCTGCTCGGCGGCACCCTGCCGGACGGCACGGTGATCACACCCAAGTACGTGGGCCCGCGCCGCATCGTCGAGGTCGCCGTCACCACGCTCGCCACCGACCGCGCCCTGCTCCTGCTCGGCGTCCCCGGCACCGCCAAGACCTGGGTCTCCGAGCATCTCGCGGCCGCGGTCAGCGGAGACTCCACGCTGCTGGTCCAGGGCACGGCGGGCACCCCGGAGGAGGCGATCCGGTACGGCTGGAACTACGCCCGTCTGCTCGCGCACGGCCCGAGCCGTGACGCCCTCGTGCCCAGCCCCGTCATGCGTGCCATGGCCGAGGGCATGACGGCGCGCGTCGAGGAGTTGACCCGTATCCCGGCCGACGTGCAGGACACGCTGATCACGATCCTGTCCGAGAAGACGCTGCCCGTCCCCGAGCTGGGCGAGGAGGTCCAGGCGGTCCGCGGCTTCAACCTCATCGCCACCGCCAACGACCGTGACAGAGGCGTCAACGACCTCTCCAGCGCGCTGCGCCGCCGCTTCAACACCGTGGTGCTGCCGCTGCCGGAGAGCGCCGAGGCGGAGGTCGACATCGTCACCCGCCGGGTGGAGCAGATCGGCCGTTCCCTCGATCTGCCGGCCGCGCCCGACGGCATCGAGGAGATCCGCCGTGTCGTGACGGTCTTCCGCGAGCTGCGCGACGGAGTGAGCGCCGACGGCCGCACGAAGCTGAAGTCGCCGAGCGGCACGCTGTCCACGGCCGAGGCGATCTCCGTCGTCACGAGCGGCCTCGCCCTGTCCGCCCACTTCGGCGACGGCGTGCTGCGCCCGGGTGACGTCGCCGCCGGCATCCTCGGCGCGGTCGTCCGCGATCCGGCGGCCGACCGGGTCGTCTGGCAGGAGTACCTGGAGACGGTCGTCCGCGAGCGCGAGGGCTGGACGGACTTCTACCGCGCGTGCCGGGAGGTGAGCGCGTGAACGGCACGCGCGGGCCCGGGGCCCGCGACCCCGGCCCCCTCCTGCTCGGCGTGCGGCACCACGGACCCGGCTCCGCGCGCGCGGTGCGGGCCGCGCTGGCCGCCGCCCGTCCCCGTACCGTCCTGATCGAGGGCCCGCCCGAGGCCGACGCGCTCATCCCGCTGGCCGCCGACCCCGGCCTGCGGCCCCCGGTCGCCCTGCTCGCCCACGCCGTGGACGAGCCCGGCCGCTCGGCGTTCTGGCCGTTCGCCGAGTTCAGCCCCGAGTGGGTGGCGATCCGCTGGGCCCTGGAGCAGGGCGTCACGGCCCGCTTCGTCGACCTGCCTGCCACGCACACGCTCGCGTGGCAGGGGCGGGACGTGTCTGCGGACGGGACCGGGCGGCCGGGACGGGGCGCGGGGGAGGATCCGGCCGAGGCAGGCGGCGAGGAGAGCACGGGCGCCGCGGGCAGCGAGGAGAACCCGGGCGCCGCGGGCGACAGGGGAGACCCGCAGGACATCGGTGACGCCCCCGAAGCCGGTGATCAGACCCGCCGGTTCAGGGTCGATCCGCTCGCCGCGCTCGCCGAGGCCGCGGGGTACGACGACCCCGAGCGCTGGTGGGAGGACGTCGTCGAGCACCGGGGCCCGGGTGAGCGGGATCCCTTCGCGCCGTTCGCCGCCCTGGAGGACGCCATGGGCGCGCTGCGCGAGCGGTACGGCGCGGGCGGGCACGCGCGTGACCTCGTACGCGAGGCGCACATGCGGCTCCAACTGCGCGCCGCGCGCAAGGAGTTCGGGGGCGACGTGGCGGTGGTCTGCGGGGCCTGGCACGTGCCCGCACTGCGCGCGAAGACCACCGTCACCGCCGACCGCGCCCTGCTGAAGGGGCTGCCCAAGGTCAGGACGGACCTGACCTGGGTGCCGTGGACGCACCGCAGGCTCGCCCGGGCCGGCGGCTACGGCGCGGGCATCGACTCGCCGGGCTGGTACGGCCATCTGTTCCACGCCCCCGACCGGCCGGTCGAGCGGTGGCTGACCAAGGTGGCGAGGCTGCTGCGCGAGGAGGACCGGATCGTCTCCTCCGCCCATGTCATCGAGGCCGTCCGGCTCGCCGAGACCCTGGCCGCGCTGCGCGGCCGCCCGCTGCCCGGGCTGAGCGAGACCACCGACGCCGTGCGCGCGGTGCTGGGCGACGGCTCCGAGGTGCCGCTGGCGCTGGTGCACGACCGGCTGGTCGTCGGGGACGCGCTGGGGGAGGTGCCGGAGGCGGCCCCGGCGGTGCCGCTCCAGCGCGACCTGGCCCGGCAGCAGCGCTCGCTTCGGCTCAAACCGGAGGCGCCGGAGCGGGAGTTGGAGCTGGACCTGCGCGGGGAGACGGACGCCGCCCGCAGCAGACTGCTGCACCGGCTGCGGCTGCTCGGCGTCGGCTGGGGCGAGCCGGCCCGGTCGCGGGGGAGCACGGGCACCTTCCGGGAGACCTGGCGGCTGCGCTGGGAGCCGGAGCTGTCGGTGCGGGTCGCCGAGGCGGGCGTGTGGGGGACGACCGTACAGGGCGCCGCGCAGGCCAGGGCGGAGGCGGACGCGGAGGCCGCGCGCGGCCTCGCCGAGGTCACCGCGCTCGCCGAGCAGTGCCTGCTCGCGGGGGTGCCGGAGGCCCTGCCGGTGGTCATGCGGGTGCTGGCCGACCGGGCCGCGCTCGACACCGACGTCGGTCATCTCGCCCAGGCCCTGCCCGCCCTCGTCCGCTCGCTGCGCTACGGCGATGTGCGGGGCACCGACACCGGCGCGCTGGCCGGGGTCGCGGCGGGTCTCGCCGAGCGGATCTTCGTCGGCCTGCCCCCGGCCTGCGCCGCGCTCGACACGGACGCGGCGGAGGAGATGCGCGGCCATGTGGACGCCGTGCACGCGGCGGTGGGGCTGCTGGCGGAGACGGCGGCCGCCACGGGCACCGACACGGGGAACGCAGGCGCGGGGAGTGGCGGCGCAGGGGACGGTGGCGGTGCCGGACCCGGCGCGCTGCGGGACCGCTGGCGAGTCGTGCTGCGGGCGTTGGCGCTGCGCGACACCGTGGCCGGTGTGCTGCGGGGGCGGGCGGTGCGGCTGCTGCTGGACGACGGCGTGCTGGGGCCCGAGGAGGCGGCGCGGCTGATGGGGCTCGTCCTGTCGCCGGGGACACCGCCCGCCGACGCGGCCGCCTGGATCGAGGGTTTCGTCGGCGGCGGGGGCGGGCTGCTGCTGGTGCACGACGAGCGGCTGCTCGGCCTGGTCGACAACTGGCTGACAGGGGTGCCGGCGGAGGCGTTCACGGACGTACTGCCGCTGCTGCGGCGCACGTTCGCGGCGTACGAGCCGGGAGTGCGCAGAACCCTCGGTGAACTGGTCCGGCGTGGACCGGGCGAGCGGACCGCCGGCCGGGCGGCAGGGGCGGGGACGGCACCGGGCTTCGCCGCCGAGCCGGACACCGAGCGCGCCGACGCCGTGCTCCCGGTGCTGCGGCTGCTGCTCGGCCTGGAGGAGGACCGGGACGAGAAGCCGGACCCGGACCCGGGCAAGGGTCCGGGCCGGGACCTGTGCGGGCAGCCGAGGACGACCGACGACAACAGCCTTGCGGGGGTGGGCACATGACAATCCAGCCGATCACGACGACCACCGGTCCCGGCCCCGGCATCGGTCCCGGCCCCAGCCCCGGCGTCGGTCCAGGTCCCGGCGTCGGCGACCCGGCGAGTGAGAGGTTGCGGCGGTGGCGGTTGGTGCTCGGCGGGGAGCAGGCCGACGGGACCGGATGCGCGCTGTCCGGGCGGGACGCGGCGATGGACGGCACGCTCGCCGCGCTCTACGGCAAGGGGGACAAACCGCAGGCGGGGCACGACCGTTCGGCCGGGCTCGGGGCCTCGGCGCCGTCGGTGGCGCGCTGGCTCGGCGACATCCGCCGCTACTTCCCGTCCTCCGTCGTCCAGGTCATGCAGCGCGACGCCATCGACCGGCTCGGGCTGTCCGCCCTGCTGCTGGAGCCGGAGATGCTGGAGGCGGTGGAGGCGGACGTGCATCTGGTCGGCACGCTGCTGTCGCTCAACAAGGCGATGCCGGAGACGACGAAGGAGACGGCGCGCGCGGTCGTCCGCAAGGTCGTCGAGGACCTGGAGAAGCGGCTCGCGACCCGAACCCGGGCCACCCTCACCGGTGCCCTGGACCGCAGTGCCCGGGTCAGCCGCCCGCGCCACCACGACATCGACTGGAACCGCACCATCGCGGCCAACCTCAAGCACTACCTGCCCGAGTACCGCACGGTCGTGCCGGAACGCCTCGTCGGATACGGGCGGGCCGCGCGGTCGGTGAAGAAGGAGGTCGTGCTCTGCATCGACCAGTCCGGTTCGATGGCGGCGTCCGTGGTCTACGCGTCGGTGTTCGGGGCGGTGCTGGCCTCCATGCGGGCGATCAGCACCCGGCTGGTCGTCTTCGACACGGCGGTGGCCGACCTCACCGACCAGCTGGACGATCCGGTCGACGTCCTCTTCGGCACCCAGCTCGGCGGCGGCACGGACATCAACCGGGCGCTCGCCTACTGCCAGTCGCAGATCACCCGTCCCGCCGAGACGGTGGTCGTGCTGATCAGTGACCTCTACGAGGGCGGCATCCGCGACGAGATGCTCAAGCGGGTCGCGGCGATGAAGGCGTCCGGGGTGCAGTTCGTGGCGCTGCTCGCGCTGTCGGACGAGGGCGCGCCGGCGTACGACCGGGAGCACGCGGCGGCGCTCGCCGCACTCGGCGCACCGGCCTTCGCCTGCACGCCCGACCTGTTCCCCGAGGTGATGGCGGCGGCCCTGGAGAAGCGACCACTGCCGATACCGGACACCGTGTGACAGGAGGAATGAAAGGGGATATGGCTACCCATCGGTAACACGGGGCTTGCGCGGACTTGGGGGTGCCGTGAAGGATCGGTGGAGTCCCTGCCGTGCCGATCCGAGGACGTTAGTCTCCTTGACCTTTTCCGCCGCCCTCCTTGGAACCACCGTGCGCGTGCTGCGCACGGCGGCCGGGCGGCGTGCGCTCCAACTGACGCTGCTGGTCGGCGGGTTGTTCGCGCTGGGGTTCCTCTTCGGCGAGCAGGCGCACGCGGCCGACGGAACGCCGGCGGGGGGAGCGGCGACGTCCCTCACGTCCGCGACATCCGCGACATCCGCGACATCCGCGGCGTCCGTGACATCCGTACTGCCCCTGACGCCGTCGGACTCCGGGGCGGCCGCGCAGAGTCATCCGGCGCGCACGACCGGCGAGAAGACCGTCACCTCTGCACAGGACATGCAGGACGTGCAAGGCGTGCTGTCCCCGGTGACGGGGACGGTGGCCACGGTGAACCGGACGGTGTCCACGGTCGTCCGGACCGTCGGGGGAGCGGCCGAGCGCGTCGTGCCGGCCCCCCTCCCGCTGCCGGACCTCGGCCACGTGCCGGACGTACCCGATGCGGTCGGCGTGCCGGTGTCTGCGCCGAGCCGGCAGGGGCAGGGCGAGGGCACGGCGAGCCGGCCCGCGAGCCCGGTCGGTACGCCCGCCCCGGCGCACCCGCACCCGCACCCGCGCCACGCCCGTACCGACGCCGGTGCCGCGGCCCCGGCCGGGCCGGCCCCGTTCGCCTCGTACGGGCCGGAGAGCGCCCCAGGGTCCCCGTGCGCCGCACCCCCCGCGCGTTCCTCCGCGCACCACGGCGCCGCCGGTTCCAACGGTGCCGTCGCCGCCCCCGGTCGTCCGGCGCCCGCCGGCACCCCGAACGGCGTACTGGGCAAGCAGGCGGCCGAGGGGACCGCGTCCCGTCATGCCGACGTGTATGTCGTCACCCTCGGTCACCGTGCCCCCCTGTGGCTCGTGCCCGGCACCGCCGTGCGCACCGACATGCCCCGCACCCGGGAACGGCACCGGGACATCCCTGTCTTCCCCGGCTAGCTCCGGCCGCCCCTCCTTCGGGCCTCGCCGGTCGCCGGCGACCGATGGCCGATCACCGCCCCCCGATCACCTCTGATCGCCGGTGATCCGTCACTGCTCCGTCGCTGATGCATCACTGATCCATTGCTGATCCATCACTGACGGACACGCGCAGGGGCCCGACCCGCTTCCGTGAGGTGTCCGGACCCGGACGGCCGAATGCCGTCGGATCGTTCGGGCGGGGCCCCACGGGTGAGACGGCCGGTCCCCATAGGGGTGGAGGCCGACCGTCACGGTCCCGGAACCACCGGGGCCGGCCCAGAGGCCTCACCGGGCCAACCCCAGCCCGGTGAGGCCTCGCACATCGCGCCAGTGCGCGGCACGCCGTGCCAGGGAACCCGGCATCATGTGACAGGTATCACCGCTCGGGTGTGACCCTCGATTTAGGGAGCCCCCGCGAGCGGGGATAACCTGCGAGACGGACATGCCGCGCGCTCGGACACCGTGTGCGCCTCCCTTGTGACAAGCGGACGTCACGTTGCCCTTCGCGGCACGCCCACGCATCCAACGAACCGCGAGATCACTGATAGGGACGGAAGCGCGTGGACCTGTTCGAGTACCAGGCGAGGGACCTCTTCGCCAAGCACGATGTACCGGTGCTGGCCGGTGAAGTCATCGACACGCCTGAGGCGGCCCGCGCAGCCACTGAGCGCCTGGGTGGCAAGTCCGTCGTCAAGGCTCAGGTGAAGGTCGGCGGCCGTGGCAAGGCCGGCGGCGTCAAGCTGGCCGCCTCCGTGGACGAGGCCGTCGAGCACGCCAACAACATCCTCGGCATGGACATCAAGGGCCACACGGTCCACAAGGTCATGATCGCCGAGACCGCCCCGGAGATCCTCGAGGAGTACTACGTCTCCTTCCTCCTCGACCGTGCCAACCGCACGTTCCTCTCCATCGCCTCCGTCCAGGGCGGCATGGAGATCGAGGAGGTGGCGAAGGACACCCCGGAGGCCGTCGCCCAGACGCCGATCAACCCGATCGACGGTGTGACCCCGGAGAAGGCCCGCGAGATCGTCGAGGCCGCCAAGTTCCCGGCCGAGGTCGCGGACAAGGTCGCGGACGTCCTCGTCAAGCTGTGGGACACCTTCATCAAGGAGGACGCCCTCCTGGTCGAGGTCAACCCGCTGGCGAAGGTCGCCTCCGGCGACGTCATCGCCCTCGACGGCAAGGTGTCGCTCGACGACAACGCCGAGTTCCGTCACCCCGACTTCGAGGAGCTCCACGACAAGGCCGCGGCCAACCCGCTCGAGGCCGCTGCCAAGGAGAAGAACCTCAACTACGTCAAGCTCGACGGCGAGGTCGGCATCATCGGCAACGGCGCGGGTCTCGTCATGAGCACCCTGGACGTCGTCGCCTACGCCGGTGAGAACCACGGTGGCGTCAAGCCCGCCAACTTCCTGGACATCGGCGGTGGCGCCTCCGCCCAGGTGATGGCGAACGGCCTGGAGATCATCCTCGGCGACCCCGACGTCAAGTCGGTCTTCGTCAACGTCTTCGGTGGCATCACCGCCTGTGACGAGGTCGCCAACGGCATCGTCCAGGCCCTGAAGCTCCTGGAGGACCGCGGCGAGAACGTCTCGAAGCCGCTCGTCGTCCGCCTCGACGGCAACAACGCCGAGCTGGGCCGCAAGATCCTCACGGACGCCAACCACCCGCTGGTGCAGCGCGTCGACACCATGGACGGCGCGGCCGACAAGGCCGCCGAGCTGGCCCACGCCGCCAAGTAAGCACTCAGGACGAGGACACCAACACACCATGGCTATCTGGCTCAACAAGGACAGCAAGGTCATCGTCCAGGGCATGACCGGCGCCACGGGCATGAAGCACACCAAGCTCATGCTCGGTGACGGCACCAACGTCGTGGGCGGCGTGAACCCGCGCAAGGCCGGTCAGAAGGTCGACTTCGACGGCACCGAGGTACCGGTCTTCGGTACGGTCGCCGAGGCGATCAAGGAGACCGGCGCGAACGTCTCCGTGATCTTCGTGCCGGAGAAGTTCACCAAGGACGCGGTCGTCGAGGCCATCGACGCCGAGATCCCGCTGGCCGTCGTGATCACCGAGGGCATCGCCGTGCACGACACGGCCGCCTTCTGGGCGTACGCCGGCAAGAAGGGCAACAAGACCCGCATCATCGGCCCGAACTGCCCCGGCATCATCACCCCGGGCCAGTCGAACGTCGGCATCATCCCGGGCGACATCACGAAGCCGGGCCGCATCGGCCTGGTCTCGAAGTCCGGCACGCTGACGTACCAGATGATGTACGAGCTGCGTGACATCGGCTTCTCGACGGCCGTGGGCATCGGCGGTGACCCGATCATCGGCACCACCCACATCGACGCCCTGGCCGCGTTCCAGGACGACCCCGAGACCGAGCTGATCGTGATGATCGGTGAGATCGGCGGCGACGCCGAGGAGCGCGCGGCCGCGTTCATCAAGGAGAACGTGACCAAGCCGGTCGTCGGCTACGTCGCGGGCTTCACGGCGCCCGAGGGCAAGACCATGGGCCACGCCGGCGCCATCGTCTCCGGCTCCTCCGGCACCGCGCAGGCCAAGAAGGAGGCCCTGGAGGCCGCGGGCGTCAAGGTCGGCAAGACCCCGACCGAGACGGCCAAGCTCGCCCGCGAGATCCTGGGCGGCTGACCTTCTCAGCGGAACACCGGCAGGCCCGTCCCCGCGGTGGGGGCGGGCCTGCCGCCGTTGTCCGCACCGTCCCCGCTTCTCCCGCTGTTCCGCTGTCCCCGTCCAACCGGGTTCATCCGGCCAGCGGGACCAGTCGCTGCGGCCCGCTCCTCTCCGTCGCGCGGCGCAGCTTGGCCCGCAGGGCCTGCTCCGCCGGGGACAGCGGACCCGGCGCCACCCGGGGCGGCACGCCGCCCACCGCCTGCGCGGGAGCGATCGGTGCCTCGTAGTGCGTAGGGGCCGTGCGCAGGGTGAGCGCCGTCGCGCCGATGATCGTCACGGTGAAGGCGATCGCCGTCCGGGTCCAGAAGGCGTTCCGGCGTTCGCTCACGGTCCGTACCGTGGTCGGCTTCGCGGCCCGCAGCCGCTCGGCCGAGGCCAGTTCGAGCAGCCCGCGGTGGAGCGCGCGGGGGTCGGCCAGGTCCGGGACGCGGGCCGCCACGGCCTGCCGGGCGTGGGTCAGCCGACTGGCGGCCGCCGGGGTGCTGGCCTCCGTCTCCGCTGCCGTCTCCGGCAGGTCGAGCCCCACACCGTCGTAGAGCAGGAGCGTG
This sequence comes from Streptomyces sp. NPDC055966, assembly GCF_042269865.1. Taxonomy (NCBI): domain Bacteria; kingdom Bacillati; phylum Actinomycetota; class Actinomycetes; order Kitasatosporales; family Streptomycetaceae; genus Streptomyces; species Streptomyces sp. NPDC055966. The sequence goes on from NZ_JBHJYK010000015.1 coordinate 90,418, forward strand.
CGCCGGTACGACGGCGGCAGCTTCAGCAGGGCGTGCAGCAGCGCGCGGCCGGCCGGGTCGGCGGGCGGCGGCTCCGGGTGCCGGTGGCGGGGGCGGAAGCGGTGCCAGGGGGAGAGCGCGCAGTCGTACGCCACCGCCCGTACCCAGCCGGCCGGATCGCGGTCCCGGGCCACCTCGGGCCAGCGCTGCCAGGCCAGTTGGAACGCCCGCTCCACCGCCTCGCGGGCCAGCTCCCGGCGCCCGGTGAGCAGGTAGGTCTGGCGTACGAGGGCGGGGGCGCAGAACGCGTACAGCGCGTCGAAGGCCTGAGCGGGCGTCAGGGACTCCGGCGGGGAGACGGGGGAGGGAACCCGGGGCAGCGTCGTCACCGTGCACTCTTCCGTACGAAAATGAACATAAAAGTATATTGAGCGACACTACGGGGGTTCGCCTGTTACGACGGGAAAGCGCGTGTCGTTGGGAGCATGGCGGGCGTGACCCTGATGACCGCTCGCCGCCGACCGTCGCTGTCGACCCTGCTGACCCGGCTGCGCGACCGCTCGCCCGGACTGGCCGCGAGCCTCCTGGGCGGGGCCGTCGCCGCGGGGCTCGGGCTCGGCTCGCTCGCCGTGCTCGTGATGGGGCTGTGGGTGCTGTCGCCGTATCCCGACAGCGGTCCGGGCGGCGCGCTGCATGTCGCCGCCGCGCTGTGGCTGCTGGCACACGGCGTCGAACTGGTCCGCACGGACACGCTCTCCGGCGCGCACATGCCCGTGGGGGTGACGCCGCTGCTGCTGCTCGCGCTGCCGGTGTGGCTGGTCCACCGGGCGGCCCGGGACGGCGTGGACCCGCCCGCCGACTCCGTCTTCGACCCCCGCGACGACGCCGACGCACCGCCGCTGGTGCCCGCGCGCACGGTGTGGACGGGGGTCGTCCTCGGCTATCTCGCCGTCGGTGGCCCGGCCGCGCTGTACTGCGCGGGCGCGGAACTGCGGCCTTCGTGGCCGTGGGTGACGGTGTGTCTGCCGCTCGTCGTGGGGGTCACGGCGGCGGTGGGGGTGTGGACGGCGTACGGCCGGCCGCGTGAGCCCGTGCTGAAGGTGTGGCGGATGCTGCCGGGACAGGTGCGGCGACCGGTGTCCGGCGCCGACGGGTGGCGGCGGCTGGGCACGGCCGTACGGGCCACAGGTGCGGCGACGGCCGTGCTGCTCGGCGGCGGGGCGGCGCTGGTCGGGGTGTCGCTGGCGTGGCACGGCGGGGCGGCGCGGGCGTCGTTCCTCCAGCTGACGGAGGGCTGGACCGGGCGGTGTGCGGTACTGCTGCTCGGGGTCGCGCTGATCCCCAATGCGGCGGTCTGGGCCGCGTCGTACGCCCTCGGCCCCGGCTTCCTGCTCGGCGCCGGGCACCTCGTGTATCCCTTCGCCTCCCGTCCGGCCCCGCTGCTGCCGCCGTTCCCGCTGCTGGCGGCGGTGCCGGACGCGGGGGCCGGGTCGCAGCTCAACTGGGCGGCGGGGGCGTTGCCGGTGGCGGCCGGGGTGACGGCGGGGTGGTTCGTGGCGCGGGGCGCGGTGGAGCGGCCCGCGCGGCAGGGGGAGAGGGTGTCGGCCCGCTGGTCGGCGGCTCGCACGGCCGGGGTGGTGCTGCTGACGGCGCTGGTCTGCGGGGCGGGCTGCCTGCTCCTCGCCGAACTGTCCGGGGGCCCGCTGGGCGTGGCGGCGCTGGCCCGCTTCGGACCGGTGGGCTGGCAGACCGGGGGTGCGGCGGCACTCTGGACGGCGGTGTTCGGGATGCCGGTGGCGCTGGTGGTACGGGCCTGGCGGCTGCGGACGTGGTGGGTGCGGGGCGGGGGGATTCCGGCGCAGGACAGGACGGGGGAGCAGGGTCGGCAGGGTCAGGCAGGGGAAGACGCCGAGTCCGCGGCCGAGGGGACGGGGAGGCCCGAGACCGGGGACGAGGGCAAGGACAAGGGCACGACCAAGGGCGCCACGAAGGGGAACGAGGCCGAGTCCGGGTCCGTCGTGCCCGGGGCCCCCGAGGAGGAGTTGTACGACTTCCTCCCGGCCGACGACCCGTATCCTCCGGGCTGGCACGACGACCTCGCGCGCACCTCCCGCTGGGCGGCCCTGCGCGAGACGGCCGCCCGGCGCGAGACCGCCGACGAGATCACCGAGGCAGAGATCGCCGATGCCGGCATCCCGGAGGCTGACATCACCGAGGCTGACATCACCGAGGCCGACATCGCCGAGGCCGAGACGCCCGCCGAGCCCGACGGCCCCGCACCGGATCCGGAGGACATGCCCCCGCCCCCGCCTCCTGCCGAAGCGCCGTGATTCAACTGGCGCCCCTCAGGGGGCACTTCAGCTGTTCCCTACCCCCAGCACCCCGCGCAGCTGCTTCGGCAGCAGGGTGTCGCAGGACTGCTTCGCCTCGTGGGTCAGGGCGTCGTTCACGCACGTGTAGTAGTCGCGGTAGGCGAACTGGACGGTGAAGGTCGAGGCGACGAGCATCAGGGCCAGGGACGCCGTCACCAGGCCGCCCACCGCCGCCGTCACCTGGGGGCGGCCGGCGCCGGGGGCCGGCCGGGTGTCCGGGCCCGGGGTGCGGGGCCTCGCGCGCAGGGCGCTGACGCCCCAGTACAGGGCCAGCACGCCCAGGAGCAGGGACACGTACGGCCAGCTGAACAGGGCGAAGAAGACCGCCCACATGCCCGACAGGAGTGCGTAACGGGCGCGGCGCTGGGCCGGGTCCGTCGGGTCCCAGCGCATGCCGCCGCCGGCCGGGCCGCCGCCGGGGCCCTGGGGACCGCCACCGGGACCGGGCCGCTCGCCGAAGCCGCCGCCGGGGGAGCGGCCGGGCTGCCGGTCGCTCCACTGGCCGCCCCACGGGGAGCCGCCCTCGGGGCCGCCGCCCCGGCCGCCGTCCCCGGAGCCGCCCGGGCCCGAGTCCGCACCCGACGATCCTCCGTGGTGCCGGGGGCGCCACGGGTTGTCCGGGCTGCCCTCCGGGGGCGGGGCGAAGGGGTTGTCGTCCTGCTGCCCCGCGCCGTCTCCCTCGCCGTCCCGGTCTCCTCCGCGCGGCGCCTGCGGCGGCGAGGACGGCCGCTCCCGCAGCAGCGCGGCGCCGCGCCCGCTCTCGCCTCCCCGGGCCGGGCGCGGAGTGAACGTGCGGAGTCGCAGGCTGCGATGGGGCATCAAGAGAGCGTCTTCCCCTGGGTGAATTCGGCTGTCCGACGTGAGCTTCCACCCCGGAAACGCATGGCACACCGCGTGCGTTCCCGAGCCGGTTCCTCCCGAACGCTACCTTCCGGCCACGCCCCCGTCCCGAGGGGGCCGTCCAGTGTGCCGGTATCGTTGCTGGCGGTCGGCTGCTTCGTAGAGTTCCCCGTATCCGGGGGCGCGAAGCATTCGTACGAATGTACAAGACCGGGAAAAGCCGAACAGAACCGAGAAAGGGCCCCATCGTGGCCGCCACCCCCGCTGCCCCCGCGGTCAAGCGCCTCGTGGTGCTGGTCTCCGGATCCGGCACCAATCTTCAGGCGCTCCTCGACGAGATCGCGCGTACCGGAGCCGAGCAGTACGGCGCCGAGATCGTCGCCGTAGGGGCCGACCGTGACGGCATCGAGGGGCTCGCCCGGGCCGAGCGTGCCGGGCTGCCGACCTTCGTGCGGAAGGTCAAGGACTACGACACCAGGGACGCGTGGGACGCGGCGCTCGCCGAGGCCGTCGCCGACCACGAGCCCGACCTCGTCGTCTCCGCCGGGTTCATGAAGATCGTCGGGAAGGAGTTCCTGGCGCGGTTCGGCGGGCGGTTCGTCAACACGCACCCCGCCCTGCTGCCCAGCTTTCCCGGGGCCCACGGCGTACGCGACGCGCTCGCGTACGGCGCCCGGGTCACCGGCTGCACCGTCCACTTCGTCGACGACGGCGTCGACACCGGCCCGATCATCGCCCAGGGCGTGGTCGAGATCCGGGACGAGGACGACGAGAGCGCGCTGCACGAGCGCATCAAGGAAGTCGAGCGAAGGCTGCTCGTCGAGGTCGTGGGGCGCCTCGCCCGCAACGGCTATCGCATTGAGGGACGAAAGGTAGTTATCCAGTGACCGCCCAGACCAGCGACAGCAGCAGCAAGCGGGCCATCCGTCGCGCGCTCGTCAGCGTCTACGACAAGACCGGGCTGGAAGAGCTTGCGCGGGGGCTGCACGAGGCCGGCGTCCAGCTCGTCTCCACCGGGTCGACGGCCTCCCGGATCGCCGCCGCCGGCGTCCCCGTCACCAAGGTCGAGGAGCTGACCGGCTTCCCCGAGTGCCTGGACGGCCGGGTCAAGACCCTGCACCCGAAGGTGCACGCGGGCATCCTCGCCGACCTGCGGCTGGACAGCCACCGCGAGCAGCTCGCCGAGCTGGGCGTGGAGCCGTTCGACCTCGTCGTCGTCAACCTCTACCCGTTCCGCGAGACCGTCGCCTCCGGCGCCTCGGACGACGAGTGCGTGGAGCAGATCGACATCGGCGGCCCGTCGATGGTCCGCGCCGCCGCCAAGAACCACCCCTCCGTCGCCGTGGTCACCAGCCCCGAGCGCTACGCCGACGTCCTCGCGGCCGTCAAGGACGGCGGCTTCGACCTCACCGCCCGCAAGCGGCTCGCCGCCGAGGCATTCCAGCACACCGCGTCCTACGACGTGGCCGTCGCCTCGTGGTTCGCGCGCGACTACGCCCCCGTCGACGACTCGCGGTTCCCCGACTTCCTCGGCGCGACCTTCGAGCGCGAGAACACCCTGCGCTACGGCGAGAACCCGCACCAGCCGGCCGCCCTCTACGTCGACGGCAGGGGTGGCCTCGCGGCCGCCGAGCAGCTGCACGGCAAGGAGATGTCGTACAACAACTACACGGACACGGACGCCGCGCGCCGTGCCGCGTACGACCACGACGAGCCGTGCGTCGCGATCATCAAGCACGCCAACCCCTGTGGCATCGCGGTCGGTTCGGACGTCGCCGAGGCGCACCGCAAGGCGCACGCCTGCGACCCGGTCTCGGCCTACGGCGGCGTGATCGCCGTGAACCGTCCGGTCAGCAAGGAGATGGCCGAGCAGGTCGCGGACATCTTCACCGAGGTCATCGTCGCCCCGGACTACGAGGAGGGGGCCCTCGAAGCCCTCACCAAGAAGAAGAACATCCGCGTCCTGAAGGCCCCGAGCGCCCCCTGCAACCGGGTCGAGGCCAAGCAGATCGACGGCGGTCTCCTGCTCCAGGTCACCGACCGCCTCCAGGCCGACGGCGACGACCCCGCCAACTGGACGCTGGCGTCCGGCGAGGCCCTGTCCCCCGAGGAGCTGGCGGACCTCGCCTTCGCCTGGAAGGCCTGCCGGGCCGTCAAGTCCAACGCCATCCTGCTCGCCAAGGGCGGCGCCTCGGTCGGCGTCGGCATGGGCCAGGTCAACCGCGTCGACTCCTGCAAGCTCGCCGTCGAGCGGGCCGGTGAGGAGCGTGCGCGTGGCTCCTACGCCGCCTCCGACGCCTTCTTCCCCTTCCCCGACGGCCCCGAGATCCTGATCGGTGCCGGCGTCCGGGCGATCGTCCAGCCGGGCGGCTCGATCCGCGACGAGCAGGTGGTCGAGGCCGCGAAGAAGGCGGGCGTGACGATGTACTTCACGGGTACGCGTCACTTCTTCCACTGAGCGCCCTGAACGCGTGACGGCCTCCGGCCCTCCCCCGAGGGAGCCGGAGGCCGTCGGTCTGTCGGTCAGCAGGGACGCAGGGAGTAGATCGGGTCCCAGGTCGCCGTGCCGGACTCGTAGGCCGTGGACGTCCAGCGGACGCTGCCGTCCTGGTTGAAGAACTTCGCGACCGTGCCCGGCGTCTGGTTGTTGATGAACGGGCCGTCGCCGGTCCAGTTCGAGACGGTCCAGGTCTGGCACTTGTAGAAGTCGAAGTTGGTGCCGTTGACGGTCATGCACAGGTGGCCGTAGGCGCAGTTCAGGTCCTTGGCGCTCATCCTGCCCCGCGGGGCCTTCGTGACGGTCAGGCCGTCGTAGCGGACCTGGTCGGCGGAGGACGAGAGCACCTTCGGGTGCCCGGCGAGGACGTGGTCGGCGACCTGCTGGACGCCGGTGACCCGGGTGCCGTCCGGGGCGCTGTCGGCGACGGCCGCGACCGTGGAGCCGGCGACGAGGGCGGTGGCCGCGACGAGAAGCGCGGCGGGCTTGACGATGTTCACGTGTTCCCCCATGTGAACGGTGCTGCATGAACGGTGTGGTCACTCCGCCGTGGCGGAGTGGTTCCAACCCTCACAGCGCCCGCCGCCCGCCGGTACCTGTGAAGTCTCAGGGTCACTTCCTGCCCGGGGGCGCGTACTCCTTGAGGTAGTGGGCGACACGGGCGCAGTAGTCGCGGTACTTCGGGGGAACTCCGCCCGTGTCGTTCACCTTCTCGACCGAGGTGCGGTAGCCGGCGGAGACCAGCACCCGTTTGTCGCCGGGGAGGCCGGACTTCAGGTGGTTGTCGATGTAGCACAGGTAGCGGCCCATGGCCGGGACGGAGACGGACGGGGTCAGCGGCGGCGTGGGGGTCGCCGACGCGGGGACGCCGTCGTCCCGCATCCACCAGCGCAGGATGGCGGGGGTCCAGCGGGCGATGCCGAACTCCTGCTTGCCGGGGTCGGAGAGGTTCGGGTCGAAGTCGCTCTCGGACTTCAGCATCGCCGCGATGAGCGCGGGCGTGACATCGGGCTCGGAGCAGGCGTGGGCGGAGTCCACGATCAGACGGCGGTACCGCACCGGAACGCCTTGGCCGGTACGGAGTTCGGAGGCGCCGTAACGCGCCTCGGCGGCGGCCTGGGCGGCACTGACGCCGCTCCCGTCCGAGCCTGCGTGCGTGCTTGCGTCGCCGGGCCAGGCACTGATGCCGTAGGCGAGGGCCGCGGCGGCGAGGAGGCCCGCGACCGCGGCCGGCAGGCGTCTGCGGCGCCGGAGCAGGCGCGGCAGGCGGAGCAGGCGCGACGGATCGCCCGTGCCCGCCGCCGCCTCGACCCGGCGCAGCAGCGGCTCCGTCGTGATGCGGTCGGCGTGCGTGCGGGCCAGGCAGTCGCGGACGATCTCCCGCCAGGCGTCCGGGAGTTCGGGCGACAGACGCAGCGCGTCGGTGCCGCGCGCGTAGCCCATCGCCGCGTCGCGGCGGGCCGTCGGGGTCGCGCCGGGGAGCGGGAAGGTGCCGGTGAGGACGAGGTGGGCGAGCACGCCGAAGGCCCAGACGTCGGCCGAGGGGCGGATGCGGCGGCCGCGGTCGCCGATCTCCGCCCACAGCAGCTCGGGCGGGGTGTAGTCGGGGGTGGAGAAGGCGGGGGTGTAGGCGTGGGTGCCCTCCAGCTCGGCGGCCATGTTGAAGTCGCCGAGCCGGGCCGAACCGTCCGGCATCAGCAGCACGTTGGCCGGTTTCAGGTCTCCGTGCACCCAGCCCGCCGCGTGCAGCTGGGCCAGGCCCTCGCAGATCTGGGCGAGCAGGACGGGGCCGGCGTCCGGGCGCGGGGCGGCGGCCAGCAGGACGGACAGGGAGCCCTCGGCCTTCTCCAGGACGAGGACCGTGGCGCCGTCGAGGACGGGGCGGCCGGGGTCGTCCACGACGAGCGTGTCGTACATGCGGAGCAGGCGCGGCCGCTCCAGGCGGCGGTACAGCGTGACCTCGCGCTCCACGAGCTCGCGCAGATGGGACAGTTGGCGCGGGGTGTTGGTGCCGGTGGGCAGGAACTTCAGCGCGGCGGAGTCGGGGAGGTCCCGCGACCGCTCGGTGCGGCGGGCGGCGTAGACGCTGCCGAAGGCGCCCGTCGCGATCGGCTCGCGTACCTCCCAGGCGCCGACCCGGTAGCCCCTGGGGACGGGGACGGCGTACGGCTCGGTCACCGGCCCGCCCGGCTCGCGGAGCCGGACAGGACGACGAGGTCGTCCTCCCGCACCACGTCGAAGCGGAGCGCCAGCGAGACCAGGGACTCCTTCTTGCCGTTGAGGCGGGGGCCCGGATCGGCGCTCTCCGGGCCGGGTTTGAGGCGCAGCTTCACGGCCAGGTAGTCGATGTTCCACTGCACCGAGGTGCGCGAGGCGGCCGGCCAGGCGGGGCGCAGCCGGTCCACGACCTGGTCGACGGTGGGCAGCGGGGCGTGCGGGTCGCCGCGCAGCCGCGATTCGCACAGGGCGGCCAGGACGGAGAAGTAGCGCTTCGTGCGGTCGACGGAGAACGCGGCCGCGGTGGCCTCGCCGTCCGGCTCCGCGTCGTCGTCCAGGTAGTCGTGGCGCGGCGCCCACACCTCGATCGGCAGCAGATCGCCGGCGGCGGGCAGCACGATCCGGGAGAACTCGAAGGGGACGGGCGCGTCGAGGCGGCCCGGGCCGACCTTGATGTGCTCACCGGCGCCCTCGGGGTTCTCCACGACGTACGTCTGCCGCGCGGACAGGTTGCTCAGTATCCAGAACGTGCCCTGCGCGACGATCTCGCCCGCCCGGCGCGAGACCCCGTCGTGCGGGATCGGCAGACCGCTGCCGGGGGCGCGCCCGAAACTGAGGCGCTCGCCGGGGGCGAGCCGGATCTGCTGGCGGTCGTCCTCCGTGGTCGGCGGAGGTACGACGATGATGCTGTACACGGTGTGTCTCCCCGTGCCTGACGGATAGCCGGGTCGGACAGTACGGCTACCCCGGCCAGCCTAGGGGGACACACCGGGGCCGCGCCTCCCCCTTGACGGGTGAGACGCGGCCCCTGGCGGTGATTTGGCGAGAAAACGCTCAGTAGCGCAGGCGGTTGAACCACGCCCTGCCGTTGGCGCCACCGACGAAGCAGGCGACCAGGATCGCCAGCACCGTGTGGACGAGGCCCACGACGACGAACGGGTACAGGCCGAGGACCGCGGTGATGATGCTGAACACCATGGTGGTGATGCGGACGCCGTTGCCGCCGGTGTTGAACTTCGCGGCGAGGACGGCTCCGAAGATGCCCCAGGCGAGCGCGAACACCGCCATGGCCACCAGGATGCCGGTGCCGTAGTCGGCGAACTTCTGGAACTGGGAGTCGTTCTGGAGGGTGCTGTCCTTCTTCGCGTGGTTCACGATCGCCGCGTAGAAGACGAACAGCGCCACGCCGATCACCTGCAGGCCGACGATCACCCACAGCATCACGCGGGCGCCGCTGACGTTGCCCGGCATCGCGGTCATCGGGGCGCCCATGCCGTACGGCTGCTGAGCGGGCGGGGCCTGCGGGTAGCCGTACCCCGGCTGCTGGCCCTGCGGGTAGCCGTAGCCCTGCTGCTGGGGCGGCGGGCCGTACGGGTTGTTCGGGTCGCCGTAGCTCATGGCGGTGTTCCTCCGTTTGGTCGAGTGCGGGGACGAGGCGCGGCACTGCACGGAGGAAGCGTTTCTACAGATGCGGTCCGTCCCCCCGATGAGCTGCCCGCTGCACTGTGCCCTCATCGTTCTTGACCGGATATGGGCTTGTCCAGCCGAGGAGCGGAGGTGTTGTGCAAGTGCAACACAGTTGATCAACAGTTGGGCGGGATGGTACGGCGGCGGGGTACCCGGATTGGAACCGGGGGCGGGTCATCCGCGAGGATAGGGGTATGACCGCCCAGATTCTCGATGGCAAGGCCACCGCAGCCGCGATCAAGTCCGATCTGACCGCCCGCGTGGCGGCGCTGAAGGAGAAGGGCGTCACGCCCGGCCTCGGCACGATCCTGGTCGGGGACGACCCCGGCAGCCAGAAGTACGTCGCCGGCAAGCACCGCGACTGCGCGCAGGTCGGCATCGCCTCCATCCAGCGCGAACTGCCCGCCACCGCCACGCAGGAGGAGATCGAGGCGGTCGTCCGCGAGCTCAACGAGGACCCGGCCTGCACCGGCTACATCGTCCAGCTGCCGCTGCCCAGGGGCATCGACGAGAACCGCGTCCTGGAGCTGATGGACCCGGCCAAGGACGCCGACGGCCTGCACCCGATGAACCTCGGCCGCCTCGTCCTCGGCGAGCCCGCGCCGCTGCCCTGCACCCCCAACGGCATCCTCACCCTGCTGCGCCGCCACGGCGTCGAGATCAAGGGCGCCGAGGTCGTCGTCGTCGGGCGGGGCGTGACCATCGGGCGGCCGATGCCGCTGCTGCTCACCCGGCGCAGCGAGAACGCCACCGTGACCCAGTGCCACACCGGCACCCGCGACCTGTCCGCCCACCTCAAGCGGGCCGACATCATCATCGCGGCGGCCGGCTCCCCGCACCTGATCCGCGCCGAGGACGTCAAGCCGGGCGCCGCCGTCCTGGACGTCGGTGTCTCCCGCAACGCCGAGGGCAAGATCGTCGGCGACGTCCACCCGGACGTGACCGAGGTGGCCGGCTGGATCTCCCCGAACCCCGGCGGTGTCGGCCCGATGACCCGGGCGCTCCTGCTGGTCAACGTGGTCGAGGCGGCGGAGCGCGGTGCCGGCCGATGACGCCCGCGCGGGGGCCCTCACCCGCGCCGGCCGCGAGCCGCACCAGGACTCCGGGGAGCAGCCCGCGAAGACCACGCGCCGCTTTCCGCGGATCACCCGGGACACCGCCCGGCCCGAGGGCGGCGGCCGGGCCGCGTCGGGTGCCTCGCCGGCCCCGGCCCGGCAGTGGCCGATGCTGGTCGTGGTGGGCACGGTCGCGCTCGGCCTGCTGCTGACCGCGCTCGGCACGTTCCGCTTCGGCACCCTGCTGATCGGCGCCGCCCTGCTGGCCGGTGCGGTCATGCGCTGGTTCGTGCCGAGCGTCGGCATGCTCGCCGTCCGCTCCCGGTTCACGGACATCGTCACCTACGGCGTCCTCGGCCTCGCGATCGTCCTGTTCGCGATGATGGTCCAGCCGAATCCGTGGCTGCACGTCCCGTTCCTGAAGGATCTCCTGCACGTCACGCTCAGCAACAACTAGCCCCGCTGCCGCCGATGGCCCGCCTCCCCCGGGGACGCGGGCCATCGGCGCGTCCCCCGGCCGGTCCGCCGCGGCGTCCGCGCGCCGCCTGTGCCCCCGTGCGCTCCCACTGCGGGAACTGGGATCCTTAGGCACGGCATCCTTGTGGGTAGCCAGGACGGGACGTACCGGGGGAGAGCAAGGGGGGAAGCGATGCCTCGTTGGAAGGACCTGCCCGAGGATCTGGACCCGCAGATCAAGGAGTTCACCAGTCAGATACGGCGGTTGGTGGACCACAGCGGGCTGAGCGTCGCCGCGCTGGCCGACCGCACGGGCTACAGCAAGACGTCCTGGGAGCGTTACCTGGGCGGCCGGCTCCTCGCGCCGAAGGGCGCGGTCGTGGCGCTCGCCGAGGTGACCGGTACCAGCCCCGTCCACCTGACCACGATGTGGGAGCTGGCCGAACGCGCCTGGAGCCGGGCGGAGATGCGGCACGACCGCACCATGGAGGCGATCCGTATCTCCCAGGCCCGCGCGGCACTGGGCGAGTTCGGCGCGGCGGAGGCCACCGGGGGGCCGTCGGGGCAGGCGCTGCCGGGTCTGTCCGGCCGGAAGAACGGCAGTGCCACGGCGACTCCGGGCATCGCCGGACCGGCCGGTGTGTCGCCGACGATTCCCGTGCAGCCCTCGGGACCGGACGCGGACGTCCGGGGCGGGGCGGGGCGCGGCGCGGCCGGTGGCGCGGGCAGCGGCCTCGCCGACGGCGCGGGCAGCGACCGCGGCTCGGCCGAGAGCGGGGACGCCGGCTCCGAAGCGGCTTCCGGCCGTGACTCCGTGAACTCCTGGGGCCTGGCCGGGTATCAGGGGCCGTCCAGGACGAGCCCCCGGCCCGGCGCGGGTGCCGGGGCCGGCTCCGGGTCCGCCCCGGGGGCCGGGGCGCGGGGTGCCGGGGCGGCCGGCGGGTCCGCCCCGGCGCCGGACGGCCCGGCGCCGCACGACGCCGCCCGGCCCGCCGGGGGGAGCGCGAGGCGGCAGCAGGTGACGATGTTCCTCGCGGGGCTCGTCGGCGTGCTCGTCATCATCGGCGGCGTCTTCTTCTTCACCCACCGCGACGGCGGCAGGCACCAGGACGCGGCCAAGCCGCCGTCGCCCACCGCCGACCGGAACACGAGCCCGCCGCCCGGGGTCAAGTGCGCCGGCTCCGCGTGCACCGGCAAGGACGCCGAGGCCATGGGGTGCAGCGGCGAACTGGTGAGCACCGCCAAGACCGCCGCCGTCGGCACCGCCACCCTGGAGGTCCGCTACAGCAAGGCCTGCGGCGCCGCCTGGGGCCGGATCACCGGCGCCACGCAGGGCGACAGGGTGGAGGTCTCGGCCGGTACGGTCCGCCAGTCGGGGCGGATCACCGCCGTGGGCGACGCCATCGCCTACACCCCGATGGTCGCCGTGCAGGACGCGGCACAGGCCAAGGCGTGCGCGACCCTCGCCTCCGGGCGGACGGGGTGCACGAAGTGACGGGCGGACGGGGTGCACAATGCGGCGAAACGGAGGAAACCGCACCCGCGTGACATCGTGCGGGTGAAATTCCGGGACGGGCGTGCATGGCCCGGCGGATCCTGGGCACGCGAACGGTACCCCCCACGGGAGTCCGGCCAGCCGGTACCTCCCCCATCGGCGGCCGCCTTCCGTCCCCCTCTCCCGGACCGGCGGCCGCCGCTTCGTTGGGCCGGGCCGGGGCCAGGTCGGGCCAGGTCATGGGCAGTTCGCGGCCGGGCCGGTGCCGGATCGGGGCCGGGCGACGGCCGGGATTGCGTCGGGTGGCCGCCTTGTGGGGCGAGCCACACGGCCCGGTACGTCTCGCATGCCGGATGCGCGATAGCCTGACCGCTGGATCGATCTCTTGACGCCAAGAGATCGATCATCGCCCGGGGCCGGGAAGCCCCACCGCCAGCTGTCCTTACGGAGAACGCCATGACCCGCACTCCCGTGAACGTCACCGTCACCGGCGCGGCCGGCCAGATCGGTTACGCCCTGCTCTTCCGCATCGCCTCCGGCCAGCTGCTCGGCGCGGACGTGCCGGTCAAGCTGCGCCTCCTGGAGATCACGCCCGCGCTGAAGGCCGCCGAGGGCACCGCGATGGAGCTGGACGACTGCGCCTTCCCGCTGCTCCAGGGCATCGAGATCTCCGACAACCCGAACGTCGCCTTCGACGGCGCCAACGTGGCCCTGCTCGTCGGCGCCCGCCCCCGCACCAAGGGCATGGAGCGCGGCGACCTGCTGGAGGCCAACGGCGGCATCTTCAAGCCGCAGGGCAAGGCCATCAACGACCACGCCGCGGACGACATCAAGGTCCTCGTCGTCGGCAACCCGGCCAACACCAACGCGCTCATCGCGCAGGCCGCCGCGCCGGACGTCCCGGCCGAGCGCTTCACCGCGATGACCCGCCTCGACCACAACCGCGCGCTGACCCAGCTCGCGAAGAAGACGGGCACCACGGTCGCCGACATCAAGCGCCTGACCATCTGGGGCAACCACTCCGCCACCCAGTACCCGGACATCTTCCACGCCACGGTCGCCGGCAAGAACGCCGCCGAGACCGTGAACGACGAGAAGTGGCTGGCCGACGAGTTCATCCCGACCGTCGCCAAGCGCGGTGCCGCGATCATCGAGGCCCGTGGCGCGTCCTCCGCCGCGTCCGCCGCCAACGCCGCCATCGACCACGTGCACACCTGGGTCAACGGCACGGCCGAGGGCGACTGGACCTCCATGGGCATCCCGTCGGACGGCTCCTACGGCGTCCCGGAGGGTCTCATCTCCTCCTTCCCGGTCACGACCAGGAACGGCGCGTACGAGATCGTCCAGGGCCTGGAGATCAGCGAGTTCTCCCGCACCCGCATCGACGCGTCCGTGCAGGAGCTGGTGGAGGAGCGCGAGGCGGTTCGCGCGCTCGGCCTCATCTGAGCGACGCACTCGGCGAGTTCGCCGTAGAAGACCTGATACGGCCAGAGGCCCCGGAGTGTTCCGGGGCCTCTGGCTCGTGCGGGGTGCTTGGCGCGCTCAGCGCACGTCGACGTAGTCGTACGCGTCGGCGGCGGACGAGGTGCTGTTGCCCGCGTAGTGGAAGCGCCAGGTGCCGTCCGCCGCGGCGGTGACCGTGGTCTTCAGGTAACCGCTGGACGACGACGTGACCGTCTTGACTGTGCTGTAGGAGCTCGCGCCCGCCTTCTTGAACTGCAGCTGGACGGACTGGCTGCCGTAGCCGTAGTACTTCAGGTAGGTCCAGCTCGCCCGGTTCAGCGTGCCGGTGACCGTGATCGGCCTGCCCTTGGAGACCGGCTCCGGGCCCGCGTTGAAGCCGCTGACGTTGACGGCGCGCTTCACCCAGTGGTTCTTGTACGTGTTCTTCTGGATGTAGTCGGAGTCGTTGCCGACCGCCCACGCCGCGACGTTCCACTTGCCGTTCAGGGAGCTGTCGTACAGGTCGCTGGTGGGATCGACCGTGATGGTGATCTTGCACGTGGCGGCGGTGGCGCTCCACTTGTCGCACGTGGCGTCCTGGTCCGTGGCGAGGACGCCGTCCACGTCGGGGTTGTCGCCGTCGATGCTGGTGCCGTGCCACAGGAAGGCGCCGGCGGTGTACATGCCGGACGGGTCGTTCGCGGTCACGTAGATGTTGAAGGACTTCTTGCCGACGCCCACGACGAGGTCCGTATCGGCGTTGACGGTGACCTTGGTGATCTTGGTGTCGCCCTGGACGTCGTCGGCCGGGACGGCGGCCACAGAAGGTGCCGCCGCCAGCTTCGCGGCGGTGCCCGCCGGGTTGCCGGCCGCGTGCGCGGCCGGGGCGACGAGAGAGGTGAGCGCCACGGCACCGGACACGGTCGCGGTGGCCAGGCTGGCTCGAATGCGCATCTGCGTTCCCCAAGTGGACAGCGTGCCGCACGCTCAGTGGGGGTTGCGTGGCGGCACGAGAGTGATGTGGAGCCTGTTGGCTCGGATGCGGAGACTCGCGAAGGTAAGAAACGGTTGTATGCGAGGTGAAGGAATTTCAAGCGCGGGGTGACCGCGCACGCCTTCGGCTCTCACCCGTTCGCGGCGCGTGCGAGGCGCCCCGGCGCTGCCGCTCCTAGCGTGGCCTCCATGACGACCGTCCGCGTTTCCCCCGCCGCCGCCCCGCAGGCCGCCCCCTCGGCCGTCCAGCCCGTCGGCTACTGGACCTGGGCCGCCCATCAGGCCGTCGTACGCCATCTGTGCGGCGCGCTGGCCGGGATCGATCTCACCCAGCCGCAGTGGTGGGTCCTGAAGGACATCGCCGCCGAAGACGCTCCCCGCACCCGGGCCGAGCTGCAGGACCGGCTCGCCGCGCACCTCGACTCCGGGCCGGAGGAGATCGGGCGGGCCGTCGACACCCTGGTCGCCCGTGCCTGGCTGAGCGTCGACGGGGCCGGCCGCGTGCGCACCACCGACGCCGGCCGGGAGGCCACCCGGCGCGCCGTCGACGTCCTGCGGCGGGTGCGCGCCGAGATCCACGAGGGCGTCCCCGAGGAGGACTACGCCACCACGCTGGACGTCCTGCGCCGGATGATCCGCAACCTCGGCGGGCGGGCCGACGACCTGAACCCCTGACGGACCCGGGAGAACGCGTGCACGGCGGGACCCCCGCCGTGCACGCGTTCTCCCGTGCTGCCCACCCGCGCTGTCCGTCCCCCGTTGCCCGGCAGCGAGGCCGCCCCATCCGTCCGGCACGCACTGTGCGGTGCCCATGGACTGAGCGCAGCGGTCCGAGTCGCACCCTTCTGTCCCTTTTGAGGCGTACTTTCGGTGACACGGCGCACTTTCGACCACCGATTACGCATGCCGCTCGTCGGCCCGGGCAGGCGGACGCGGTCCCCGAGCGTGGCAGGTGTGTGACGCAGGGGCATGGATCAGGAACGGAAGGCAACACCGAACATGGCGAACGGAACGGCACGACAGGCCCAGGCGACCATCCACGCGGGGGGAGAGTGGCTGGCAGCGGTCTCGGGTGCGACACGCGAGATCCTGGACCCCGCGGACGCCCGGCCGTTCGCCGTGGTCGCCGAGGGTGACGAGAAGGATGCGGAAAGGGCCGTCGCGGCGGCCCGGCAGGCTTTTGACCAGGGGCCCTGGCCCGCCACCCCCGTCGCCGAGCGCGCGGCCCTGCTGCGCCGCGTCGCCGACCTGCTCGTGCGCGACCGCGAGGCGCTCGGCCTGCTGGAGAGCCGGGACGCGGGCAAGACCGTGGAAGAGGGGCGCGTCGACATCGACTGCGTCGCCGACGCCTTCCGCTACTTCGCCGACCTGGTCGCCGCCGAGGCGCCCGGCCGGGTCGTGGACGCGGGGTCCAGCGACATCCACAGCGTCGTCGTGCACGAGCCCGTGGGCGTCTGCGCGCTCATCACGCCCTGGAACTACCCGCTGCTCCAGGCCAGCTGGAAGATCGCCCCGGCGCTCGCGGCCGGCAACACCTTCGTGCTCAAGCCCAGCGAGATCACCCCGATGACCACCATCGCGCTGATCGAACTGCTCGCCGAGGCCGGGCTGCCCGACGGGGTCGCGAACCTCGTCACCGGCCCCGGCCACACCGTCGGCGCCCGGCTCGCCGAGCACCCCGACGTCGACCTGGTCTCCTTCACCGGCGGCCTGGTCAGCGGCGTCAAGGTCGCCCAGGCCGCCGCGCCCACCGTGAAGAAGGTCGCGCTCGAACTCGGCGGCAAGAACCCCAACGTCGTCTTCGCCGACGCCTGCGCCACCGACGAGGGCTTCGACACCGCCGTCGACCAGGCACTCAACGCCGCCTTCATCCACAGCGGCCAGGTCTGCTCGGCCGGTGCCCGGCTCATCGTCGAGGAGTCGGTCCGGGACCGCTTCGTCACCGAACTCGCCCGCCGGGCCCAGAAGATCAGGCTCGGGCGCGGCACCGCCGACGGCGTCGAGTGCGGCCCGCTCGTCTCCGCGCAGCAGCGCGAGAAGGTGGAGGGCTACGTCGCCTCCGCGCTCGCCGAGGGCGCGGTGCTGCGGTGCGGCGGCAAGCGGCCGGAGCCGAGCGAGGTCCGCCCGGAGTCCGGGTACTTCTACGAGCCCACGATCCTCGACGCCTGCCACCGCGAGATGAAGGTCGTCCGGGAGGAGGTCTTCGGACCCGTCCTCACCGTCGAGACCTTCCGCACCGAGGACGAGGCCGTCCGGCTCGCCAACGACACCGAGTACGGCCTCGCGGGCGCCGTCTGGACCGCCGACGCGGGCCGGGCCCGCCGGGTCGCGGGGCGGCTGCGCCACGGCACGGTCTGGATCAACGACTTCCACCCCTACCTCCCGCAGGCGGAGTGGGGCGGCTTCGGCAGGAGCGGCACCGGCCGCGAGCTGGGCCCCGCCGGACTCGCCGAGTACCGCGAGGCCAAGCACGTCTACCAGAACCTCGCGCCCCGGCCCGTGCGCTGGTTCGCCGGCTGACCCCCTCAACGTCCCCACGCAGCAAGTCCGTTCGGAGTACCCCCATGTCCCACACCCCCTCCCGCCTCTACGACTACGTCGTCATCGGCGGCGGCACGGCCGGCTCGGTCATCGCCTCCCGCCTCACCGACAACCCCGACGTCACCGTCGCCGTCATCGAGGGCGGCCCCACCGACGTCGACCGCGACGACGTCCTCACCCTGCGTCGCTGGATGGGCCTGCTCGGCGGCGACCTCGACTACGACTACCCGACCGTCGAGCAGCCGCGCGGCAACTCCCACATCCGGCACAGCCGCGCCCGCGTCCTCGGCGGCTGCTCCTCGCACAACACCCTGATCTCCTTCAAGCCGCTGCCGTCCGACTGGGACGAGTGGGAGGAGGCCGGCGCCAAGGGCTGGGGCGCCGTGCCGATGGAGGCGTACTTCGCCCGGCTGAAGAACAACATCGTCCCGGTCGACGAGAAGGACCGCAACGCCATCGCCCGCGACTTCGTCGACGCCGCCCAGGCGGCGCTCGGCGTCCCGCGCGTCGAGGGCTTCAACAAGAAGCCCTTCACCGACGGCGTCGGCTTCTTCGACCTCGCCTACCACCCCGAGAACAACAAGCGCTCCTCCGCCTCGGTGGCGTACCTGCACCCGGTGATGGACGAGCGCCCCAACCTCCACATCTACCTGGAGACCCGGGCCTACCGGCTGGAGCTGGCCGGCACCCGCGCCGAGGGCGTCCACGTGCGCACCAAGGACGGCGAGGAACTGCTCATACGGGCCCGCAACGAGGTCGTGCTGTGCGCCGGAGCCGTCGACTCCCCGCGCCTGCTCATGCACTCGGGCATCGGCCCGCGCCAGGACCTGGAGGCCCTCGGCATCCCGGTCGTCCACGATCTGCCGGGCGTCGGCGAGAACCTGCTCGACCACCCCGAGTCGGTCATCGTCTGGGAGACCCACGGGCCGATTCCGGAGAACTCCGCGATGGACTCCGACGCGGGCCTGTTCGTGCGCCGCGACCCCGAGCACACGGGCCCGGACCTGATGTTCCACTTCTACCAGATCCCGTTCACGGACAACCCGGAGCGGCTGGGCTACGAACGCCCCGCGTACGGCGTCTCGATGACCCCGAACATCCCCAAGCCGAAGTCCCGCGGCCGCCTGTACCTGACCAGCGCCGACCCCGAGGTCAAGCCCGCGCTGGACTTCCGGTACTTCACCGACGAGGACGACTACGACGGCCGGACCCTGGTCGACGGCATCCGCATCGCCCGCGAGATCGCGAAGTCCGAGCCGCTGGCCGGCTGGCTCAAGCGCGAGGTCGCCCCCGGCCCGGAGGTCACCGGCGACGAGGAGCTGAGCGAGTACGCCCGCAAGGTCGCGCACACCGTCTACCACCCGGCCGGCACCTGCAAGATGGGTGCCGCCGACGACGAACTCGCCGTGGTGGACCCGGAGTTGAGGATTCGTGGCATGCAGGGCATCCGGATCGCCGACGCGTCCGTCTTCCCGACGATGACCGCCGTGAACCCGATGATCGGGGTGCTGATGGTCGGAGAGAAGGCCGTCGACCTCATCGGGGAGAAGGCCGTCGAGCTGGGCGGTGATGCCCGATGAGCGCCACCGTCCCCACCCGCAAGCCGCCCACCGCGACCGGCACCGACACGCCCGTCTTCTCCGTCTCGGGCCTGTGGAAGGTCTTCGGCCCGAAGGCGGAGCGCGTCCCCGCCGACGCCGAACTCACCGCGCTGGACCCCGCCGGCCTGCGCGCCCGTACCGGCTGCACGGCCGCCGTCCGGGACGTCTCCTTCGACGTCCGCAAGGGCGAGGTCTTCGTCGTCATGGGCCTGTCCGGCTCCGGCAAGTCCACCCTGGTGCGCTGCCTGACCCGGCTCATCGAGCCGACCGCCGGCACGATCGCCATCGACGGCGAGGACGTCCGCGCCATGGACAAGGCCCGGCTGCGCGAACTGCGCAGGCACCGTGCCGCGATGGTCTTCCAGCACTTCGGTCTGCTCCCGCACCGCACCGTCCTCGACAACGTCGCCTACGGCCTGGAGATCCAGGGCATCGGCAAGGCCGAGCGCCGCGCCCGCGCCGCCGAGGTCGTCAAGAAGGTCGGCCTGGAGGGCATGGAGAAGCGCCGGCCCAGCCAGCTCTCCGGCGGCCAGCGCCAACGCGTGGGCCTGGCACGGGCGTTGGCGGTCGACCCCGAGGTGCTGCTCTTCGACGAGCCCTTCAGCGCCCTCGACCCGCTGATCCGCCGTGACATGCAGGACGAGGTGGCCCGGCTGCACCGCGAGGAGGGCCGCACGATGGTCTTCATCACCCACGACCTCGCCGAGGCCCTCAAGCTCGGCGACCGGATCGCCCTGATGCGCGACGGCGAGGTCGTCCAGCTGGGCACCCCCGAGGAGATCGTCGGCTCCCCGGCCGACGACTACGTACGCGAGTTCGTCCGGGACGTCCCGCGCGAGCAGGTCATGACGGTCCGCACCGCCATGCGCCCGGCCGCGGCCGACGAGGACGGCGGCCCGGCCGTGCGCCCCGACGCCACCGTCGCCGAGGCCATCGAGGCCGTCGCCCGGTCGGGCGCCCCGGCCCGCGTGATGGACGAGGGCACATGCCTGGGCGTCGTCGACCACGAGCGGCTGCTGGACGTGGTCGCCGGTGTCACGGACGTGCCGAGCAGCACCCCGGAGGCCGTCTGATGGCAGCGCTCACCGTGGCGGCCGCCCGCGGCGCCAAACCGAAGATCCTCAGGAGCCGGGCCGCGGGCAAGCTCCTGCTGCTCGCCCTCCTCACCGCCGTCCTGCTGCCCGTCCTCGGCCGCTGGGGCAACGGCGCCTGGCCGCACGAGCTGACCGTCAGCCTGGCGGGGCCGCTGACGTCGGCCAGTAACTGGGTCATCGACAACCGGGACAGCCACCCCCTGTTCCTGTACTTCTTCGGCTACATCAGCAACGCCGTCGTCCTCTCCGTGCGCGCCGTCTACCTCACCCTGCTCGCCCTGGGCTGGACCGGCGTCACGGTCCTCGGCGCGCTGGTCGCCTGGCGCGTCGCCGGAGTCCGGCTCGCCGCCGGCACGGCCGCCGCGTTCCTGGCGTGCGGCGCGCTCGGCATGTGGGTGCCGACCATGCAGACCCTCGCGCTGATGGTCGCGGCCGTGCTCGCGGCCGTGCTCGTGGGCGTGCTGCTCGGGCTCGCCGCCGGCCTGTCCGACCGCCTCGACCGCGCCCTGCGCCCGGTCCTGGACACCATGCAGGTGCTCCCGGCCTTCGCCTACCTCCTCCCCGTCGTCCTGGTCTTCGGCATCGGCGTCCCCGCGGCCGTCCTCGCCACCGTCGTCTACGCCGCCCCGCCGATGGCCCGCCTCACCGCGCTCGGCCTGCGCGGCGCCGACCCCGAGGTCCTGGAGGCCGTGGAGTCCCTCGGCGCCACCCGCCGCCAGCGGCTGCTGACCGCCCGGATCCCGCTGGCCCGGGGGGAGCTGCTGCTCGGCCTCAACCAGACGATCATGATGGCGCTGTCCATGGCCGTCATCGCCTCGGTCATCGGCGCCGGCGGCCTCGGCGACCGCGTCTACCAGGCCCTCGCCTCCGTCGACGTCGGCCAGGCCCTCGCGGCCGGCATCCCCATCGTGCTGCTCGCGATCGTCCTGGACCGCGTGACCGCGGCCGCGGGCGAGGACCGTACGGCGCGAACGGCGCAGCCCGGGACGCCCCGCACCATCGGCTGGGTGTACGCCCTCGCCGTCACCGCGGCCGTCGCCCTCGCCGCCCGTCTGCTGCACGGCCTGAACTGGCCCACCGGCTGGACCCTCGGCATCGCCGCGCCGGTCAACAGCGCCGTCGACTGGATGACCGCCCACCTCTACTCCGGCGTCCCGGTCATCGGCGGCACCGCCGACTGGGCCGGCCACTTC
The DNA here is from genome assembly GCF_042269865.1 of Streptomyces sp. NPDC055966. NCBI lineage: Bacteria > Bacillati > Actinomycetota > Actinomycetes > Kitasatosporales > Streptomycetaceae > Streptomyces > Streptomyces sp. NPDC055966. Next base: position 111,661 of record NZ_JBHJYK010000015.1, read on the forward strand.
ACCACCTGGGTCCTGGACCCGGTCCGCGGCGGTCTGCAGTGGCTGCCCTGGTGGTCCGTGCTGCTGATCGTCGCAGCGCTGGCCTGGCTGATCGGCACCTGGGCCACCGCCCTGACCGCCGTCCTCGCGATGGCCGCGATCGGCGTGCTCGGCGTCTGGGACCCGGCCCTCGACACGCTCTCCCAGGTGCTGGCCGCCGTCGCCGTCACCCTGGTCCTCGGCTTCGCGACCGGCATCGCCGCCGCCCGCAGCGACCGCGTCGAGCGCGCCCTGCGCCCGGTCCTGGACGTGTTCCAGACGATGCCGCAGTTCGTGTACCTGATCCCGGTCGTCGCGCTGTTCGGCGTCGGCCGCGCCCCGGCCGTGGCGGCCGCCGTCGTCTACGCCCTGCCCGCCGTCGTCCGGATCACCGCGCAGGGCCTGCGCCAGGTCGACCCGGCCGCGCTGGAGTCGGCGCGCTCGCTCGGCGCGACCGGCCGCCAGCAGCTGTGGCAGGTCCAACTCCCGCTCGCCCGGCGCTCGTTGCTGCTCGCCGTCAACCAGGGCGTGGTCCTGGTCCTCGCCGTCGTCATCATCGGCGGTCTGGTCGGCGGCGGCGCCCTCGGCTACAACGTCGCCTTCGGCCTCGCCCAGGGCGACCTCGCCACCGGCCTGGTGGCCGGTGCCGCCATCGTCTGCCTGGGCCTGATGCTGGACCGGGTGACCCAGCCGACCGAACGCCGCGCGAGGAAGGGAGCCTGACATGCGCGTACGTACGACCGTCCCGGCCGCCCTCGCCGTGCTGGGGCTCGCCACCGGCTGCGGCGCCGCCGACATGACCAAGCAGGCCTCGCCGTTCGCCAACGCGCAGGGCACGAAGTCCGTGACCCTGTCCGTGCAGTCCTGGGTGGGCGCGCAGTCCAACGTGGCCGTCGCCCAGTACCTCCTGGAGCACAAGCTCGGCTACCGCGTCGACACCGTCCAGGTCGACGAGGTGCCCGCGTGGGACGCGCTCAGCCAGGGCCGCGTCGACGCGATCCTGGAGGACTGGGGCCACCCGGACCAGGAGAAGCGGTACGTCGAGGACAAGAAGACCATCGCCCGCGCCGGCGACCTCGGCGTGACCGGCCACATCGGCTGGTTCGTGCCGACCTACCTGGCGAAGCAGCACCCCGACATCACGGACTGGAAGAACCTGAACAAGTACGCCGGCCTCTTCCGCACCCCGGAGAGCGGCGGCAAGGGCCAGCTGATGGACGGCTCCCCGTCCTACGTCACCAACGACAAGGCCCTGGTCGGCAGTCTGAACCTGGACTATCAGGTGGTCTTCGCCGGTTCGGAGGCCGCGCAGATCACCCAGATGAAACAGTTCGCCAAGGAGAAGAAGCCCTTCCTGACCTACTGGTACTCGCCCCAGTGGCTGTTCAAGAAGGTCCCCATGACGGAGGTGAAGCTGCCGCCGTACAAGGACGGCTGCGACGCGGACGCGGCGAAGGTCGCCTGCGCCTACCCGCACACCCCGCTGCAGAAGTACCTCAACGCGGACTTCGCCAGGTCGGGCGGCAAGGCGGCGGCCTTCCTGAAGAAGTTCCGGTGGACGACCGAGGACCAGAACGAGGTCTCCCTGATGATCGCCGACCAGAAGCTGTCCCCGCAGGACGCCGCGAAGAAGTGGGTGGACAGCCACCCGGACGTGTGGAAGAAGTGGCTGTCCTGAACCGCCCTACGTCTTCAGCTGCTTCTTCAGCTGTTCGGTCATCCCCTGCAGTGCCAGCGCCGCCCAGCGCTGCTGCTTCGGTCCGAACGTGAGTCGCGTGGCCCCGAGTTCGCCGAGTTCGGCGAGCGAGGGGCCCGTGGCGTCCAGGTGGCCGTGGACGTTGACCGGGCCCTGGATGCCGGACCGCAGCAGCGGCAGTACGTCCTCGGGGGCGCGGATAGGGAAGATGCAGTCCGCGCCCGCCGCCACGTACAAAGCGGCCCGCTCGATGGCCCGTTCGGGATCCGTCTCGCCGCGCAGGAAGGTGTCGACGCGGGCGTTGAGGAACAGCCGGTCGCCCGCGGCCGCGCGGAACTCGGCGAGGAACTCCGCCTGCTCGTGCGGGTCCTTCAGGACACCTCCGGCGGAGTCCTCAAGGTTGCAGCCGACGGCGCCCGCCTCCAGCAGCCGTTCCACGATCTCCCGCGGCGCGAGCCCGTACCCGGCCTCGATGTCCGCCGACACCGGCACGTCCACGGCCCGGGTGATCCGGGCGACCGCCGCGAACATCTCGTCGGCCGGGACCGCCCCGTCCTCGTACCCGAGCGACGCGGCCACGCCCGCGCTCGGCGTGGCCAGCGCCGGGAACCCGGCCGCCGCGAACACCCGCGCGCTGGCCGCGTCCCACGGGCCGGGCAGGACCAGCGGATCGCCCGGGGCGCGCCCCAGGTGCAGCGCGCGGAACTCCTCGACCGTGCCGCCACGGCTCACGCGTGCTGCCCCGGCCGGTAGTGGCCGGGCACCATCCGGGTGCTCACGCCGATCCGGTTCCAGGCGTTGATCACCGTGATCGCGGCGATCAGCTGGGCCAGCTCGGGCTCCTCGAACTGCTTCGCGGCCCGCTCGTACACCTCATCCGGCACGAAGCCTCCCCCAGACTCCGTCCGGGAGGTGCCCCCAGTCAGGACGGTGATCGCCTCGGTCAGCTCGATCGCCGCCAGTTCCCTCTCCGTGTAGAAGTGCTTCGACTCCTCCCACGCGCTGAGCTGCACGATCCGCTCCACGCGCTCACCGGCCGCGAGCGCGTCCTTGGTGTGCATGTCGAGGCAGAACGCGCAGTGGTTGAGCTGCGAGGCGCGGATCTTGACCAACTCGTACAGCGTGGGGTCCAGCCCCCGCCGGGCGGCGGCGTCCAGCCGGACCATCGCCTTGTAGACCTCGGGCGCGTGCTCGGCGAACTGCATCCGGGGCGTGTGCTCGGCGACGTACTCGGCCTGCTTCTCGGTGCTGATGTCAGTGCTCATGCCGTCGACCCTACGAGCGAGGCAGCCCAGGGGTATGGTCCATTTCCATGGCGAAACCTTGGGCCACTCTCGGCGTCGACCTCCACCTCGAACCGACCGGCGCGGGCGGGCTGCGCCGGGGCCTGACCGACGCCCTGCGCGACGCCGTCCGCACCGGCCGCCTCGCCCCCGGCACCCGGCTGCCGTCCTCCCGCACCCTCGCCACCGACCTCGGCATCGCCCGCAACACCGTCGCCGAGGCCTACGCCGACCTGGTCGCCGAGGGCTGGCTCACCGCCCGCCAGGGCTCCGGCACCCGCGTGGCCGAAAGGGCCGCCGTCACCCCGGCGGACCCGGCGCGCAGCGGTGCGGCGGCCCCACGGCGCACGGCACCGGCGCGCCCCACGTACAGCCTCCTGCCCGGCACCCCCGACCTGGCCGCCTTCCCGCGCGCCGCGTGGCTGAAAGCCGCCCGCCGCGCTCTGGCCACCGCCCCGCACGACGCCCTCGGCTACGGCGACCCGCGCGGCCGCCCCGAACTGCGCACCGCCCTCGCCGGCTACCTCGCCCGCGTCCGCGGCGTCCGCACCGACCCCGAGACCCTCATCGTCACCTCCGGCTTCGCCCACGCCCTGCGGATCATCGGCCCCGTCCTCGCCGCGCGCGGGGTGCCCGCGGTGGCGGTGGAGTCGTACGGCCTGGACGCGTACCGGCGCCTGCTCCGGCAGGCGGGCCTCGCGACACCCCCGCTCCCGTACGACGAACTCGGCACGGACCCCCGGGTGCCGGGCGACGCCGGCGCGGTCCTGCTCACCCCCGCCCACCAGTTCCCGATGGGCCTGCCGCTGCACCCCGACCGGCGGGCCGCCGTCGTGGACCGGGCACGGCGCACCGGCGGGCTGATCCTGGAGGACGACTACGACGGCGAGTTCCGCTACGACCGCCAGCCCGTCGGGGCCCTCCAGGGCCTGGACCCCGACCACGTGATCTACTTCGGCACCGCCAGCAAGTCCCTCGCCCCCGGCCTGCGGCTGGGCTGGATGGCACTGCCGCCCGCTCTGGCCCAGGAGGCGATCGAGGCCAAGGGCACGCACGACACCGTGGGGGTGCTGGAGCAGCTCACCCTCGCCGAGTTCATCACCTCCGGCGCGTACGACCGCCAGGTCCGCTCCGCCCGCCAGCGCTACCGGCGCCGCCGCGACGCCCTGGCCGAGGCGGTCGCCGCCCGCGCCCCCGAGGTCACGGTCACGGGCATCGCGGCCGGCCTGCACGCCCTCCTGCGCCTGCCGCCGGGCCTGGAGGAGTCGGTGGTCCAGGCCGCCGCCTGGCAGGGCCTGGCCCTCCAGGGCCTGTCCTTCCACCGTCACCCGGAGGCGGCCGCCGAGCCGCTGGACGCGCTGGTGGTGGGGTACGCGACCCCGCCGGACAGCGCGTGGGCGGGCGCACTGGAGGCCCTGTGCCGGGTGCTGCCCTGACCACAGGCGGCTCTCAGGCGACGGACTCCTCGGCCCCCGGTGCCTCTCCGAAGCGCGCCAGCGCCATCGCGCCCGCCACCGCCACCAGGAAGCCCAGGACCGCCAGCCAGGTCAGCCCCTCCCGGGTGCGGTCGCCCAGCCAGACGACGCCCACCGCCGCCGGTCCGAGCGTCTCGCCGATCACCAGGCCGGCCGTGGCCGTGGTCACCGCACCCCGGGTCAGGGCGGAGGTCAGCAGCATGAACGCGGCGCCACTGCCGATGACCAGCGCGTACGTCGCCGGGTTGGTGAGCAGTTGCGCGGGCCGGAGCGAGTCGATCAGGCGCACCGACACCTCCACCACCCCGAACCCGAACCCGGCTCCCAGCCCGAGGACCAGCGACCGGCCCTTCCCGGTCAGCCGCCCGCCCGCGAGCGCGAGCAGCAGCATGCCGACGGCCACCGCGAGCATCACGTACCGCAGGGTGTCCGATCCGTCCTGTCTGCCCTCCGGCCCGGACGCCAGCGCCAGCATCGCGAGCCCGGCGCACACCACGGCCACCGCGCCCCACTCCGTGCCGTTCAGCCGTACCCGCAGCAGGCGCGCCGCCACCACGGCGGTCACCGCCAGGCTCGACGCCAGGGCGGCGCTGACGGCGTAGATCGGCAGGGACCGCAGCGCCACGATCTGGAACAGGAAGCCGAGCCCGTCCAGCGACAGCCCGGCGAGGTACCGCCACTGTCTGAGCGCGCGCAGCAGCAGCGCGGCCTCACCGCCCTCGCCCGTACCGGCCGTCCGCGCGGCCACCGCCTGCAACACCGTCGCGGTACCGAAGCAGACCGCCGCGCCCAGGGCGCACACCATTCCAAACAACACAAAGGGACTCTAGGCGAGTGGTAAAGCCGCAGGCCGCCTGAACGGCGGTTCTCACCGATCTCTAGGCTGATCCGAACGTCCTACGAACCAAAGTCCGATACGGGGGAGACTCCACCATGGAGAACACGCGCCGCCGGCTGCGCTCCGGCACGGTCGTCCTCGGCGGCATGGGCCTGCTGGCCGCCGCCCTGACCGCCTGCTCGTCCGAGCCGGACAAGCGCTGCGTGGACCGCGGCAGCTACGACTTCGCCCGGGGCTACAGGATCGTCTCCGACAAGAACTGCACGTCCACCAAGGCGTCGGTCGACGGCGGCTGGTACTACGGCGGCACGAAGAAGGGCTCCTGGGCGGACGGCGGCTCCTTCACCAGGCCCCGCAAGAGCTCCGGCAGCAGCCACGGCGGAGTCCACCGCGGCGGCTTCGGCGGCGGCCACCACAGCTCCGGCGGCTGAGGCCCGTATGGAGCGCCGTACCCTCACCCCCCGCCCCGGCTGGCAGCGGACGGTCGAGGAACAGGGGCTGATCTACCCCCTCACCCGCCACCCCGACGACTCCCTGCGCCCGTACTGGGACGAGAGCGCCGCGTACGTCTTCACCCTGGACGAGGTCGAGGCGCTGGAGGAGACCGTCGCCGAACTGCACGCCATGTGCCTCGCCGCCGCCGGGCACCTCGTGGCGCAGGACCGACTCGCCGACCTCGGCATCACCGACCCGCGCGTGGCCGCCGCGGTCACCGAGTCCTGGCGGCGCCGGGCCGAACTCCCCTCCCTGTACGGCCGGTTCGACCTGCGCCACGACGGCACCGGCCCGGCGAAACTCCTGGAGTACAACGCCGACACCCCGACCTCGCTGGTCGAGGCGGCCTCCCCGCAGTGGTTCTGGATGGAGGAGCGCTTCCCCGGCGCCGACCAGTGGAACTCCCTGCACGATCGCCTGGTCGCGGCCTGGCGGACCCAGGCCGCGCTGCTGCCGCCCGGCGCCCCGCTGCACTTCGCGCACTCCGCGGCCGACGAACTCGGCGAGGACCTGATGACGGTCGCCTATCTGAAGGAGACCGCCGAGCAGGCCGGGCTCGACACCGACTGGCTGGCCATGGAGGAGATCGGCTGGGACACCCTCTCCGGCCGTTTCGTCGACAACCGGCTCCGGTTCATCCGCGGCATCTTCAAGCTCTACCCGTGGGAGTGGCTGACCACGGACGCCTTCGCCGGACACGTCCTCGACACCCTCGACAACGGCGGCGGCACGGGCTCGACGCTGTGGATCGAGCCCGCCTGGAAGATGCTCCTGAGCAACAAGGCCCTGCTGGCGATCCTCTGGGAGCTGTACCCCGGCCACCCGAACCTCCTGCCCGCCTACCTGGACGGCCCGCGCGAGCTGGCCACGACCGCGGGCTACGTCGCCAAGCCCCTGCTCGGCCGCGAGGGCGCGGGCGTCACGGTGCACCGGCCGGGCACCGCGCCGGCCTCGCGCGACGAACCCTGCTGCTACCAGCAGCTCGCCCCGCTGCCCGCCTTCGACGGCAACCACGTCGTCCTCGGCGCCTGGGTCGTCCAGGGCGAACCGGCGGGCCTGGGCATCCGCGAGTCCTCGGGCCTGATCACGAACGAGTACGCCCGCTTCGTGCCGCACGTGATCCTCTAGGCCCCTTCGAGCACCGCCCGCACCTGCTCCAGCCCCCAGTCCAGGTCCGCCTCGGAGACGACCAGTGGCGGCGAGAGGCGGATCGTCGCGCCGTGGCTCTCCTTCACCAGCACCCCGCGCTCCATCAGCCGCTCCGCGACCTGCCGCCCGCTGCCGACGTGCGGGGCGACGTCCACCCCGGCCCACAGCCCGCGCCCCCGCACCGCCGTCACCGCGCCGGTGGCCGGCAGCTGTGCCAGCGCCCGGTGCATCCGCGCGCCCAGCTCGGCCGCCCGCGCCTGGAACTCGCCGCTGCGCAGCATCGCGATCACCTCCAGCGCCACCGCGCACGCCAGCGGATTCCCGCCGAACGTCGACCCGTGCTCGCCCGGCCGGAACACCCCGAGCACCTCCGCGCTCGACACCACCGCCGACACCGGCAGGATCCCGCCGCCCAGCGCCTTGCCCAGCACGTACATGTCCGGCACGACCCCCTCGTGCTCGCACGCGAAGGTCCGCCCGGTCCGCCCGAGCCCCGACTGGATCTCGTCGGCGACGAACAGCACGTTCCGCTCCCGGGCCAGCTCCCGCACCGCCGCCAGATAGCCGGCCGGCGGCACGATCACCCCGGACTCGCCCTGGATCGGCTCCAGCAGCACCGCAACGGTGTTCTCCGTCAGCGCCGCCCGCATCGCGGTCAGATCGCCGTACGGCACGATCTGGAAGCCCGGCGTGTACGGCCCGAAGTCCGCCCGGGCCTCCGGGTCGGTCGAGAAGCTGATCACGGTCGTCGTACGCCCGTGGAAGTTGCCGCCCGCGACCACGATCTTCGCCATCTCCGCGGGCACGCCCTTGACCTTGTACCCCCACTTGCGGGCCGTCTTGACCGCGCTCTCCACCGCCTCCGCGCCGGTGTTCACGGGCAGCACCATCTCCATCCCGCACAGCTGGGCCAGCTCGGTGCAGAAGGCGGCGAACCGGTCGTGCAGAAAGGCGCGCGACGTCAGTGTGACCCGCCCCAGCTGCGCCGTCGCCGCCTCGATCAGCCGCCGGTTGCCGTGCCCGAAGTTCAGCGCGGAGTACCCGGCCAGCATGTCCAGGTACCGGCGGCCCGCCACGTCCGTCAGCCACGCCCCCTCGGCCGTGGCCACGACGACGGGCAGCGGATCGTACGTGGGCGCGCAGTGCGCGTCGGCGGCGGCGATGAGATCTTCGGCGGTGGTCATGATCGCTCCCGGTGCGGCGGTGCCCCCTTCGATGCCCTCACCCCATCCTCGCTCGCATGGTGGACGCGCGGCCTGTCGTGCGCGGCCCGCCCGGTAGGCTGATCAACGGGCCGTGACTGGCGCGCTGGGATGGGACCGACCATCAGGGAGCGGCCCTGCGGGACAGCGATCCCGCGGGAAAACAGTGCCGTGCGCCTGGGCCGAACGTGAACGCTGTACGCACACCGTCCGGAGGTCCCCGATGCCTGAGCAGCAGCCCCTTTCCACCGAGTCCACCGCCTTCCGCGCCGCCCTCGACGTGATCCGCGCCGTCGAGCCGCGCGTCGCCGACGCCATCGGCCAGGAGGTGCACGACCAGCGCGAGATGCTCAAGCTGATCGCCTCCGAGAACTACGCCTCCCCGGCCACGCTGCTGGCGATGGGCAACTGGTTCAGCGACAAGTACGCCGAGGGCACGATCGGCCGCCGCTTCTACGCCGGCTGCCGCAACGTCGACACGGTGGAGTCCCTCGCCGCCGAGCACGCCAAGGCGCTGTTCGGCGCCCGGCACGCCTACGTCCAGCCGCACTCCGGCATCGACGCCAACCTCGTCGCCTTCTGGGCCGTCCTCGCCGACCGCGTCGAGGTCCCCTTCCTGGAGAAGGCGGGCGCCCGCCAGGTCAACGACCTCACCGAGGCCGACTGGGCCGAGCTGCGCCAGGCCTTCGGCAACCAGCGCATGCTCGGCATGTCCCTGGACGCGGGCGGCCACCTCACCCACGGCTTCCGCCCGAACATCTCCGGCAAGATGTTCGACCAGCGCTCCTACGGCACCGACCCGGCGACCGGCCTGATCGACTACGAGGCGCTGCGCGCCCAGGCCCGCGCGTTCAAGCCGCTGATCATCGTCGCGGGCTACTCGGCGTACCCCCGGCTGGTGAACTTCCGGATCATGCGCGAGATCGCCGACGAGGTCGGCGCGACGCTGATGGTCGACATGGCGCACTTCGCCGGTCTGGTCGCCGGCAAGGTCCTGACCGGCGACTTCGACCCGGTCCCGCACGCCCAGATCGTCACCACGACCACCCACAAGTCGCTGCGCGGCCCGCGCGGCGGCATGGTCCTGTGCGACGACTCCCTCAAGGACCAGGTCGACCGCGGCTGCCCCATGGTCCTCGGCGGCCCGCTCCCGCACGTCATGGCCGCGAAGGCCGTCGCCCTGGCCGAGGCTCGGCAGCCCGCCTTCCAGGACTACGCCCGGCGCATCGTCGACAACTCCCGCGCGCTGGCCGAGGGCCTGACGCGCCGCGGCGCCACGCTCGTGACCGGCGGCACGGACAACCACCTCAACCTGATCGACGTGGCCACGTCGTACGGCCTCACCGGCCGCCAGGCCGAGTCGGCCCTCCTCGACTCCGGCATCGTCACCAACCGCAACGCCATCCCGGCCGACCCGAACGGCGCCTGGTACACCTCCGGCATCCGCATCGGCACCCCGGCGCTCACCACCCGCGGCCTGGGCACGGCGGAGATGGACGAGGTCGCGGGCCTGATCGACCGCGTCCTTGCGACGACGGAACCGGGCACCACGAAGTCCGGCACCCCGAGCAAGGCCTCCCACGTCCTGGACGCGAAGGTGGCCGAGGAGATCGCCCAGCGGGCGACCGACCTGGTGGCGGGCTTCCCGCTGTACCCCGAGGTCGACCTGGGCTGACCCGCTGCCGCGCGCGGGGTCGGATCGGTGCCGTCGCCACTGTCCACACCTGAGAGAATGATGAACATGGCCTCTGCTGACCGACCCCGCGTGCTCTCCGGTATCCAGCCCACCGCCGGCTCGTTCCACCTCGGCAACTACCTCGGCGCCGTCCGCCAGTGGGTGGCGCTCCAGGAGTCGCACGACGCCTTCTACATGGTCGTCGACCTGCACGCGATCACGGTCCCGCAGGACCCGGCAGAGCTGCGTGCCAACACCCGGCTCGCCGCCGCCCAGCTGCTCGCCGCCGGCCTGGACCCGGACCGCTGCACCCTCTTCGTGCAGAGCCATGTCCCCGAGCACGCCCAGCTCGCCTGGGTCATGAACTGCCTCACCGGCTTCGGCGAGGCCAGCCGCATGACCCAGTTCAAGGACAAGTCCGCCAAGCAGGGCGCGGACCGGGCGAGCGTCGGCCTGTTCACGTACCCGGTCCTCCAGGTCGCCGACATCCTGCTGTACCAGGCGAACGAGGTGCCGGTCGGCGAGGACCAGCGCCAGCACATCGAGCTGACCCGGGACCTGGCCGAGCGCTTCAACGGCCGCTTCGGCGAGACCTTCGTGATCCCGTCGCCGTACATCCTCAAGGAGACGGCGAAGATCTACGACCTCCAGGAACCGACGATCAAGATGAGCAAGTCGGCGTCCACGCCGAAGGGCCTCATCAACCTCCTCGACGAGCCGAAGACGACCGCCAAGAAGGTCAAGAGCGCCGTCACCGACACCGACACCGTGATCCGCTACGACGTGGAGCACAAGCCGGGCGTGTCGAACCTGCTCACCATCTACTCCACGCTCACCGGCCGCACGATCGCCGAGCTGGAGCGGGAGTACGAGGGCAAGATGTACGGCGCCCTGAAGACCGACCTCGCCGAGGTGATGGTCGAGTTCGTGACGCCGTTCAAGGAGCGCACCCAGCAGTACCTGGACGACTCCGAGACGCTCGACTCGATCCTGGCCAAGGGCGCGGAGAAGGCGCGCGCCGTCGCCGCGGAGACGCTCGCGCAGGCGTACGACCGCGTGGGATTCCTGCCGGCGAAGCACTGAGCCGGCTGCCGCACCGGACAGAGCGCTGCACATCACTTCCCTCGCGCCTGCCCACAGGACACCCGTGGCCGTACAGTCAATAGCCACGGGCGGGGAAGAACGCGGTAAGAACACAGGGCGCGGACGACAGGAGACGACGTGGGGACCGTAACGATCGGCGTGTCGATCGCGGTCCCGGAGCCTCACGGCAGCCTGCTCCAGGAGCGGCGCGCGGGCTTCGGCGACGCCGCGGCTCACAGCATCCCGACGCATGTCACGCTGCTGCCGCCGACCGAGGTCGACGCGGCGGACCTGCCGGCCGTCGAGGCGCACCTCACCGAGGTCGCCGCGGCCGGCCGCCCCTTCCCGATGAAGCTGTCGGGCACGGACACCTTCCGCCCGCTCTCGCCCGTCGTCTACGTCCGGGTCGTCCGGGGCGCCGAGGAGTGCGCCCGGCTCCAGCAGCGGGTGCGGGACGCCTCCGGGCCGGTGCCGCGCGAGCTCCAGTTCCCGTACCACCCGCACGTCACCGTCGCGCACGGCATCTGCGAGGCCGCCATGGACCGCGCCTTCGCGGAGCTGTCCGGCTTCGAGGCCGACTGGCCGTGCACCGGCTTCGCCCTCTACGAACAGGGCCTCGACGGCGTCTGGCGCAAGCTGCGGGAGTACACGTTCGGGGGCTCCGTGGTCCCGCCCCAGGCGAGCGGCGCCGAGGTGGAACGGGTGCGCTAGACCGGGAGTCTCCTGAACAGCGCCCTCGGTGTGTGCCGCAGCGCGGCCATCACCACCCTGAGCACGCCCGGTACCCACACGGTCTCCGCGCGGCGGCGCAGGCCCAGCTCGATCGCCGTGGCGATGGCCTCCGGGGTGGTGGCGAACGGCGTCTCAGGCCGGTGGACGGACCCGGGGCGTACGACCATGACGTGCACGCCGGTGCCGTGCAGGGCGTCGCCGAGGCCCTGGGCGAAGGCGTCGAGGCCGGCCTTGCTGGAGCCGTAGATGAAGTCCGCGCGGCGGGCCCGCTCACCGGCGACGGAGGACAGCACGACCAGCGAGCCGTGGCCCTGCGCCTGGAGGGCGCCCGCGGCGACCAGGCCGGCCGAGACCGCCCCGGTGTAGTTGGTCTGGGCGACCCGCACGGCCCGTGCCGGTGCGCGCTCGTCCTCGGCCTGGTCGCCGAGGATGCCGAAGGCCAGCAGCACCAGGTCGATGTCGCCCTCGGCGAAGACCTTGCCGAGCGCGGTCTCGTGGGAGCCGGGGTCGAGGGCGTCGAAGTCGGCCGTACGCACGTCGGCGCCGAGCCCGCGCAGGCTCTCGGCGGCTTCCTCCAGGGCGGGCGAGGGGCGCCCGGCCAGCCACACCGTGCGGGTGCGGCGGGCGATCAGCCGGCGCGCGGTGGCCAGCGCGATCTCCGACGTGCCGCCGAGGACGAGCAGGGACTGGGGGAGACCGAAGGCGTCCTTCACGTCAGCTCCTAGGAGTCAGAGGGCGAGGCGGCGGGAGAGGTCGGAGGTGAAGACGCCGCGCGGGTCCAGCCGGGCGCGCAGGGCGCGGAAGTCGGCGGCGCGCGGATACATGGCGGTGAGCAGGTCGGGGCGGAGCCGGGAGTCCCGCGCGAGCCCGACCCGGCCGCCGGCCGCGGCCACCTCCTCGTCGAGTCCGTCGAGGAAGGCGGCGAGGCCGGGCAGCGCGACCGGCAGGTCCAGGGCCAGCCACCAGCCGGGCACGGCACAGGACAGCCAGCCGGGACCGCCCGCCCCGAGGCGCTGGAGGACGGCGCGGGCCGACGGACAGCGGCGGTCGGCGACCCGCCGCACGATGCGGTGCAGGGCCTCCTCCTGGCCGTGGCCGACGGCGAACTGGTAGCGCACACGGCCGAGACGGCCGTAGCAGCGGCCGCCGAGCGAGACGGTGTCCAGCGGGTGGCCGAACGCGGACAGGTGCCGGAGCCGGCCGGGGTGCGCGCGGGGCGCCGTGAGGTACCGGATCCCGGCGGGCACGAGGGAGGCCAACGGGCCGACGGGCGGAAGGAGTTGGAGGGCGCGCGGGGCGAGCGGGTGCCGCCGTGCGCGCGCAGCCGCGACGTGCAGGGCCTCGCGCGGGGTGTGGCCGGCGCGGGTGAGGACCGCCCGTCCGGTGGCCGCGCCCCGGGCCGTCAGGTCGATGTGCGCGGCCGCGTAGCGGTGCGAGCGGCCGGTGCCGGTGGCCGCCAGGCGGGCCAGCAGGTCGTCGAGGCCGGTGGCGCGCTCGGTGCCGACGGTCAGGTACGCCGTCTCCACCGGCAGCAGCCGGATCGTGGCCGTCAGGATCACCCCGGTCAGGCCGAGCCCGCCGGCCGTCGCCTCGAACAGCTCGCTGTCCGGGCGGACCGCGCGGACCTCGCCGTCGGCCGTGAGCAGTTCCAGGGCCACCACATGGCGGCTGACGGAGCCGGCGCCGTCGTGGTCGCCGCCGTGCAGGTCGGCGCCGATCGCGCCGCCGACGGTGACGTGCCGGGCGGCGGGGAAGGCGGGCACCAACCAGCCGAGCGGGAGCAGGAGTTCGGCCAGCCGGCGCAGGCCGATGCCCGCGTCGCACAGCACGATGCCCTCGGCGGCGTCGACGACGTGGACGCGGTCCAGCCCGGTCATGTCGAGGACGGCACCGCCCGCGTTCCGCGCCGCGTCCCCGAGGGCCCGGTCCGGTCCGCCCCGGGCGACGGCGCCCCGCGCCCCGCACGCGCGGACGGCGACCGCGGCCTCCTCGTGAGTCCGCGGACGGATGACGGGAACCGTGTCTCCTGACATGTCGGGGACCGTATCGTCCCGGTATGGGAGGTTAGTTACGGAACATTCGCGCACTGCACACAACGGGTGATTAGTGGGATGTCATACGAGCGCGTGGGCGGGGGCAGGAACGGATCATGGACTGGCTGAAGAGACTCCCCGGCATCGGGCCGATCGTCACCCGCCTGATGACCACGCACGCGTGGCACTGCTACGAGCGGCTGGACCGGGTGAAGTGGTCGCGGCTGGCCGCCGCCATGACGTTCATCAGCTTCGTCGCGCTGTTCCCGCTGCTGACCGTGGCCGCCGCGATCACCGCCGCCACCCTCAGCCCGGCCCGGCAGAAGAACGTCGAGCAGAAGATCGCCGAGCAGTTCCCGGGCGTCGTCTCGGACCAGCTGAACATCACCACGCTCGTGCACAACGCCGGCACCGTCGGTCTCATCGCGGGCGCCGTGCTGCTGCTCACGGGCATCAACTGGGTCGGCCAGATGCGCGGCTGCCTGCGCACGGTGTGGGAGCTGCCGGACAAGGCGGAGAACCCGTTCCTCGCCAAGGCCAAGGACGCCGGCATCCTCGTCGGCCTCGGCGGCGCCCTGCTGCTCACCTTCGCCGCGTCCACGCTCGCCTCGGCCACCGTCGGCCTGGTCTCGCGCCATCTGGGCCTCGCCGAGTACGGCTGGGGCAGCGCGCTGCTGCGCGCGGCCGCCGTCGCCGTCGCCGTCCTCGCCGACTTCCTCATCCTGCTCTACGTCCTGACCCTGCTGCCCGGCGTCGAGCCGCCGCGCCGCCGCCTGCTGGTGGCCGCCCTGCTCGGCGCGGTCGGCTTCGAGCTGCTGAAGTTCCTGCTCAGCGGCTATATCCAGGGGGTCGCGGCGAAGAGCATGTACGGCGCGTTCGGCGTCCCCGTGGCGCTGCTGCTGTGGATCAACTTCACCGCGAAACTCGTCCTGTTCTGCGCCGCCTGGACGGCGACGCAGAACGGGCAGCCCGAGCCGGTCGGGGACATTCCCGAGGTCACGGGCGGTTCCGGCGGCGCAGCAGGTCCGGCAGCGGCCAGCGGCGGTTGACCAGGTACGCCCCGCCCGCGAGCAGCACCAGCAGCCCGCCCGCGATCGCCGCGGCGATGCCCATCCCGGAGCCGGAGCCGGCCGCGGCACCCGCGACGGGCTTCGCGCCGGACCCGTGCCCCGCACCCGCGCCGGACGCGCTCGGCCCGGGGCTCGGCACGGCGTTCTTCGGCGGCACCAGCTCGCCCACCGGCTTGACCTTCCCGGCCGCCTGGAAACCCCAGTCGAACAGCTTCGCCGTCTCCTTGTAGACCTCGTTGTGCTCGTGCTTCTCGGGGTTCATCACCGTGACGAGCAGCACCCGGCCGTTCCGCTCGGCGACTCCGGTGAAGGTGGCGCCGGCATGCGTGGTGTTGCCGTTCTTCACGCCCGCGATGCCCTGGTAGACGGGGACGTCGGCGTCACCGCTGAGCAGCCGGTTGGTGTTCCGGATCTCGCCCGGGCCGAATTTCGCCTGCACGGTCGAGCAGTACTCCCGGAAGTCCTTCTTCTGGAGCCCGGAGCGGGCGAACAGCGTCAGGTCGTACGCCGACGAGACCTGCCCCGCCTCGTCGTAGCCGTCCGGGGTCACCACGTGCGTGTCGAGGGCCTGCAGCTCGTCGGCGTGGTTCTGCATGTCCCTGACCGTCTGCTCGACCCCGCCGTTCATCGCGGCCAGCACGTGCACGGCGTCGTTGCCCGAGCGCAGGAAGACCCCGAGCCACAGGTCGTGGACGCTGTAGCTGTTGCCCTCCTTTATCCCGACCACGCTGGAGCCGTCGCCCATGCCCGCGAGGTCCGAGGGCAGCACCTTGTGCGTGGTGCCCTTGGGGAAGCGGGGCAGCACGGTGTCCGCGAACAGCATCTTCAGCGTGCTCGCCGGCGGCAGCCGCCAGTGGGCGTTGTGCGCGGCCAGCACGTCGCCCGACTCGGCGTCGGTGACGATCCAGGAGCGGGCGGTGATGTCCTTCGGCAGCACCGGCACGCCGGAGGCGAGGTTCACCTGCGTACCGGGCTGCCCGAGCCGGGTGCCGCCGACGACCGACATCCGGGCCGGGGGCGTGGCCGTCGGGCTTGTCGAGGGGGCGGGGGCGGCGAGCGCGGCGGGAACGGTGGCGGAGAGGGACAGCAGTGTGGCGGAGGTGGCCAGCAGTGATCGCTGGACGCGCTTCTTCGTTGCGGACACGGTCGGAAACGTACCCGGCACGGACGGCGACGTCCCGTATCCACCCCCACCCCCGGCGGGGAACCGGACACGGCCCGGCGATACTGGACCCATGACGCTCAGCCGCCGCCTCTCCTGGTTCCTGCTCGCCTTCGGGGTGTGGAGCTGGGTCATCTGGATCACTTTCGTCAAGAACCTCGTCAAGGACGGCAGCGGGCTGGCCTTCGACCATGGTCGTCCGACCGCGTACTTCTGGGTGCACCTGCTGCTGGCCGTCGTCTCCTTCGTATTGGGGACGGTCATCGGGGGCATCGGGTTGCGTGGTCTGCGCACACTGCGCCGCACGTCATAACCGGGTTCGTCCGGTCCGATGATCACGTAACATCCAGGTCGAATTGACCAACTGTCGCGGTTGTCCGCTTGGCTGGAGAAAGACCTCCATGCCCCGACCAGGGACGATCGCGCAAGGGGGAAGGAAAAGACCAGGATGACGTCATCGAGTCTGCGCCGGCGCGTCGCCGGAACCGCCGCCACCGTTCTTCTGATCGGTGCCGGCGCCCTGGCGGCCGCGCCGTCGGCGGCGGCCAAGGCCAACCTGCTGTCCATCGACAAGGTGTCCCTGCACACCCCCGGGCTGCAGGTGAAGGTCACCTACTCCTGCGACGTCGGCATGGACCACGAACTGGTGGCCAACGCCACGACGCTCAACCACAGCCCGCACGACCAGTCCATCGCCGCGGGCACCGTCAAGAAGGACCGGCTGGTCTGCGACTACGACCAGCATGTCGCGCTGGTGACCATGCGCCCGGCCGCGGGCTCGCACTTCGACAAGGGGGACAAGGTCGAGGTCACCGTCTTCTACTTCGACAACGACGGCTTCAGGTACGGCGACACGGAGACGGCCGCCGTCCTGTAGGACAGCGTCGCGATGGTGCCCTCCCTGACTGGAATCGCTCCCATCCCTGTGCAGGACCTGTGAAACCCGGAAGAAACAACTCCTGGGTAAGTTCTTGCTCATCTGGTCAGAAAGCCCTTCCCCCGGATCAAACTCCTGTGATTAGGTGAGCCGCGTCACTTGGGGGAGTGGCCAAATCGTGCTGGCCAGGGGTAGGGCCTGTAGGGGTCCTGGGGAGGGCACCATCCATGCGATCTGTTCGCATGCGCATTCTCGTGACGCTGCTCGTGCTCGCGGTCGTGGGAATCGGCGGCTGGCAACTGCTGCCGTCGCAGGAGAACAAGAACAAGACGATCACGGTCGGTACGACGGACGCCGTCACGGACCTGGACCCGGCCGGCGCCTATGACGCCGGTTCCTGGGCCTTGTTCAGCAACGTCTTCCAGTCGCTGCTGACCTTCGAGCCGGGCGGGGTCACCCCCGTCCCGGACGCGGCGAAGGGCTGTGCCTTCCAGGGCTCGGACCTGAAGACGTACCGCTGCACCCTGCGCTCCGGGATCACCTTCCCGAGCGGGCGCGCGATGACGGCCGAGGACGTGAAGTACTCCTTCGACCGGGTCAGGAAGATCAACTCCGATGTCGGCCCGGCGTCGCTGTTCTCCACGCTCGGCTCGGTGAGCGCCGACGACGCCACCACCGTCACCTTCCATCTGACCTCCCCGGACGCCACCTGGCCGCTGAAGGTCGCCACCGGCGCCGGGTCGATCGTCGACAAGGACGCGTACCCGGCGAAGGCCCTGCGCACCGGCGCCTCGGTCGACGGCACCGGCCCGTACACGCTGACGTCGTACACGAAGGACGAGAAGGCCGAACTCGCGCCGAACAAGCGCTACAGGGGCGACATCGGCGGCACCGGACGGCCGGTCGAGCTGCGCTACTACACCGACTCGGCGAAGCTCGACAGCGCCTGGAAGGGCGGGCAGGTCGACGTCGCCACCCGGACCCTGTCGCCGGGCGTGCTCGCCCAGCTGAACCCGAGCGACCCCAACAAGCGCGTCACCGAGACCGACAGCGCCGAGACCCGCAACCTGTACCTCAACACGCGCGCGAACTCCCCGCTGCACGACGTGCGGGTGCGCCGCGCGATGGCCTGGCTGGTCAACCGCGAGCAGCTGGCCGCGACGGTCTACCGGGGCACCGTCGACCCGCTGTACTCGCTGATCCCGACCGGTATCACCGGCCATGCCACGTCCTTCTTCGACGACTACCCGGCGCAGTCCGTCGCCAAGGCCCGCGCGCTGCTCACCCAGGCCGGCGTGAGCCTGCCGGTGCGCTTCACCTTCGGCTACGGCATCGGGCACGGCGCCGGCGCCGAGGAGGCCGCGCAGCTCAAGCAGCAGCTGGAGGCGAGCGGCCTGTTCCAGGTGGACGTCAAGGGCTACGAGTGGACCGACTTCCAGAAGCGCTGGGCCGCCGGGAAGATGGACGCGTGGGCGGTCGGCTGGGTGGCCGACTACCCCGACCCGGACACCTTCGGCGCCGCCCTCGTCGGCTCCGGCTCCACGATGAGCACCGGCTACAGCAACAAGGTGGTCGACCATCTCATCCAGGACAGCCAGCAGTTCGCCGACCGCAGCGAGACCGTGAACGACTTCAAGGACATCCAGGCGGACGTCGCCCAGGACGTCCCGCTGATCCCGCTGTGGCAGCGCAAGGACTACGTGGTCAGCACCGAGGACGTCGGCGGCGGCCAGTACCTGGACGACGGCACGGGCGTCTTCCGGCTGTGGCGCCTGAACTGGATCTGATCAACCGCCCTGCCGCGCACGCCCCTTGGAGTCCTTGGGCTCCTTCGTCCGGGGGTCCGGCAGGGCGCGGGTCATGCCGGGCAGGAAGTCCGTGAACAGCTCGTGGACCTCCAGGACCAGGGGGCGCAGCACCCGGAAGCGGGCGAGCGCCACGCCGCGGGCGGTCAGCCGGGCGCCGCGCCGGGCCAGCCGGTAGCTGCGCTCGCGCCCCTCGGTCCGGTCGAAGATCCAGTACAGGACGAGCCCCATCTGGGCGAGCCACATCAACTCCGGGAGCACGTCCCGCAGTTCGGGCGACACCTTGGACCTGGACCCGGCCAGCACCTCCCGGTGGATGGCGATCGCCTGGGCGCGGGCGGGCGCGCTCTCCGGCGAGAAGGGGCTGAGCGGGCTGTCGGGATCGGCGGCGTTCTTGAAGAACTGCACGGCGAACTCGTGGTACGGCCGGGCGATGTCGAGCCACACGGTGAGCACGCCCGCGAGCCGCTCCTCAAGGCCCGTCTCCCGGTCCAGGACCTCCCGCACCGCGGCCTGCTGCTCGGCGGCGATCCGGTCGTAGAAACCCTGGATCAGGTGCTCCTTGCCCGCGAAGTAGTAGTAGGCGTTGCCGACGGAGACCCCGGCCTCCTGCGCGATGGCCCGCATCGTGGTCTTGTCGTACCCGCGCTCCTGGAACAACCGCATCGCGGTCTCCAGGATCAGCGCACGGGTCTGCTCGGACTTGCTGCTGGGGGAGTCGGCCGGCTCCGGGCCGTCGTTCATCGCGGGCACGGTAGAAGAGCCTAGTCAGTGCGGGCGGGCCCGCCGTCAGCCCCTGCGTCCCAGTTCCCGGCGTTTGGTGTAGTCCGTGAAGCCGAGGATGTTGCCCCAGGGGTCGGCGATCTCGACGGTCCAGCCGGTGACCGTCCGGAACGCCTCGTCGAGCGGCGGGATCCCGGCCTCGGTCAGCCGCCGTGCCGCCGTCCGCGCGTCCGGTACCTCCAGCCAGATCCGCGGGGACGGCCACGGCGGCGTCCGGCGCATCAGCGCCTCCTCGACCCGCAGCAGGATCCCCGGCGTCTCCGCGCCGACCCGCAGCTGCGCGATCCCGGCCTCGTCGAAGCGGAACCTCACGCCGAATCCGGCCCGCTCGTAGAACGCGACGGCCTCGCCGAGGTCGCCGACGGGCAGCAGGACGTTGTCGAAGCCGAGCAGTTCGTACGACTCATCGTCTGACATGACGTCAGATTAGAACCGGCCCGCCGGGAAACCCGACCAAAACGCCCGAGGGCCCCGCTTCCGGAGTCGGAAGCGGGGCCCTCGGTGCGGTGGGCCGTGAGGCTCAGTAGCGGCGCGTGATCAGGGCGCGCTTGACCTCCTGGATCGCCTTCGTGACCTCGATACCGCGCGGGCAGGCGTCCGTGCAGTTGAAGGTCGTGCGGCAACGCCACACGCCGTCACGGTCGTTCAGGATCTCCAGGCGCTGCTCGCCCGCCTCGTCACGGCTGTCGAAGATGAAGCGGTGGGCGTTCACGATCGCGGCCGGACCGAAGTACTGGCCGTCGTTCCAGAACACCGGGCAGGACGACGTGCACGCGGCGCACAGGATGCACTTGGTGGTGTCGTCGAAGCGCTCGCGGTCCTCGGCCGACTGCAGACGCTCACGCGTCGGCTCGTTCGTGTCCTTGGTGACCAGGAACGGCATGACGTCCCGGTACGCCTGGAAGAACGGCTCCATGTCGACGACCAGGTCCTTCAGGACCGTCAGGCCCTTGATGGGCTCGACCGTGATCGGCTTCTCGGGGTTGATGTCCTTGATCAGCGTCTTGCAGGCGAGGCGGTTCTTGCCGTTGATCCGCATTGCGTCCGAGCCGCAGATGCCGTGCGCGCACGAGCGGCGGAAGGTGAGGGTGCCGTCGACGTCCCACTTGATCTTGTGGAGGCCGTCGAGGACACGCTCCTTCGGGTCGATCTCCAGCTGGAAGTCTTCCCAGGTCGCCTCCGCCGAGACCTCCGGGTTGAACCGGCGGATCCGGAAGGTGACCGTGATCAGGTGCGAGGAGGCCGCGGCCTCCGCCTCCACCTTGTCCAGAACGGGGGTAGCCATCAGTACTTACGCTCCATCGGCTGGTAGCGGGTCTGGACGACCGGCTTGTAGTCGAGACGGATGGACTCGGTGCCGTCGTCGCCCACCTCGCGGTACGCCATGGTGTGGCGCATGAAGTTGACGTCGTCGCGGTTCGGGTAGTCCTCGCGGTAGTGACCGCCGCGGGACTCCTTGCGGGCCAGGGCGGAGGTCGCCATGACCTCGGCGAGGTCGAGCAGGTTGCCCAGCTCGATGGCCTCCAGCAGGTCCGTGTTGAACCGCTTGCCCTTGTCCTGGATCGAGACGTTCTTGTAGCGCTCGCGCAGCTCGGCGATCTTCTCGACGGCCGTCTTGATCGTCTGCTCGGTGCGGAACACCATGACGTTGGCGTCCATGGTCTCCTGCAGCTCCTTGCGGAGCGTGGCCACCCGCTCGTTGCCGGTGGACTCGCGCAGCCGCTCGATCTGCTCGACGACGAACGCCTCCGGGTTCTCCGGCAGCTCGACGAAGTCGGCCTTCTGGGCGTACTCGGCGGCGGCGATGCCCGAACGGCGGCCGAACACGTTGATGTCCAGCAGCGAGTTGGTGCCGAGGCGGTTGGCGCCGTGCACGGAGACACAGGCGACCTCGCCGGCCGCGTACAGGCCCGGGACGACGGTGGTGTTGTCCGACAGGACCTCACCCTGGACGTTCGTCGGGATGCCGCCCATCGCGTAGTGCGCGGTCGGCTGGATCGGGATCGGGTCCGTGTACGGCTCGATGCCGAGGTAGGTCCGCGCGAACTCGGTGATGTCCGGGAGCTTGGCGTCCAGCTGCTCCGGCGGCAGGTGGGTCAGGTCCAGGTAGACGTGGTCGCCCTCGGGACCGCAGCCGCGGCCCTCGCGGATCTCCGTGTAGATGGAGCGGGAGACGACGTCACGGGACGCGAGGTCCTTCATGACCGGCGCGTACTTCTCCATGAAGCGCTCGCCGTCCTTGTTGCGCAGGATGCCGCCCTCACCGCGGGCGCCCTCCGTCAGCAGGATGCCCATGCGCCAGATGCCGGTCGGGTGGAACTGGAAGAACTCCATGTCCTCCAGCGGCAGACCCCGGCGGTAGCACGCGGCCTGGCCGTCACCGGTCAGGGTGTGCGCGTTGGAGGTCACCTTGAAGAACTTGCCGGTGCCGCCGGAGGCGTAGATGACCGACTTCGCCTGGAAGATGTGGATCTCACCGGTCGCCAGCTCGTACGCCACCACACCGGCGGAGTGCTTGACGCCGTCGACCTCGGTGATCAGCTGGTCCAGGACGTAGAACTCGTTGAAGAACTCCACGCCCTCCTTGACGCAGTTCTGGTACAGCGTCTGGAGGATCATGTGGCCGGTGCGGTCGGCCGCGTAGCAGGCGCGGCGGACCGGGGCCTCGCCGTGGTTGCGGGAGTGACCGCCGAAGCGGCGCTGGTCGATCTCGCCCTTGGGCGTCCGGTTGAACGGCAGGCCCATCTTCTCCAGGTCGAGGACGGCGTCGATGGCCTCCTTCGCCAGGATCTCGGCGGCGTCCTGGTCGACCAGGTAGTCACCGCCCTTGATCGTGTCGAAGGTGTGCCACTCCCAGTTGTCCTCCTCCACGTTGGCGAGCGCGGCGGCCATGCCGCCCTGCGCGGCGCCCGTGTGGGAGCGGGTGGGGTAGAGCTTGGTCAGCACGGCGGTGCGGCTGCGCTTCGTCGACTCGATGGCCGCACGCATGCCCGCGCCGCCGGCGCCGACGATGACGGTGTCGTACTTGTGGATCTTCATGATTCTCGCAGCCCCGTGCCTAGCGGATGTTCGGGTCGAAGGTGAAGATCACCAGCGAGCCAAGCAGGATGGTGAACACCGTGGCGGTGTAGAGCAGGCCCTTGAGCCACAGCCGGGTGTTCGCGCGCTCCGCGTAGTCGTTGATGACCGTGCGCAGGCCGTTGGCGCCGTGCAGCATGGCGAGCCACAGCATCAGCAGGTCCCAGACCTGCCAGAACGGGGAGGCCCAGCGGCCGGCCACGAAGGCGAAGCCGATCTTGGAGACGCCGCCGTCCAGCACGAGCTGGATCAGCAGGTGGCCGAGGACCAGGACGACCAGCACGACGCCGGACAGGCGCATGAACAGCCAGGCGGCCAGCTCGAAGTTGCCCCGGGTGGACTTGGGGGTCTTCTTCGTGCGCTTGCGCGGGGCCTCGATCAGCGGGGCCGGGTTGTCGACGTCGTAGAACGAGCCGCCCTCGACGGGGCCGACACCGGACGCGGTGGTTTCAGTCGTGGACATCGGCGTCAGCTCCCGAACAGGACACGAGCGGCGTGGCCGAGCACGGGGTAGATCGCGCCGACCATCAGGACGATCCAGACACCCATCACGGTCCAGAACATCTGCTTCTGGTAGCGCGGGCCCTTCGACCAGAAGTCGACGGCGATGACGCGCAGGCCGTTGAGTGCGTGGAAGAGGATGGCGGCGACGAGGCCGTATTCGAGGCACGCGACGATCGGCGTCTTGTACGTGGCTACGACCTTGTCGTAGTCCTCAGGGGAGACACGCACGAGAGCGGTGTCCAGCACGTGGACGAACAGGAAGAAGAAGATGAGGACGCCGGTGACTCGGTGAGCCACCCAGGACCACATTCCTTCCCGGCCGCGGTACAGCGTTCCAGCCGGCACGGAAGTCCCTCCGGGAGCGGGGATTGGGGCCGCGCCGGCTTCTCTGTCGGTCGGGCCCGGCCGGGTACGGTCCACCGGCCCCCAGCATCGTATCCATGCGGTGCGGTGGCGCTTACGGGGGGCCTACCGGTGTGATCAAACTGGCACCGGATGGGGTATCGGCCGGGCGGCTACTGGGGTGGGGTGTCCGGTTATCTGCCGACTGCCGGTGCGTTGGGGCTGGCCGCGCCCCGCGGCGGAGCCGCTGACGGATGCAGCCCCGCGCCCCCCAGGGAAACTGCCAGCCGGTTCCTTGCAAGGCGGCGGAGCTCCTCCGCGGCTACCACCCGCTCCTCCTCCGGATCGTTTGTCAATCGTGATCGGATGGCTTCGAGGACGCGGTCGAGGGCCTCGTCCGGGTGGACGTCGCCCAGGTAGATGACGAACGTGTGGCCGAATCGGGCCTCGTACGCCGCGTGTGCCGCGCTCAGTGCCATGTGGGCCGCCGAATACGTGCCCTCGGGGAGCTCGGGCAGCGACTCGCCCGCCAGGGCCTCCGACAGGTCGCCCGGGGACAGGTCGTACGCCGCTTCGTCCGCCGCGGCCAGGAGGGCGTCCAGGTCGGGGTAGGGGCGGTGGTCCGCGATGCGGCGGGACCAGCGCAGGCTGTGCAGGCAGCGCAGGAGGAGGGCGTGGGCCTCGTCGGTGGGGGCCGCGTTGAAGGCGTCGAGGGGCCTGGGGAGAGACGGCAGGCGGTGGGCGGGCAGCGTGGGTCCTCGCGTCACATGTGGTGTGCAGGGGATGCTGTGAAAGATGTGTCGTCAGGTTATCGAGAGTGGTCACTCTGTGTCTTCGCGATGCCTGAAATTCACTCGTATGGAAGTGTTTCGGAACGCGGAGATGACGGGTGAACGCGGGAACACCCGTACGTTGGCCCGGTGACCCAGCACAGGCGCCGTGACTCGGCGCAGCAGGTGATACGCAAGCGGGCCGTCGTGGCGGCCGCGTTCGTCGGGACCGTCGCGCTCGGCGTCGGGGTCGGTGTGTGGGCCTCGTCGGGCGGCGGGGGGACGGGAGGCGCGGCGCAGTCGGCGTCCGGCGGCGCGGCGGCCGCGAGCCCCACGCCGAGCCGGTCCTACCCGCTGTCCCGGGCGCCGGAGACGATACCCGCGGTGCGCGCCTTCACGGCGGCGCGCGGTCCGGGCTGGAGTCCGCAGAAGGGCGACCGGGTGGTGATCGGCGACGCCGCACTGGCAGGCACGGGGCGGCTCATCGCCGGGGAGCTGGGCATCGCCTACGCGGGACAGAAGGACAAGGACGACGTCCGGGCGGGGGACGTCCGGCTCGCGCTCGGCGGCGGGGACGGGAACCAGGAGTCGTACACGATGACCGTCCGCGACGGGCGGGTGGACATCGGCGGACCCGGCGCGGCGGGGGTGTTCTACGGGACCCGCACGCTGAAGCAGGAGGTCCACGGCGGCGGTACGGCGCCGGAGGGGGTCGTGCGGGACGAACCTGCCAAGCAGGTGCGCGGATTCATGCTCGACATCGCGCGCAAGCCGTTCTCCGAGTCCTGGATCGAGGACCGGATACGCGAGCTGGGGGACCTGAAGTTCAACGAGCTGGGGCTGCACTTCTCCGACGACCAGGCCTTCCGGATCGAGTCCGGCAGTCACCCCGAGATCGTCTCCCCGGACCATCTGACCAGGGCGCAGGTCCAGAAGATCGTGGCGCTGGCGGACAGCCGGCACCTCACCGTCGTGCCCGAGATCGACTCGCCGGGGCATCTGGGCGCCGTCCTCGCCGCCCACCCCGACCTGCGCCTGCGCAACGCGAACGGGGTGCCGACGACAGGCGCGATCGACATCTCCAAGCCCGCGTCCGCGAAAATCGTGGACGATCTGCTGAACGAGTACGCGGGCCTGTTCACCGGCAACCGGTGGAACCTGGGCGGCGACGAGTACCAGGCGCTGACCGTGACGAACCCGCAGGTCTCGTACCCGCAGCTCGGGGCCGCCGCGCGCCGGGCCTACGGCTCCGGCGGCACCGTCGCCGACCTGACCACCGGCTGGCTGGCCGACCGCGCCGACACCGTCCGCGCCCACGACCGGACCGTCCGGGTCTGGAACGACGGCTTCTTCAAGGACACCTCCGTGCAGCCTGCGGGGGACCTCCAGGTCGCCTACTGGACCGGCAAGGAGCTGGGCGCCCGGCAGCCGGCGGAGTACCTGAGCGCGGGCCGGAAGGTCGTCAACTACAACGACGAGTTCCTCTACTACGTCCTCGGCCAGCCGCAGACCTTCGTCTACCCGACCGGGCGGCGCATCTACGAGCAGTGGACCCCCAGGGTGCTGCGCGGCACGTCCGCCGTACCGGCGCGCTACGACGGGCAGATCCTCGGCGGGTCGTTCGCCGTGTGGTGCGACTTCCCGAACGCGCAGACCGAGGCGCAGGTCGCGGCCGGGATCCGGCTGCCGTTGCGGGCGACGGTGCAGAAGCTGTGGGACCCGGGCAAGCCGGACCTGTCCTGGGCGGACTTCCAGCGACTTTCGGCCACGCTGGGGTGAACGGGCGGTGAGCGTGAGCTCCCTGTGACACCCGGTGGAGTCCCGACGCAGTAAGGGGAAGGACGGGGTCCGTACCGGTCGGCGCCCTGGCGTCGAGGGAGACATTCATGAGCCTGGTGGAGCAGATCGCGCAGGCCGACGAACGCGGGCTGGCCGCCAGTGGGTTGGCTTGTTTGGATCGGTGCCTGCCGTTGCTCGGCGCCGACGACGAGCTGCTGCGGCCCCTGTGGGCGAGCCTCGCCGACGGCTCCGACTGGGCCGCGAGCCTGGAGCGGGCCCGGCACAGCGTCGACGCCGCCGAACCGGCCGGGAACGAGGCCGAGCGGCTGGCGCGGCGGATGCTGGAGGGGGCTCCGGCCGTGCGCACCGCCGCGGCGGTACGGCCCTGGGCCGACGCCTGCTCGGTCGCCTCGCTGCGGATCCACCGGCTGCTGGACCCCGCCGCCGACGACACCCCGCGCGCCCAGGTCCTCGACTCCGGGCGCGCGGGAGACACGGAGGACCTGCCGCCGCTGGTCGCCGCGGAGCTGCGCCGCCAGCGCACCGTCCTGGACCTCCTCGCCGAGCACGGCACCCACGGACTGCGCGGCGCCCTGGACGTCTCGGTGGAGGGGCGCCGGGTGCTGCGGGCGGTGGTGTCGAGGCGGGCGCGCAGTGCTCCGTGAAGGCGCCGGGGAGGTACGCCGGCGGGCGGTCCTGTGATCGGCCTGCGGCGGACCTGGGGTGGACCTGGGGTGGTCCTGAAACGGTTGGCGAATCGATCCGGAACACGGTGACGCTTCGCCCGTCCGGGTCGCTCTTCCCTATGTGACAGCCCAGGACGTGACAGCACAGCAGGAGACCCGGCCGCATGCCGCGGCGAAGCCGCTGCGGTGGGCGGCCGACACCGTGGCGATGGCGCGCGAGGGCGCCCGGGTGCGGCTCGACTACTCGGCGCAGAGCCTGTGGCGGGTGGACCGCATGATCGACGAGATCCGCCGCGAGAGCCCGCCGTACGCCGCTGTCGAGAGCGCGCTGCGCGGCTTCGGCGCCTACGCCGGCGAGGTGATCGTCCGCCAGACGGGCGCCGAGTGGTGGGCGACCGGCGGAGAGCACTGGGTGCGCACCCCCGACGGCCGGATCTGGGACCCCATCGACGAGGCCCGCCGCGCCTACGGCGGCCACGGCTCCCTGCGTCTGCTGTGCCGCGACGCGAGCACCGTCCGGTGACGTTCGCACGACGTGCGGGAGGCCCCGGCACTGTGACGTTTCTGTGAGCTCCGGCGCTGATCTGGCTGGGGGGACGAGCGCGGCGGGAGCGCACCGAATCGCACCGCGCACATTCGCTGGGTACGGACGAGGACGGTTCTTGGGTCACGGAGGGGAACGCCGGCGCCGGCAGGCGCACGACGCCGAGCTGGGCGAGGCCGTCGCACGTGCCCAGGCGGGGGACGAGTCCGCCTTCGCGGTCGCGTACCGCATCGTCCAGCCCGGGCTGCTCGGCTATCTGCGCGGCCTGGTCGGCGACGACGCGGAGGACGTGGCCTCCGACGCCTGGCTGGAGGTCGCCCGGGACCTGCGCCGGTTCAAGGGCGACGGGGCCGGATTCCGCGGCTGGAGCGCCACCATCGCCCGGCACCGGGCCCTGGACCATCTGCGCCGGCAGCGGGTACGGCCCCGGGCGACCGCGCTCGAACAGGACGTACTGGACCTGCCCGGACCGCACAGCACCCACGACCAGGCGCTGGAGTCCCTGTCCACCGAGCGCGCCCTCGAACTGGTCCGGTCACTGCCCCCCGACCAGGCGGAGGCGGTGCTGCTGCGCGTCGTCGTCGGACTGGACGGACCGGCCGCCGCGCGGGTCCTCGGCAAGCGGCCCGGCGCCGTGCGCACGGCCGCGCACCGGGGCCTGAAACGTCTCGCCCGCCAGCTGGGTGTGACGGATGACGGCGCCGGCACGCTGGGGGAGTCGACATGAACCACGGCGGACCGGCACCCGCGACCGCGCGGATGAACGCCGGCGGCCACGGGCCGTATGGAACAAGGCCGGGCCGGGACGCCGCGTGCGCCCCGTGCGACGTGCGGCGTGCGACCGGCCAGGCGGACGGCATGCGTGCGGCAGTTGTGGCGGACAGATCGGACAGGGACGGGAACTGACATGGGTGAACGGCACAGCGGCGGCGGACTGCCCGGCCGTCGGCACGTACACCCCGGCGC
Organism: Streptomyces sp. NPDC055966; assembly: GCF_042269865.1. Classification (NCBI taxonomy): domain Bacteria; kingdom Bacillati; phylum Actinomycetota; class Actinomycetes; order Kitasatosporales; family Streptomycetaceae; genus Streptomyces; species Streptomyces sp. NPDC055966. The sequence goes on from NZ_JBHJYK010000015.1 coordinate 139,706, forward strand.
GGACGCCGCCCCCGGATCCCGGTCCATCGCCGATGTCCCCGGCGCCGGCCTCGCCGCGCTGGAGGCGAGCCTCGCGGACGTCCTGCGCACCGGCCCCGTCGCCCCCGACGGCGAGCAGCACGCGGTGAGCGCGTTCCGCGCGGCACGGGACGCCGGCCCGCACCGGGCGCGGACCCGGCGCCGGGACGACTGGCGGCCCCGGCAGCCGTGGCGTGCGCGGCTGTCGGTGAAGGCCACGCTCTCGGTGTTCGCCGCGAGCCTCACGCTGGGCGGCGTCGCCGTGGCGGCGATCGGCGCGGTCGGCTCCTCGTCGGGCGGCGACCACGGCGCCGGGCACCCCGCGCACCCGGTGACGAGCGCCCCGGGGCGGGCCGGTGCCGGCGCGTCCGCCGGGTCGTCCGCCGCCCCCGGCGCGCACCCGGACCGCCCGGACACCGCCAAGGACACCCTCGCGCACTGCCGCGCGTACGAGCAGGTCGAGGGTGAGGGCAAGGCGCTCGACGCCACGGCCTGGCAGCGGCTGCTGACGGCCGCGGGCGGCAGGGACCATGTCGCGGCCTACTGCGCCCAGCAGCAGAAGACCGACAGCAGGGGCAAAACCGGTAAATCCATTGATAAGTCCACTGATAAGCCCCAAAGCCCTGCTGTCAAGGACGGAAGTGGTAAATCCGGCCGCTCTGCGGCGAATTCGAAGCCGTCCCACAAGAAGAAGTAACGGCTCGGGAGAAGGAACAGCGGTCCGCCGGGGCAACGGCCGGGGCCGCCACCCCCCACAGGAGAGGCCCCGGCCGTCGCGCGGACGGGCCGCGCGCGGCCCGTACTTCCTACAGCGCCATGCGTGCGTTTTCTGTCACACCCCGATCCCGCGGATGCTCACCCTGCGCACTCCCGCACCTGGTCACGAGTTAGTTGCATCGTCTACAGACTCGTCGACGGACATGGACGAGGACCGCTTTGACGCCGTAACGTGCCTTTCGCGCCGGACCAGGAAACAGGCGTAAAGGGAGTCACGTGCTGGGGGACGACGCGGAGCTGACCGCCGCGGTGCGTGCGGCACAGGACGGGGACGAGACCGCATTTCGTACGGTGTACCGCGCCGTGCAACCGCGGCTGCTCGGTTACGTCCGCACGCTGGTCGGGGATCCGGACGCCGAAGACGTCGCGTCGGAGGCCTGGTTGCAGATCGCCCGCGACCTGGACCGGTTCAGCGGAGACGCCGACAGGTTCCGCGGCTGGGCCGCCCGGATCGCCCGCAACCGCGCTCTGGACCACATACGGATGCGCGGCCGGCGCCCCGCCATAGGCGGCGACGAGACGGAGCTGACCGGCCGGGCCGCCGAGTCCGACACGGCCGGCGAGGCCATCGAGGCGCTGGCCACCGACAGCACCCTCTCCCTCATCGCGCGCCTCCCGCAGGACCAGGCCGAGGCGGTCGTCCTGCGCGTGGTGGTCGGCCTCGACGCCAAGACCGCCGCCGAGACGCTCGGCAAACGCGCCGGCGCCGTACGCACCGCGGCGCACCGAGGCCTGAAGCGGCTCGCGGAGCTGCTCGGCCAGGATCCGGAATCGGCGGGCGCCCTCGACGCGCTCCCACCCCAGCGAGAACCGCGCCGCGGCGCGGTGTCGTCCGCAACTGTGACGCATACGCGTACGCGGACGCAGAAGGACATGTGATGGCCGACGAGCACGACAAGTGGCTGAACCGTGAGACGGCGGAACGTCTGCTGCGCGGTGAGTCGCTGGAAGTCGTCGACGCTCGCGCACGTGACCAGGCCGAACGACTTTCCCGCGCGCTCGGCGCGCTGTCCGCGCAGGGCGCTGCCGCCACCGGTGAACTCCCCGGCGAACAGGCCGCCCTGGCCGCGTTCCGCAAGGCTCGCGAGGCCGCCGAGGCCGAGCGGACCGCCGCCGCCCTCGCCGAGGACGCCTCCGGCGAGCGCTCCGGCACGCCCACTTCGCCCTCCGACGCCGGTCTGATCCGCATCGGCGCCCCGGCCCGCCCGGCCCCCACGGCCCGTACCGGAATCCCGGGCGGCCGTCCCCGTCGCCCCCGTTGGGCCCGCCCCGCGCGCCTGGCGCTCGCCGCGGGAGTGAGCGCGGGCATGCTCGGCGGGGTCGCCATGGCCGTCGGGAGCGGGGTGCTGCCCACGTTCGGGACCGAGCGGCCCGCCCCCGCCACCTCCGTCTCGGCCGACCAGAGCTCCGCCTCACCGCTCGCCTCGGTCTCGCCGTCCGCCCCGGTGAGCCCGGGTCCGGGTGTGCCGAGCGGCGCGGGCGCGAGCCCGGGTGCCACCCCGGGCGCGAGCACCGGACCGCGCCCCGGCGGACCCGCGGGCGCCCCGAGCGGGGTTCCGGGCGGCGGCTGGCAGGACGTCGCCGGGGCCTGCCGGGCCATCCGCGACGGCAAGGCGCCGGACTCCGGCCGGATGCGCACGCTGGAGAACCTGGCGGGCGGGTCCTCGCACATCGACCGCTTCTGCAAGGTGGTCCTGGGTGCCTTCGACTCCGCGTCCGGCGGCAACGGCGGCGACCAGGGAAAGCCCCTGGGCAAGGACAAGGGCAAGGGCCAGGGGAACGGCGGCGGCCAGGGCAAGGGCGGTGACGACCAGGGGCAGGGTGACGGCGGCGGTCACCCGGGAGGCGGCGACCACGGCGGCGACCGCCCCGGTCACGGAGGCGGTCACGGCCAGGGCGGCAACGGCGGCGGATCCCACGGCGACTCCGCTCCGTCAAGCTCCTGACCTGCTCGTTTGTGACCGACGAAATTTTTTCGGCGCGGGGTGTGACGTTTCCGGAGCCTGCGACGCAGTACAGAGTGAGCCGACTGGTCATCGGCCGTCGCACTGAGCCGGGGTTCCCCCCGTACCCACGGCTCGTGCACCTGGCGCGGGCGGGACACGTTCCCCCGGTCCCGCCCGCGCCCTATCTCCTTCGTCGTCTCCTTCACTCCGTCGCCGACGGGTCCGTCACCAGTGGACGACGACCCTGTCGCCCACCCGTACCTGCGCGAACAGCTCCTGGATCGCCGCCCCGTCGCGGACGTTCACGCAGCCGTGCGAGCCGCCCGCGTAGCCGCGCGCCGCGAAGTCGTAGGAGTAGTGCACCGCCTGCCCGCCGCTGAAGAACATCGCGTACGGCATCGGCGAGTGGTAGAGCGTGGAGGTCCAGGTCCGCGCCTTCCAGTAGACGTGGAAGACGCCCTCGCGGGTCGGTGAGTACTGCGCGCCGAAGCGCACCGACATGGCCGACACCGTCCGCCCGTCGACCATCCAGCGCAGCGTCCGAGTCGTCTTGTCGATGCACAGCACGCGCCCGGTCAGACAGCGCGGGTCGGGCGGGCCGGCCGGCTGACCGCCCATCAGGTACAGCTCCCACTCGCCGGGCGGGTGCGTCATCGCCACCAGCCGCTGCCAGGTGACGGTGTCCGTCCGCCCGGTCCGGGGCAGCCCGCGCCTGCCCTGGAACCCCTCGACGGCGCGCTCGGTCAGATCGTCGTACGACCCCGTCGGCCCGTCGAACAGCCAGTCCAGCTGGCGCAGCCGGGCCTGGAGTTCCCGTACGCCGGGCCCGCTGTCGCCCGGCGACCACAGTGCCGGGGAGGGCGGTGCGGCGGTCGGGGCCGGGGCCGTCCGGGCGGTGCGGGGAGCGCCGCCCGACGGCGGTCCGACGCGCACGGGCGGGACGGGTTTGCCGTCGGCGCCGGTCATCGGCTGCACGGTGCAGCCGACGAGGGCGGTGAGGGCGGCGAGAGCGGCGGAGGAGATGCGTACGGCGGCGAGCGGGCCCCTGATGCCCCTGATCCTCATGCCGGGGATGCTTCCCCGCGTGACCGCCGCCGAACTACGGGGCATGGTGAGAGGGGACAAAACGTACGGCGGGCGGAGGCGTTCATGGCAGCTGAGCCGGAGGCACGCGAGTCGGAGTCCGGGCTGCCCATCGAGCCGGTCTACGGGCCGGCCGACCTCACCGGCTGGGACCCGGCGAGGCAATTGGGCGAGCCGGGCGGGTACCCGTTCACGCGCGGGGTCTATCCGAGCATGTACACCGGCCGCCCCTGGACGATGCGCCAGTACGCCGGCTTCGGCACGGCCGCCGAGTCCAACGCCCGCTACCGGCAGCTGATCGCGCACGGCACCACCGGCCTGTCCGTCGCCTTCGACCTGCCCACCCAGATGGGCCACGACTCCGACGCGCCGCTCGCGCACGGCGAGGTGGGCAAGGTCGGCGTGGCCGTCGACTCGGTCGAGGACATGCGGGCGCTGTTCGACGGCATCCCGCTGGACCAGGTCTCGACGTCGATGACGATCAACGCCCCGGCGGCCCTGCTGCTGCTCCTGTACCAGCTGGTGGCGGAGGAGCAGGGCGTCCCGGCGGACCGGCTGACCGGCACGATCCAGAACGACGTGCTGAAGGAGTACATCGCGCGCGGGACGTACATCTTCCCGCCGAAGCCGTCCCTGCGGCTGACGGCGGACATCTTCAGGTACTGCGCCGCCGAGATCCCCCGGTGGAACACGATCTCGATCTCCGGCTACCACATGGCCGAGGCGGGCGCCTCGCCCGTGCAGGAGATCGCGTTCACGCTCGCCGACGGCATCGAGTACGTCCGCACGGCGGTGGCGGCGGGCATGGACGTGGACGCGTTCGCGCCCCGGCTGTCGTTCTTCTTCGTGGCCCGTACGACGCTGCTGGAGGAGATCGCCAAGTTCCGTGCGGCGCGCAGGATCTGGGCGCGGGTGATGAGGGACGAGTTCGGCGCGCGCAACCCCAGGTCGCTGATGCTGCGCTTCCACACCCAGACCGCCGGGGTCCAGCTGACCGCGCAGCAGCCGGAGGTGAACCTCGTCCGGGTCGCCGTCCAGGCCCTCGGCGCGGTGCTCGGCGGCACGCAGTCGCTGCACACCAACTCCTTCGACGAGGCGATCGCGCTGCCGACGGACAAGAGCGCCCGGCTGGCGCTGCGCACCCAGCAGGTGCTGGCGTACGAGACGGACGTGACGGCGACGGTGGATCCGTTCGCGGGGTCGTACGCGGTGGAGCGGATGACGGACGACGTCGAGGCGGCGGCCCTCGCCCTGATGCGCCGGGTCGCGGATCTCGGCGGGGCGGTGGCCGCCATCGAGCAGGGCTTCCAGAAGGCCGAGATCGAGCGGAACGCGTACCGCATCGCCCAGGAGACCGACTCCGGCGAGCGGGTGGTCGTGGGCGTCAACCGCTTCCGGCTGGACGAGGAGGAGCCGTACGCGCCGCTGCGGGTCGACCCGGCGATCGAGGCCCGGCAGGCGGAGCGGCTGGAGCGGCTGCGGGCGCGGCGCGACCGGCGGGCGGTGGACTCGGCGCTGGCCGCGCTGAAGAAGGCGGCCGGGGGCGAGGACAACGCGCTGTATCCGATGCGGGAGGCGCTGCGGGCCCGGGCGACGGTCGGGGAGGTGTGCGACGCGCTGCGGGAGGTGTGGGGGAGGTACGAACCCCATGACGTCTTCTGAGCGGCCGGGCAGGGGGGATTGTCAGACCTCCGTGCGACACTCATTCGCATGTTCGGCGTCATCGATCTCCCCACCTACCTGGCAGGCCTCGCCCTGATCGTGCTGCTGCCCGGTCCCAACTCGCTGTACGTGCTGTCCGTCGCCGCCCGCCGCGGCGTGCGGGCCGGATACACCGCCGCCGCGGGCGTGTTCTGCGGGGACACCGTGCTGATGACGCTGTCCGCGGCCGGTGTCGCCTCCCTGCTGAAGGCCGACGCCGTGCTGTTCGGGATCGTGAAGTACGCGGGCGCCGCGTATCTGACCTGGATGGCGACGGGGATGCTGCGGTCCGCCTGGCAGCTGTGGCGGACGCGGCGGGAGCAGGACGTGGCGCAGGCGGAGCCCGAGCGGGCCGCCGGGGAGCGGCCCTTCAGGCGGGCCCTCGTCGTGAGCCTCTTCAACCCCAAGGCGATCCTGTTCTTCGTCGCCTTCTTCGTGCAGTTCGTCGACCCGGGCTACGCCTACCCGGCCCTCTCCTTCGCCATCCTCGGCGCCTTCGGCCAGCTGGCCAGCTTCCTGTACCTCAGCACGCTGATATTCGGCGGCACCCGGCTCGCCGCCGCGTTCCGGCGCCGCAAGCGGCTGTCGGCCACGGCCACGTCGGCGGCCGGCGCGCTGTTCCTCGGCTTCGCCGTGAAGCTGTCGCTGGCGAGTTCGTAGCCCTCGCAGCTCCCAGGGGACCGGCGCTCCTCAGCGGCCGACCCGGGAGAGATAGGCCGCGAGCCCGTCCGTGGTCTCGCCCGCCCAGCCCACGTAGCCGTCCGGGCGGACCAGGAAGACACCCGGGCCGTACGACTCCGGGGCCGCCGGGAGCGAGCGCACCCCGGGGACCGTGCCGTCGGGAGCGCCCAGCAGCGTCCAGTGCGGCCCCCGGAACGCGTCGAAGAGGCGTACGCCGCCCGCCGTGCCGTCGGGCGCGCGGTCGCCGGCCCGCACCCCGGCCGGGTTCGCGCGGGTCTCCTCGGTGAGGCTCGACTCCCGGTAGCCCAGGCCGAGTTGGACCGTCTCGCGCCCGCGTCGCACCTCGCCCCGGTGCACCCCGGTCGACAGGTCCAGCATGGCCGCCGCGTTCGCCCGGCGCTCCTCCTCATAGGTGTCGAGGAGGGTGTCCGGGGCGCCGTCCCGCAGCACCGCGCCCAGTTTCCAGCCCAGGTTGTAGGCGTCCTGGACGCTGGTGTTCAGGCCCTGGCCGCCCGCCGGGGAGTGGACGTGGGCCGCGTCGCCCGCGAGCAGGACCCGGCCCACCCGGAAGCGGTCCGCCAGGGCGGCGCGCGGGCGGAAGTCGGACGCCCAGCGCAGCTCCGTCACGTCGGCGCGGTCCAGGTGCGTGTACGCGGCGACCAGCGTGCGGATGCCGTCCAGGGACAGGTCGGGGGCCGTGCCCTCGGGGAGGCGGGCCTGGAGCTGGAAGTCGTCCGTGCCGGCCAGCGGGCACAGGCCCACGACCGTGCCGTCGTCCTTCGGGAACGTGTGCCAGTGCACGCGGTCCAGGCCCCGTACCCGGACGTCCGCCACCATGAACGGCGCCGGGTCCACGCTCTCGCCGGCCATGCCGATCCCGAGCGCCCGCCGGATCACCGAGCGTCCGCCGTCGGCCGCGACGGCGTACCGCGCGCGCAGCGCCGTACCGTCGGCGAGCTCCACGGCCGCCCCGTCCGCGTCCTGCGCGACGCCCGTCACCTCGCACCCGAAGGCGACCCGGCCGCCCAGCTCCAGCAGGCGCGCGTACAGCACCTCCTGCGTGCGCCACTGCGCGACCATCAGCGGCTCGGTGTACGGCGCGCCCTCGTCTGGCGCGACCGTGTCGAACATCGGCTCCCCGCCGACGCGCTCGCCGTCCTTCCAGATCATCCGGTCCGGGTACGGTCCGCCCGCCGCGCGGATCTGGGCCAGTACGCCCAGGTCGTCGAAGACCTCCTGGGTGCGGGGCTGGATCCCCTTGCCGCGCGAGCCGGGGAACAGGCCGTCGGCCCGCTCCACCACGAGCGCCTCCACTCCGCGCCGGGCCAGGTCGGCGCCGAGGGCGAGACCGGTCGGACCCGCGCCCACGATCAGAACGTCCATCGCGATGCTCCTTCGTCTCCTTAACGGCGTTAAGTGCCGTCGCCCATGAGGGTGCCCTTAACGCTGTTAAGCTGTCAAGTGTGAGCCCCGAGAAACGCACACCCCGCGCCCCCCTGGACCGCCGCCGCGTCGCCGACACCGCCCTGCGGCTGCTGAACGAGGCGGGACTGGACGGCCTGACCGTGCGCGCCATCGCCCATGAACTGGACGTCAAGGCGCCCGCCCTGTACTGGCACTTCAAGGACAAGCAGGCGCTGCTGGACGAGATGGCGACGGAGATGTACCGGCGGATGGTCGCCGCCACGCCGCTCGATCCGGACGACAGCTGGCAGGAGCGGCTGCTGAAGACGGGCCGGGGGCTGCGCGGCGCGCTGCTCGGCTATCGCGACGGCGCCAAGGTCTACAGCGGCTCACGCTTCACGGGCACCGAGCACGCCCCCGCCCTGGAGGCGAACCTGCGGCTGCTGACGGACGCCGGGTTCACCCTCGCCCAGGCGGTCGACGCGGGCCGGACGGCGAACGCGTACACGATCGGCTTCGTCACCGAGGAACAGGGCGTGCGGCCCCTGCCGGGCGAGCGCCGGGAGGGGTACGACGTCGGGGAACGGGCCCGGCGGCTCGCGGACTTCCCGCTCGCGGCGGCGGCCGGCGAGCTGCTCTTCGACGACTACGACCGCCAGTTCGAGGAAGGACTGGCGGTCGTCGTCGCGGGGATCGGGGCGCGGTACGGAGTCAGCTGACCGCCCGCTCCGGGACACCGGTGCCCGCCGTCTTGAGGGCCCGCTTCAACCGGGGCCCGAACGGCTTCTCCACGAACCGGTGGATCAGCCACGCCAGCGCCAGCATGCCCAGCACGGTCACCACGAGCGTCGGCCACGGGCCGAGGCCCAGGCTCCGGTGCAGCACCCGGATGACGAACCAGCCCAGGTGCTCGTGGACCAGGTAGAACGGGTACGTCAGCGCGCCCGCCGTGACCAGCCAGCGCCACCTGGCCCAGCTCGCCCAGCCGAGCGCCACGACGGCGACGGCCGCGAAGGCGATGGTGACGATCAGGATGACGACGTACGGATCACGGTGCGGGTGGTGGCCCCACAGGCCGGTGGTGGCCTCCCGCTGGGCCAGCAGCCAGGACATCGCGACGATGCCCCACGAGAGCAGGTCGCTGCCGAAGCGGTGGATCAGGTACAGCGCCAGGCCGCCGATGAAGAAGGGGGCGTACTCGGGCATGATCACCTGGTTCAGCAGCTCGTTCCCGGAGCTGTGGCACAGCACCGCCGCCAGCGTCCACACACAGGCGAACAGCACCACCCGGCGCCGGGTCACCCCGCGCACCACGACGAGCAGCGCGAACAGCACGTAGAAGCGCAGTTCGACCCAGAGCGTCCAGCACACGCCGAGGACCCGCTTCGCGCCCATCGGCTGCTGGAGCATCGTCAGGTTGACCAGGAACTCGTCCAGCCGGACCGCGTGGACGACGACGGGCATGGCGAGCGACGCCCCGGTGACCAGGAACAGCGCCACCCAGTAGGCCGGGTACAGGCGCGACACGCGGGAGCGGAAGAAGTCGCCGAGCGTACGGCCCCAGCTGCTCATGCAGATCACGAAGCCGCTGATGACGAAGAAGAACTGCACCCCGAAGTTGCCGTAGACGGCCGCCCGGGACAGGGTCGGGAAGAGGTGCGCCGGGCTGCCGTGCCAGGACGCGGAGACCGTGCCGCCGCGCCCGGTGTAGTGGTAGAGGCAGACCATCAGCGCGGCCACGAGCCGCAGACCGTCCAGGGCCATGAGGCGGCTCGCGCGTCCGCCACCGGCGGCGGACGGTGCGGCGGCCGGGCGGGGTATCAACGGGCCGGGCGCGGCGGCGAGGCCGGGGGGTGACGGTGACGCTGCCATGGAGGTCATGTCCTTCCTGGATGGTCTTCACAGTTCTGCCGTCGCCGGGCCCGGCCGCTCGCGCGCCCCTGACCCGCGGCCCGGTTCAGTTGCGCGCGCCCCGGCGCAGGCTGCGGGCCTTGCGGGCCACCCGGCGCACCGTGGCGTTGCGGGGGATGAAGGCCAGTTGGGCCGGCACCCCGCCGGGCAGGGCCAGGGAGGTCAGCCGTCGGCGCTTGAAGTAGCGCAGGGTCCGCGGGTTCTGGTTCCGCGTCAGCCAGCCCTCGACCTCGGGCCGCAGCCCCGGCAGGATCTTCGGCTGCATCGCGAAGCCCACCGCCCGCACCAGCGCACCGAGTTCCTCGACGTCCATGCCCCGGCGCTGCTCCTCGACGGCCGCCCTGTCGCCCAGCGCGGGCAGCAGCGCGTCGACGATGGTGACCGGGATCCGGTTGCTGTTCTCGTACGGCGTGACCTGCTCCAGCAGCAGCTCGGTGCCGATCCGGGCGACCGGCAGGCCGTAGAGCGCCTGGGCCGTGAGCAGGGCGGTGGAGAAGCAGCCGACGACCAGCGCGGGACGCATCCGCTGGTACAGCACCTCGGCGAGGACCGGGGTGTCGAGCACGGTCAGCTCGACCTTCAGCTTCCGCGCCTCCTGCTCCAGCGAGCGGGTGAAGCTCGCCGGTGCGGACGGGTGCGGCTTGAACACCACCTTGGTGTGCCCGAGCGCGGCCGCGCCCCGCAGCATCCGCACGTGCAGCTGGTCCTCCTGCTCGGCGGTGAGGATCTCCAGCGCCGAGAGGTACTGGCCGAGCAGCAGCGCCGGCTCCTCGACGTCCGGCAGTTCCGCGTCCTCGGGGTTCACGGGCCCGAGGCCGGCGAGCACCTTGGTGAAGGCGGCCGTCGGCACGATCTCGCCCTCGACGCCGAACTCGGTGAGCAGCAGCGGCTTCAGGCCGGGGACGAGGTCCAGGTGCAGCACCCGGTCCACCCGGGTGCCGACCAGCGGGTCGATCTTGTTGCGGGTGGGGCCGTAGCTCATCAGGCCGTCGGCGTAGACCGTCACGGGGGCGCCGGTGAAGATCTGGCCGAGCGCCAGCGACGGGTTGACCTGGATCGACTCGACGGCCAGCTCGACGTCGTCCTCGCCCAGCCGCCACTCGTGGCGCAGGAAGCGTTCCCACAGCGGCATGTCGTCCACCCGCGGGGCCCAGCCGCCCGGGTGGAACGGGAAGATCGTCTCGTTGTACGAGATCACCTCGTCGAAGCGGTCGCGCAGCTTCTCGAAGCCGGGTGCCTCGTCCAGGGCGGGCGTCGTCTCCGGGGTGGTGGAGTTGTTGCAGACCAGCAGGATCCGCCGGTCGGCCGGGCCGAAGCAGCCGGAGTCCAGGGCGGCGGCGAGCGTGGCCGTGCCGTACAGCGTCGACGCCTGGAAGATCTGGGTCGTCACGCGGCGGCCCCCGCGGGGGCGGGACGGCGGCGCAGCCGGCGCAGCTTGGAGGCGCGCTGGAAGTCCATGGAGTCCAGCGCGTCGTCCAGCACGTCCTGCGGCATGCGCCGCAGGGCCGCGGCACTCATGGATTTCAGCTTTTTCGCCACCGCGGGCTCGAACCTTTCGATGGATCCCAGATGATGGGAAATGATGGCGCAATAGGTACGGACGGCCTTCGGCAGCAGTTCATCGGCCTGCGGATCCTCGGCGGTTTCCGCGACGACCTGGTCGAACGCGCGAATGAAATCCAGCTGCCGGACATCGCCGATCTGGGTGAGCGACGAGGCGACCCCGCGCCGGTAGAACACACCGAGCATGCTCACCGCGGCGAAGGATTCCGCCTCCCGGTGCAGCTTCCAGATCCACGGCCGGTCCTCGGCCGTGCGCAGCCCGTCGGTGAAGTGCAGCAGGCCCTTGTCCACGAGCCGCCGGTGGTAGATGCCGGCCCACGCGTACGCGTAGTCGACGGACGTCGAGCGGTCGGCGGGCAGGATCGCCTCGCGCGGGCTCGTCACCACGCCCCGCCGGCCGACCGGCACCCGGTGCACCTGGCGCGAGCGCGCGGTGCACTGCACATGGTCGGTACGGATGAAGTCGCAGCCCAACTCGTCTATGGCGGCGACCAGTTGGGGGAAGTAGCCGGGGGCGAGCCAGTCGTCGCCGTCCAGGAACGTCAGGTACTCACCGCGCGCCCGGTCGATCCCGGTGTTGCGCGCGGTCGCCAGCCCCCCGTTCTGCTCGTGCCGGACATGGACCGCCCCGGGCAGCTCGCGCTCCGCGCGCGCGAGAATGTCCGGTGTCCCGTCGCGGGAACAGTCGTCCACGAGAATGAACTCAAAGTCGTCCCGGGCATTCGCCTTCAGACTCCTGAGGGTGTCGGGAGCGTATTGCTGCACGTTGTAGAACGGCACGATGACGGAGAGCTTGACCACGTCAGGGACGTTAGGGGGAAGCCCGTGATTCGTCTTGACGCCTTGCTTGATGCTGGGTGAACGACACGTGGCGAAGCTGTGAACCGGGCTTTTTTCCGGCGAGTTGACGGCCCGATTCGCCATTCGGCGATGTGCTGTTAACCGTTTGTTGCATTCGGGTTGGGCCGCACAACGGAATCGCTTCCTAGCGTCTTCGGCGTGCCAGCAAGAGCTACGAAGTCCCTGCGGGTCGCCGTCCTCGCCGATTCCGACACCCGGTGGAAGTGGGGCGCGCTCACCGCGCAGCGCCTCGCCCCCACCGACTCCGAGATCCGGCTCGACGGCTACCTCCTGCGGGGGCGCGCCACCCCCACGGCCCGCCAGCTGAGGGAAGTGGGCGTCCGGGCGGACTCGCTCCGCGAGGTCACCGGCGTCGAGTTCCTGCGCGCCATGACCGACTCGACGACCGGGGAGCCCTACGACCTCCTCGTCCTCGCGCTGGTCGGCGGCGGTGTCCAGGCGATGCTGCACGGACTGCGGGGCGCCTGGGGCTCGGGCGAGCGCCCGGTGGTCGTCACCGGTTACGTCGGCGTCGTCTACGAGAAGCTCGCCGACGGCCTGCTGCTGCGGCACGGCGCCGACCTCGTCCTCGCCAACTCCCGGCACGACGCGGACCGGTTCCGGGCCGTGTACGAGGGCGTGGGCGCGGACGCCTCCGCGGTCACCGAGGTCGCCCTGCCCTTCCTCGGCGGGGCGCCGTACACCGGTGAACACGAGCCGTACACCGTGGTGTTCGCGGCCCAGCCGTCCGTCCCGGACAGCCGCAAGGACCGTACGTACCTGCTGAACCGGCTCATCGAGCACGCCCGCAGGCACCCCGAGCGCGAGGTGCTGCTGAAGCTGCGCTCCAAGCCGGGTGAACACACCACCCACATCGAGGAGTTGCCGTACCAGAAGCTGGTCCAGGGCATGTCCGTGCCCGCCAACTTCCGGCTGGTGTACGGGCACATGGGCGAGGTGCTGGACCGCACCGACCTGCTGGTCACCGTCAGCTCCACGGCCGCCCTGGAGGCCCTGCACCGGCGTGTCCCCACGGTCGTCCTCACCGACCTGGGCGTGCGCGAGGTGCTCGGCAACCACCACTTCACCGGCTCCGGGTGCCTCGCCTCCTGGGACCAGCTCGACGCCGGGCACCGGCCGACGGCGGACGAGGAGTGGGTGGCCCGGCAGGGCGTCGGTGTCGACGGCTCGTACGAGACGGCCTTCGACACCGCGCGCGAGCGCATCGCCGGGCTGCTGGAGCGGCCCGGCGGGCTGCCCCCGCTGAACCCCTACTACACACCCGAGACGGCGCCCGGATACCTGCCCGGCATCCTCGCCCGCCACCACCTCGGCCCCGACGGCGCCCCGTTGCCCGGCGCGCCCGCCGCCGACAAGGAACCCGGCCCGGTGCGCCAGATCGTGCGCCGCGCCGCGCGCGGGGCCTACCGCCACGGCGTGCAGCGCGTGGCCCCCGTGATCCGGCGGATGGGGGAGCTGTGACCTTCCAAGGAGACTCCATGTCCAACCCCGAGGCGGGACCGGGCGCGACGCTGCGCCGGGTGCTCGCGGTGATCCCCGCGCGCGGCGGCTCCAAGGGCGTGCCCGCCAAGAACCTGGCCCCCGTCGGCGGTGTGCCGCTGGTGGCGCGCGCGGTGCGCGAGTGCCGGGCGACCCGGCTGGTGACCGACGTCGTCGTGTCCACCGACGACCAGGCCATCGCGGCCGCCGCCCGGCAGGCCGGCGCCGAGGTCGTGCTGCGGCCCGCCGCCATCGCCGGGGACACGGCCACCTCCGAGGCCGCCGTCCTGCACGCCATGGACGCCCACGAGGCGCTGCACGGCGCGGCGGTCGACGCGGTCCTGCTCGTGCAGTGCACCAGTCCGTTCATCGTCCGCGAGGACATCGACGGGGTGGCCGGCGCGGTCGTGGAGAACGGCGCGGACACGGCGGTCACCGTGGCCCCCTTCCACGGCTTCGTCTGGCGCGAGGCCGACGCGGAGGCCGAGGGCGGCGTGGGCGTCAACCACGACAAGTCCTTCCGCCCCCGCCGCCAGGACCGCCCCCAGGACTTCCTGGAGACCGGCGCCGCCTACGCGATGGACGCGGCCGGCTTCCGCAAGCACCAGCACCGCTTCTTCGGCCGTACGGAACTCGTCCGCACGGACCCCGCGCGCGTGCTGGAGATCGACGACCCGCACGACCTGGCCCGCGCCCGCGCGCTGGCCCCCCTCTTCGACGCGGACCGCCCCGGTTCGCTGCCGACCGCCGAGGACGTCGACGCGGTCGTACTGGACTTCGACGGCACCCAGACCGACGACCGGGTGCTGATCGACTCCGACGGACGGGAGTTCGTCTCCGTGCACCGCGGCGACGGACTCGGCATCGCGGCCCTGCGCAAGAGCGGCCTGAAGATGCTCATCCTGTCCACGGAACAGAACCCTGTGGTCGCCGCCCGCGCCCGGAAGCTCAAGCTCCCGGTGCTGCACGGCATCGACCGCAAGGACCTCGCGCTGAAGCAGTGGTGCGAGGAGCAGGGCATCGCGCCGGAGCGCGTGCTCTACGTCGGCAACGACGTCAACGACCTCCCGTGCTTCGCCCTCGTCGGCTGGCCCGTGGCGGTCGCGAGCGCCCACGACGTCGTACGCGGCGCCGCACGCGCGGTCACCACCCTCCCCGGCGGTGACGGCGCGATCCGAGAGATCGCCAGCTGGATCCTCGGCCCCTCTCTCGATTCCCTCCCCAAGTAAGGACATCTCCTGCCATGAGCACCAACTCCCGTATGCGTTCGTTCGGTTCGCGCGAGGTCGGCCCCGGCAAGCCCGTCTACATCTGCGGCGAGATCGGCATCAACCACAACGGTGAGCTGGAGAACGCCTTCAAGCTGATCGACGTGGCTGCCGAGGCCGGCTGCGACGCCGTGAAGTTCCAGAAGCGCACCCCGGAGATCTGCACCCCGCGCGACCAGTGGGACATCGAGCGCGACACCCCCTGGGGCCGGATGACCTACATCGACTACCGCCACCGCGTGGAGTTCGGCGAGGACGAGTACCGCCAGATCGACGAGTACTGCAAGGAGAAGGGGATCGCCTGGTTCGCCTCCCCGTGGGACACCGAGGCCGTCGCCTTCCTGGAGAAGTTCGACGTCCCCGCCCACAAGGTGGCCTCCGCCTCCCTGACGGACGACGAGCTGCTGAAGGCTCTGCGCGCCACCGGCCGCGCCGTCATCCTCTCCACCGGCATGTCCACCCCGAAGCAGATCCGCCACGCGGTCGAGGTCCTGGGCAGCGACAACATCCTGATGTGCCACGCCACTTCGACCTACCCGGCGAAGGCCGAGGAGCTGAACCTCCGCGTGATCAACACGCTGGAGAAGGAGTTCCCGAACGTCCCGATCGGCTACTCCGGCCACGAGACGGGCCTGCAGACCACGCTGGCCGCCGTCGCCCTCGGCGCCACCTTCGTCGAGCGCCACATCACCCTCGACCGCGCCATGTGGGGCTCCGACCAGGCCGCCTCCGTCGAGCCGCAGGGCCTCACCCGCCTCGTCCGCGACATCCGCACCATCGAGGCCTCCCTCGGCGACGGCGTCAAGAAGGTCTACGACTCCGAGCTGGGCCCGATGAAGAAGCTGCGCCGCGTCGCCGGTGTCGTCGCGGAGGCGGAGATCGCCGCGGCGGCGGGCGAGCCGGTCACGGTCTGACCCCCGGCCCCGGCCTGTTGAGCCCCTTACGTGTCCTACGACGGGACGGTCGTACGCCGATGAGCCCCCGCGCCGGTCAGCCCGGCCAACCTCCCCGCACGCTCGCCTTCGTGGAGAGCCCGGTCCAGCTGCTGAACGTACTGGAGTGGGCACACCTGCACGGACTGCAGGGCCCGGCCCCGGACCCGCTGCCGTCCGTGCCCGCGCAGGTGCGGCGGACGATGGCCGGTGACCCCTCAGCGGCCGGCGCGGAACTCACCCTCGTCGTGCTGTCGCCGACCGACCCGATGACCCGGGGCCAGCTGCGCCGCATGGCGGAGCTGGCCCGGGACGAGGGGCACACGGTGCGCTGGGAGGAGGCGCGCGGCGGTCCGGCCGCGCCCTTCGCGACGATCGGCGGCCTGGCGGGCGCGCTCCGCCGGGCCGACCGGATCGTGATGGGAGACCCGTTCTCCCGCTACGTCCAACTGCTGCTGACGATCACCAAGGCCCGCGACCTGGTCGTGGTGGACGACGGCACGGCCACGATGGAGTTCGTGGCCCAGCTCGCCCGCGGCGAACGCCTGGTCCGCTGGCACCGCAAGGGCGGCCGCCCCGGCCCGCGCGACCTGCTCTTCGCCCCGGTCTCCGCCTCGGCCCGCCGCCGGCTCACGCCGAACGCCAAGCGCCGGGTGGAGGTCTTCTCCTCGATGCCGGTGACGGAGACGCCCGAGGGCGTGACGGTCACGGCCAACGACTTCTCGTGGACCCGCGCCCGCTTCGGCCCGCCGCGCATCACCAAGGGCGCGGACATGGTCGGAACGTCACTGGTGGAGACGGGCGTGGTGGACGCCGACCACTACGTGGAAGCGGTCCGCACCCTCTCCAGCACCCACGGCGCGACGCGCTATTTCGCCCACCGCCGCGAGAGCACGGACAAACTCCACCGCCTGGCGACCGAGACGGGCCTGGAGATCGTCCGCCCGGACCTCCCCCTCGAACTGATCGCCCGCCGCGGCCCGATCGGCCGCACGATCCTCAGCTTCCCCTCGACGGTCGTCCACACCCTGCCGCTCGCGCTGGTGGGCACGGGCGTGAAGGTGGCCGTCTTCGACATCGACCCGACCTGGCTGACGGAGACTGCGTCCCCCCGCGCCCAGGGCTTCCTGTCGGGCGTCACGGGAACGGCCAAGGACGTGCACCGGCTGCAGACGGTGGCGTTCTCTGGCTGAAGAAGTCAGTCGCGCGAGGCCAGGTCCAGGGTCCACCAGGCGCCGTCGGGGCCGTCCGTCCTGCCGACGCCGGCGTCGGTGTAGCGGCAGGTGAGAAGGATGGCGCGGTGCGGCGGGCTGGCCATCCACGCGGCGACGGCCGCGCCCGCGTCGGCGGGGCCGATCTCGATGGTCTCGCCGGTGGCGACGGGGCGGTAGCCGGCGGTCCGCATCCGGTTCTCGGGGGCGCTGCCGTCCGTACCGGTGTGGGTGAGGAGCCGGTGTGCGGCCATGTCCGAGCTGTGTGCCTGGGCGGCCCGGTCGAGCGAGGTGCGCAGTCGTACCGCTGCGCAACCCTCCTCGGAACGGCGCCTGTTGACCTCGGACACCACGGCGTTCGGGGCTGGTGCCGAGGGCGGCGCGTTCCACTGCCCGGCGACCGGCACCGTCCACCCGGGTGAGGGGAACGCGGGTGGCCCCGGCGTCGGTGGCCCGGCCCAGGCGGTCGGCGCGCAGGACAGGAACGCGGTCAGGAGCACGGCCGTCGGCCAGGATGCGGCCCGCGAGAGAACGCCCACTGTGCAGCCCCTCTTTCGGAGGTAGTGACTCAGGGTGATTCTCGCGACGCCGTGCGTTCGTCACCAGACGGCGCCAGGAGCGCGTACCGCCGGTAACCGGCGCGATCGCCGAAGATCCCGGCCGGCCGCTCGGCATCGTGTACGACACCGCGCGCGAGGAAGGTTCGGGCCAGGCCGGGGCTCAGCCGGCCTTTCTCACCAGCACGAACGCCCGCGCCCGGCGCTCCTCGCCGGACGGCTCCCGCCGTACCGTCGCGACCGGCTCCAGCCCGGCCCCCGCCAGCAGCGCCGTGACCTGCTCCGGCGTACGCCAGTAGTAGTCGAGGTCGATCTCGTGGCCGAAGCGCTCCGGGAGGTGGAGGCGGCCGGGCTCGTCCGCGGTCTGGAAGGCGAGCAGGGCGTGGGCGCCGGGGCGCAGGGTGCGCCGGAATTCGGCGAAGGCGGCCGGCAGGTGGTCGTCGGGGACGTGGATCGTGGAGTAGAGGGCGAGGATGCCGCCCAGCGTGGCGTCCGGGAGGTCCAGGGCGGTCATCGAACCCACATGGAAGCGCAGGCCGGGGTGAGTTTCGCGGGCCAGGGCCACCATGGCGGGGGAGAGGTCCACACCGAAGACCGGGATCCCGAGGGAGTGCAGGAGCGCGGTGACCCCGCCGGGGCCGCTGCCCAGGTCGGCGACCGGGTCCGGGCCGTTCGCCGTGACCAGCTCGGCGAAGGCCGTGATCAGGGTGCGGTCCAGCGGGTGCGTGAGCCCGGTCGGGTACCGGGCCGCGTACTCCTTCGCGATCGTGTCGTACGAGGTCCGGGTGGGATGGAGGAACGTCTCCGTCGCGTCGGTCACGCGTCCGGACCCTATCGGGAGGGGGTGCGGCTCCGGTCCGGTTCCTGGACACGTCGAGCAGGACTGTAGTGAGGCATGGTATCCGTGGAAGGAGAAACAGTGGTTTTACCCGTCAGAGTCCGCCGCCATGCGTCCGCTGGTCAGATT
The DNA here is from genome assembly GCF_042269865.1 of Streptomyces sp. NPDC055966. Lineage (NCBI taxonomy): Bacteria > Bacillati > Actinomycetota > Actinomycetes > Kitasatosporales > Streptomycetaceae > Streptomyces > Streptomyces sp. NPDC055966. The sequence goes on from NZ_JBHJYK010000015.1 coordinate 158,065, forward strand.
TTCTCCCCTAACGGGCTGAACTTTTGTTGATCGAGGGGCAGTTGACCACCCGGGCGTCCTACCCTTCAGAGGGTGAAGCAATTGATGTCCCTAGAGTCCGAGGCCGGCCTCGCGGGGGATGTGCTCCCCGGCGCGCTGAGCGAAGCCCTGCACGCCGAACTCGTCGCCTTCCGCCGCGACTTGCACATGCACCCCGAGCTGGGCAACCAGGAGTTCCGTACGACGGCCGCGATCAAGGAGCGGCTGGAGCAGGCAGGGCTCAAGCCCCGCGTGCTCGGCAAGGGAACGGGACTCGTGTGCGACATCGGGCTCACCGAGGGTGAGCGGACGGCGGTACCGCTGCTCGCCCTGCGCGCGGACATCGACGCCCTGCCCATCCCGGACACCAAGACCGACTGTCCCTACCGGTCCACCGTGCCCGACCGCGCGCACGCCTGTGGGCACGACGTGCACACCACCGTCGTGCTCGGGACCGGGCTCGTCCTCGCGGACCTGCACGGCAAGGGCCTGCTGCCCCGGCCCGTGCGGCTGATCTTCCAGGCCGCCGAGGAGGTGATGCCCGGCGGCGCCCTGGACGCGATCGAGGACGGCGTGCTGGCGGGCGTGGGCCGGATCCTCGCCGTGCACTGCGACCCGCGCGTCGACGCCGGGCGGGTCGGGCTGCGGCACGGGCCGATCACCAGCGCCTGCGACCGGCTGGACATCGCGCTCGACGGCCCCGGCGGGCACACCGCACGGCCGCATCTGACCACTGACCTCGTCACCGCCGCCGCCCGCGTCGCCGTCGACGTGCCCGCGCTGATCGCCCGCCGGGTCGACACCCGGGTCGGGCTGGCGCTGACCTGGGGCCGGATCCAGTCGGGGCACGCGCCGAACGTCATTCCGCAGCACGCCGAGCTGTCCGGCACCGTGCGCTGCCTGGACCTGGAGGCCTGGCGGCAGGCGCCCGACATCATCCACGCGGCCATCGACGAGGTCGCCACGATGCACCGCGCCAAGTCCGAGATCACCTATGTGCGCGGGGTGCCGCCGGTCGTGAACGACAAGGAGTCCGCCGACCTGCTGCGCCGGGCGATGTCCGCGCGCCGGGGCCGGGAGTCCGTGGAGTCCACCGAGCAGAGCCTCGGCGGCGAGGACTTCTCCTGGTACCTGGAGCGCGTCCCGGGCGCCATGGCCCGGCTCGGGGTCCGGCGCCCCGGCGAGCGCACGGTCCGCGACCTGCACCAGGGTGATTTCGACGCCGACGAGCACGCGATCACGGTCGGCGTGGAGATGTTCACGGCAGCGGCCTTCCTGGACGCGAACGGCGCCCCGGCCTGAGCCCGGAGGGGAAGGAAGAGTAAGAAGGGGCCTCGTCGGGGGCTCTTTCTTACTCGTTCTTACTCATTCCGCCGACTGGCGCAACACGCCCGTAAGCCATTCGTGCACACACCGCGACACCCCCGTGTCAGGGGCGAAGAGGGTGAGTTCAGATGCTGTTTGCCTCGAATCGATAACGGCTTCGAGAGGGGGTTTTTTGCGACATCTACGCGCGTTACGATGCCGCGAAGCCGACGCCGACGGAGCGTCCCGGCTGGAGCACCGGCAAGGTGCTCCCATCAAGCGCCGACACGGCGCTCAGGTCAGGTGAAGGAGCCTCCCGTGCGCCGGGTAGCCAAGCTTTCCGCTGCGTGTCTCGCGACCGCGGCACTCGCCGTGACTGCCACCGCGTGTGGCAGCACGTCCTCCGACAACAATGCCAGCTCCTCCTCCTCGGGTGGTGCGAAGGGCGGCGTAAAGATCGGTCTCGCCTACGACGTCGGCGGCCGCGGTGACCGCTCGTTCAACGACTCCGCCGCGCGCGGCGCCGACAAGGCCGAGAAGGAGTTCGGCGGTTCCATCAAGGAACTGACCGCGAAGACCTCGGACACCCCGGCCGACCGGGTGCAGCGCCTCACGGACCTGGCCCAGGCCGGGTACAACCCGATCGTCGCCGTCGGTTACACCTACGCGCCCGCCGTGCAGCAGGTGGCGAAGCAGTTCCCGAAGACCTCGTTCGGCCTCATCGACTCCGTCGTGCCCGGCAGCAACGTCAACAGCATCACCTTCACCGAGGAGGAGGGCTCCTACCTCGCCGGTGTGGCCGCCGCGCTGAAGACGAAGAAGGACCACGTCGGCTTCATCGGCGGTGTCGACAGCCCGCTGATCAAGAAGTTCGAGGCGGGTTACGTCCAGGGTGTCCACGACACCAACGCCAAGATCAAGGTCGACACCCAGTACCTGAGCCACGGCGCGGACACCTCCGGCTTCTCCAGCCCGGACAAGGGCCAGCAGGCCGCGCAGGGCATGCTGGACAACGGCGCCGACGTCGTCTACTCGGCCGCCGGCTCCTCCGGCAACGGCGCGATCGAGGCCGTGCACGGCGCCAAGGGCGCCTGGGCCATCGGCGTGGACTCCGACCAGTACAACATCCCGGGTCTCGCCCAGTACAAGAGCTCGATCCTGACCTCGATGGTCAAGAACGTCGACGTCGGTGTCTACGACTTCATCAAGTCCGTCAAGGACGGCAAGCCGCTGACCGGCAACAACGTCTACTCGCTCGCCAAGGGCGGCGTCTCGCTCGCCACGAGCGGCGGCTTCATCGCCGACATCCAGCCCAAGCTGGACGCCGCGAAGCAGAAGATCATCGCCGGTCAGATCAAGGTCAAGACCACCCCGTGACCTGACGGATCCGGCCGGTTCCCGCTGAGGGACCCGGCCGGTTCGCCGGACTCGGCTCGGTGAGGGAGCGTCGTCCCCACGACCCCTCGCCGAGCCATAACAATGTGTCAACTCTACGCGTGTAGCGTGGAGTTGCCGCGCTAGCGTCGCCGACGCCTGCCACCTCCCCTATGCAGCCCCTTTCCCCGAGGAGAGTGCGCCATCAACGCGTCCAGCCCTCCCGCTGCCGTCGAACTGCGCGGCATCACCAAGCGTTTCCCCGGCGTCGTCGCCAACAAGGACATCGACATCACCGTCCGCACGGGCACCGTCCATGCCCTGTGCGGTGAGAACGGCGCCGGCAAGTCCACCCTGATGAAGATCCTCTACGGCATGCAGCAGCCGGACGAGGGCACCATCACGGTCAACGGCGAGCAGGTCGTCCTGCACAACCCCGGCGACGCCATCGCCCGCGGCATCGGCATGGTGCACCAGCACTTCATGCTCGCCGACAACCTCACCGTGCTGGAGAACGTCGCCCTCGGCGCGGAGAAGCTGTACGGCATCGGCGGCAGGGCCCGCGCCAAGATCAAGGAGATCTCCGACGCGTACGGCCTGAACGTCCGCCCGGACGTCCTCGTCGAGGAGCTCGGCGTCGCCGACCGCCAGCGCGTGGAGATCCTCAAGGTCCTCTACCGCGGCGCCAAGACCCTCATCCTCGACGAGCCCACCGCCGTCCTCGTGCCGCAGGAGGTCGACGCGCTCTTCGACAACCTGCGCGAGCTCAAGGCCGAGGGCCTCACCGTCATCTTCATCTCCCACAAGCTGGGCGAGGTGCTCTCCGTCGCCGACGAGATCACCGTCATCCGGCGCGGCACGACGGTCGGCACGGCCGAGCCGTCCAGGACCACCCCCAAGCAGCTCGCCGAGCTGATGGTCGGCAGCGAGCTGCCCACCCCGGAGACCACGGAGTCCACCGTCACGGACGTCCCGATGCTCGACGTCGACGGCCTGCACCTGGCGCAGACCGACCTCGACGGCATCGAGCGCATCGTCCTCGACCAGGTCTCCTTCACCATCCACAAGGGCGAGGTCCTCGGCATCGCCGGCGTGGAGGGCAACGGCCAGTCCGAGCTGGTCGAGGCGATCATGGGCATGCGCGACCCCGACGCCGGCGTGATCACCCTCGACGGCGCCGACATCTCCCACGCCCCCACCCGCCGCCGCCGCGAGGCCGGCATCGGCTACATCCCCGAGGACCGCCACCGCCACGGCCTGCTCCTCGAAGCGCCGCTGTGGGAGAACCGCATCCTCGGCCACGTCACCGAGAAGCCCAACTCCAAGGGCGCGCTGCTCGACATCAAGGCCGCCCGCACCGACACCGAGCGGATCGTCGAGGCGTACGACGTCCGCACCCCCGGTATCGACGTCACCGCGGCCTCGCTGTCCGGCGGCAACCAGCAGAAGCTGATCGTCGGCCGCGAGATGAGCCACGACCCCAAGCTGCTCATCGCCGCCCACCCCACCCGCGGCGTGGACGTCGGCGCCCAGGCCGCCATCTGGGACTACATCCGCGAGGCCCGCCGCGAGGGCCTGGCCGTGCTGCTGATCTCCGCGGACCTGGACGAGCTGATCGGGCTCTCCGACACCCTGCGGGTGATGTACCGCGGCCGCCTGGTCGCCGACGCCGACCCCGCCACGATCACCCCCGAGGAGCTGGGCTCCGCCATGACGGGTGCGGCCTCCGGCCACCTGGAGCACACAGAGGACGACGAGCGATGAACAAGCTGACCTCACGGATCGACAAGGAGCGGCTGCTTCTCGGCCTCGCCGCGCCGCTGCTGGCGGTCGTCGCCGCGCTCGTCGTCACCGCCCTGGTGATCCTCTCGACCGGCAAGAACCCCGGCCCCGCCTTCAACGACATGCTGACCTACGGCTTCGCCAGCGACAGCCAGGTCTACATCCTCAACAAGGCGACCACGTACTACCTCGCGGGTGTCTCGGTGGCCATCGGCTTCCGGATGAACCTGTTCAACATCGGTGTCGACGGCCAGTACCGGCTCGCCGCGTTCTTCGCCGCCGTCCTCGGCGGCGCGCTGACCGTCCCCGGCTGGCTCGCCATCCCGCTGATCCTGATCTGCGCCATGGCGACCGGCGCCCTGTGGGCGGCCATCGCCGGCATCCTCAAGGTGACCCGGGGCGTCAGCGAGGTCATCTCGACGATCATGCTGAACTCGATCGCCACCGCGATCATCGCCTACCTGCTGCAGCCCGGAAAGCTGGCCCAGCTCTACCAGGGCGGCACGGTCGTCGCCACCAAGCCGCTGCCGTCCTCGTCGCACTTCTTCAACATCAACACCGGCCCGTCCGGCGAGCTGTGGGGCTTCATCTTCATCGCCGCCGCGGTCGGCATCGCGTACTGGTTCATCCTCGGCCGCACCCGCTTCGGCTACGACCTGCGCACCGTCGGCCAGTCCGAGAGCGCCGCCGCCGCGAGCGGTGTGTCGGTGAAGAAGATGGTCGCCACCAGCATGATCATCTCGGGTGCGGTGGCCGGTCTGATCGGCATGCCGACCCTGCTCAACGACAGCTACCAGTTCAGCAGCGACTTCCCGACCGGCATCGGCTTCACCGGCATCGCCATCGCCCTGCTCGGCCGCAACAACCCGATCGGCATCGCCATCGGCGCCCTGCTGTGGGGCTTCCTGGAACGCACCACCAACCACTTGGAGTTCCAGGGCTACGACAAGGAGATCCTCGGCGTCATCCAGGGCGTCATCGTCCTGTGTGTCGTCATCGCCTACGAGGTCGTGCGCCGCTACGGCCTCAAGCGCCAGCAGCAGAAGGTCGGCGCCGAACTCGCGGCCCAGGCCGCCGCGACGAAGAAGCAGGAGGTGGCGTAATGACTGCCACGATGACCGACACGCCGCCGCCCGCGGCGCCCAAGGCGGCGGGCGCGCCGCAGCGCTCGGGCCGCTCCGTCGGCCAGATCCTCATGATCGTCGCCGGTGGACTGCTGCTCCTCGCCGCCGTCCGCGTGATCACCGGCTCGCAGGACCTCGACTCCACCGGACAGGTCAGCGCCGCCCTCGGCCTCGCCGTGCCGATCGGCCTCGCCGGTCTCGCCGGTCTGTGGTCCGAGCGGGCCGGCGTGGTCAACATCGGCCTCGAAGGCATGATGATCCTCGGCACCTTCGGCGCCGGCTGGATCGGCTGGCAGACCAACCCCTGGCTCGGCCTGCTGATGGGCATCGCCTTCGGCGTCCTCGGCGGCCTGGTGCACGCCGTCGCCACCGTCACCTTCGGCGTCGACCACATCGTCTCCGGTGTCGCGATCAACCTCCTCGCCCTCGGCGCCACGCAGTACCTCGCCAAGCTGTTCTTCAACAGCGGCGCGGCGGCCAACGCGGGCGGCAACCCCAAGCAGTCCCCGCCGGTGGCCGCGCTGCCCGACGTCACCGTGCCCGGCCTCTCCGACAGCCTGCAGTCGATCGAGAAACACCACTGGTTCCTGGTCTCCGACCTCGCCGGCATCCTCGGCGGCCTGGTCACCCACCTGTCCGTCGTCACGGTCCTGGCCGCGCTGCTGTTCGCCGGCACCTGGTGGCTGCTGTGGCGCACCCCGTTCGGCCTGCGGCTGCGCTCCTGCGGCGAGAACCCGACCGCCGCGGAGTCGCTCGGCGTCAACGTGTACTCCTACAAGTACGCGGCCGTCGCCGTCTCCGGCGGCCTCGCCGGCCTCGGCGGCGCCTTCCTCGCCCTGGTCACCTCGCACACCTACCTGGAGGGCCAGACCGGCGGCCGCGGCTACATCGGCCTCGCGGCGATGATCTTCGGCAACTGGCGTCCGGGCGGCCTGGCCATGGGCGCCGGCCTGTTCGGCTACTCCGACGCGCTCCAGCTGCGCAACGGCGGTACGACCGTCCACGCGCTGCTGCTCCTGCTGGTGGTGCTGCTGGTGGCCCTGGCCGCCTGGAAGCTGTACCGCAAGGCGATGCTCCAGGGCGTGGTCAGCCTCGCCGTGGCCGCGGTGATCCTGGTCTGGTACCTGCTCACCGACACGGTTCCGAGCGACTTCGTCGGCGCCACCCCGTACGTCGTCACGCTGCTGGTGCTGTCCCTGTCGGCACAGCGCCTGCGGATGCCCAAGGCGGACGGCATGCGCTACCGGAAGGGCCAGGGCAAGTGACGGGCGCAGCCGCAGTGTTCGACTGGGAGGCCCTGCGGGTGGTGGCGCGCGAGGCGATGTCCCGCGCGTACGCCCCCTACTCCGGCTACCCGGTCGGCGTGGCGGCCCGGGTCGACGACGGCCGCACGGTCACCGGCTGCAACGTGGAGAACGCCTCCTACGGACTCAGCCTGTGCGCCGAGTGCGGTCTGGTCTCGGACCTCCAGCGCTCGGGCGGCGGCCGGCTGACGCACTTCACCTGCGTCGACGGCGAGGGCGCCCTGCTGGTCCCCTGCGGCCGCTGCCGCCAGCTCCTCCACGAGTTCGGCGGCCCGGACCTCCTCCTGGACACCCCGGAGGGCGTCCTGCCCCTCTCCGAGATGCTGCCCCAGGCCTTCGGCCCGGCCCATCTCACCAAGTAACTCCGGTGTACGGCCCCCCTGACCCGCATCCGCGCAGGGGGGCCGCACACTTCGCACATCTTCCGAAGGGAACGCCATGGCCATGGACGCCATCTCCGTCATCCGCACCAAGCGGGACCGCGGCGAGCTGACCGACGAGCAGATCGACTGGGTCATCGACGCGTACACGCGGGGCGAGGTCGCCGACGAGCAGATGTCCTCGCTGGCGATGGCGATCCTGCTCAACGGCATGAACCGGCGCGAGATCGCCCGCTGGACCGCGGCGATGATCGCGTCGGGCGAGCGCATGGACTTCTCGTCGCTGTCCCGCCCGACGGCGGACAAGCACTCCACGGGCGGCGTCGGCGACAAGATCACGCTCCCGCTGGCCCCGCTGGTCGCGGCCTGCGGCGCGGCGGTCCCGCAGCTCTCCGGCCGCGGCCTCGGCCACACCGGCGGCACCCTGGACAAGCTGGAGTCGATCCCCGGCTGGCGCGCGCTGCTCTCGAACGAGGAGATGCTGTCCGTGCTGGACGGCACGGGCGCGGTGATCTGCGCGGCGGGCGACGGCCTGGCCCCGGCGGACAAGAAGCTCTACGCACTGCGCGACGTCACCGGCACGGTCGAGGCGATCCCCCTGATCGCGTCCTCCATCATGTCGAAGAAGATCGCCGAGGGCACGGGCTCGCTGGTCCTGGACGTGAAGGTGGGCTCGGGCGCCTTCATGAAGACACTTGCGGACGCCCGCGAACTGGCCTCGACGATGGTCGGCCTCGGCACCGACCACGGCGTGCGGACGGTCGCCCTCCTGACGGACATGTCGACCCCGCTGGGCCTCACGGCGGGCAACGCCCTGGAGGTCCGCGAGTCGGTCGAGGTCCTGGCGGGCGGCGGCCCGGCGGACGTCGTGGAACTGACGCTGGCCCTGGCCCGCGAGATGCTCGACGCGGCCGGCATCAAGGACGCCGACCCGGCGAAGGCCCTGGCCGACGGCTCGGCGATGGACGTCTGGCGCCGCATGATCGCGGCCCAGGGCGGCGACCCGGACGCCACGCTGCCCACCTCGAAGGAGCAGCACGTCATCAAGGCCCCGTCCACGGGCGTGCTGACCCGTCTGGACGCGTACGACATCGGCGTCGCCGCCTGGCGCCTGGGCGCGGGGCGTGCGCGCAAGGAGGACCCGGTGCAGGCGGGCGCTGGCGTCGAGATGCACGCCAAGCCGGGCGACACGGTCAAGGAGGGCCAGCCCCTCCTGACCCTCCACACGGACACCCCCGAGCGCTTCGCCTACGCGCTGGAGGCCGTGGAGGGCTCGTACGACATCGCCCCGGCCGGCACGGACTTCACGGCGTCGCCGGTGGTGCTGGAGCGGATCGCCTGACCAGGGGATTTCCCGTTCGGGTGAAGGGGATCGGTGGACCTGCGCCGGTCCCCTTCGGCGTGCGCGATGAGTTACGACCGCCCCGGCGGTCTACCGGTCGTGAATGCCGAGACACCTGCCGTGTTCGTGCTGCCCGGCGCCGTCAGCCGTGACCAGGTGCCGGAGTTGTGCGACGACGTGCGGGCGCTGCTGGCGGCGACCGGTGCACGGGTCGTCGTGTGTGACGTGGGCGGGCTCGGGCCCCCGGGGCTGGGCGCCGTCGATCTGCTGGCGCGGCTGGAGCTGACCGCCCGCCGGGCCGGCGGGCGGATACGGCTGCGGGATCCCGCCCCGTCGTTACTCTCCCTTCTCGACCTCGTCGGACTCCGCTTCCAGGTGGAGGGGCAGACCGAAGAGGGGGAACCAGCGCCGGGTGTCGAGGAAGCAGTGGAAACCGGTGATCCGGCCGTCTGAGATCTCCAGGATCTGCACCGCCCAGGGGCTGAACCCGCCCTTCTCCTCGTCCGGCTTGTAGTGCGCGAAGCCCGGCAGGCCGTTGGCCATGACCGGCCGCAGACGGGAGCCCGCGCAGGAGGCGCCGAGGGTGGTCATGAAGCCGGTGATGTCCGCCGTACCGCGCAGCCACAGGTCGAACGGCGGCATCGTCATGACGGCGTCCTCGTGGAGCAGCGCCGTGAGCGCCGCCATGTCGTAGCCCTCGAAGGCCTTGACGTACCGCTCCAGGAGTTTTTGCTGCTCCTCGTCCAGCGGGTCGGACACCGCGCCCTCGGGGCTTGCGTCGGCACGCTCCGCGAGCGTGGCCCGGGCCCGCTGGAGCGCGCTGTTGACCGACGCGACCGAGGTGCCCAGCAGTTCGGCGACCTCGCTCGCCTTCCAGGCCAGCACCTCGCGCAGGATCAGCACCGCCCGCTGCTTGGGCGGCAGTTGCTGCAGTGCCGCCATGAACGCGAGCCGGATGGACTCCTTGGCGACGGCTGCCTCCGCCGGGTCCTGCACCTGGGGCAGCACCCGCGCGTCCGGCATCGGCTCCAGCCAGGTGTTCTCCGGGCGGGGGGAGAGCGCCGCCTGCGCCAGTGGGGTCGACTCCGTCAGGTCCATCGGCCTCGCCCGCTTGTTGCCCGCCGTCAGCATGTCCAGGCACACGTTCGTCGCGATCCGGTACAGCCACGAGCGCAGGGAGGAGCGGCCCTCGAACTTCTCGTAGCTCCGCCAGGCCCGCACCAGGGTGTCCTGCACCGCGTCCTCGGCCTCGAAGGAGGAGCCGAGCATGCGGTAGCAGTATCCGGTCAGCTCGGTCCGGTGCTTCTCCAGTGCGACGTCCAGGTCCACCGTCGCCGTGCTGTCACCCATCGTCCACCCACCCCTGTGGCCGTCCTGTTCGCGCACCCTCGCGCCCCAGCACTTCGGAAGCTACCGCAGCCCACTGACAATGGCCCCCCGAGTCCGAAAATGCCCAGCTCAGACCAGTTGCTTCACGGACATGAGCAGATGGCGGTGCGCGGACCGCGGCCCGCCCGCGCCGAGCAGCACCCGCTGGCCCGCCCCCAGCATCTCCAGCCGCAGCTCACCGCCCTCGAAGGTGTTCAGCGCGTCGAGCAGGTACGACGGATTGAAGGCCACCGTCACCTCGTCCGCCCCGTTCAGGGCGACCGGAAGGCGCTGCGCCGCCACGTCGTCCCCGTATCCCGCCCGCACCAGCAGCGAGCCCTCGGCGGCCGAGAAGTCCAGCCGCACCGGGCTGCTCCCGTCCGCCACCACGGCCACCCGGCGCACCGCCTCCGCGAGCGCCGCGCACTCCGCCTCGGCCACGGCAGCCCCCGCCACCTCGAACAGCGTCCCGTACCCCGGCAGCCGCCCCTCCAGCCGCCGCAGCACCGCGCGCGTGTCCCCGCCCTCGAAACCGACGGCTCCCGAGCTCTGCGCCGTGGCCGGGTCCAGCAGGATCCGCAGCGTGCCGCACTTCCCCAGCGCCCGCGCCACCTCCAGCAGCCGCCGCGCGGGCAGCAGCACCTCCACGGCCTCACCGTCCGGGCCGCTCGGCCGCCAGGGCAGCGCGCGCACCGCGTACCGGTACCGGTCGGACGCCGACAGCGTCATCTCCGCGCCGTCGAGCCGCAGTTGGACCCCGGTGAGCACCGGCAGCGTGTCGTCGCGGCCCGCTGCGACCGCCACCTGTCCGACGGCCGTCGCGAACCCGGCCGCGTCCACCTCGCCGTACGGCGCGGGCGCCGCCGGCGGCGCCGGGTACTCCTCGTACGGCAGTGTCGACAGCCCGAAGCGGGTGCCGCCCGCCTCCACCGTGAACCGGCTGCCCTCCAGCGCGCAGCTCACCGGGCCGTCGGGCAGCACCCGGCAGATGTCCAGCAGCCGCCGCCCGAGGACCAGCACCCGGCCCGGCACCGCCACCTCGGCGTCGGCCCCGGCCCGCGCCGCCGTCTCGAAGTCGGACCCCGACACCGAGAGCCGCCCCGGCTCCGCGCTCAGCACCAGCCCGCCCAGTACCGGCACCGTCGTCCGCGCGGGCAGCGCCCGCCCCGCCCAGGCGACCGCCTCGGCCAGCTCCCCGCGCGCGATCCGGAATTCCATACGACAAACCCCCTGCTCAGTGGGCCGGTTGACCAAGGGCGGACGATATCCGCGCCCACTGACAACCGCCCCTGAGCAGGGGGTTCGGTGAAAGCGTCGTACGAGTCGTACGAGGGGACTCAGTGCGCGGCGACGGGCGCCGTCCGGGCCGCGACCCGGGCCGCCCGCGAGCCGGCGACGGTGATCGTCACGACACCGATGACCGCGAGGAGACCCACGGCGACCGTGCCGCCCCAGCCGTCCGCGTGGAAGGCCGTCGCACCGACCGTGCTGCCGACGCTGGAGCCGATGTAGTACATCGACTGGTAGAGGGCCGAGGCCTGCGCACGGCCCTGGGTGGCCGTCTTGCTGACCGCCGAGGACGCCACCGCGTGCCCCGCGAAGAAGCCCGCCGTGATCAGCACCAGACCCAGCAGCACCAGCGGCAGCGAGGGCGCGAGCGACAGCAGCAGACCGGCCGTCGTCGTACCGCCCGCCAGGTACAGCGCGCCCCGTCGGCCGAGGCGGCCCACCAGCCGGCCCGCCGTCGACGCGGACACCGTGCCCACCAGGTAGACCAGGAAGATCGAGCCGATGATGCCCTGCGGCAGCCCGAACGGCGCCTCCGTCAGGCGGTAGCCGATCACGGTGTACACGCCGCCGAACACCGTCATGAACAGCGCGCCGATCGCGTACAGCCGGCGCAGCAGCGGGTTGGCGAGGTGGTCGCGGACCGTGCCGAGCAGGATCCGGGGCCGCAGCGAGCCCGCCGTGAAGTGCTTCGGCGCCGGCAGCAGCAGCCGGAAGGCGACCGCGCAGCCGACCGCGATCACGCCGATCACCGCGACGGCGACCCGCCAGCCCCACGCCTGGGCCACCCAGCCGGTGATGATCCGGCCGCTCATCCCGCCGACGCTGTTGCCCGCGACGAACAGACCGATCGCCGTGACCAGCGCCTTCGGCCGGACCTCCTCGGCCAGATAGGCCTGCGCCGAGGCGGGCAGACCGGCCAGCGCCGCGCCCTGCACCGCTCGCAGCACCACCAGCACGCCGAGCGACGGCGCGAACGGCACCAGCAGGCCGACGGCGACCGCGACGGCCAGCGAGCCCGTCATCACCGCACGGCGGCCGAAGCGCTCCGACAGGGCGCTCATCGGCAGCACGAACAGCGCCAGTCCGCCGGTCGCGGCCGCCACCGTCCAGCTCGCGTCGCTCGCCGCGACCCCGAACTCGCCGGAGATCAGGGGCAGCAGGGCCTGCGTGGAGTACAGGAGCGCGAACGTCGCGACACCGGCGAGGAAGAGGGCGAAGCTCATCCGGCGGTAGCCGGGGCCGCCCGGGGTCAGCCGGGTGTCGACGGCGGAGTCGCAGGTGTCGACGGAGGCGTCGGCGGCGGGGACGGGCGAGGTGGCGACCACGGTGGTGGACGCCCCGGTACTGGCGGGAGACATACCTAGACCGTAGGGACGGCCCGCCTCATGCGTCCAATGCATGGAATCGCCATAATCGTTCCCATGGCGCATCAGCAGAGCTCACAGGCTCGCCTGTCATCGAACAGTGACACAGAAGACATGTCTGAGATGTCGAAGGTGCTCGCCCCCCGCCTCGCCTACTTCGCCGGCGTGGCCCGCACCGAGCACGTGACCCGGGCGGCGCACGAGATGAACGTCCCGCAGTCCACCCTCTCCCGCGCGATGGTCCGCCTGGAGCAGGACCTCGGCGTCGACCTTTTTGCCCGGCACGGCCGCACCGTCTCCCTCACCCCCGCCGGCCGCACCTTCCTGGCCTCGGTCGAACGCGCCCTCGCCGAGGTCGAGCGGGCCGCCGAGGAGGTCCGCGCCGACGCCGACCCGGCCACCGGCAAGGTCGCCTTCGGCTTTCTGCACACCATGGGCGCCGAGACCGTACCGGGCCTCCTGCACGCCTTCCGCGCCGACCACCCGCGCATCCGCTTCAGCCTGGTCCAGAACTACGGCGAGGCCATGCTGGAGCGGCTGCGCGCGGGCGAGCTGGACCTGTGCCTGACCTCCCCGGTCCCCGACGCCCCCGACCTGGTCGCCCGCCGCCTCGACGAGCAGAAACTCCGTCTGGTCGTCCCCGCCGACCATGCCCTGGCCGGCCGCAGACGCATCCGCCTGGCCGAGGCCGCCGAGGAAACCTTCGTCACCCTGGAACCCGGCTACGGCCTGCGCCGCATCACCGACGCCCTGTGCCGCGAGGCGGGCTTCCGCCCCCGGATCGCCTTCGAGGGCGAGGAGGCGGAGACCCTGCGGGGCCTGGTGGCGGCGGGCCTGGGGGTCGCGCTCCTGCCCCCGCCGACGGTCCCGAGGCCGGGCGTCGTGGAACTGACGGTCACGGCCCCGAGGGCGGCGCGGGAGATCGGTGTGGCCTGGCTCGCGGACCGCCCGGACACCCCGCCGGTGGCCGCCTTCAAGAAGTTCCTGCTGTCGCGAAGGGGCAACCTGCTGCCCTGACGGGTCTACCGCTTCAACGACCTGCCGAAGCCCGCCGCGAGCGGCATCCGCAACCCGATCGGCGGCGGCGCGGCCAACGCGTCCTCGACCGGCCGGGACAGGTGGTGTCCGTACAGCGCGCCGAGCATGAAGTCGACGGCGAGCCACCCGACCTCGTCCCGGTGCCCGGTCAACCCGTGGCCGTCGGAGTGCACTTCGAACCGGCACACCTCCCGGTTCACCTTCTTCGCCCGCGCCGCGTACCGGAACGACAGCTCGGGATCGGTGCGTTGGTCGTTCGTGCCGTGCACGATCAGCACCCGCCGCCCCACGAGCTGCTTCACCGGCTCGGCAGGCGCGGCCACGTCGTCCTCGGGGAGCCAAGGAGCCAGCGCCACCACGGAGTTGACCGCCTCGTGGCCGCCCGCCCGCAGCGCCGCGCGGCCGCCCATGTCGACCCCGACCAGGCAGACGGGAACGTCCCCGTACCGCCGTACGACCTCGTCGACGGCCCACCCCGCGTCCGCCGCCAGGTGCGCCTCGCTGCCGTTCCAGCCCCGGTAGCGGTACCGCACGGTGTGCACGGCCAGCCCCTCGGCCCGCCCCGCGCGCACGAACCGGCGGCCCAGCGGGCGCAGCGCGAGCGTCGCCCGCACGGGGGACGGCCGGCGGGCGGACACCTCCTCCCCGCCGGGGAGCAGCAGCACCGCTCCGCTCACCGCCGTCGGCTCCGGGCCGACTGCCTTTCCCAGCCCGGCCGTTCGGACCGGCGTCGCTTGCTGTCCCATGACAGAACAGTGTCAGAAGGGGCGGTGTACCAAACCCGTACGTGCGGTCACTGTTGCGTATCGGCGGGAAAGCGCCGGAAAAGTGCGGTGAAAGAGCCGTCGCGTTCACCGGGTCCTCTACGCGCGTAGGCGTTAGAGTGCGGAAATGACGAGCCAGACTGCACCGATCGGGGTCGTTCCGACGCCGGACCAGATCCGCCGGGCGCCCAAGGTTCTGCTGCACGACCATCTCGACGGCGGCCTCCGCCCCGGCACCGTCGTCGCCCTCGCCCAGGAGACCGGGTACGCGGACCTCCCCGAGACCGACCCGGACAAGCTGGGCATCTGGTTCCGCGAGGCCGCCGACTCCGGCTCGCTGGAACGGTATCTGGAGACGTTCCGGCACACCGTCGGCGTGATGCAGACCCGGGACGCGCTGGTCCGGGTCGCGCGGGAGTGCGCCGAGGACCTCGCCGCGGACGGGGTCGTCTACGCCGAGGTGCGCTACGCCCCCGAGCAGCACCTGGAGCGCGGGCTGACCCTCGAAGAGGTCGTCGAGGCGGTCAACGAGGGCTTCCGGCAGGGCGAACGGCTCGCCCGCGAGGACGGCCACCGGATCCGGGTCGGCGCGCTGCTGACCGCCATGCGGCACGCGGCCCGCTCCCTGGAGATCGCCGAACTCGCCAACCGGTACCGGGACTCCGGCGTGGTCGGCTTCGACATCGCCGGCGCGGAGGCGGGCTATCCGCCCACCCGGCACCTGGACGCCTTCGAGTACCTCAAGCGCGAGAACAACCACTTCACCATCCATGCCGGCGAGGCCTTCGGGCTGCCGTCCATCTGGCAGGCGCTGCAGTGGTGCGGCGCCGACCGGCTCGGGCACGGGGTGCGGATCATCGACGACATCGAGGTCCGCGAGGACGGCTCGGTGCGGCTCGGCCGGCTGGCGTCGTACGTCCGGGACAAGCGGATCCCGCTGGAGCTGTGCCCCAGCTCCAACCTCCAGACCGGGGCCGCGCCGTCGTACGCCGAGCATCCGATCGGGCTGCTGCGCCGGCTGCACTTCCGGGCCACGGTGAACACGGACAACCGGCTGATGTCGCACACCGGCATGAGCCGGGAATTCGAGCATCTCGTCGAGGCATTCGGTTACACGCTCGACGATCTCCAGTGGTTCTCCGTCAATGCGATGAAATCCGCGTTCATTCCTTTCGATGAACGACTTGCGATGATCAATGACGTCGTCAAGCCCGGATATGCAGAACTGAAATCCGAATGGCTGTTCCAGCAGACGGCCTCCACCAGCGGCTCCGCTCACTCGGAGGAGTGAGCGCACCCGGTATTCGGCATGAAATGCGGACGCGCTTTCACATAGTGTCCGCATTTCGGTGTTTGCGGCGTGCGGTTCGGCGTGTTTACGGTCGAGGACCGCTGGGATCGACTCTGATCTCCCGTCTCCTCTCCCGTCTCCGCATTCAAGGATGCATTTACGATGAAGCAGTCTGCTGTCAAGACTCTCGGTGTCGCCGCCCTCGGCGCCGCCTTCGCCGCCGTCGGTGCGGGCGCGGCCAACGCGGCCCCGGCCCTCCCGGAATCCGGCCAGGCCCTGGGCTCCGTCACCCAGACGCTGCCGGGTGCCGCCAACGCCGCGCTGAGCCGGGGGCAGGGCGCCGTGGGCACCGCGGCCGCCGCCGCGCAGCCGGCCGCGCAGAACGCCCTCGCCAAGAGCCCGACCGCCCCGGCCGCCGGGCTGCTCGGCGGACTGCCGACGGCCCACACGGGCCTGCCCACGCACGGGCTCCCGGTGAACGGCCTCCCGGTCGCCTGACCCCGCCCGACCCGGCCTGACCCGGCCGCCGGCCGGCACAACGCCGCTGGGGCGCCCCGGAGTTGTCCTCCGGGGCGCCCCAACGGCGTTCGCACGTCTACCAGGCGGTGCGGGACTTCTCCTCGGAGGGCAGCAGGATCCACAGGGCTATGTAGAGCAGGAACTGCGGGCCCGGGAGCAGGCAGGAGAGCAGGAAGATCACCCGCATCGTCGTCGCGGAGGTGCCGAAACGCCGGGCCAGTCCGGCGCACACGCCGGCGATCACGCGGCCGTGGGTGGGGCGGGCAAGGGCGGTCATCGCGGCTCCTCCGTGTCGTCGGCCCGCTGCCGGGCCGGTGGCCGGGGCCGCCCCGGTGGCGTCCCTCGACCTTCTTCCACGGTAGGGAGACGAAGGGGGCGAAGCATCGCTCTACGGGGCGATCCCGACCCTGGGAATCGTCGGGGTGCGACCCTGAGACAGCTCCTCCTGGAGCGTGACGGGCCGCCCGGCCCCGGAGCCGGCGCCCTCTCGCGCGGCACACGCGCCCCCCGCCTCACGGCGGCGCAGCCATGCGCGGCCCGCCGGCACGACGGCCAGGTGGGCGAGGACGACGCCCGCGGTGTTCAGCAGCAGCGCGTCGACGTCCGCGACCCGGCCGGGCACCCCGGTCTGCAGCAGCGCTATGCCGAGGGAGATCAGGGCGCCCGCCGCGGCCGTACGGATCAGGGAGGCGAGCGGGGAGACGGTCAGCCTGCCGTGCACCGCCGGCAGCAGCACGCCCAGCGGGGCGAGCAGGGCGAGCCCCTCACCGAGGCGCCGGGCCGCCTCCCGGTCACCGAGTGCCAGGTCGGCGCGGATGCCGGCCAGCGGATGCAGATTGGGCGGTGTCACCCAGGGCACGTCCAGCGGGCGCAGCGTCAGCCAGGCGACGAGAGCGAGGTGGGCGACGAGGAGGACGCCTCCTGCCACCCTGATGCGGAACGCGGCGCTGCCGCCGAAGGAGCCTTGACGCTGCACGACCCCCTAGACGCAGCCCCGGGCACGATCGGTTCCGCATCGGTTTCCCCGACGTGTCATCCACGGTCCGGCCGCACCCCGGCGGCGCTAGCTCGCCGGCACCGCGCTCGACGGCGGCTGCGCGTTTCCCGGGCGGTTGCGGACGTCGTCCGTGCAGGCGTAGCGGCGGGGGGTGTCGGGGACCGGGCCGGCCAGGATGACCGAGCCGTCGCCCTCCGTCGCCGCCGAGTCGGACAGGGTGCAGACGACCTGCGCCAGGGCGTACGACGTCAGGTGCGCCGGAGGCGTGCTCAGCCGGAGCATGTCCTCGGGGTCCTTCGGACCGGGGCCCGACACGCTCAGGCCGCCCGGGACGTACGTCGTGTAGCCCGCGGAGCGTTCGGCGGCGGACGGCGATGCCGCCAGCTGGTCCAGCAGCCCCTGGGCCACGATCACCCGGCGCCGGGCGTCCGGGGTGCCCACGGCGACGCCGACCGTCCGGTCGACCGTCACCAGGGACGCCCCGCAGAGCAGGAAGACCTGCACGGGCACGCCCCGCGAGGACTGCGCGGAGCGGTCCGGCCCGGCCAGCGAGCACGGCACCCGGGACGGCGCCGCCCCGAAGTCGGTCGGCACCTCCGTGGCCCGGATGCCGCAGCCGGAGAGCGCCAGGCCCATGAGGGGCAGCGCCAGCAGTCGGCGTGCGGCCCGGCTTCGTGCCGTCGCGCGTCGTACGGTCATGACCCCTCCTTTCCTGAACTGTCCGTGCCGCTCGTGCTGTCCGTGTCGGTCCCGCCGCCCTTGCCGTCGCCCTCGTCCGGCTCCTCGGTCAGCCGTGAGACGTCCCGTGGCAGCCGCAGGGTGAACACCGCCCCGCCGTCGGGCGAGTTGGCGGCGGTGATCCCGCCGCCGTGGATGTGGGCGTTCTCCATGGCGATGGACAGGCCCAGTCCGCTGCCCTCGGACCGCGGCCGGGAGGCGCTCGCCTTGTAGAAGCGGTCGAAGACGTGGGGCAGGACGTCCTCCGGGATGCCCGGCCCGTGGTCGCGCACCGCGATGACCACCTCCTCGTCCGCCGCCCGCACCGACACCCGCACCGGCGACCCGCCGTGCTTGAGCGCGTTGCCGATCAGGTTGGCGAGGATGACGTCCAGCCGGCGCGGGTCCAGCAGGGCGTGGATGCCGCGCTCCGCGTCCAGTTCGACGGCGTCCAGCCAGGCGCGGGCGTCGATGCAGGCGGTGATCTGGTCGGCGACGTCGACGTCGTCCAGGACCAGCCGGGCGGTGCCCGCGTCGAAGCGGGTGACCTCCATCAGGTTCTCGACCAGGTCGTTCAGGCGCCGTGTCTCGCTGACCACCAGCCGCACCGCCGGCTCGATCATCGGGTCGATGCTGCCCGACTCCGCCTCCAGCTCCTCCTCCAGCACCTCCGTGACGGCGGTGATGGCGGTCAGCGGCGTACGCAGCTCATGGCTCATGTCGGCGACGAACCGGCGCGAGGCCTCGTCCCGGGCGGCCATCTCCGCGACCCGGTGCTCCAGCGCCTCGGCCGCGTTGTTGAACGTCCGGGACAGATCGGCGAGTTCGTCGGTGCCGGAGACCCGCAGCCGGGTGTCCAGCCTGCCCTCGCCCAGGCGCCGGGCGGCGACCCCGAGCCGGTGCACCGGCTTCAGCACGGTCGTCGCGGCGGCCTGCGCGAGCAGCGCGGCGCCGATCAGGGCGAGGCCCGTGGCGATGCCGAGCGACCAGGCCAGCGAGTTGAGGTCCTTGGCCTCCGGCTCCAGGGACTTCGCCATGTAGCCGGTCGGACCGCCGCCGATCACCCTCGTACCGGCCACCAGGAACGGCGTGCCGTGCGCCACGACCCGCTGCCAGTACAGGTGGTACGGCTCCTTGTTGGCGCCCGACACCTTCTGCTGCCTGTCCACCGCCGCGCGCAGCGACTTCGGCACGTCCTCCAGCGAGAAGCCGTTGATCCCGCCCGAGTTGCCGTACACCGTCCTGCCGCTCGCGTCCTGGCCGACCAGCAGCACACTGAAGCCCTGGCTGCTCGTCGCCATCTGCCCGGCGGTGCGCTGGAGTTGGTCCTGCGAGGGGTGTGCCGGCAGCGCGCCCGCGCGGTTCTGCATCTCCTGGCGGAAGTCGCGCAGCACCGCGTCCTGGGCGCGGGTGAGCACCGCCTCGCGGTTCAGCCAGTACGCGATGCCGGATGCCGAGACGGCGGCCGTCAGGGCCACCAGCGCGAAGACGACGACCAGCCGCAGCCGCAGACTGGTGAACCTGAGCCGCGCCAGACTCCTCGCACGCCCCGCGGTCCAGCCGCGCAGCCCCCCTTGCCTGTCCGTCACTGAGGGGTGTCCAGGCGGTAGCCGACACCACGGACGGTACGGATCAGCGTCGGCGACGAGGGCACGTCCTCGACCTTGGCACGCAGCCGCTGCACGCAGGCGTCCACCAGGCGCGAGTCGCCGAGGTAGTCGTGCTCCCACACCAGCCGCAGCAACTGCTGGCGGGACAGCGCCTGACCGGGCCGCCGGCTCAGCTCCAGCAGCAGCCGCAGCTCGGTCGGGGTCAGCTGGAGGTCCTCGCCGTTCTTCGTCACGGTCATCGCCGAGCGGTCGATGACCAGGTTGCCGAACGTCGCCGAGTCGCTGGACTCGCGCTCCCCGCGCCGCAGCACGGCCCGGATGCGGGCGTCCAGCACCCGCCCCTGCACGGGCTTGACGACATAGTCGTCGGCGCCGGACTCCAGCCCGACCACCACGTCGATGTCGTCACTGCGCGCGGTCAGCAGGATGATCGGCAACTGGTCGGTGCGCCGGATCCGACGGCACACCTCGAAGCCGTCGATCCCGGGCAGCATCACATCCAGCACGATCAGGTCGGGCCGCTGCTCGCGCAGCAGCTTCAGACCGTCCTCACCGCTGGCAGCGGTCGCCACCCGGTGGCCCTGGCGCGTCAGCGAGAGCTCCAGGGCCGTGCGGATGGCGTCGTCGTCCTCGATCAGCAACAGGGAAGCCACGGGCTCATTCTGGCCCATGGACCCGCCGTCCTCCCACCTGCCCGCACCAGCCCTTCCCTACCGCCACGACATGTGCACTTCCTGTGACATCCCTGAGCAGGACCCCTGTGACAGGTCTGTGACAGTCGGCGGACACGGCCATGAAGTGCCCCCGGCAGAGTTTTCGTCACGGGCCAGGCGGCCGACCGGATCGGTCGGAAGCCGGCCCGGCAGGACCGAACCACCGGACGTCCACGACGGGGAGCGCGAGATGAACACGCTGCACAGCATGAGCACCAGCGCAGTGGTCACGCGTCTGCACGACGTGCACACGCACCGGTCCGGTTCCGAGAAGTCCGGTGCCGTGAGCGGGCGGGGGTGCGCTCGCGGCACCGGGCGTCAGCACCCGACGTACATGTCGGTGGTCGACACGCACACGGGGGAGGGGCACGGGGAGGGCTCGGGGGAGCGGCGTCGCTCGCTGACGGAGGCGGAGTTCACGGCCTACGTCCAGGAGCGCCGCGCCTCCCTGTACGCCACCGCCTACCACCTGACCGGCGACCGCTTCGAGGCCGAGGACCTGCTCCAGAGCGCGCTGTTCTCGACGTACCGGGCCTGGGACCGGATCAGCGACAAGGCGGCCGTCGGCGGCTACCTGCGCCGCACCATGACCAACCTGCACATCAGCGCCTGGCGGCGCCGCAAGCTCAACGAGTACCCGACCGAGGAACTGCCGGAGACGCCCTCCGACACGGACGCGATGCGCGGCACCGAGCTGCGCGCGGTCCTGTGGCAGGCGCTGGCCCGGCTGCCCGAACTCCAGCGCACCATGCTGGTCCTGCGCTACTACGAGGGCCGCACGGACCCGGAGATCGCGGACATCCTCAACATCAGTGTCGGCACGGTGAAGTCCAGCATCTGGCGCTCGCTGCGCCGGCTGCGCGAGGACGAGGTCCTCAGCTTCGGCCGTGACGAGGAGAACGCCTTCGGCGAACTGGTCGCCTGAAGGCCGGGGTCACCGGGGGGTGGCCCGAGGGGGACACGGGGGAACAACGGGGGCCGCCGTGGGCACCGCTGGGGGTGGGCCCACGGGGGGAACAGGGAGGGGGAACGGGGGAGCACGAGAAGCGGGACTGGAGGGCCGGGGGGCCTGTCCAGTCCCGCTTTTTCGTACGTACGTGTACGTACGACTCCTATGCCGCCGTCTGCTGCCGGACCTGCCGCCCCGCCGCGGCGGCGGTCAGCCGCCCCAGCGCCTCGTCACGGTCACAGGCGTGCGCGCCCAGGGACACCTGGCGGGCGACGATCGACCGCTCCGCGCGCATCAGCCGCCAGCCCCGGCGCAGCAGGAACGGCACCGACTTGCGGCCCTCCCGCAGATCCCGCAGGAAGCGCCGGCGGAAGGTGGTGAACGGGCCGCGGCTCAGGCACAGCGCGTCCGCGAGCACCCCCAGCTCCCGGCAGCGCTCGACGATCTCCGCCGCGAAGATGCCCTCGGCGATGAACAGCGGGGTACGGCCGATGTGCAGCGTGTTCTCGCCGGTACGGGCGCTCAGCGCGAGGTCGTACACCGGCACCGGTGTCGAGCCCGTGGCGCACAGCCGGATGACGGCCTCGACGGCGACGTCCGCGTCCCAGGACTCCGGGTGGTCCCAGTCGATGTCCGAACTCCCCTGCACCAGGGGCAGAGTCGGGTCGTCACCCTCCTTGTAGAAGTCGTCCAGGCGCAGCACGGGGAGCCCGGAACGGGCGGCGACGAGTGACTTGCCCGAACCCGAGGGGCCGCACAGCAGCACGACGCGGGCGGGGGCCGGAGGATGAATGCTCACGGAACACCAGTTTGACGCATGGTGGGCCGCCTGCCGACCCCGCGGGTCGGCTTTTGAGCGTGACTCCCGCCTCAACTACCCTGCGTGTCGATACCATTACCCTGCGCGCCGGAAGGTGGCACCAGCGATGGCCCGACAGCACTCCCCCCGACCCCCCGTCGCACCGCGCGCCCTGATCGCCCTCGCGGCCGCAGGGGCGGCCCTGGGCGCCGGCGCCGTCACGGCGCACGCGGAGTCGGCCGCGCCACCCGTGAAGGTGCCGTCGCGCCCGACCTCCCTCGGGGACTTCGACCCCCAGGCGGGCCTGGCGGTCCTCGCGGCCACGGTCCCCTACGTCACGGGCCCGGTGGCCGGCCTCAAGCCCAACCCCCTGGCGGGCACGGGCGTCGACCCCCTGGACAACGGCGTGGGCACGCAGTTGGCCGACTTCAAGCCGGTCGGTACGCAGACGGTGACGGGGCCGGTGGCGGAGGCCCCGTCCATCGGCAGCCTGCCGGGGGCGGACCGGGTGCTGGGCGGGCCGGGCATCTGAAGGCGCCACGAAAAGGGGCGTGGGGCCGCGCGATGTGTGCCACCGCCGCAACCCCCGCCCCTTTCCCGGTGGCGTTTCCGATGGGTCAGTACGACGACCGCGACGCGCCGAGCGAGCCTGTCGGGTGCCACACCGTCTTCGTCTCCAGGAACGCCGTCATCCGCTCGGTCCCCGGCGTCTCGGAGTAATCCACAGCCTGTGGACGCAGGACCCGCTTCAGGTTGTCGGCCGCGGCGATCTCCAGCTCCTTGGCCAGTTCGCCGTCCGCACCGGCCAGGTCGATCGCGTTGACGTCCTGGTGCGCGGCCAGCGGGGCCGCGAGCTCCGCCGTACGGCCGGACAGGACGTTGACCACGCCGCCCGGGACGTCGGAGGTGGCCAGGACCTCGCCCAGGGAGAGGGCGGGGAGCGGAGACTTCTCGCTCGCGATCACGACCGCGGTGTTGCCGGTGGCGATGACCGGGGCGAGGACCGAGACCAGACCCAGGAACGACGACTCCTGCGGAGCCAGGACGGCGACCACGCCGGTCGGCTCGGGGGAGGAGAGGTTGAAGAACGGCCCGGCGACGGGGTTCGCGCCGCCGATCACCTGGGCGATCTTGTCGGTCCAGCCCGCGTACCAGACCCAGCGGTCGATCGTGGCGTCCACGACCGCGGCCGCCTTCGACTTCGACAGGCCCTCGGCGTCGGCGACCTCGCGCACGAACTGCTCGCGGCGGCCCTCCAGCATCTCCGCGACGCGGTAGAGCACCTGGCCGCGGTTGTACGCCGTCGCGCCGGACCAGCCGCTGAACGCCTTGCGGGCGGCGACGACCGCGTCCCGGGCGTCCTTACGGCTGGACTGCGGAGCGTTGGCCAGCCAGTTGCCCTTCGAGTCCGTCACCTCGTACACCCGGCCGCTCTCGGAACGCGGGAACTTCCCGCCGACGTACAGCTTGTAGGTCTTGAAGACGCTCAGACGCTCATTGGTGCGGTCAGACATCGAGGTAAGCCTCCAGGCCGTGGCGACCGCCCTCGCGGCCGAAGCCCGACTCCTTGTAACCGCCGAACGGCGAGGTCGGGTCGAACTTGTTGAACGTGTTGGACCAGATCACGCCCGCGCGGAGCTTGCCCGCCACCGCCAGGATCCGTGAGCCCTTCTCCGTCCAGATGCCCGCGGACAGGCCGTACTGCGTGTTGTTGGCCTTGGCGACGGCCTCGTCCGGGGTGCGGAAGGTGAGGACGGAGAGCACCGGGCCGAAGATCTCGTCGCGGGCGATGGTGTGCGCCTGGGTGACGTTCGTGAAGAGCGTCGGGGCGAACCAGTAGCCGGACGAGGGCAGTTCGCAGCTCGGCGACCAGCGCTCGGCGCCCTCCGCCTCGCCCTGCTCGGCCAGCGCGGTGATCCGGGCCAGCTGCTCGGCGGAGTTGATCGCGCCGATGTCGGTGTTCTTGTCCAGCGGGTCGCCGAGGCGCAGCGTGGAGAGCCTGCGCTTCAGGGAGTCCAGCAGCTCGTCCTGGATCGACTCCTGGACGAGGAGGCGGGAGCCCGCGCAGCAGACCTGGCCCTGGTTGAAGAAGATGCCGGTCACGATGCCCTCGACGGCCTGGTCGATCGGGGCGTCGTCGAAGACGATGTTGGCGCCCTTGCCGCCCAGTTCGAGGGTGAGCTTCTTCGACGTACCGGCGACGGTCCGCGCGATCTCCTTGCCGACGGCCGTGGAGCCGGTGAAGGCGACCTTGTTGACGTCGGGGTGCGCGACGAGGGCGGCGCCCGCGTCGCCGTAGCCGGGAAGGATGTTGACGACACCCTTCGGCAGGCCCGCCTGGCGGCAGATGTCCGCGAAGAACAGGGCGGACAGGGGGGTCGTCTCGGCGGGCTTCAGGACGACCGTGTTGCCGGTCGCGAGGGCCGGGGCGATCTTCCACGCCAGCATCAGGAGCGGGAAGTTCCACGGGATGACCTGACCGGCCACACCCAGGGGCTTCGGCGCGGGGCCGAACCCGGCGTGGTCGAGCTTGTCGGCCCAGCCCGCGTAGTAGAAGAAGTGCGCGGCGACCAGCGGGAGGTCCGCGTCGCGGGTCTCCTTGATCGGCTTGCCGTTGTCCAGCGTCTCCAGCACGGCCAGCTCGCGGCTGCGCTCCTGGATGATCCGGGCGATGCGGAACAGGTACTTGGCGCGCTCGGAGCCGGGCAGCGCCGACCACTTCTCGAACGCCTTGCGGGCGGCCTTCACGGCGCGGTCGACGTCCGCCTCGCCCGCCTGGGCGATCTCGGAGAGGACCTCTTCCGTGCTGGGGCTGACCGTCTTGAAGACCTTGCCGTCGGCCGCCTCGGCGAACTCGCCGTCGATGAACAGGCCGTAGGAGGGGGCGATGTCGACGACCGAGCGGGACTCGGGCGCGGGAGCGTACTCGAAAGCCATGGGGGATCAGTCCACCGTCACGTAGTCGGGGCCGGAGTAGCGGCCGGTGGCCAGCTTCTGACGCTGCATCAGCAGATCGTTCAGGAGCGAGGAGGCGCCGAAGCGGAACCAGTGGTTGTCCAGCCAGTCCTCGCCCGCGGTCTCGTTGACCAGGACCAGGAACTTGACGGCGTCCTTGGTGGTGCGGATGCCACCGGCCGGCTTCACGCCGACCTGGATGCCGGTCTGCGCACGGAAGTCCCGCACGGCCTCCAGCATCAGCAGGGTGTTGGCGGGGGTCGCGTTGACCGCCACCTTGCCCGTCGAGGTCTTGATGAAGTCGGCGCCGGCCAGCATGCCGAGCCAGGAGGCACGGCGGATGTTGTCGTACGTCGACAGCTCGCCGGTCTCGAAGATGACCTTCAGCCGGGCGCTCGTGCCGCAGGCCTGCCTCACGGCGACGATCTCGTCGTACACCTTCAGGTACTTGCCGGCGAGGAACGCGCCCCGGTCGATGACCATGTCGATCTCGTCCGCGCCCGCGGCGACGGCGTCGCGGACGTCGGCCAGCTTCACGTCGAGCGCGGCACGGCCGGCCGGGAAGGCGGTGGCGACGGAGGCGACCTTGACGCCGGACCCGGCGACGGCCTCCTTGGCGACGGCCACCATGTCGGGGTAGACGCAGACGGCCGCCGTCGTCGGGGTCGTCCGGTCCGTCGGGTCGGGATGGACCGCCTTGGCGCCGAGCGCCCGGACCTTGCCCGGGGTGTCCGCGCCTTCCAGCGTCGTCAGGTCGACCATCGAGATGGCGAGGTCGATGGCGTACGCCTTCGCGGTGGTCTTGATGGAACGGGTGCCGAGAGACGCGGCCCGCGCCTCCAGGCCGACCGCGTCGACGCCGGGCAGCCCGTGCAGGAAGCGGCGCAGCGTGCTGTCGGACGCGGTGACGTCGGCGAGCGCGTGTGCTGGGGGAGCAGTAGTGGGCATGGTCACCAGACGAGCATATCTACGCGCGTAGCGGATGTATACCCCCGGGAAGCCCTGTGCTGCTCATCTCTCCTTCGGAGGTCACGGATGAGCGCCGGTGCCGGGGTACGTGGGCCGCCGCCGCGGATGTCGTGCAGAATCGGGGCCATGACGACCCCGGACCACCAGCCCCCCGCGTCCCTCGCCGTGAAGGACCGGGCCTACCGCTCGCCGATGGCGCTCGTGGGCGGCGTGCTGCTGCTCGCCGTCATCCTCTGGCTGGGCTGCGACGCCCTGTTCCAGGGGCACGGCCGCGCGCCGTGGCTGGCGCTCGCCGGGATGATCCTGGTCGTGCCGCTGGTGATCGCCTTCACGCTGCGCCCGGCGGTCTACGCGAGCGAGGACCGGCTGCGGATCCGCAACCCCTTCCGCGTGATCAGCCTGCCCTGGGGCGAGATCGCCTCCCTGCGCTCCGGCTACTCCAACGAGGTCGTCGTGAAGGCGGGCGGCAAGTACCAGCTCTGGGCGCTGCCCGTCTCGCTGCGGGCCCGCAAGAAGGCGGAGATGCGCACGTCGCGGGCGGCGGCGGACACGGCCCGCGGCGACCGGCCCGCGCGACGCAACCTCGGCGGGCTCGGCGGCTTCGGCGGCTTCGGTGCCGTCGGCGGCGGCGCCGCCCCGGCCGGTGCGACCCGCGCGGAGTCCGACCAGGCCATGGGGGAGCTGCGCGAGCTTCTGGAGCGGCGCGGCGAGGCGGAGTCGGCGCAGGGGGAGATCACCGTGCGCTGGGCCTACGAGGTGGCCGCGCCGGCGGTGGCGGGCGCGATCCTGCTGGCGATCCTCCTGGCGACGGGCTGAGGCGTGCCGGTGCGGCGAAGCTGCGCCGCGACTCACCGCAAGGGAGCAATGCCCTGTGGCGCGGGGTGATCGTTGAAACGGTCATGAACGCAAGAAAGATCACCCGGACCGCTGTCGTCCTCCTCGCCCTTGCGGGAGTGAGCCAGGCCTCCGCCGCCTGGGCCGCCCCCACACCCGTTGCCCCGGATCGCGGAACGACGATCCTCTCCTCCTGCCGCGCGCCGGCCCAGCTGGCCACCGGGGGGCTCCTCAGCAGCCTGGTACTCGTCGGCAATCCCGCAGCGTTGATGACGTGCCTGCCGGCCGGCATCCCCGCCGACTCCTCGGACTGAGCGCACACGGCGACAGGGGCGGCCCCGGTCCAGGGCCGCCCCTGTCGCCGTGCGTACGGCTCAGATGCCGGCGGCCGCCGACAGGTCCCGCTTGATCGCCGCGAGGAGGTCCGTCGCGCGGGCGCGGGCGGCCGCGAGAGCGGTGTGGTCCGCGACCGGGACGACGACCTCCAGGTAGCACTTCAGCTTCGGCTCGGTGCCGCTCGGGCGCACGATCACGCGGGCGCCGTCGAGGGTGTAGCGCAGGCCGTCGGTCGGGGGCAGTCTGTCCGTGCCCAGGGTCAGGTCCTCGGACCGGGTGATCGGCAGGCCGGCCAGTTCGGTCGGCGGCTGCTCGCGCAGGCGGCGCATGGCGTCCGCGATCAGCGAGAGGTCCTGGACGCGGACCGAGAGCTGGTCGGTGGCGTGCAGGCCGTGTTCGACGGCGAGGTCGTCGAGGAGGTCGAGCAGGGTGCGGCCGTCCTCCTTGAGCCCCGAGGCCAGCTCCGTGATCAGGAGGGCCGCCGTGATGCCGTCCTTGTCGCGCACGCCCTCGGGGTCCACGCAGTAGCCGAGGGCCTCCTCGTAGCCGTAGCGCAGGCCGTCGACGCGGGCGATCCACTTGAAGCCGGTCAGGGTCTCCTCGTAGGGGAGGCCCGCCTTCTCGGCGATGCGGCCGAGGAGGGAGGAGGAGACGATCGACTCGGCGAACACGCCGGTCGCGCCCCGGCGCACCAGGTGGGCGGCGAGCAGCGCGCCGACCTCGTCGCCGCGCAGCATCCGCCAGTCGGCGCCGTCCTTCACGGCGACGGCACAGCGGTCGGCGTCGGGGTCGTTGGCGATGACCAGGTCCGGGCCGGTGGCGCGGGCCTGCGCGAACGACAGGTCCATCGCGCCCGGCTCCTCCGGGTTCGGGAAGGCGACCGTGGGGAAGTCGGGGTCCGGCTCGGCCTGTTCGGCGACCAGTACCGGCGCGGGGAAGCCGGCGCGGGCGAACGCGGCCAGCAGGACGTCCTTGCCGACGCCGTGCATCGCCGTGTAGACCGTGCGGGCGGTGCGGGGGGAGCCGGGGGCCAGGACGGCGTCCGTACGGGCCAGGTACGCCTCCAGGACCGACTCGTCCAGGGTCTCCCAGCCGGACTCCGGGCGCGGTACGTCGTTCAGGCTCGCGATGGCGTCGATCTCGGCGGCGATCTCCGCGTCGGCGGGCGGCACGATCTGGGAGCCGTCGCCGAGGTACACCTTGTAGCCGTTGTCGCGGGGCGGGTTGTGGCTGGCGGTGACCTCCACGCCCGCGACCGCGCCGAGGTGCCGTACGGCGAAGGCGAGCACGGGGGTGGGCAGCGGGCGGGGGAGTACGGCGGCGCGCAGGCCCGCGCCGGTCATCACGGCGGCGGTGTCGCGCGCGAAGTCGGCGGACTTGTGGCGGGCGTCGTAGCCGACGACGACCAGCCCGGCCCCGCTTTCCCCCTGGGGGGGCTCCTGAGCCTTCAAGTAGGCGGCGAGGCCGGCGGCGGCCCGGATGACGACGCTGCGGTTCATGCGCATCGGGCCGGCGCCGAGTTCGCCGCGCAGGCCTGCGGTGCCGAACTGGAGCGTGCCGGAGAACCGGGCCGACAGTTCCGCCACGTCGCCGGTGTCGATCAGCTTGGCCAGTTCGTCGCGGGTCTCCGCGTCGGGATCCTCGGCGAGCCATGCCTTGGCCCTGGCGATGAGATCGTCGTGCACCTTGGAATCAACCTCTCCTTGTCTTCGCCGGGGGCTTCGCCCCCAGACCCCCGTTCGGCCCGCTTACAGCTTGCCCAGCACCTGGCCCAGCAGCTCGCCCATCCGCGCGGCGGAGTCGCGGCCCGCCTGGAGGACCTCCTCGTGGTTGAGGGGCTCGCCGGTCATGCCCGCGGCCAGGTTGGTGACCAGGGAGATGCCCAGGACCTCGGCGCCGGCCTCGCGGGCGGCGATGGCCTCCAGGACCGTGGACATGCCGACCAGGTCCGCGCCGATGACGCGGGCCATGCGGATCTCGGCCGGGGTCTCGTAGTGCGGGCCGGGGAACTGCGCGTAGACGCCCTCCTCCAGGGTGGGGTCGATCTCCTTGCACAGGGCGCGCAGGCGGGGGGAGTAGAGGTCCGTCAGGTCGACGAAGTTGGCGCCGACGATCGGGGAGGTGGCCGTGAGGTTGATGTGGTCGCTGATCAGGACCGGCTGGCCGGGGCGCATGCCCTCGCGCAGGCCGCCGCAGCCGTTGGTGAGGACGATGGTCTTGCAGCCGGCGGCCACGGCGGTGCGCACGCCGTGGGCGACGGCGGCGACGCCACGGCCCTCGTAGTAGTGCGTGCGGCCCAGGAAGACCAGGGCGCGCTTGTCACCGAAGGAGTACGAGCGGATCTTGCCGCCGTGCCCCTGGACGGCCGGCGGCGGGAAGCCGGGCAGCTCGGTGACCTGGAACTCGGCGTCGGGTGCGCCCAGGGCGTCGACGGCCGGAGCCCAGCCGGAGCCCATCACGAGGGCGACGTCGTGGGTCTCGGCGCCGGTGAGTTCGCGCAGGCGCGCGGCGGCGGCGTCGGCGGCGGCGTACGGGTCGCCCTGGATGTCGTCCGGAAGAAGAGATGCGTTCACGTCGTCGAGGGTAGCCGCTCTTCGCCTACGCGCGTAGATGACAGACGTCACGGGATCGCGATCGTTGTCTTGTCGTTTCCGACAAGGGATGCCGCGAGCGCCCGGGTGTCACTCGTCGGTGATGAGGACGTCCTTGTCGTTGAAGACCTCGACGATGAAGATCAGCAGACGGCCGCGGCTGACGGTGTACTCCACCAGGATGTTCTGGGTGAGGCGGATCGTACGGTCGTCGCCGGTGGACCCTATGGGCCGCGACACCGGCAGGAAGGGGTCGCGGGCCAGCAGGGCGATGCCCTTGTCGAAGGCGGCGCGCTGCCGGTCGTCGAGCCGGTCGCGGGCCTCCGAGGCCTGCACCGTGTAGTAGACGTCATATGTGGTGGGGGCCATGCGATCTCCCGTTCGGTGCGCCGGTGTTCCGAGTCTAGAAGCCGGTCCCGGTCAGCAGGGCCGCTTGCGCAGCTCCATCACGTAATCGTGTGGTGCTCCCGCGGACTCCGCCGCGTCGGCGATCTCGCCGAGGTAGCGCGCCGAGGGGAGTCCGCCCTCGTAGCCGTCGAGGACGTACGTCCAGGCCGGCTCCTCGCCGTCCAGGGTGTGCACGCGCACGCGTACGCGGCGGTAGACGCCGAGACCCACGCTCTCCCAGCGGTCGAGGGACTCCTCGTCCGGGGGAGCGATGTCGTAGAGGCCGACGAAGACCTGCGCCAGCGGGTCCTCGACGATCGTCGCCAGCGCGCCCTCCCAGCCCAGCTGCTCGCCGCCGAACGTCAGCCGCCAGCCGTTCAGCCAGCCGGTGGCGCGCAGCGGGGAGTGCGGTGCGCGGCGCGACATCAGCCGTGCGTCGAGGTTGCCGGCGTACGCGGCATAGAGCGACATGGACAGAGGGTACGGCAGCCCCCGGTGCGCGGACCTCCCCTCACTCCTGCCACAGAAGGCCTGCTGCGGCACGCACGTCCGCCCCCGGGCAGTAGCACCTTGAAGCGTGCGGGACAATGGGGTACGTGACTCGGATCGTGATCATCGGTGGCGGACCCGGCGGATACGAAGCGGCGCTGGTGGCCGCTCAGCTCGGCGCGGAGGTGACCGTCGTCGACTGCGACGGTCTGGGCGGAGCGTCGGTGCTGACCGACTGCGTGCCGTCGAAGACTCTCATCGCGACGGCGGAGGTCATGACGACCTTCGACTCGTCGTACGAGGAGCTCGGCATCATCGTCGCCGACGACACCCCGCCGCTGGAGCAGGCGGCCCGGGTGGTCGGGGTGGACCTCGGGAAGGTCAACCGCCGGGTGAAGCGGCTGGCCCTCGCCCAGTCGCACGACATCACCGCCTCCGTCACGCGCGCCGGCGCCCGGGTCCTGCGCGGGCGCGGCCGGCTGGAGGGCATGCAGGGCCTCGACGGGTCCCGCAAGGTCGTCGTCACCGCCGCCGACGGCACCGAGGAGACCCTCACCGCCGACGCCGTCCTCATCGCGACCGGTGGTCACCCGCGCGAGCTGCCCGACGCCCAGCCCGACGGCGAGCGCATCCTCAACTGGACCCAGGTGTACGACCTGACCGAGCTGCCCGAGGAGCTCATCGTGGTCGGCTCCGGTGTGACCGGCGCCGAGTTCGCCGGTGCCTACCAGGCGCTGGGGTCCGAGGTCACGCTCGTGTCGTCCCGGGACCGCGTGCTGCCGGGTGAGGACCCGGACGCCGCCGCCGTGCTGGAGGACGTCTTCCGGCGCCGTGGCATGAACGTCATGGCCCGCTCCCGCGCGCAGTCCGCCAAGCGCGTCGGCGACCGGGTCGAGGTGACGCTCGCCGACGGGCGCGTCATCAGCGGCACGCACTGCCTGATGGCCGTCGGCGCCATTCCGAACAGCGCCGGGCTGGGGCTGGAGGAGGCCGGCGTCAAGCTGCGCGAGTCCGGTCACATCTGGACCGACAAGGTCTCGCGTACGACCGCTCCGGGCGTCTACGCGGCCGGTGACGTGACGGGCGTCTTCGCGCTCGCGTCCGTCGCCGCCATGCAGGGACGTATCGCCATGTACCACTTCCTCGGCGACGCGGTGACCCCGCTGAACCTGAAGACGGTCTCCTCCAACGTCTTCACCGACCCCGAGATCGCGACCGTCGGCTACTCGCAGGCGGACGTGGACGCGGGCAAGATCGACGCCCGGGTGGTGAAGCTGCCGCTGCTGCGCAACCCGCGCGCGAAGATGCAGGGCATCCGGGACGGCTTCGTCAAGATCTTCTGCCGGCCGGGCACGGGCATCGTCGTGGGCGGTGTCGTCGTGGCGCCCCGCGCCTCGGAACTGATCCACCCCATCTCGATCGCCGTCGACAACAATCTGACGGTCGAACAGATCGCGAACGCGTTCACCGTGTACCCCTCCCTTTCGGGGTCGATCGCGGAGGTGGCGCGTCAGCTTCACGGCCGCAAGGCGAGCGCCGAGGCCTGACGGCGGACCCGGACTCCCCGCTGGTCACGGGGAGTTGCCGCGTGTGCGTACGGCATAGTCGGGGCGGATAGGTCCTATACCACTTCCCGCCCCACCATGCGAACAACTTCTGTTATTCGGCGCAAACTGCTGAAAGCAGACGGTCGCTGGGGTTACTGTCAGTTTCGTGTTCGCTGCTGAACGTCGCCAATTGATTCTCGAAATGGTGCGAGCGAACGGTGCCGTGTCGCTCCGTGAACTCGCCCGCGTCGTCCAGACCTCCGAAGTGACCGTACGGCGGGACGTGCGGGCACTGGAGGCAGAAGGACTCCTCGACCGCCGGCACGGCGGTGCGGTACTGCCGGGTGGGTTCACGCGCGAGTCGGGCTTCCCCCAGAAGTCCCATCTCGCGACCGCCGAGAAGACGGCCATCGCCGACCTCGCCGCGGGCCTCGTCGAAGAAGGCGAGGCCATCGTCGTCGGGGCCGGTACGACCACGCAGGAGCTGGCCCGCCGGCTCGCCCGGGTACCGGGACTGACCGTGGTCACCAACTCCCTGTTGGTCGCCCAGGCGTTGGCCCATGCCAACCGCGTGGAAGTCGTGATGACCGGCGGAACCCTGCGCGGCTCCAACTACGCCCTCGTCGGCTCCGGCGCCGAACAGTCCCTCCAGGGGCTGCGGGTGTCCAAGGCCTTCCTCTCCGGAAGCGGTCTGACCGCCGAACGCGGCCTGTCCACCTCCAACATGCTCTCGGCGTCCGTCGACCGGGCGCTCGTCCAGGCCGCCGCCGAGGTCGTGGTCCTCGCCGACCACACCAAGCTCGGTACGGACACCATGTTCCAGACCGTGCCGACGGACCTCATCACCCGCCTGGTCACCGACGAGCCTCCGGCCCACGACGACCGCGCCGCGACCGAGTTGCAGGCCCTTGCCGACCAAGGGGTGCAGATCGCCGTGGCCGGGGCGAGCGGGAACCCGGGGGGTGAACAGGTCCCGGCGACCCGCCGCGCTCCCCTGCCGGGGCCACGCAGGGGGCACATGCCGCTCCGCTCGGGCGCGGGGATGGGAGAGCCGACGGGCGCCGAGCGGGGGCGCGTCGCGGACATGAGGCGGCGTTAGCCTCCTGGGCGGCTTCCCGGTCCGGGCGGATCCGGCGCCCAGCTGAAACGAAACGCCCGGCGGACCCACCGAAGTCGGTCCGCCGGGCGTTTCGCCGAAGGTGTCGAAGGCGCGGTCAGTCCTTGATCTCGCAGATCGCCGCGCCCGAGGTGACGGAGGCGCCGACCTCGGCGGCGAGGCCCTTGACGGTGCCCGCCTTGTGGGCGTTCAGGGGCTGTTCCATCTTCATGGCTTCCAGGACGACGATCAGGTCGCCCTCCTGGACCTCCTGGCCCTCCTCGACCGCGATCTTGACGATCGTGCCCTGCATCGGGGAGGCGAGGGTGTCGCCGGAGGCCACCGGGCCGGACTTCTTGGCCGCGCGGCGCTTGGGCTTGGCGCCCGCCGCGAGGCCGGTGCGGGCCAGGGACATCCCGAGCGACGAGGGGAGGGAGACCTCCAGGCGCTTGCCGCCCACCTCGACGACGACCGTCTCGCGGCCGGCCTCCTCCTCCGCCTCGGCGTCGGCCGGGGCGGCGAAGGGCTTGATCTCGTTGACGAACTCGGTCTCGATCCAGCGGGTGTGGACCGTGAACGGGTCGGCAGAGCCGGTGAGTTCGGGGGCGAAGGCCGGGTCCTTCACCACCGCACGGTGGAAGGGGATCGCCGTCGCCATGCCCTCGACCTGGAACTCGTCCAGGGCGCGGGCGGCCCGCTGAAGGGCCTCCTTGCGGGTACGGCCGGTCACGATCAGCTTGGCCAGCAGGGAGTCCCACGCCGGGCCGATGACCGAGCCGGCCTCGACGCCCGCGTCCAGGCGGACACCGGGACCGGAGGGCGCGTCGAACCTCGTCACCGTGCCGGGGGCCGGGAGGAAGTTGCGGCCCGGGTCCTCGCCGTTGATGCGGAACTCGAAGGAATGACCGCGCAGGGCCGGGTCGTCGTACCCCAGCTCCTCGCCGTCGGCGATCCGGAACATCTCGCGGACCAGGTCGATGCCGGCGACCTCCTCGGTCACCGGGTGCTCCACCTGGAGCCGGGTGTTGACCTCCAGGAAGGAGATCGTGCCGTCCTGGCCGACCAGGAACTCGCAGGTGCCCGCACCCTCGTAGGCGGCCTCCTTCAGGATGGCCTTGGAGGCGCGGTACAGCTCGGCGACCTGGGCGTCGGTCAGGAACGGCGCCGGGGCCTCCTCCACCAGCTTCTGGTGCCGGCGCTGGAGCGAGCAGTCACGCGTCGAGACGACGACCACGTTGCCGTGCTTGTCCGCCAGGCACTGGGTCTCCACGTGGCGGGGGCGGTCCAGGTAACGCTCGACGAAGCACTCGCCGCGGCCGAAGGCGGCGACCGCCTCGCGCACCGCCGACTCGTACAGCTCCGGGACCTCTTCCAGGGTCCGGGCGACCTTCAGGCCGCGGCCGCCGCCGCCGAAGGCCGCCTTGATGGCGATCGGCAGGCCGTGCTCCTCGGCGAACGCGACGACCTCGTCCGCGCCGCTGACCGGGTCCGGCGTGCCGGCCACCAGCGGGGCGCCGGCGCGCTGGGCGATGTGACGGGCCGCCACCTTGTCACCCAGGTCGCGGATGGCCTGCGGCGGCGGGCCGATCCAGATCAGGCCCGCGTCCAGCACCGCCTGGGCGAACTCGGCGTTCTCCGAGAGAAAGCCGTAGCCGGGGTGGACGGCGTCGGCACCGGACTCGCGCGCCGCGTTCAGGACCTTCTCGACGTCCAGGTAGCTGGTCGCCGGGGTGTCACCGCCCAGGGCGAACGCCTCATCCGCGGCGCGGACATGCGATGCGTCCCGGTCCGGGTCGGCGTAGACGGCAACGCTCGCGATTCCGGCGTCCTGGCAGGCCCGGGCCACGCGGACAGCGATTTCGCCACGGTTGGCGATGAGCACCTTGCGCACGATTGAGGCTCCCTCCTTGAAACAAGCCGAGTTTAGGGACTGCCGACACGGCACTTCGACCCGTCCCCAATGGTGAGCTTGCCCACACGGAGCGTGACTCGAGGCTCGCTCGACCGCGAAACCCCTTGTCGCGCCACAGCACGCACGGCTCCTCCGGGAAACCCTAGCTCTGTTATGTGGTCAAGGTCTCTGTGAGAGCGTGCTGCGGCCCACTCCGTTTCTTTGTCGAGTCCCTACGAATGGCCCAATGATTCTTTGCTGGCGCGCGAACCCTTGTCCCCCGGTTTACCCGTTAGTAGCGTTCGCGATGTACCGAACGTACCTGGGGTAACTGGAACGCTGGCACGAGAGTGGGTGGATCCGCGGTGGTGCGCAGACCTGTGGCGTGGGTCGTGGCGGTCGTCCTTCTGGCGGAGGCGGTCTTCATCGCGGCGCTGAACTGGTTCCTGGGAATCGTCGTCGACCGGCAGGACATGTCCCTGGCCGGCCTCGACCCGTCGACGATGGCGACGTCCTCGAAGATCGGCGGCGTCGTCTTCGGCCTCTACTTCGCCCTGTGCGCCCTGGTGGCCGTCCTGGTCGCGATACGCGACCGCGCCCCCGCGGGCTTCGGCCGGGTCGTGCTGATCAGCGCCGCGGTCGTGCACGGCCTGCTGGGGGCGTTCGCCTGGGGGCTGGTCGGCTGGACGGCGTTCCTGTTCATGGTGGTCGTGCTCGGGCTCATCGTCCTGCTGCTGATGACGTACGACCGTGACGGCGGGGTGCGGCCGGACGCCTCCGGCGGCGGGGCGGGAGCGGGCGGGGAGCCCGCGGCCGCCGGCGAGCCGGGCTCCGCCCCGGCTCCGGGAGCGGCGGCCGTCCCGGCGCCGCGTACGGCCCCCGGCGAGCCCCGGGACGGGGACGGGGACCCGCAGGACTCCGTACCCGCCCAGCTCGTCATTCGGCCGGTGCCCACAACTCCGTGATGCCGATGCCCAGTTCGGCCAGCAGCTTGCGCACCAGGGGCAGGCTGATGCCGATCACGTTGCCGTGGTCGCCGTCGATGCCCTCGATGAACGGCGCCGAACGGCCGTCCAGGGTGAAGGCCCCGGCGACGTAGAGGGGCTCGCCGGAGGCGACGTACGCGGCGATCTCGTCGTCCGAGGGCTCGCCGAAGCGGACGACGGTGGAGGCGACCGCGGCGACGTACCGGTTGGCCTCCGTGTCCCAGAGGCAGTGTCCGGTCTGGAGGGTGCCGGCCCGGCCGCGCATCGCCTTCCAGCGGGCGGTGGCCTCCTCGGCGTCGGCGGGCTTGCCGAGGGCCTGGCCGTCCAGCTCCAGCACCGAGTCGCAGCCGATCACCAGGGCGCCGTGCACCTCCGGCTTGGCCGCCACCACCGAGGCCTTCGCCTCGGCGAGGGCGAGGGCCAGCTCGGCCGGGGTGGGGGCGGTGACGGCGTCCTCGTCGACCCCGCTGACGATCACCTCGGGTTCGAGGCCGGCCTGGCGCAGGAGGCCCAGACGGGCGGGGGACTTCGACGCGAGGATGAGTCGCCTGCGGCGCGTTGCGGTCATGGAGTCAGATTACTCACCTCAGACCGATCACCAGCATCGCCAGGATCATCGCCACGGCCATGAAGAGACCGAGCCGCCGGAGCATGTCCTGCGCTTCGCGCAGGTCCTCCGGCGGCTCGTCTTCAGGGTCTGACCAGAGCACGCGTCCAGCGTGCGGTGCGGTGGCGGGCGCGCGCCTGAGTACGGCTACTCAAGTTGGCGCACGGTCTCGTCCACCGAAGCGTCAGGCCGGCCAGTACGTGCGCGTCCACGACGCCGGGCCCGGATTCGGGACGCGCCTGGCCGCGATGCGGGACGGGTCGGACCACGCGTCCCGCGGGCCGCTCGCGCCGGGCGGCGTTGTCGCTGCCACCGCGGCGCGGGCGCGGACCACCGCCAGGGCGGCGGCCAGCTCCTCCGGGGTCGGGTTGCCTCGTACGACCTTGATGTTCATGACCGCTCCCAGGGGCAGCACGGCTTGGCGGGGACTTGGGGGGACCAGGGACTAGAGAGGGATGTTGCCGTGCTTCTTCGGGGGCAGGGATTCCCGCTTCGTACGCAGTTGACGCAGGCCGCGGACGATGTGGGCGCGGGTGTCGGACGGCATGATCACCGCGTCGACGTAGCCGCGCTCGGCCGCCACGTAGGGGTTGAGGAGGGTGTCCTCGTACTCCTGGATCAGGCGGGCGCGGACGGCTTCGAGATCCTCGCCGTTCGCCTCCGCCTCGGCGATGGTCCTGCGGTGCAGGATGTTGACCGCGCCCTGGGCGCCCATGACGGCGATCTGGGCGGTCGGCCAGGCCAGGTTGAGGTCGGCGCCGAGGTGCTTGGAGCCCATGACGTCGTAGGCGCCGCCGAAGGCCTTGCGGGTGATGACCGTGATGAGGGGGACGGTGGCTTCCGCGTAGGCGTAGATCAGCTTCGCGCCGCGGCGGATGATGCCCTCGTGCTCCTGGCCGACGCCGGGCAGGAAGCCGGGGACGTCCACGAAGGTCAGCACCGGGATGTTGAACGCGTCGCAGGTGCGCACGAAGCGGGCGGCCTTCTCGCTGGCCGCGATGTCCAGACAACCGGCGAACTGCATCGGCTGGTTGGCGACGATGCCGACCGGGTGGCCCTCGACCCGGCCGAAGCCGGTGAGGATGTTCGGCGCGAACAGGGCCTGGGTCTCGAAGAACTCGCCGTCGTCCAGGACGTGTTCGAGCACCGAGTGCGCGTCGTACGGCTGGTTCGCGCTGTCCGGGACGAGGGTGTCGAGTTCGCGGTCCTCGTCGCTGACGGCGAGGTCCGCCTCCTCCGGGAAGACCGGGGGCTCGGAGAGGTTGTTGGAGGGGAGGTAGGAGAGGAGCTGCTTGACGTACTCGATCGCGTCCTTCTCGTCGCCCGCCATGTGATGGGCCACGCCGGAGGCGGTGTTGTGCGTGCGGGCGCCGCCCAGTTCCTCGAAGCCGACGTCCTCGCCGGTGACCGTCTTGATGACGTCCGGGCCGGTGATGAACATGTGGGACGTCTGGTCGACCATGACCGTGAAGTCCGTGATCGCCGGGGAGTAGACCGCGCCGCCGGCGCACGGGCCCACGACCAGGCTGATCTGCGGGATCACACCGGAGGCGTGGGTGTTGCGGCGGAAGATCTCGCCGTACGCGCCGAGGGAGGCGACGCCCTCCTGGATGCGGGCGCCGCCGGAGTCGTTGATGCCGATGACCGGGCAGCCGGTCTTCAGCGCGAAGTCCATGACCTTGACGATCTTCTGGCCGTAGACCTCGCCGAGGGCGCCGCCGAAGACCGTGAAGTCCTGGGAGAAGACGGCGACCGGGCGGCCGTCCACGGTGCCGTAGCCCGTGACGACGCCGTCGCCGTACGGGCGGTTCTGCTCCAGGCCGAAGTTGGTGGAGCGGTGGCGGGCGAACTCGTCCAGTTCGACGAAGGAGTCCTCGTCGAGGAGGAGGGCGATGCGCTCACGGGCCGTCAGTTTGCCCTTGGAATGCTGCTTTTCGACCGCACGTGCCGAGCCGGCGTGCGTCGCCTCGTGAATACGGCGCTCGAGATCCGCGAGCTTGCCCGCGGTCGTATGGATGTCGATCTCTTTGCGCTCTGCCGGCTCGGACATCGGGATCGCGGCTCCCTGCCTGCTCAAAAGGGGGGACGATTACTCATCCGTAGCGTAGTGGCGTGCCTACCGATCAGCAGTGCGGCGTTTCCCACACCTAGGGTGGCTTGCATGACGCCCCGAGATGCAGCAGACGACAACGGCAGCCGCTGGTCCGACCTGGACCGTCCCCCTCTCAACGCCGGTGCGCTGCGGCGCGCCCTGGTGCGGGACGGGGGCCTGTGGACCGAGGTGGAGGTGGTCCAGCGCACCGGGTCCACCAACAACGACCTCGTGGCGAGGGCCGCCGCGGGGGACGTGGCGGAGGGCGTGGTGCTGGTCGCGGAGGAGCAGACCGCTGCGCGGGGGCGGCTGGACCGGCGCTGGACGGCGCCGCCGCGGTCGGGGCTGTTCTTCTCCGTGCTGCTGCGGCCCGCCGGGGTGCCGGTGGCCCGGTGGGGCTGGCTGCCGTTGCTCACCGGGGTCGCCGTGGCGACCGGGCTGTCCCGGGCGGCGGGTGTCGACACGGCGCTGAAGTGGCCGAACGACCTGCTGGTGACCGTCGGCGGAGAGGAGCGCAAGGCCGGTGGCATCCTCGCGGAGCGGGCGGGGGAGGACGGTGTCGTCATCGGCGTCGGCATCAACGTCTCGCTGCGGACGGAGGAACTGCCGGTGCCGCAGGCGGGATCGCTGGCGCTGGCCGGGGCGGCGGGGACGGACCGGGATCCGCTGCTGCGGGCCGTGCTGCGGGCGTTGGAGGAGTGGTACGGGCGCTGGCGGGGGGCCGGTGGGGATCCGGGCGCCTGCGGGCTCCAGGAGATCTACGCCGCCGGGTGCGCGACGCTGGGGCGCAGTGTGCGGGCGCTGCTGCCGGGGGACCGGGCGGTGGTGGGGGAGGCCGTCGCCGTGGACGGGGACGGGCGGTTGGTCATCGCCACGGCGGAGGGGGTGCAGGAGCCCGTGGGGGCGGGGGACATCGTGCATCTGCGGCCTGCCTGACGAAGGGGCGCGGGGAACACCCCCCCCGCCGAACCCGACGGAGTGAGCTGGCGCACACCTGCCGTAGAGTTGAGGCCGGTCGATATCTGACCGTGACAGATCGGAAGGGCAGCAGGCGTGACCGTCGACGACACGGGCTCCGGAGCGGATCCGCAGGCCGCCGACTCCGGCGAGGACCCGCTCGCGCTGCGTCTCGAACACCTCATCCTGGGTGCGGAGCGCCGTTACACCCCCTTCCAGGCGGCCCGTAGCGCCGGTGTCTCCATGGAGCTGGCGTCGCGGTTCTGGCGGGCCATGGGGTTCGCGGACATCGGGCAGGCCAAGGCGCTCACCGAGGCCGACGTGCTGGCCCTGCGGCGCCTTGCCGGTCTCGTGGAGGCGGGGCTGCTGAGCGAGGCCATGGCCGTCCAGGTGGCGCGGTCCACGGGGCAGACCACCGCCCGACTGGCCGAATGGCAGATGGATTCCTTTCTGGAGGGCCTGACCGAGCCTCCGGAGCCGGGGATGACCCGCACCGAGGTGACGTATCCGATCGTCGAGCTGCTCCTGCCCGAGCTGGAGGAGTTCCTGGTCTACGTGTGGCGGCGGCAGCTCGCCGCGTCGGCCGGGCGGGTGGTGCAGACCGCCGACGACGAGGAGATGGTCGACCGGCGCCTCGCCGTGGGGTTCGCCGATCTCGTGGGGTTCACGCGGCTGACCCGGCGGATGGAGGAGGAGGAGCTGGGGGAGCTGGTCGAGGCGTTCGAGACCACCGCCGCCGACCTGGTGGCCGCGCGGGGCGGGCGGCTGATCAAGACCCTCGGTGACGAGGTGCTGTACGCGGCCGATGACGCCGGTACGGCCGCGGACATCGCGCTGCGGCTGGTCGAGACGATGGCCCACGACGAGACGATGCCGGAGCTGCGCGTGGGGATGGCGTTCGGCACGGTCACCACCCGGATGGGTGATGTGTTCGGTACGACCGTGAACCTGGCCTCCCGGCTGACCTCGATAGCGCCGCGCGACGCCGTGCTGGTGGACAGCGCCTTCGCCGAGGAGCTGATCCGCACCGGTGAGGCGCCCGCCTCGGAGACAGAGGCGGCCGAGGCCGCGGCGGCCGCCGAGAAGGAGGGCGAGGAGCCGCCGGCGTACCGCTTCGGGCTCCAGCCGATGTGGCAGCGGCCGGTGCGCGGGCTCGGCGTGGTCGAGCCGTGGCTGCTGGCCCGGCGGGACACCCCCGCCTGACGCTCACCTCCTAGGGCCTCCCGGGGTGTCGACGCAGAGGCCGATCACCGGTACGCACAGTCCGCCCGGGTCCGGGTCCTCGCCGCTCCGGCTCGGAGCGGGAGTGGGCGCGGCGGTGGTGGGGGTGGGACGCGTGGCCGTGGGGGCCGGGTGCGAGGGCGTCGGGGACGGCGTGGCCGTGGGCGGTGGGGTGGCCGCCGGTGCGGGGGGTGCCGTGGCGGCCGTCGGTGCGGCGGGCCGGGCCGCGGTCGGACGGGGCCGTGCCGGCAGCGGGCTGCTGCCGCCCATGGCGGAGGTCGCCGAGGGCAGCGCGGTGGGGGAGCCGGTGACCGAGGCGGCCGTGTTCGCCGCGTGGTCGGCCGTGCCGGTGGTGCGGGGGTCGGCCTCCGCCGTGGCCGGGGAGTCCACCCCCGAGTCGGAGGCCACGCGGACCAGGCTCAGCGCGCCGGCGGCCAGGGCCAGGCCGCCGGCCGCGAGGAGCATCTTGCGGGGGCGCGGCTTGCGGTGCCGGCCGCGTCGTACGCCGCCGGGCGGGGTGCTCTCGTCCGGTGCCGCTTCCGTGGTGGAGACGGCCGTACGCAACTGGGCACGTATCGGTGTCATGGCTTCCCTCCCCGCCGTGCGCCCCGGCTCTGCCGTGGCGGACGCACGCTATGCGGTCCTGTGGGTGATGTGCGGGGAGTCGGGCGGGATGTCACTCGAACGGGCGTAGCCCCCCGGGGTTTTCCGGGGCCGGTACGGCTGCGATGATCGGGCCGACAGGGAGTTAACCCGCGTTAACACGTGAGCCGGAGGGTGTCATGAGCGAGGAGCGGTTCGGGGAGTTCGTGCTGGTGCGGCGGCACGGGCAGGTCGCGGAGCTGGTGCTCGACCGGCCCAAGGCCATGAACGCCGTCTCCACGGAGATGGCCCGCTCGCTCGTGGCCGCGTGTACGGCGCTGGCCGCCGACCGGGACGCGCGTGT
Organism: Streptomyces sp. NPDC055966; assembly: GCF_042269865.1. Lineage (NCBI taxonomy): Bacteria > Bacillati > Actinomycetota > Actinomycetes > Kitasatosporales > Streptomycetaceae > Streptomyces > Streptomyces sp. NPDC055966. The sequence continues at coordinate 200,017 of NZ_JBHJYK010000015.1, forward strand.
GGTGGTGCTGACGTCCTCGCACGAGCGGGCGTTCTGCGTCGGGGCCGATCTGAAGGAGCGGAACTCGTTCAGCGACGCGGATCTGCTGCGGCAGCGGCCGGTGACGCGCGGGGCGTACACCGGGGTGCTGGAGCTGCCCATGCCGACGGTGGCGGCGGTGCACGGGTTCGCGCTGGGCGGCGGTTTCGAACTGGCCCTGTCCTGCGACCTGATCGTGGCCGACCGCACGGCGGTGGTGGGGTTGCCGGAGGTGTCCGTGGGGGTCATTCCGGGCGGGGGCGGTACGCAGTTGCTGCCGCGCCGGGTCGGGGCGGCGCGCGCGGCCGAGCTGATCTTCTCGGCGCGGCGGGTGGCGGCGGCGGAGGCGGCCGAGCTGGGGCTGGTGGACCAGCTGGTGGACGAGGGACGGGACCGGGAGGAGGCGCTGGCGCTGGGAGCGCGGATCGCCGGGAACTCGCCGGTCGGGCTGCGGGCCGCCAAGCGGGCGCTGCGGCTGGGGCACGGGCTCGATCTGCGGGCCGGGCTGGAGGTGGAGGACGCGGCGTGGCGCTCGGTGGCGTTCTCCGGGGACCGGGCGGAGGGCGTGGCGGCCTTCAACGAGAAGCGCAAGCCGGAGTGGCCCGGGGAGTGAAGCGGCGCCTCCGGCGGCAGACCGATGTCCCGATTGCCCGGAATTCTCCCTAACCTGGAGTAATGGGTGAGGACAAGCGGCTTGCGGCCGTCGTCGCGCTGGCGCAGGGCATGGCGGCGGCGCGTACCCCACCGGAGACGTGGCGGGCCGCCGCGCTCGGGGCGTGCCGGGCGCTGGACGGCAGTTTCGCCGCGCTGTCCGTGTGGGAGCGGGGGGTGGGGCGGCTCAGGGTCCTGGTGAACGTGGGGGACCGGCGGCCGGACGAGGAGGAGTTTCCCGAGGCGGAGACCTATCCGGTGCACCAGTTCCCGGAGATCACCGAGTTCCTGCACGAGCGGTGGGCGGGCGGGGGCGGGGCCAACGCCTGGGTGGAGACCGCCGAGGGGACGGCCGCGGGCACGCCGGGCTACTTCCACCAGCGCGTTGCCGCCCTGCGCCGGCGGGGGCGTGGCTGCTGTGTCGTCGCCCCCGTCGTGCTGCACGGGCGGGCCTGGGGCGAGTTGTATGTCGCCCGCGGGGTGCGGGCCGCGGTGTTCGGTCCCGGCGACGCCGGGTTCGCGACCGTGCTCGCCGCCGTCGTGGCCGCCGGGCTCGCGCAGAGCGAGCGGCTGGAGGAGGCCCGCCGGCTCGCGTTCACCGACTCCCTCACCGGGCTCGCCAACCGCCGTGCCGTGGACGTCCACTTGGAGGAGGCCGTCGAACGGCACCGCGCCGAAGGCGTGATCGTCAGCCTGGTGGTCTGTGATCTCAACGGGCTCAAGCGGGTCAACGACACCCTGGGGCACGCCGTCGGCGACCGGCTGCTGGAGCGCTTCGGCTCGGTGCTGTCGCTGTGCGGGGCGATGGTGCCGGGCGCGCTGGCCGCGCGGCTCGGCGGCGACGAGTTCTGTCTGCTGGCCGTCGGGCCGCCCGTCGACGACGTCGTCGAGGCCGCCGACGAACTGTGCCGCCGGGCAGGGGAGTTGGAGCCGGGGGAGGGGGTGGCGTGCGGGGTCGCCTCGACCGCGGACGCCATCGGGGAGGTGGGCGACGCGCGGCGGCTGTTCCGGCTCGCCGACGCCGCCCAGTACCGGGCGAAGGCCCTGCGCGCCGAGCGGCCGGTGGTGGCGGGGCGGGAGGGGTCCGAGGATCCGGTCGTACGGCTGGTGGACGAGCCGCCGCATCTCGCGCCCGCCGAGCGGCGGCGGTTCCGCGGGCGTCTGCCGTGAGGCGGAGGGCGTACGGTTCGGTAAGGGTCGCTCCTGATCTCCACTCGTGACATCCACCCTAGTGACATCACCGCATTCAATGCGTACGCTCCTGAATATGGATATGCACACTGTGGTGGTGGGGACGTCCGGTGTCACGGCGTCCGACGTTCTCGCCGTGGCGCGCGGCGGCGCCCGCGTCGAGCTGTCGGCGGAGGCGGTGGCGGCCCTGGCCGCGGCCCGGGGGATCGTGGACGCGCTGGCGGCCAAGCCGGACCCGGTCTACGGCGTCTCCACCGGCTTCGGAGCCCTGGCGACCCGGCACATCAGCCCGGAACTGCGCGCCCAGCTGCAGCGCAACATCGTCCGCTCGCACGCCGCCGGCATGGGGCCGCGGGTCGAGCGCGAAGTCGTACGGGCCCTGATGTTCCTGCGGCTCAAGACCGTCTGCTCCGGGCACACCGGTGTGCGGCCCGAGGTCGCGCAGACCATGGCCGACGTCCTGAACGCCGGGATCACGCCGGTCGTCCACGAGTACGGCTCCCTCGGCTGCTCCGGCGACCTCGCCCCGCTGTCCCACTGCGCCCTCACGCTCATGGGGGAGGGCGACGCCGAAGGGCCCGACGGTCAGGTGCGGCCCGCCGGTGAGCTGCTCGCCGCGCACGGGATCGCGCCGGTCGAGCTGCGTGAGAAGGAGGGCCTGGCGCTCCTCAACGGCACCGACGGCATGCTCGGCATGCTGGTCATGGCGCTCGCCGACCTCGACACCCTCTACAAGTCCGCCGACGTCACCGCCGCCCTCAGCCTGGAGGCGCTGCTCGGCACCGACAAGGTGCTCGCGCCCGAGCTGCACGCCATCCGGCCCCATCCGGGCCAGGGCGCCTCCGCCGCCAACATGCTGGCCGTGCTCAAGGGTTCCCAGCTCACCGGGCACCACCAGGACGACGCCCCGCGCGTCCAGGACGCCTACTCGGTGCGCTGCGCCCCGCAGGTCGCCGGCGCCGGGCGGGACACCATGGCGCACGCCCGGCTCGTCGCCGAGCGCGAGCTCGCCTCCGCCGTCGACAACCCCGTCGTCCTGCCCGACGGGCGGGTCGAGTCCAACGGCAACTTCCACGGTGCCCCGGTCGCCTACGTCCTGGACTTCCTCGCCATCGCCGCCGCCGACCTCGGCTCCATCGCCGAGCGCCGCACCGACCGGCTGCTCGACAAGAACCGCAGCCACGGCCTGCCGCCGTTCCTCGCGGACGACGCCGGTGTCGACTCCGGGCTCATGATCGCCCAGTACACCCAGGCCGCGCTCGTGAGCGAGCTGAAGCGGCTCGCCGTGCCCGCGTCCGCGGACTCCATCCCCTCCTCCGCGATGCAGGAGGACCACGTGTCCATGGGCTGGTCGGCCGCGCGCAAGCTGCGCACCGCCGTCGACAACCTCACCCGGGTCATCGCGGTCGAGCTGTACGCGGCCACCCGCGCCATAGAGCTGCGCGAGGGTCTGACCCCGGCCCCCGCCTCGCAGGCCGCCATCGAGGCCGCGCGCGGCGCCGGGGTGCGGGGCCCGGGCCCGGACCGGTTCCTCGCGCCCGACCTGGCCGCGGCCGACGCCTTCGTGCGCGGCGGCCACCTGGTCACCGCGGTCGAGTCGGTCACCGGTCCGCTGCAGTAGGGGACGGCAGCACAACAGGGCCCCCGCCGGTGCGGGGGCCCTGTTGCCACGTCAGGTCGGCGGTTCAGAAACCCAGTCGCTCGCGGCGCACCGAATACACCACGAACCCGGCGCCCACGGCGAGGAAAAGGGTGCCGCCGACGACGTACGGCGTCGTGTCGGGGCTTCCGGTGTCGGCGAGTTCGGTGGCGTCGGCGGCGTCCTGTGCGGTCGCGGAGGTCGCCCGCGAGACCGCTCGGGCCTGCTGCGTGATCGACGTCGTGGAGTACGACGAGTACTCGGACACGGCCGCTCTGGCCCTGGTGTCCGCCGGGGAGTCCTGCGAGGCGTTCGCGGACGGGACGAACCACAGCGCGCAGAGCAGAGTGCCCGCGGCGGTGGCGGTCAGCAGCGGACGGCGAGCGGATGACACGGAATATCGATCCCCCTTGTGACGCTGGCGAATTGGCCGTGTGAGGCGATGTTAGTGAAAGGCGCGGGTCACAGGAAAGTCACGAGGGGTTTCAGTCGTACGCTCGCGCCATGAGCGACGAAGAGACATCACGTTTTGTGCGACTTCGGGTGGAGTTGGTCCTTGAGGTGCACGGCGAGGACGAGATCACCAAGGCCGCGCTGGACCGGCTCGCGCGGGATCCGGAGCTGCCGGAGGCCGAGCGGGCCCATGCCGAGGGCGCTGTGACGGAAGACACCGCGGAGGCCCTCGCTTATCTCGTGGATCCGTTCGACCTGGTCAGCGAGGTGCCCGGGGTGGAACTCCAACAGGCGTCCTGGTCGAGCGAGCGGATCGCCTACGACCCTGATTCGCCCGACTGGGACCTGGACGAGGATGATGTGGACGGCGACGACGAGGAAGTGGGCGGCATGGTCTGAGCGTCCCGGGGCAGTGTTGGCCCCGGACGGCAACCGCCGTCCGGGGTTTCGTCGTCTCAGACAGCGCACGAGCCGCCTCCCGCACCCTCCGCTCCGTCGCGGACGTGGTGTGCCCCACAGATCCACTGGATCCGGAACGGGACGACGTGGCCGTAGCGTTGAAGGTTAAAGGTCTTACGGGGACTCTCGGGGATTCGCGACTCGGCAACGATGGAGAAGCTTGTGATGACGGACAGTAAGCGGCGCAGGAGCCTGATGGCCGCGTCCGCCCTGCTCGGCAGTGTGCTGATGCTCTCGGCGTGTTCCGGCGGCGGCAAGGCCTCCGCCGGCGGCGACAGCTCGCAGGCCAAGGCCGACGCGGCCGCTGCGAAGAAGTCGTCCGAGGCGCAGATCACGATCACGCCGAAGGACGGCTCCGACAACGCCTCCATCAACAACTCCGCCGCCGTCACGGTCACCAAGGGCACCCTGACGGGCGTGCAGATGACCACCCAGGACGGCAAGACCGTCGCCGGGCAGCTCTCCGCCGACAAGCACAGCTGGAAGCCGACCGCCCAGCTGGACCGCTCCACCACGTACAAGGTCGCCGCCGAGGCCACGGACTCCCAGGGCCGCGTGGCGCACGAGAACGCGTCCTTCACCACGGTCTCCCCGGCCAACAGCTTCATAGGCAGCTACACCCCGGACGCCGACTCCACCGTGGGCGTCGGCATGCCCGTGTCGATCAACTTCGACAAGGCGATCTCCAACAAGGCGGCCGTCCAGAAGGGCATCACGGTCACCTCCAGCAGCGGCCAGGAGGTCGTCGGCCACTGGTTCGGCGCCAACCGCCTGGACTTCCGGCCCGAGCAGTACTGGAAGGAGGGCTCCACCGTCACCCTCAAGCTGGCGCTCGACGGTGTCGAGGGCGCGAGCGGCGTCTACGGCGTCCAGCAGAAGACGGTCACCTTCCACATCGGCCGCAACCAGGTCTCCTACGTCGACGCGAAGACCAAGCAGATGAAGGTCACGCAGGACGGCAAGGTCGTCAAGACCATCCCGATCTCCGCCGGTTCGCCCGAGCACACCACGTACGAGGGCCAGATGGTGATAGCGGAGAAGTTCACCCAGACCCGGATGAACGGCGCGACGGTCGGCTTCACCGACTCCGACGGCAAGGGCGAGTACGACATCAAGGACGTGCCCCACGCCATGCGCCTGACCAGCTCCGGCACCTTCATCCACGGCAACTACTGGGGCGCCCCGTCCGTCTTCGGCAGCGTCAACACCAGCCACGGCTGCGTCGGCCTCCAGGACGTCAAGGGGGCGGGCGACAAGAACATGCCGGCCGCGTGGTTCTACAACAACTCGCTGGTCGGTGACGTCGTGGTCGTCCAGAACACCGGTGACAAGACGGTCCAGCCGGACAACGGCCTCAACGGCTGGAACATGAACTGGGCGCAGTGGAAGGCCGGTTCGGCCGTCTGACGCCGCTGATCCCACAGCTTTCTGATGCCGCCCCCCCGGGGGCGGCATCAGTGTTTCCGGGCCGGTCATGGGCGGGGCCACAGCCTTCTCATGCTTCTTTTATGTCCGCCTTATGGTGCCATCACGGACCGTACCTAGCTTGCGGCCATGTTCTTCACCTACCTGAGGCGCGAACTGCGCCGCCGCAGAAAGGCGGCCCTCGTCGTCGCCTCCGGACTCGCGCTGGGCATCGCGCTGGTCATCGTGGTCAACTCCGTGTCGAGCGGCATGGGCAAGGCCCAGGACAAGGTGCTCCAGTCGCTGTACGGCCTGGGCACGGACATGACGGTGACCAAGGCGGCGAGCGCCGACACCGGGAACGCGCAGCGGCCGCGCTTCCAGTTCGGCGCCAAGGCCGACGGCGACAGCTCGACGCAGAGCAGCGACCGCGTCATGGTGCAGGGCTTCACCACCCTGGCCTCCTCCACCGTCACCAAGGTCGGCGACCAGCAGGGCGTCTCGTCCGCCGTGGGCGGGCTGAGCCTGCGCGTGCTCAAGGTCAGCGGTCAGTTCACCCGCGGCCAGTTCCAGCAGAACGGGGGAGACGCCGGCGGCCTCCGCCGGGGCGGCGGGACCGGCCGGCCGCAGGGCGAGGTCAAGGGCGGCGGCGCCAACTTCGACGTCAACCAGTACTCGGTCTTCGGTACCGACGTGGCCAGGCCGGAACTCGGCCCGCTGACCTCCTCCAAGATCACCAGCGGCCGTACGTTCACCACGGCCGAGACGGACGCGAAGGTCGCCGTCGCCGACGCCTCGTACGCCAAGGAGAAGAGCCTCAAGGCCGGCTCCACGGTGACCATCAAGAACGTGAAGTACTCGGTCATCGGCATCGCGACGGCCACCAGCGGCGACGCGGCGGCCAACCTGTACATCCCGCTCAAGCAGGCCCAGACCCTGAGCGACAACGCGAACAAGGTCACCACGATCTACGTCAAGGCGACCGACTCCCAGAAGATCGACTCCGTCAAGAGCGCGATCCAGAAGAACGTCTCGGGTACGACGGTCACCACCTCCGCCGACCTGGCGAAGACGGTCTCGGGCTCCCTGTCCACCGCCTCCTCCCTCGCCACCAACGTCGGTAAGTGGCTGTCCATCGCCGTGCTGGTCGCCGCCTTCCTGGTCGCGGGCCTGCTCACCTCGTCCGCGGTCTCCCGCCGCGTCCGCGAGTTCGGCACGCTGAAGGCGCTGGGCTGGAGGTCGGGCCGGGTGACCCGGCAGGTGGTCGGCGAGGCCATGGTCAACGGCCTGGTCGGCGGCGCCCTCGGCATCGCGCTCGGCCTGGCCGGCGCCTACGTCGTCACGGCCGTCAGCCCGACGCTCCAGGCGCAGTTGGGCGGTGGCGGCGGCACGGGCGGCGGCGGATTCGGCGGCGGAGGCGGGTTCGGTGGCGGTGGCGGCGGCTTCGGCGGTCCGGGCCGCCAGGCCGCGAAGACCCTGGAGGTCGCCCTGACGGCCCCGGTCAGCGTCACGACGATCGTCCTCGCGGTGGGCCTCGCGGTGGCGGGCGGCCTCGTCGCCGGGGCGTTCGGCGGGTGGCGCGCGTCGCGGCTGCGGCCGGCGGACGCGCTGAGGCGGGTGGAGTAGGGCCGCTCGTCCGTCAGTACGCCAATCCGACCCCCCAGGAGCCACCATGTACGACCTCAGGAACGTGACCAAGCGCTACACCAGAGGCAAGGACACCGTCCACGCCCTCGACGGTGTGGACCTCACCATCGGCGACGGAGACCGGCTCGTCATCCAGGGCCCCACCGGCGGCGGGAAGTCCACCCTCCTCCAGATGCTCGGCGGCCTGGACCGGCCGTCCTCCGGCGAGGTGATCCTGGACGGCACCGACCTGGCCAAGCTCAGCGAGGCCCGGCTGACCAGGGTCCGCAGCGAGAACATCGGCTTCGTCTTCCAGTCCTTCAACCTCATCCCCACCCTCACCGCCCAGGAGAACGTGGAGACCGCCCTCGTCCCCCTCGGCATCAAGGCCAAGGAGCGCCGCGAACTCGCCGCCGAGGCCCTGCACTCCGTCGGCCTCGGCGAGCGCCTCGGACATCTGCCGGGCGAGATGTCCGGCGGGCAGCAGCAGCGCGTGGCCATCGCCCGCGCCCTGGTGAAGAAGCCCAAGGTGCTGCTCGCCGACGAGCCGACCGGCAACCTCGACGAGGGCATGCGGGACGAGATCATGGACGTGCTCGAACGCCTGTGGAAGGAGCACGGGCTGACCTTCGTCATGGTCACCCACGACTCCGCCCTCGCGAAGAAGGCGCCGCGGCTGGCCACCATCCGCAAGGGAAAGATCACGGTAAGGGAGAACGCCGGCGCCTGACTCGTATCCGACCTTGATCCAACACGGCTTTCCCATAAGGAACTTCGCGGTCGTGTAACGGTGACCAGTCCGCCGGGTTACAGTTTCCCGACCTTTCTCTTACCGTCCTCACATCTGTTGAGGCGTTTGAACACCCCCCGGCATACTGCGTGGTCCGGGGGGTGACCTTCATGTGCACACGACCACCCCCGGCCGGGTGAACGGGGTATTCGCCCGGCACTCCGTCTCCAGGGGGAGAACTTGCGCAGACAAGTGAAAACCGTTGCCGTGGCCGGTGCGGCCGCGGCAACGGCCGTCGCCCTCGCCGCGGGTGTGACCAGCCCTGCGTCGGCGAGGCCGCCGGCGGGCCCCCCGGCCACGGCCTTCGGCACCCCGGCCACCGGCTCCGCGCTCACCGCCAAGACCCACGTCACCCTCATCACCGGCGACCGGGTCGACCTCGACGCGAAGGGCCGGGCCATCGGCCTGGAGCGGGCCGAGGGCCGTGCGCACATACCGTTCCAGGTCCGCAGGGCCGCGGGGCACCTGCTGGTGATCCCCGCCGACGCGGCCCGCCTGGTGGCCTCCGGCACGCTGGACCAGCGCCTGTTCGACATCACCGAGCTGAACAGGACCGCCACCCGCAGGGCCCAGAAGGACGGCCTGAAGGTGATCGTCGGCTACCGCGGCGGCGCCGCGGCCGCCAAGGCCGTCGTCCGGGACGCGGGCCGGCTGCGGCGCACCCTGACCGCGCTCGACGCCGACGCCGTGCAGACCCCGGTGCGGGACACCGCCGCCCTGTGGCGCGCCGTCACCGACGGCGACGCGGCGGCCTCCGGCATCGCGCACGTCTGGCTGGACGGCGTCCGCAAGGCCTCCCTCGACACGTCCGTGCCGCAGACCGGCGCCCCGGCCGCCCGGCAGTCCGGCTACACCGGCAAGGGCGTGAAGGTCGCCGTCCTGGACACCGGCGTGGACACCGGCCACCCGGACCTCAAGGGCCGGGTGATCGCGTCCAGGAACTTCACCTCGGCCGCCGACGCCACCGACCACTCCGGGCACGGCACGCACGTCGCCTCCATCGTGGCGGGCACCGGCACCGCGTCCGCGGGCACGTACAAGGGCGTCGCGCCCGACGCCGAGATCCTCAACGGCAAGGTCCTGGACGACACCGGCTCCGGCGACGACTCCGGCGTCCTCGCCGGCATGGAGTGGGCGGCCGCGCAGGGCGCCGAGGTCGTCAACCTCAGCCTCGGCGGCTACGACAGCCCCGGCACCGACCCCCTTGAGGCCGAGGTGAACAAGCTGTCCGAGACCAGGGGCATCCTGTTCGCCGTCGCGGCGGGCAACGACGGCCCGAACTCGCTCGGTTCGCCGGGCAGCGCGGACGCCGCGCTCACCGTCGGCGCCGTCGACGACAAGGACAGGCTCGCCGACTTCTCCTCCTCCGGCCCGCGTGCCGGCGACGGCGCGATCAAGCCGGACGTCACCGCCCCCGGCGTGGACATCACCGCCGCCGCGGCGGGGGGCAGCGTCCTCGACAAGGAGGTCGGCGAGAAGCCCGCGGGCTACCTGACCCTCTCCGGCACCTCGATGGCCGCCCCGCACGTCGCGGGCGCCGCCGCGATCCTGAAGCAGGAGCACCCGGACTGGGGCTACGCCGAGCTGAAGGGCGCGCTGACCGGCTCCGCCGAGGGCGGCCACTACACGCCGTTCCAGCAGGGCGCGGGCCGTGTCGCGGTCGACAGGGCCCTCACGCAGTCGGTGATCGCCGACCCGGTCTCGGTCAACCTCGGCGTCCAGCAGTGGCCGCACACCGACGACAAGCCGGTCACCGGGAAGGTGACGTACCGCAACCTCGGGGACAAGGCCGTCACCCTCACCCTGAGCAGCACGGCCACGGACCCCAGGGGGAAGGCGGCTCCGGCGGGCTTCTTCACGCTCGGCGCGAAGCGGGTGACGGTCCCGGCGCACGGCACGGCCTCCGTCGGGCTCACGGCCGACACCAGGCTGGGCGGCACCCTCGACGGCGCCTACGCGGCCTACGTGACCGCGACCGGCGCCGGCCAGAGCGTGCGTACGGCCGCGGCGGTGACGCGCGAGGTGGAGTCGTACGACGTCACGCTGAAGGTCATCGGCCGCGACGGCAGGCCGGCGAAGTACTACGACACCGGCCTCGACGGTGTCGCCGGTCTCGCGGCCGGCGCGCAGCTGAGCCCGTACGACCCGTCCGGCACGGTGACGGTGCGCCTGCGGAAGGGCACGTACGTCCTCAACTCCTCCGTCTACGCGGACAAGGAGGGCGCGAAGGGCACCGACTGGATCGCCCAGCCGAAGCTGGCCGTGTCCGGGAAGCAGACGATCACCATCGACGCGCGCAGGGCCGGACCGGTGGACATCACCGTCCCGGCCAAGGGCGTCACCTCGCGGTTCGCCTATCCGGGATACGCCCTCACGCTCGGGGGCGGCGAGTACGACTACGGCATGTTCCTCGACTCGTACCGGAACTTCCGCAGCGCCCACCTGGGCCCGCGGCTGCCCGCCGGGTCGCTGTTCCAGCAGTGGGACGGCCACTGGACCAAGGGCGCGAGCGAGCAGTACGACATCACGACCGGCGGCCCGGTCAGCGAGCTCGCCACCGGCTACACCAAGCACTTCGGGGCGGGCGAGCTGGCCACGGTCAAGGCCCGGCTCGGCGCCGCCGCGAACGGCAAGACCGGCACGCTGAACGCCGTCGGCCGGCTGCCCGGCGCGAACGGCGCCACGTCGCTCAGCTTCCCGCAGCAACTGCCCGGCACCCGGACCCTGCACCTGTCCGCCATCGGCGGGGTGAACTGGCAGCTTGAGTTCGCCCAGAACGCCGGGAGCGGCCAGGACGCGGTCGCCGACGCGGGCTACGAGCTCGGCGAGTTCACGTTCAAGGCCGGCCGCACCTACACCAAGACCGTCAACACCGCGGTCTTCGGCCCGCACGTCGGGGCCGGGCTCGGTCTGTTCCGCGACGGCGACAAGATCTACGGCTCGCTGCCGCTGTTCGCCGACTCGGGCGGGCACGCCGGGTACTCCGACTTCACCTCGGTGCGGACGACCCTGTACCGCGACGGCACCGAGATCGGCTCGAACGGCGACGCGCTGTTCGGCGAGCCCTTCACGGTGCCCGCCGGGGACGCCGCCTACCGGCTGACCACCTCGGTCAAGCGCTCGGCGAAGGTCGCGCGGGCCTCCTCGCGGATCGACGCGTCCTGGACCTTCCGCTCCGAGAAGCGTGACGGGTTCACCGAACTGCCGGCCTCCGTGCCGCACTACGGCATCCGGACCGGCCTGGACAGCCGCGTCCCCGCCGGCCGGACCGTCACCTTCCCGGTCGCCGTCGAGGGCCCCGCCGCGGGCAGGAACCTCAAGTCCCTGACGGTGTACGCCTCCTACGACGGCAGGACCTTCCGGCAGGTCACCGTCGAGGACGGCAGAATCACCCTGAAGAACCCGGCGGAGGGCCGGTCCGTCTCCCTCCGCTGCGTGATCACCGACAAGAAGGGCAACACGTCGGACATCACGATCTGGGACGCGTACTTCGGCAGATGACCTGCGCCGCCGACCGGTTGGGGCCGGCTAGACGGAGGAGCCCGCCCGGCTCGCGTCCGTGCCCCAACTGGCCAGCAGGCGCAGGGAGTCGGCGGACCCGGAGTCCGGTTCGGCGTGGTAGGTGACGAGGGACTGGTCCGCGTCGTCGGCCAGGCGGAACGACTCGAAGTGCAGGGCCAGATCGCCGACCAGCGGATGGTGCAGCCGCTTGACGCCGTGACTCTTCTCCTTGACGTCATGCGTGGCCCACAGCCGCCGGAACTCCTCGCTCTTGACGGAGAGTTCACCCACCAGGGCCGACAGCCGCGGGTCGTCCGGGTAGCAGCCGGCGTCCATGCGCAGCGCGCACACGATGTCGATCGCCTTCTGCTGCCAGTCGACGAACAGCTCACGGTAGTCGGGCCGCAGGAACACCAGCCGCGCCCAGTTCCGCTCGGCCGGCGCCAGCTCCGCCCAGTCGCCGAAGACCGCCGCCGCCATCCGGTTCCACGCCAGGATCTCCGAGCGCCGCCCGACGATGTACGCCGGTACGCCGTCCATCGTGTCCAGCAGCTGCCGCAGCGCCGGGCGCACCTGCTGCTGCCGCGCCGCCGGCTTCTTCTTGTGCGACTTCGGCTTCGCCAGGTGGGTGAGGTGCGCGTGCTCGGCGTCCGTCAGCCGCAGGGCGCGGGCGATCGCGTCCAGCACCTCCGCCGAGACGTTGCGGCCGTTGCCCTGCTCCAGGCGCGTGTAGTACGCCACCGACACCCCGGCCACCTGCGCCAGCTCCTCGCGGCGCAGCCCCGGCACCCGCCGGTGCCGCCCGAAGTCCGGCAGCCCCACGTCCTCCGGCTTCAGCCGGGCCCGCCGACTGCGCAGGAACTCGCTCAGCTCGGCCCGCCGGTCCAGGGCGTGCCCCGCGGCGGCTGCTCCGGGCTGTGTGTCGCTGCGTTCCATACGCCCAGTATTCCTGGTCGTACGTACGGCATCCTGACCCCGCCAGTGGTAGGCACAGCAGTCGTACGCAGGGCTGTGACCTGGGTGAACCGCCGGATGTCCGGCAGGCTGGAGAGCACGCCCGGCAGAAGACAGCCAGGGCGCGCCCACCCCCACGAGGAGAACCCCGGCATGACCACTGTTGTTGCTGCGTACGCCGCGCCCGCCGCGAAGGCCCCGCTGGAGCGGACGACCATCGAGCGGCGCGCGGTCGGCGAGTTCGACGTCCTGATCGACATCAAGTTCGCCGGTATCTGCCACTCCGACATCCACCAGGCCCGCGAGGGCTGGGGCGAGGCCGTCTTCCCGATGGTGCCCGGCCACGAGATCGCCGGCGTCGTCGCCGAGGTCGGCACCGGCGTGACGAAGTTCGCCGTCGGCGACCGCGTGGGCGTCGGCTGCATGGTCGACTCCTGCCGCGAGTGCGAGAACTGCCTGGCCGGCCACGAGCAGTACTGCCTCAAGGGCATGGTCGGCACGTACAACGCCGTCGGCAGGGACGGCGAGCCCACCTACGGCGGCTACTCCGAGAAGGTCGTCGTCGACGAGAACTTCGTCGTGCGCATCCCGGACGGCCTCTCCCTGGACGTGGCCGCCCCGCTGCTGTGCGCCGGCATCACCACGTACTCCCCGCTCCGCCACTGGAACGCCGGCCCCGGCAAGAAGGTCGCGGTCGTCGGCCTGGGCGGCCTCGGCCACATGGCCGTCAAGATCGCCCATGCGATGGGCGCCGAGGTCACCGTCCTGTCGCAGTCCCTGCGCAAGAAGGACGACGGCCTGAAGCTGGGCGCCGACCACTACTACGCCACCAGCGACCCGGAGACCTTCAAGCAGCTGACCGGCACGTTCGACCTGATCGTCTCGACCGTCTCGGCGCCGATGGACTTCGGCGCGCTGCTGTCGCTGCTGAAGGTGGACGGTGCCCTGGTCAACGTGGGCGCGCCCGAGGAGCCCATCTCGCTCAACCTGTTCTCGGTGATCGGCGGCCGCAAGACCCTCGCGGGCTCGATGATCGGCGGCATCGCCGAGACCCAGGAGATGCTGGACTTCTGCGCCGGGCACGGCATCGGCGCCGAGATCGAGCTGATCGGCGCGCAGGAGATCAACGAGGCCTACGAGCGGGTCCTGTCCAGCGACGTCCGCTACCGCTTCGTGATCGACACGGCCACGATCTGACCCGACCGGTTCGGCCGCGGCGGCCCAGCAGCCACAGCAGGTACGGTCCGCCGAACTGCCCGCCCCGACCGGGCCGTACGCCGTCGGCCGGGACACCCTCCACCCCGTCGACGCGCACCGCCCGGACCCGTGGGTCCCCTCGGCGGGCCCCCGGCAGCTCATGGTGTCGATGTACCGCCCCGCCCGGCCCGGCCCCGGCGGCCCCGCGCCCTGCATGACCACCGAGGCCGCCCGGCTGATGATCCACCACGCTCACCCCCCGGCGGAGCCCGGTCCGGGACGGACCCACCCCGGCCTGGCCGGAGGGCGGCTTCCACACGCAGTGAACGACGGCCGCCGGCTTCACGCGGGCGGCAGCGGCTGCTCCGTCCAGACGGTCTTGCCGTCGTGGCTGTAACGGGTGCCCCACCGCTCCGTGAGCTGCGCGACCAGGAAGAGACCGCGTCCGCCCTCGTCCGTGCTGAGGGCCCGTCGGAGGTGGGGGGACGTGTGGCTGGTGTCGGACACCTCGCAGATCAGGCAGTGCGTACGGACGAGGCGCAGGATGACCGGGCCGGCCGCGTACCGGTAGGCGTTGGTGACGAGCTCGCTGGCGACCAGTTCGGTGGTGAAGGCCAGTTCGGGCAGCCCCCACTCGGTCAGTTGCGCCGTGGTCAGCTCCCTGGCGCGGGCGGCGGCGGTCGCTTCCAGGGGCAGCTGCCATGAGGCGACGTCCTGCGGCGGCAGCACCCGCGTACGGGCAATCAGCAGCGCGATGTCGTCGGTGGGGAGGTGGTCCTTGGGCAGCAGCGCTTCGACCACGCTGCGGCAGGTGTGGTCCAGGGGTTCCGTGGCGTGGGCGAGGCAGGTGCGCAGGCTCCCCAGCGCGGCGTCGATGTCGCCGTTCCGTGCTTCCAGGAGGCCATTGGTGTAGAGCGCGAGCAGACTGCCCTCGGGGAGGTCCAGGTCGTACGTCTCGAAGGGCAGTCCGCCCAGGCCCAGCGGGGGTCCCGCGGGCAGGTCGAGCACGGTCACCTCGCCGTCCGGGGTCGCCACCACCGGTGCCGGGTGGCCGGCGCGGGCCAGGGAGCAGTGCTGTGACACCGGATCGTAGGTGGCGTAGAGACAGGTGGCCCCGAGCACCTGGTCGATCGCCGACGGGTCGCCGTCGGCGTTCGCCTCCCGTTCGGCCGCCAGCAGACTGACCAGGTCGTCCAGCCGCGCCACCACCTCGTCCGGTTCCAGGTCGAGGCTGGCCAGGGTGCGCACGGCGGCACGCAGCCGGCCCATCGAGGCCGCGGCGTGGATGCCGTGGCCGACCATGTCGCCCACGACGAGGGCGACCCGGGCCCCCGACAGCGGGATCACGTCGAACCAGTCGCCGCCGATGCCCGGTTCACCGCTGGCCGGGAGGTACCGGCAGGCCACCTCCACGGCCGGCAGGTCGGACGCCGCGCTCGGCAGCAGACTGCGCTGAAGCGTCAGCGCGGCGCTCTGCTGCTGGGTGAAGCGGCGGGCGTTGTCGATGCAGACGGCCGCACGCGAGGAGAGCTCCTGGGCCACCGCGGAATCGTCGTCCTCGAAGGGCTCCGAACTGCGCGACCGCCACAGGCTCACCACGCCCAGCACCAGCCCGCGCGCGAGCAGGGGTACCGCGATCAGCGAATGAACGCCCAGACCCAGGGCGATCTCGACGCGCCGCCGGTCCATGGCGTACCACTCGGGGCGGAGGGACAGCAGCCCTTCGAGGATCGGGCGGCGCTCGGCCAGGCACCGCGCCTGCGGGGACTCCGGAAGCAGCGGGACGATGTCGCCCTCCCGGAACGGGAGGCGGTGTTCCGCCGGCGAAAAGGCGGCCCGGAGCAGCGGAACCGCCGTGCCGGCAACGGGTTCGTCACCCAGTGTCACGGGCTTGAGGAGGTCCACCGAGCAGTAGTCGGCCAGCCCCTCGACGGCCACCTCGGCCAGCTCCCGAGCGGTCTGGGCCACGTCCAGGGAGGTGCCGATCCGGGCGCTCGCCTCGTTCAGCAGGGCGAGCCGGCGTCGCGCCCGGTGGCGGTCGGTCACGTCCTCGATCGTCTCCGCCACGCCGAGCACCCGGCCCGATGGGTCCTCCATGCGGAACGCCGAGACGGACACGATCCGTTCCCGACCGGGATCGTGGCGTGCCCGGGCGGACTGCTCCGTGAAGATCAACGGCTCACCGGTCTCCAGGACGTGCCGGACCCGTTCGTCTGCCGGACCCGCGTCCTCGTCGACCATGAACGCGCGGGGGCGGTGGCCCACCGGCGCCTCGGCCGGGACACCGCTCGCCTTCTCGACCGCACGGTTGACCCGGATCACTTTCCTGTCCGGGTCGTAGGTGACCAGGCCGATCGGGGACCGGTGGTACAAGCCGTCCAACAGCGCACGGTCCCGCTGCCAGGCAATGACCTCCGCGGCGGGAGCACCGACCAGGAGCCACTCCTGACCGCCCTCCCGGGTGACCGCACGGGCCCGGAAACCCATCTCCACACGGCGTCCGTCGCGGCCCCGGACGGGCAGGACGCCGAACCATCCACCCGCCCTCATGGCGTCCACCACGACGGACCGTACGACCGGCAGGTCACGGGCGTCGACCAGGAGGTCCTGCCAGGCCCTTCCGATCACCTCCCCGGCCGGGTACCCAAGCAGTTCCTGCGCACGTGTGCTCCAGCCGACCACGATGCCCCGATCGTCGAGCACGGCCGAGGCGCCACGACCGAGGGCGAAGGGATCCTCCGGACTCTCGCTGAAATGCATGGACGGCGTCCCCATAGCCACCACCTTGCCTCCATGCCTCCGATGTTCCTCCCCGCACCCCCCACTCGCGACTCCCGCATCCCGCCTGCGACCCGGAACCAATACGCGTCGGGCACCGCTCGATGCCCGAGCGGGACCGCTGCGGCGTATGCGACGAGGTCCGCGAAACGCAGCCGCAGGAGGAGATCACCGTTCAGGGGCGCCCGGCCCGGACGGATGAGGCGCTCGATTCCGCTGATCGTCTCGGCCAGAGTGCCCCGGGTCGGAGCGTCCACCCGGCCGAGGTTCGTGAGGTACAGGGTGGCGCAGCCGTCGAGGCGGGCGTTCAGGTCGGTCAGTTGCTGTACCTGATCGTCCAGGCAGAGGCTCTCGTCCGGGAAGGGAGAACGCCGGAACGCCGTGTGACGGTTTGCGACGGCGGCGACGAGCCCAAGGCGAGAGGGTGCCGTTCGGCTCGGCCAGCGAGGCCCCGGCCGGTACGCCGCGTCGATGCGGCGTGGGGTCCGTCGGCCGGCCGCTTTCTCCGCGTGGCGCCGGGCGGCGAAGGCGTCGACCTCGTCGAGCCGGACCGCTCGGCCGGCTTCCAAAGTCTCCAGCGCGCGCAGCAGGGTCCGTCCGGCGATCAACGGACATGATCACCGGCACCGTTCATTCCTCCGCAGGAGCCGACGTGAGCCCCGTCGGGCAGGACGCCCCCAGTTCGTCTCGAACGGGGTACTCAGCTTGACCTCCGTCCTGGCGAGCCTGTGCTGCCATGTGACCCGGAGGGCGGAGCCGGTTGCCGGGGGAGCAGCCCGTCATCCGCGTAGGTGGGCAAGAAGTTCGTCTTCGACGGGATAGGGGCGTTCCTGGGGCAGCAGCCGGGTGGCGGAGTCCAGATCGCCGCTGTTGACCAGGACGTGGATCTCGTGGGCGAGTGGGGTCATGTCGCGGATGGAGACTGTCCACTCGTCCGCATAGCGTCGTGCGGCCTCACCGCAGAGGCCGAGTTGCAGGGACCGGTACGGCAGGGGTCGCAGGTGCAGATCCCGCTCGGGGTCCCACTGCACGCGGGTGGGCGCGCGTTTCAACTGGCTCTGCCATGCGGCCCGGTTCGGGTGAACCCCGCGGACGTAGCTCGACAGGCATGCGTGTCGCAGCGCCCACTCGAAGCCGTCACGGCTGATCTCGACCGCTAGAACGGTCTCCTGGCCTTCCTTGGCGCCCCAGCCGCATCGGTACATCATCCACAGGAACGACGGCTTGATCCACGTCATCCTGTCGCGCTTCCACGCGGTGGGGAAACGGCCCTCCTGGACGGCGGGCAGGCCGATTTCCGGGGCGTACGCCTGGTAGACGGTGATCGTGGAGTCCGCGTAGTCCGCACGGATCTCGCGTTGCGGTTGTTCCATGGCGTACAGCGTGGAGTCAGCCGGTACAGGCGGCCACCGATTTTCGACTGCCGCTCACTGCGACGCAGAGCGCCCGCCGTGGCACTGTACGCATTGCTGGTGCCACGGCGCCCGCGTCGGACCCACCGGGCTACCGGCTACTTGTCCGTGACCTCCGGCGCCGGAGCGACGCCCGTCGGGCAGGAAGCCCCCCAGTTCGTCTCGAAGGGGTCGCTCAGCTTGACCCCCGTACCACCGAGCCCGCAGTAGCCGGCCGGGTTCTTGTCCAGGTACTGCTGGTGGTACGCCTCCGCCGGGTAGAAGGGGCGGCCTTCGGAGGGGAGGAGTTCTGTGGTGATCGTGCCGTAGCCGGAGGCGGAGAGGACCTGCTGGTAGGCGGTGCGGGAGGCCTCGGCGGTGGTGGCCTGGTCGGGGGTGTGGGTGTAGATCGCCGAGCGGTACTGCGTGCCCACGTCGTTGCCCTGGCGGAAGCCCTGGGTCGGGTTGTGGGACTCCCAGAACGTCTTCAGCAGACGCTCGTAGGAGATCACCTTCGGGTCGTGGACCACGCGGACCACCTCCGTGTGGCCGGTCAGGCCCGAGCAGACCTCCTCGTAGGTGGGGTACTGCGTGTAGCCGCCCTGATAGCCCACCAGCGTCGTGTACACGCCCGCCGGGAGCTGCCAGAACCTGCGCTCGGCACCCCAGAAGCAGCCCATCCCGAAGTCGGCGATCTCCAGGCCTTCGGGGTAGGGGCCGAGGAGCGGCGCGCCGAGGACGGTGTGGCGGTCGGGGACCGCGTAGGGGAGTGAGGGGCGGCCCGTGAGGGCCTGCTCGGGGGTGGGCAGCTGCGGGACGCGGCCGAAGAGCATGGGGTCTCCCTGTCGGTCGGAGCGGGGCCGGTCCCGGTGAGCGGGCCGGCACGCAGGAGGAACGTCCGGCGGTGTGGGTGAATTCCGGTCACGCCCTCGCCGTCAGCGTTGCGTCACATCTCCCGTGGACCCGGCCCGTCCGGTCGGCCCGCGGACTCGGCCCCGCTCACCCGGACCGTCTCGTCCGCTCAGCCCGGCAGGCTCGCGGGGCTGCCGCCGTTGGCCTCGTAACCCGCCACCGCGAGTGCGCGGTAGACGGCGAACTCGGCGGCCGGGTCGGCGGACAGGGTCCAGGGCAGCGCACCGACGTGCCCGTCGACGTGTATCAGCTGGTGCATGGCCTCGGCCCAGCGCTCGGCGCGCACCAGGAAGAAGATCAGCAGATGGCGGACGTGGGCCAGCATCGGGTCGTCGGGGCGGGCCGAGTGCACCGCGTGCAGGGCGCCGTGCATCGCCTTGGTGACGACCTCGCTCTGGTAGAAGCCCGCCACCAGGTTCACCTCGGGGAGGTGCTCGAAGACCGCGAAGAGCGGCAGCGCGGCGAGCAGCGAGCCCTGCGGGGCGCGGGCCGCCGCGGCCTCGGCGAAGGAGTACGCCAGCTGCCGCGAGCCGTGCCACTTCTCGCACCAGTAGTGCAGCGCCGCCAGATGCGCGCCCATGTGATGCGGCGCGCGGTCGAGGATCTTCAGCCAGAGCTGCTCGAACTCGGCCTGCGGGCAGGCCAGTCCACGGGCGACGGACAGCTCGACGATGTACGGCACCGGGTCGCCGGGCGCCAGCAGGGCCGCCTGTCCGCACGCCTCCCGGGCCTCCTCCATGATGATCCGGAAGTCGTCCGTGCCCGGCGTCGACGTGCGCCACGCCTGCTGCGCCAGGAACTCCGCGTGCACGGCGGCACCGCCCGCGTCCTTGGGCTGCTCGGCCCGCCACACCCGCAGCCACTGGCCGCCCGGCGTCTCGTGCACCCCGCCGGGCCGCTGTTGCAGCTCCAGCGCGGCGGCGCCCGCGAAGGCCTGCACCCGTTGCCAGCGCCGCTCGCCCTCCTTCTCGGTGCCGGCCAGCAGCTGGGCCGCCGCGCGGTAGTCCTGCGTGCGCTGCACCAGCTCCAGCACGTCCAGCAGATCCTGGTCCGCGCCGGGCATCCGTATGTCCAGCTCCTCCTGGCGCACGAAGCCGTAGGCCGCCGGGTCGGCGGCGTCCGGGTGTTCCGGGGGGACCTGCTCGATCACTCCGCGCCTGCGCCGCATGAACGGGAGCAGGACGAAGCTCAGCATGAGCAGCGCCATCAGCAGCCAGAGAATCGCCATGCCTCAAGCGAACCAGACACCGCCGACAAAGTGCCAACCCCCGCCGGAGACTGTGGAAAACTCCCGTCGGGGGCATGACAGGCGAGGCGTCGCCCGGTACCGGACGGGCGGCGTCCGACACAGGGAAATCCCTTCTTCCGGCGCTCCTCGCACCGCTCCTCGGGCCCGGCGGGCGACGGCATCCGGTAAGGCGCATTACGCTCGGTGCACATGAGCGACAGGCACATCAGTCAGCACTTCGAGACCCTCGCGATCCACGCGGGCAACACCGCGGATCCCCTCACCGGCGCGGTCGTCCCGCCGATCTACCAGGTGTCGACCTACAAGCAGGACGGCGTCGGCGGGCTGCGCGGCGGTTACGAGTACAGCCGCAGCGCCAACCCCACCCGTACCGCCCTGGAGGAGAACCTCGCCGCGCTGGAGGGCGGCCGTCGCGGTCTCGCGTTCGCGTCCGGCCTCGCGGCCGAGGACACCCTGCTGCGCACGCTGCTCACCCCGGGCGACCACGTGGTCATCCCCAACGACGCCTACGGCGGCACCTTCCGGCTCTTCGCCAAGGTCGCCACCCGCTGGGGTGTGGAGTGGTCCGTCGCCGACACCAGCGACCCGGCCTCCGTGCGCGCCGCGCTCTCCCCGAAGACCAAGGCCGTCTGGGTGGAGACCCCCTCCAACCCGCTGCTCGGCATCACCGACATCGCCGCCGTGGCCCAGGTCGCCCACGACGCGGGCGCGAAGCTCGTCGTCGACAACACCTTCGCCACGCCGTACCTCCAGCAGCCGCTGGCGCTCGGGGCCGACGTCGTCGTGCACTCGCTCACCAAGTACATGGGCGGTCACTCGGACGTGGTCGGCGGCGCGCTGATCGTCTCCGACCAGGCGCTCGGCGAGGAGCTGGCCTACCACCAGAACGCGATGGGCGCCGTCGCCGGCCCCTTCGACTCCTGGCTGGTGCTGCGCGGCACCAAGACCCTCGCGGTGCGCATGGACCGGCACAGCGAGAACGCCACGAGGATCGCCGACATGCTGACCCGGCACGCGCGCGTGACGCAGGTGCTGTACCCGGGCCTGCCCGAGCACCCCGGTCACGAGACCGCCGCCAAGCAGATGCGGGCGTTCGGCGGCATGGTGTCCTTCCGTGTCGAGGGCGGCGAGGAGGCCGCCGTCGAGGTGTGCAACCGCGCCAAGGTGTTCACCCTCGGCGAGTCGCTCGGCGGTGTGGAGTCCCTGATCGAGCACCCCGGCCGGATGACGCACGCCTCCGCGGCGGGCTCCGCGCTGGAGGTCCCCGCCGACCTGGTGCGTCTGTCGGTCGGCATCGAGAACGTCGACGACCTGCTCCAGGACCTTCAGCAGGCCCTGGGCCAGGCCTGATCCGCCCGTCCCCGCACGCCGTCCCCGCACCTCCGTCGTACCCGCCCGGCACGCGCGCTCGCGCACGCGTGCCGGGCGGCGGGCTCACCAGCCCGTGAGCGGCGGTGTCGTCTGGGACGGCGGCTGTGTCCACGGGTGCACGCGGGCCGCCCACACACAGAACGCGACGGCGGCGGCGCACGCCAGCAGCCACAGCACCCGGCGGACCGCCTGTCTGCGCCGCAGCAGACGCTCACCGCGGCGCACCGCCTCCGCCCACAGGTCCTGCGGTACCGGCGCCGAGGCCCGTTCCATGATCTGCCGTACGGCGGCCTCCCGCTCGGCCCGGTTCACGACGCCCGCCACGCACGCGTGGGCCCCGCCGTGACACCGCACGTCTCGTGACGGACGCCCCGCCTCACGACGGTGCCACCTTCGTGCCCACCGCGCGCGGGGCGGCCGGGCGGGCGGGGTGCAACACGGTGGCCGTCGCGCGGTCGCAGATGGTGTGCACGCGCTCGATGGGCAGCCCCAGCAGGGCCGCCGTCTGCTGCTCGGCGACGCCCTCGTAGAGCCGTAGCACCAGGATCAGCCGTTCCTGCGGAGCCAGGGCGGCGAGCGGGCTGCGCGGATCCGGTCGGGCGCTGCCGAAGACGCCGTACTGGTGCCAGGTCGCGCGCGCGAAGCGGCCGGCGAGGAACTGGCGGGCACAGTCGTACGGGTCCTCGCCGTGCAGGCGGTCCCAGTGCGCGTAGGTGTGGGCGAGCGCATGCGTCAGCAGGCGCCGCGCGCGCGGGTTGGCGTCCGGTGCCTCCGCCGTGAGCAGCGTGGCGGCATGCAGCAGGCGCCCGGCGGCGCCGGCGACGAACGTCTCGAACTCCCGGGCCCGGCGGGCATGTCGGGCCGCCTGCCGATCAGACACCGTTCCTCCCCCCCCACGCACGGGGCCCTGTCCGGTACGGGACAGGTGAACCGCGTACGACGCAGGACCCGGTCTCATATGAGGACAGCGGCGGCCCCCGGTCAAGAGGCCGGAACCGACCGGTGGTGACGGCGGGGGACGGCCTGGCGGCGGTCGGAGGGAACGGGCGGTGGCCGCGGTCGGGCGTGCCCCGCGGTCAGGAGGCCGGCGGCTGCTCCGCCGGTACGCTCCCCGGTGTCATCCGCGCGGAGAGCGCGCGGTTGAAGCGGGTGAGCAGCGAGCAGAACTGCTCGCGGTCCTCCGGCTCCCAGCCCTCGGTCAGCTCGGCCATCAGCTGACGCCTGGAGTCGCGCACCTCCTGCAGCCGTGCCGCCCCGCGCGGGGACAGCTGCAGCACCACGGCCCGCCCGTCCTCGGGGTGCGAGGTGCGCTTGACGAGCCCCGTGTCGACCAGCGGCGCCACCTGCCGGGTGACCGTGGAGGAGTCGATGCCCATGCTCGCCGCGAGCGCCTTGACGCCCATCGGGCCTTCCCGGTCAAGGCGGTTGAGCAGCAGATACGCCGCGCGGTCCATGGAGTTGCGCACCTGCCCGACGCCCCCGAGCCGGGTCTGTTCGGCACGGCGCGCGAACACCGCCACCTCGTGCTGGAGGGTGTCGAGAAGACCGGTGTCACCGACGGTCGTCATGTCCATCGACATTTCAGGTGTTGTGGGCATGGCCGGAGGCTCGCTTCATGAAGGACTGCTGGGTTGGGGGACAGGGTACGCGGCCCGGGCGTGGCCCGTACCGGCGCTGCGCAAACCGGTCTCGGTGCTTGGTCACACCCGCCGGGTACGACCGTGAACTGCGATGCTGGAGTCATGAGCTACGGCACGGCTGACTCCTTGCGTTCCGTCACCCTCGACGACGTGCGGGGCGCCCAGAAGATGCTCTCGGGCGTGGCACGGGTGACCGCGATGGAGGGCAGCCGGCACCTGTCGCAGCTGGTCGGCGCGCCGGTGCACCTCAAGTGCGAGAACCTCCAGCGGACCGGCTCGTTCAAGCTGCGCGGCGCCTACGTGCGGATCGCCGGGCTGCTGCCGGAGGAGCGGGCGGCCGGGGTGGTGGCCGCGAGCGCCGGGAACCACGCGCAGGGTGTCGCGCTGGCCTCCGCGCTGCTGGGCGTGCACGCCACGGTGTTCATGCCGAAGGGTGCGCCGCTGCCGAAGATCAGCGCCACCCGGGAGTACGGCGCGGAGGTGCGCCTGCACGGCCAGGTGGTCGACGAGACGCTGGCCGCCGCCGAGGAGTACGCGGCGAAGACGGGTGCGGTGTTCATCCACCCCTTCGACCACCCGGACGTCATCGCCGGTCAGGGCACGGTCGGCCTGGAGATCCTGGAGCAGTGCCCGGAGGCGCGCACGATCGTCGTGGGCATGGGCGGCGGCGGGCTCGCGGCCGGCATCGCGGTCGCGGTGAAGGCGATCCGGCCGGACGTCAGGATCGTCGGCGTGCAGGCGGCGGGCGCGGCGGCCTATCCGCCCTCGCTGGCCGCCGGGCACCCGGTGTCGGTGCAGAACCCGGCGACGATGGCCGACGGCATCAAGGTGGGGCGGCCGGGCGTGGTGCCGTTCGGGATCGTCAAGGACCTGGTCGACGAGGTGCGTACGGTCGGCGAGGACGAGCTGTCGGCGGCCCTGCTGCTGTGCCTGGAGCGGGCCAAGCTGGTCGTGGAGCCGGCCGGAGCGAGCCCGGTGGCGGCGCTGCTGGCCGCGCCGGACACCTTCGAGGGCCCGGTCGTCGCGGTGCTCTCCGGTGGCAACGTCGACCCGGTGCTGATGCAGCGCGTGCTGCGGCACGGCATGGCCGCGCAGGGCCGCTACCTGGCCGTTCGGCTGCGGCTGACGGACCGCCCGGGCGCTCTCGCCACGCTTCTCGGCGTGTTGTCGGCGGTCGACGCCAACGTCCTCGACGTGAGCCACGTCCGCACCGACCCCCGGCTCGGGCTCACGGAGGCGGAGGTGGAGTTGCACCTGGAGACGAAGGGCCCGGTGCACTGCGCCGAGGTCGGCCGGGCCCTGCGCGACGCGGGCTACACGGTCATGGACTGAAGCCCGCCCCCTACGGTCACTCGTTCGAGTAAGCCCTCGTAATCCGTCGTCATCCCTCTTGAGAGACGCGATACATCGCGTTATGGTGTGTCGTGTGGCGCCGGACCGCCTGCCCGCACCGGGAAAACCGCAGGCGTATTCGAGCGTGCATACCTACGCTTTCCCGGAGAACTCCGGACGTCCCATTCCCGACGACGTGGAGACAGACATGCCAGGCGCCATCTATGCCGAAGGCCTGGTGTAGACCTTCGGCGACGTAAGGGCTCTGGACGGCGTCGACCTCGATGTGCCCGAGGGCACGGTGCTCGGCCTGCTCGGGCCGAACGGCGCCGGCAAGACGACGGCCGTCCGCTGCCTGACGACCCTGCTGCGCCCCGACAGCGGCAAGGCGGTCGTCGCGGGCGTGGACGTGCTCAAGCACCCCGACACCGTGCGCCGTTCCATCGGCCTGTCCGGCCAGTTCGCGGCGGTCGACGAGTATCTGACCGGCCGGGAGAACCTCCAGATGGTCGGCCGGCTGTACCAGTTGCGGTCGAAGGCGGCCAAGGCGCGCGCGGCGGAGCTGCTGGAGCAGTTCCACCTCGCGGACGCCGCCGACCGACCCGCCAAGACCTACTCCGGAGGCATGCGCCGCCGGCTCGACCTCGCCGCGGCCCTGGTGGTCTCGCCGCCGGTGATGTTCATGGACGAGCCGACGACCGGCCTCGACCCGCGCAACCGCCAGCAGCTGTGGGAGGTCATCAAGCAGCTCGTCTCGGGCGGTACGACCCTGCTGCTCACCACGCAGTATCTGGAGGAGGCCGACCACCTCGCGCACGACATCGCGGTGGTCGACCACGGCCGGGTCATCGCCAAGGGCACCTCCGACCAGCTCAAGGCCCGCACCGGCGGCGAGCGCGTCGAGGTCGTGGTGCACGAGCGCGAGCACCTCGCGACCGCCGCGCGGGTGCTGCGGGGCTTCGGCAAGGGCGACACCACCGTCGAGGACCACACCCGCAAGCTCACGGTCCCGGTCACCGGCGGCGCGAAGCTGCTCGCCGAGATCATCCGGGAGCTGGACAGCCGCGGGATCGAGATAGACGACATCGGGCTGCGCCGCCCCACCCTCGACGACGTCTTCCTGTCGCTGACGGGACACGTCGCCGAAGCGGACGGCCCGGACGCCCGGGACGAGAACGACGACGAGAGCCGCCCGCGGGGCGGCAAGGAGGCCGTGAAGTGAGCGCCGTCACCGACGCCGTGCGGGTGGCACCGCCGGGAAACCCTCTCGTTTGGTCCGTCCGCGACTCCATGGTCGTGGCGCAGCGGAACCTGATCCGCATGTCCAGGATCCCGGAGATGATCATCTACGGGCTGATCCAGCCGATCATGTTCGTGGTGCTGTTCACCTACGTCTTCGGCGGCTCCATGCAGATCGGCGGCAGCACCAGCGCCGTCGACTACAAGAACTTCCTCATGGCGGGCATCTTCGCGCAGACCGTCACGTTCGCGACGGCAAGCTCCGGTGCCGGTATCGCCGACGACATGCACAAGGGGCTCATCGACCGCTTCCGCTCCCTGCCGATGGCGCGGGGCGCGGTGCTGACCGGACGCACGCTCGCCGACCTGGTGCAGACGGCCGTCACCCTGGTCGTGCTCGCCGTGGTCGCCCTGCTGGTCGGCTGGCGCGTCGGAACCCACGGCGACACCAACGTCGCCAAGGTCCTCGCCGCCTTCGGCCTGCTGCTCCTGCTCGGTTACGCGTTCACCTGGATCGGCGCGCTGATCGGCATGTCCGTCCGCACCCCGGAGGCGGCCACGTCCAGCGGACTGATCTGGCTCTTCCCGGTCACGTTCATCTCCAACGCCTTCGTGGACCCCGGCCACATGACCCCGTGGCTGCGGCACGTCGCCGAGTGGAACCCCTTCAGCGCCACCGCGCAGGCCTGCCGCGTGCTCTTCGCCGATCCCGGGCAGTCCACCTCGCACGCCTGGCCCATGGAGCACCCGGTCTGGGCCTCGCTGATCTACTCCATATTGATCATCGCCGTCTTCCGCACCCTCGCGGTCCGCAAGTACCGCTCGGCCACCGCCTGACGGCTCCGGGCACGGCGAAGCCCCCGGTGTCCACGGGATCCGGCGGACACCGGGGGCTCGATGCCAGGAAGGGCCGGTGGGTCAGCCCGAGTACGGCTCGGCCTTCAGGATGCGCACCGAGGCCTTCTTGCCGTTCGGCAGCTCGTACTCCGCGTCCTCACCGACCTTGTGGCCGAGGACGCCGGAGCCGAGCGGGGACTGCGGCGAGTACGTCTCGATGTCGGTGCTCGCGTACTCACGGGACGCGAGCAGGAACTCAAGGGTGTCGTCCTCGTCACCGTCGAAGGCGATCGTGACGACCATGCCCGGCGCGACGGCGCCGTCGGCGGAGGTCGCAGCCTCGCCCACCTGAGCGCTCTCAAGAAGCTGGGTCAGCTGCCGCACACGCAGCTCCTGCTTGCCCTGCTCCTCCTTGGCCGCGTGGTACCCGCCGTTCTCGCGCAGGTCGCCCTCCTCGCGCGCGGCCGCGATCTTGGCGGCGATCTCCGTGCGCGCAGGACCAGTAAGGTACTCAAGCTCGGCCTTGAGCTTGTTGTACGCCTCCTGGGTCAGCCAGGTGACGTTCTCGCTGGTCTGGGTCACAGGGTGCTCCTCGTCGGTACTGGGAATACAAAGCATCGCCCTACCCAGAAGAATGTTCCCTCTTGGATGGGCGAAACCACGAGCCTAACAATTCACGGGCCAAAGGGGGAGGACATAAGCCATCAGAATCACATCAACGCAGGTCAGCATGTGCCTGTTGGGGGTGATGGATCAACCCGTGTGACAGCCGAGCAGCTCGGCCGTGGTGCCCTTCGCCGTCGTACGGAGCGTGACGACCTTGTCGATCCGCGTGGCCCTGCCGTCGAAGCGGAAGTCCGCGCGCCCCACCTCGGAGCCGTCCGCGGCCTGGGAGCGCAGGGTGCAGTAGCCGTCGGTGCCGGAGTCCTTGTGGACCTCCAGATGGACCTGGACCGCGTTGCCGGAGGCCTCGAAGGTGATCACCTGGGCGCTGATCTTGGTCTCGGCGACGTAGTGGTAGGCGAAGTAGCCGACGAGGGAGAGCAGGAGGGCGCCCAGCACCACGGCGGCGACCCGGAGCTTGCGGTCGGCACGCTCGTCCGAGGAGCGGCCGTAGCGGCCCTCGGGCAGCCGCGCACTCGCCGTACTCATGATCGTCCTCTCCGCGGAATTATTCGCCCCCCGATTCGGTCACTATAGAAGCCGCCGAACGCACCCCAAGCCGCGGGGCGCCGACTTAACCAAGGATTGAGTCTTGACTGACCAGCTGCGACTGATGGCCGTACACGCGCACCCCGACGACGAGTCCAGCAAGGGCGCGGCCACCATGGCGAAGTACGTGTCCGAGGGGGCCGACGTCCTGGTGGTGACCTGCACCGGGGGAGAGCGCGGGTCCATCCTCAACCCCAAGCTGCAGGGCGACGCGTACATCGAGGAGCACATCCACGAGGTGCGCAAGAAGGAGATGGACGAGGCCCGCGAGATCCTCGGCGTCGGGCAGGAGTGGCTCGGCTTCGTCGACTCCGGCCTGCCCGAGGGCGACCCGCTGCCCCCGCTGCCCGAGGGCTGCTTCGCCCTGGAGGACATCGACAAGGCGGCCGGCGAACTGGTCCGCAAGATCCGCGCCTTCCGCCCGCAGGTGATCACCACCTACGACGAGAACGGCGGTTACCCGCACCCCGACCACATCATGACCCACAAGATCTCGATGGTGGCGTTCGAGGGCGCGGCGGACACCGAGAAGTACCCCGAGAGCGAGTACGGCCCGGCCTACCAGCCGCTGAAGCTCTACTACAACCAGGGCTTCAACCGCCCCCGCACCGAGGCGCTGCACCAGGCGATGCTCGACCGCGGACTGGAGTCGCCGTACGGCGAGTGGCTCAAGCGCTGGAGCGAGATCGAGCGCGTCGAGCGCACGCTGACCACGCACATTCCGTGCGCGGACTTCTTCGAGATCCGGGACAAGGCGCTGATCGCGCACGCCACGCAGATCGACCCGGACGGCGGCTGGTTCAAGGTGCCGATGGAGCTCCAGAAGGAGGTCTGGCCCACGGAGGAGTACGAGCTGGCGAAGTCCCTCGTCGATACATCCCTCCCCGAGGACGACCTCTTCGCGGGCATCCGCGACAATGCCTGATATGAGCGCAAGCGTGAGCCTGGCAGTGACGCACCTCGTCCCCCTCGCCAAGGAGGTGGACGAGAACAAGGTCACCCCCGGTGTCCTCGGCTTCATCGTCTTCGCGGTGATGGCCCTGGCCGTGTGGGGCCTGATGAAGTCGATGAGCAAGCACATGGGCAAGGTCGACTTCAAGGAGGCCTCCGACACGAAGGCCGAGCAGAAGGCGGACTCCGCGGCGCAGCGGGGCTGACCCGGGGCGTCAGCGCCCCGCCGGTACCGCCACTCCCATCACCTCGCGGGCGTGGCGGTCCGGTGTCATGCGCAGGCGCCAGGCCTGCCAGCCCGCCTCCAGGCTGGCGCCCCGCTCCAGCAGCACGGCGTACGCCGCGAGGCCCTCGGCCAGCTTCTCGTCCCGCAGGGGATGCGAGGCGCGGGCCAGCTGGGCCAGTTCCTCCTGGGCGACCGCCGTGCCCACCTCCGTACCGCCCGGTGCCGCGTACGGCAGCAGGGTGCAGCGCAGGAAGCGGGCCCAGTCCTCACCGCGCAGGTCGCCGTAGGAGGCGAACAGGTCCCGTGCCTCGTCGCACAGGGCCAGCGCCGCCTGCGTGCGCGCGTTGCCCGCGTCGACCACGGCCAGTTCCAGGCAGGTCCACGCCTCGCCGTGGGCGACGCCGATGCGCTGGAAGTCGGCGCGGGCGTCCACGAGGAGCTGGCGGGCGAAGCCGGAGTTGCGCAGCGAACCGGTCTGCGCGGCCCGCTGGTCCCGGGTGACCCGGGCCGAGTGGTGCCGGGCGCAGGCCAGGCCGTAGACGTCCCGCATGCGGGAGAACATGGTGCGCGACCGCTCCAGGTCGCGCACCGCGTGGTCCAGCTCGCCGGACTCCTCCAGTGCCTGGCCCAGGTAGTACAGCGTCCACGCCTCGCCGCGCGCGTCCTCGTTCTCCCGGTGCCGGGCGCCCGCCTGCCGCAGGCCCTCGACGGCCGGCGCGGCGTCGCCGTCCACCAGGCGGGCCCGGGCCAGCTGGGTCAGCGCCCAGGCCTCGCCGCGCGCGTCACGCGTCTGCCCGTACCGCTCCAGAGCGGTGCGCAGTTCGGTCTCCGCGCGCGGTACGTCGCCCATGCGCAGGGCCAGCTGGCCGAGCTGGAAGTGGGCCCAGGCCTCGCCGTGCACCGAGCCGCCCTCGCGGTGCAGGACCAGGGAGCGGGTGAGCAGCTCCAGCGCCTCCGACAGCCGGGCCCGGTCGCGCTGGACGGCCGCGAGGGCGTGCATCGTCCAGGCCCGGTCGGTCGCCAGCTCCGGCGATGCCTGCAGGTCCAGCGCCTCCTGGAGTTTCGCGGCGGCCTCGGTGAGGTTGCCCTGGTGGTGCAGCGTGATGCCGAGCGAGCACAGGGCGCGGGCCGCGCCGGCGTCGTGATGCGCCTCCCGGTACAGGTCGACCACCGAGGCGAGGGTGGTGCGCGCCTTGTCCAGCTCGCCCAGCTGCCGGGCCGCGATGCCGGTGCGCCACTGCACCGAGCGCATGAGCAGCCCCTCGTCCACGGCCTGCGCCAGCTCGCTGATCTCACCGAGCCGGTACAGGTCGCCGCGCAGCAGGCAGTAGTCGCACAGCGCGCCCAGCAGGTTCAGCACCGCGGCCTGGTTCACGCCCTCCGCCTGGCGCAGGGCCGCCGTGATGAAGCTGGACTCGTCGTCCAGCCAGCGCAGCGCCTCGTCGAGCGAGGTGAAGCCGTGCGGGCCGAACTGGTGCGAGCGCGTCGACATGTTCCCGTCGACCAGGCGCAGCACCGAGTCGGCCAGATCCGCGTAGTTCACGATCAGCCGTTCCTGCGCGGCCGTGCGCTCGGCCGGGTCCTCCTCGTCCAGCAGCCGGGCCTGGGCGAAGACGCGCACCACGTCGTGCAGCCGGTAGCGGTTGCCGCGCACATGGTCGAGGAGTCCGGCCCGGGCGAGGGCGGTGAGCCGGCGGGTGGCCTCGGCCTCGTCCGTGGCGAGCAGTGCGGCGGCCGCCGCGACGCCGAGCGAGGCGCGCCCCGCGAGCGCGAGCCGTCGAAGCAGCCGGCGCTCGGGCTCCGGCTGGTCGCTGTAGCGCAGCCACAGGGCGCGCTCCGCCGGCTCCACCGGGCCGTACGCGCTCAGGTCCGCCGCCAGTTGCCGGGGCGAGCGGGGGCCGAGCGCGGAGCCCGCGACGCGCAGCGCCAGCGGCAGACCGCCGGTCAGGTCCCGGATCCGGTCGGCGGAGTCGGCGTCGTAGGGGCCCGAGGCGTCCTCGGCGGCGGCGTTCAGCAACTCCTCGGCGCCCGCCGCGTCCAGCGCCTCGACCGGCAGGTGGTGCACCCAGGCGGGCAGGTCCGCGGGCAGGTCGAGGTCCGTGCGGGCGGTGACCAGGACCAGGCTGTCGGAGCGCTCCGGCACCAGGGCCCGCACCTGCTCCGGGTCGCGGGCGTCGTCCAGCACGATCGTCACCGGCAGGCCGGTCAGGTGCTGGTGGTACAGCTCGGAGAGCCGTTTGAGCTGCTGGTCGGGGGACGAGCGCTCCCGGAACAGCAGTTGTTCGCGGGGTGCGCCGAGCCGGTTGAGCAGGTGCAGCAGGGCGTCGCGGGTGGGGAGCGGAGCCTGCTCCTGGCCGCCGCCGCGCAGGTCCACGACCACGGCGCCGCGGAAGTGGTCCCGCAGATCGTGCGCCGCGCGCACGGCGAGCGTGGTCCGGCCGGAGCCGGGCTCGCCGTGCAGGACGACCACCGTCGGCCGGGTCTCGGTGGCCGCGCGGGCCGCCTGCGCCCACTGGCGGATCCGCGCCAGCTCCGTCCTGCGGCCCGCGAACCGGCCGTCCGGCTCGGGGAGTTGGCCGAACGACTGCTCCAGCACCGTGCGCCTGCGGGCCGCCGCGCTCTTGTCCGCGCCGCGCAGGGTGGGGCTCGTGGTCTTCTTCGGGCCCGTGGAGGCGCTGAGCATCCGCTGCTGGTCGAGGAACGGGCGGATGCCCCGCACCTCCAGCGCGGTCAGCCACTGCAACCGCAACTGCTCGGGCCCGCCGGGCTGCCCCGTCGCACCGGCGTGGTGGTGGGCGGCGGGCAGATGGGAGCCTGCCACCCTCACCACGGAGGCGGCGGCACCGGCCACGCCCGCGGCGACGCCCGTGCCGACGGCCGTACCGGTGCCGGTGCCGAGGGACAGGTCGGTCACCGCCGCGGCGACCGCGGCAACGGCCGCCACCAGTAAGGAGGTTCCGGCCCCCGCGCGGCCGTAGCGCTGAGCGAAGGTCAGCCGTCCGGCCTCGGTCTCGTCGAGCGCGTGGGTGTACGCCTCGTACTCCTCGCCGGCCGCCCCCGCCATCGCCTCCAGCGCGCCGCGCGCCCGCGACAGCAGTATCTGTCCGTCGATCCGGCCGCCCGAGCGCCGTACCTCCTCCTCCACGGCCCGCACCAGCAGCCGTTCGGCCTCCGCCCGATGGTTCTCGCGCATGTCCCGTCCCCTCCGGCGGCAATGTCCTTGCCTACGAGTGTCCTTCGGGCGGGACGAGATGGCGAGGGTGCGACGATCACCGGAGGGGTGAGGGTTTCGTGCCGACGGCCGGCCGGCGGTGGCGGTCCGTGGCCAGGGCGAAGTGGACGCACGCTCCCGCGAGGGCCGCCTCCGCCACCGCGCACAGCAGCGCCTCGGCCAGTGGGGCGCCGGTGCCCGCCGTCGTTATGTCGAACCAGGCGTCCAGCACCGCCGCCGACGCCGTCGCCGAGGCCGTGAGCCGGGCGCGGGGGTCGGCGCGCAGGCCGAGCAGGGCCGTCGCCGCACAGCCCGCGGCCATGAGGACGTCGAGGCCGATCCAGGCCAGCGGCCAGTTGTCCACCTGTGCGCTGCCCGGCAGTGTCATGGCCAGCACCACCATCCACGGCACCAGCAGCACCGCCGACGATCCCAGCAGGACCAGGGCCCATTTCCCGCCCATGCTCATGTCCCCCTCGCCACCTCTCCCGTCCCTGGTCTCCGCGTCTCCGCTCTCCGGACTGTGGACTGCGGACTGCGACTGTCTTCACCGTAGACCGCAGAGAAAATTCTGCAAAGAAATCTCGGCAATCATCGGGGACGTCTCAGGGTTCTCAGGGTTACGGTGGCGCCATGACCCACGGCATGCCCGAGATGACCAGCCTGGAGCGCACCGCCCTCTACAAGTCCCTCGGCAATCCGCTGCGCCGCCGGATCCTCGAATACCTCGGCCGGCACGGCGAGGCGAACTCCACCGTGCTCGCCCGCGAACTCGGCGAGAGCTCCGGCACCACCAGCTACCACCTGCGCAAACTCGCCGAGCAGAAGCTCATCGAGGAGATCCCGGAGAAGTCCGGCGGGCGGGAGCGGTGGTGGCGGTCGCTGCCGTTCAGCCACACCACCCCCGACCCGGCCACCATGGCCCCCGAGGAGTACGCGGCCGTCGCGGAACTGGCCCACCTCAAGATCGAGTTCGACTCCGTCCTCTACCGGCGCGCCCACGAGGAGTACCGCGGACCCGAGGGCTGGGCCCAGATCCAGCGCCACGGCACCTGGCTGACCCGGGAGGAACTGCTCGCGTTCATGAGGGAGTACCACGCGCTGCTCGACCGGTTCGGGCACGCGCGCGAGGGGGCGCCCGAGGGGGCGCGCCCGGTGATGATGCGTTTCTACGCCCTCCCCGAGCCCGTGGGAGAGTGGAGCGGTGAACCGACTGGCGCATGAGACGTCCCCGTATCTCCTCCAGCACGCCGACAACCCCGTCGACTGGTGGCCCTGGTCGGCCGAGGCCTTCGACGAGGCCCGCAGGACGAACAGGCCCGTGCTGCTGAGCGTCGGATACAGCAGCTGTCACTGGTGTCACGTGATGGCGCACGAATCCTTCGAGGACCACGCCACCGCCGAGTACCTCAACGAACACTTCGTCAGCGTCAAGGTCGACCGCGAGGAGCGCCCCGACGTCGACGCCGTCTACATGGAGGCCGTGCAGGCCGCCACCGGGCAGGGCGGCTGGCCCATGACCGTGTTCCTCACCCCGGACGCCGAACCCTTCTACTTCGGCACGTACTTCCCGCCCGCGCCCCGGCACGGCATGCCCTCCTTCCGGCAGGTGCTGGAAGGGGTCCGGCAGGCGTGGGACACCCGCAGGGACGAGGTCGGCGAGGTCGCCGGGAAGATCGTGCGCGACCTCGCCCAGCGGGAGATCAGCCACCAGGGCGACCGGGTGCCCGGCGAGGAGGAACTGGCGCGGGCGCTGCTCGGGCTGACCCGGGAGTACGACCCGCAGCGCGGCGGATTCGGCGGGGCGCCGAAGTTCCCGCCGTCCATGGTGCTGGAGTTCCTGCTGCGGCACCACGCGCGCACCGGCGCCGAGGGTGCGCTGCAGATGGCCCGGGACACCTGTGAGCGCATGGCCCGGGGCGGGATCTACGACCAGTTGGGCGGCGGGTTCGCGCGGTACTCCGTCGACCGCGACTGGGTCGTGCCGCACTTCGAGAAGATGCTCTACGACAACGCGCTGCTCTGCCGCGTGTACGCGCACCTGTGGCGGGCCACAGGGGCCGATCTCGCCCGGCGCGTCGCCCTGGAGACCGCCGACTTCCTCGTCCGTGAACTGCGCACCGAACAGGGCGGGTTCGCCTCGGCGCTCGACGCCGACAGCGACGACGGCAGCGGACGGCACGTCGAGGGGGCGTACTACGTCTGGACGCCGGAGCGGCTGCGCGCCGTCCTCGGGGACGCGGACGGCGACCTCGCCGCCCAGTACTTCGGCGTGACCGACGAGGGCACCTTCGAGCACGGGCAGTCCGTCCTCCAGCTTCCCCAGCAGGACACCCTCTTCGACGCCGGGAAGATCGCCGCCATCAGGGAGCGGCTGCTCCACGAGCGCCGGCAGCGGCCCGCGCCCGGACGGGACGACAAGGTCGTCGCCGCCTGGAACGGGCTCGCCATCGCCGCGCTCGCCGAGACCGGCGCCTACTTCGACCGGCCCGACCTGGTCGAGGCCGCCCTCGGCGCCGCCGACCTCCTCGTGCGCGTGCACCTCGACGAGCACGCCCGGCTCGCCCGGACCAGCAAGGACGGCCGCGCCGGTGCCAACGCCGGGGTGCTGGAGGACTACGGCGACGTCGCCGAGGGCTTCCTCGCGCTCGCCTCCGTCACGGGGGAGGGCGTCTGGCTCGACTTCGCCGGGCTGCTCCTCGACCACGTGCTCACCCGTTTCGCCGACCCGGACACCGGCGCGCTGTACGACACGGCCGCCGACGCCGAGCGGCTCATCCGCCGCCCGCAGGACCCCACCGACAACGCCACCCCCTCCGGCTGGACCGCCGCGGCGGGCGCGCTGCTCGGCTACGCCGCGCACACCGGATCCGAGCCCCATCGGACCGCCGCCGAGCGGGCGTTGGGGGTCGTCACCACGCTCGGGCCGCGTGTGCCGCGGTTCATCGGCTGGGGGCTCGCCGTCGCCGAGGCCCTGCGCGACGGGCCGCGGGAGATCGCCGTCGTCGCAACCGGCACCACCCCCGACAAGAGCGCAACGGCCTTGCACCG
Organism: Streptomyces sp. NPDC055966; assembly: GCF_042269865.1. Taxonomy (NCBI): domain Bacteria; kingdom Bacillati; phylum Actinomycetota; class Actinomycetes; order Kitasatosporales; family Streptomycetaceae; genus Streptomyces; species Streptomyces sp. NPDC055966. Next base: position 235,300 of record NZ_JBHJYK010000015.1, read on the forward strand.
CACCGCACTTCTGGGCACCGCCCCCGGCGCCGTCGTCGCCGTGGGCGCGGCGGGGAGCGACGAGTTCCCGCTTCTCGCGGACCGCCCGCTCGTCGGAGGTCAGCCCGCGGCCTACATCTGCCGTAACTTCACGTGCGAGGCGCCGACGACCGATCCGGAGCGGTTGCGTACGGCCCTGAACGAGCACTGAGCTGCGGACACGCACGGCAGGCGGTAAGCGGCAACTGTCCGAAAGTGAGCGGGTGTTCGGATAGATACCGCTTACCGCATCCCCGTTCCGAAACAAGCTATTTATCTGAAGAGCTCCCACACTTCACAGATCCCTCCTACGATCTCCACAGCGACACGACGAGTGACCCGGTGATGACCGACCGTCGTGCGCTCAGGGGATTCAGGGGGATCTGGGGGGATCTTTTGCTGACGTCTGTCTTCATCGCTGCCGTCTCGCTTGCCCTTTTCTGGATGGCGGCGTTCACCCTGTGGTGGCAGATGCACGCGTGGCGCACGCCCGAGGTGCTCGCCTCCACCCGCTTCGGCAGACCGGAAGGGGGCGAGCAGCTGTCCTTCTCGCTGCTCCTGCCGGCCCGGCACGAGCAAGCCGTGCTCGACCACACCATCCAGCGGCTGCTGGAGTCCACACACACCGACTTCGAGATCATCGTGATCGTCGGGCACGACGACCCCGAGACCACGGAGGTGGCCGAGAAGGCCGCCACGCGTGACGCGCGCGTGCGGGTCGTCGTCGACACCCACGAGAAGAAGAACAAACCCAAGGCCATGAACACGGCGCTGCCGCACTGCCGCGGCGACGTCGTCGGGGTCTTCGACGCCGAGGACCAGGTCCATCCGGAGCTGCTCGCCCACGTCGACCACGCCTTCCGCGCGACCGGCGCGGACGTCGTCCAGGGCGGTGTCCAGCTCATCAACTTCCACTCCAGCTGGTACAGCCTGCGCAACTGCCTGGAGTACTTCTTCTGGTTCCGCTCCCGGCTGCACCTGCACGCGCAGAAGGGGTTCATCCCGCTCGGCGGCAACACCGTCTTCGTCCGGACGCAGGTCCTCAGGGAGGCCGACGGCTGGGACCCCGACTGCCTGGCCGAGGACTGCGACCTGGGCGTGCGGCTCTCGTCCGTCGGCAAGAAGGTCGTCGTCGCCTACGACTCCGACATGGTCACCCGCGAGGAGACGCCGGGCTCGCTCATGTCGCTCCTCAAGCAGCGCACCCGCTGGAACCAGGGCTTCCTCCAGGTGTACCGGAAGAAGGACTGGCGCGAACTCCCGGGATTCGGGCAGCGGTTGCTCGCCCGGTACACCCTGATGACCCCGTTCATGCAGGCCTTCTCCGGTGTCGTCATCCCGCTGAACGCGGCCGTCGCGCTCTTCCTCGACGTGCCCGTCGGCGTCGCCTTCCTCACCTTCCTGCCGCTGGTCACCGCCGTCGTCACCTTCGTCTTCGAGGTGGTCGGGCTGCACGACTTCGGCGTCCAGTACGGCCTGCGGGTCCGCCTCACCCACTACGTCAAGCTCATCGTGGGCGGCCCCTTCTACCAGGTCCTCCTCGCCGGTGCCGCGATCCGCGCCGTGTGGCGTGAGCAACGCGGCCGGAACGAATGGGAGTTGACCTCGCACGTCGGCGCGCACCTCACCGCGGCCGAGCCGATCCGAGAGGATGTTCCCGCGTGACCTCCACTCTTCCCGCGGTGACCGCAGCCACGGTCCCCGCGCAGGGCCGGCCTGTGCCCACGGACCCTCCGGCGGGCCAGGCCGAGCCACCGGTACGGCTCCGCTCCTCCCGGCCCGACCTGCTGCTCTGCGGCGCCCTGCTCGTCGTGATCCTCGTCGTCCAGGGCTGGAACATCGCCGACTACCCGACCCTCAGCGACGACGAGGGCACCTACCTCGCCCAGGCCTGGGCCGTCCAGCAGGGCCGGGGCCTCGCCCACTACACCTACTGGTACGACCACCCACCGCTCGGCTGGATCCAGATAGCCCTGCTCGGCTGGATCCCCTCGGCGCTCAGCCCCGGCTCCATGACGGTCGCCACCATGCGCCTCGCCATGCTCGGGATCAGCGGCGTCAGCGCGGTCCTCGTCTACGTCCTCGGCCGCCGGCTCTCGCTGCCGCGCTGGGCCGCCGCGCTCGGCACGGCCCTGTTCGGGCTCTCCCCGCTCGCGGTCGTCCTCAGCCGGGAGATCTTCCTCGACAACATCGCCGTGATGTGGCTGCTGCTGGCGTTCTGCCTCGCCGCCTCGCCCAGCCGCCACCTCTGGCACCACTTCGGCGCGGGCCTCGCCGCCGCCGCGAGCGTGCTCACCAAGGAGACGATGCTCGTCGTCCTGCCCGCCCTGTTCGTCACCATGTGGCGGCACAGCCACCGCGACACCCGTAAGTTCGCCCTCACCGGAGCCGTCACCGCCTGCGCCCTGATCGGCCTGTCGTATCCGCTCTTCGCGCTGCTGAAGGGCGAGTTGTTCCCCGGCGCCGGACACGTGTCCCTGTGGGACGGCATCACCTACCAGATGTCCCGGCCGGGCTCCGGCTTCCTCCTCGACCGGGGCTCGGGGTCGTACGGCGTGCTCCACTCCTGGCTGTACTACGACCGCGTCCTGCCCCTCGGCGGCCTCGCCGGAGCCCTGCTCCTGCTGCTCACCCGGCGCTGGTCCGGCACCGCCCGCGCGCTCACCGGACCGGCCCTGGCCGTGGCGGTCCTCGCGCTCGTCGCCCTGCGCCCGAACGGCTATCTGCCCGCCATGTACATCATCGGCGCGCTGCCCTTCCTCGCCCTGGTGCTGGCGGGCGGCGTGGCGTGCGTCGCACACGCGGTGCTGCGCCGCCGGCGGACCGAGGGCGAGAGGCGGTACGTCACCGGCGGCCGGTACGCGGCCGTCGCCGTGCTCGCCCTCGCGGCCTGTGCCTACGTCGTGCCGCACTGGTACGACGGCGACCGCACCGCCGTCACCGCCGACGCCAACAAGCCCTACCGGCAGGCCTCCCACTGGCTCGGCACCCAGGTGGCGGACCCGAAGGACACCCGGGTCCTCGTCGACGACGCCCTCTGGCTGGACCTCGTGCACGCCGGGTACCGGCCCGGGCTCGGCGCCATCTGGTTCTACAAGGCCGACCTCGACCCGGCCGTCACCAGGACCCTGCCGCACGGCTGGCGGGACATCGACTACGTCGTCGCCTCGCCGACCGTCCGCCGCGACGCCAAGGACCTGCCGGGTGTCAGGGCCGCCATCCAGCACTCCGTGCCGGTCGCCACCTTCGGCAGCGGCCCGGACCGCATCGAGATCCGCCGGATCCAGGCAGTGGGCGGCGCCCGATGAGCGAGTACACCGCCCCGATACCCGGCCTGGACGCCGCAGAGATAGCTGAGCCCGGCGCCGTCACCGTCGTCGTCCCGACCTTCAACGAGTCCGCGAACATCCGGCGGCTGCTGCGGCTGATCACCGAGTCGGTGCCCGCGCGGCTGCCCTGTGAGGTCGTCTTCGTGGACGACTCCACCGACGACACCCCCGAGGTGATCCGCGCGGCCGCCCAGGACTGCCCGTTCCCGGTGGCCGTGCTGCACCGTGCGGAACCCGTCGGCGGGCTCGGCGGGGCGGTCGTCGAGGGGCTCAAGGCCGCGACCTCGGAGTGGATCGTCGTCATGGACGGCGACTGCCAGCATCCGCCGTCCCTGATACCGGAGTTGGTGGCCACCGGCGAGCGGGCGAACGCCGGGCTCGTCGTCGCCTCCCGGTACATCGAGGGCGGCAGCCGGGCCGGGCTCGCCGGCGGCTACCGGGTGGCCGTCTCGCGCGGCGCGACCTGGCTCACCAAGGCCCTCTTCCCGCGCCGGCTGCACGGCATCAGCGACCCGATGAGCGGCTTCTTCGCCATCCGGCGCAGCGCGGTCAGCGCCGAGGTGCTGAAGCCTCTCGGCTACAAGATCCTCCTGGAGCTGGCCGTCCGCAGCCGTCCGGGCCGGGTCGCCGAGGTGCCGTTCGTCTTCCAGGAACGGTTCGCGGGGGAGTCCAAGTCGACCGCGCAGGAGGGCTTCCGCTTCCTGCGCCATCTGGCCGGACTGCGCACCGCCTCGCCCGTCGCCCGCATGGTCGGCTTCGGGCTGATCGGTGCCAGCGGGTTCGTGCCGAACCTCGCCGGGCTGTGGGCGCTCACCGACCTCGGCATGCACTACGTGCCCGCCGAGATCCTCGCCAACCAGTTCGGCGTCGCCTGGAACTTCCTGCTCATCGAGCAACTGCTGTTCCGCGACCGGCGCGCGCACCGCCGCTGGTGGGACCGGCTCGGCCGGTTCACGCTGCTCGCCAACGCCGACCTGGTGCTGCGCATCCCGCTGATCGCGCTGCTCGTCGGCCGGTTCGGCATGGGCGCCCTGCCGGCCACCGCACTCGCGCTGGTCATGACGTTCGTCCTGCGCTTCGTCGGGACCGAAGCGCTGGTCTACCTCCCCCGCCGCCGGGGGAGCCGAGCAAGGAGAGCCGCTTGAGCAAGTACCGCAGACGGACCGCGCTGGCCGGGGTGGGCGCCCTGACCGCCGGTCTGCTCCTGGCCGCGCCGCAGAGCGCCGAGGCCGCCAACCTGATCAAGAACCCCGGCTTCGAGACCGCCGGCACGGACGGCATGCCGTACTGCTGGGAGAAATCGGGCTGGGGCGACAACGACTTCAGCTTCGAGACGACCTCGGACGCGCACTCCGGGTCGACGGCCATGAAGGTCACGCTGACCCGCCGGGTCGACGGTGACCGCAAGGCGATGCTGACCGAGTCCACCGACTGCGCACCGGCCGTGACCGTCGGCAAGCAGTACGACCTCGGGGTCTGGTACAAGACCACCACGCCGGACGCCAACGTCACGCTGTTCCGGCACGACACGACCGCCGGCTGGCAGTACTGGACCGACGTCAAGACCCTCGACATGGCCTCGGCCTGGACGCAGGCCACCGTCCGCACCCCCGAGATCCCGCCCGGCACCGACCGCATCACCTGGGGTGTCTCCGTCTACGGCACCGGCTCGGCGACCACCGACGACTACACCATGGACCAGGTCCCGGACGTGACCCCGCCCGCCCAGTGCACCGGCACCAACGACCAGTGCGCGGGCGGCAGCTGGTCCGTCCTGCCGACGCAGAACCCGGTCCGCTCCATGCACTCCGTCGTCCTCAGCAACGGCAAGGTGCTGCTGATCGCCGGTTCCGGCAACAGTCAGGACGCCTTCAACGCGGGCACGTTCACGAGCGCGGTGTACGACCCGGTGAACGGCACGTACAAGGTGATCCCCACCCCGAAGGACATGTTCTGCGCGGGGCATGTGCAGTTGCAGGACGGCCGGGTGCTCGTGCTGAGCGGCAACAAGGCCTATCCGGACCCGAACGGCACGCACGGGTACGAGGGGTTCAAGGACTCGTACATCTTCGACCCGAAGACCGAGACCTACACCAGGACCAACGACCTCAACGACGGCCACTGGTACCCGTCGGCGACCGAGCTGGGCAACGGTGACGTCATCACCTTCGGCGGGCTGCGCGAGGACTCCACCGGGTCCGTGACCGCCGAGCGCTGGTCCGACAAGGACCAGCAGTGGCTGCCGACGTGGAAGGTCAACCAGACCTGGTCGTTCTGGGGCCTGTACCCGGCGATGGTCCTCATGCAGGACGGCCGCCTCTTCTACACGGGCAGCCATGTCTTCGGCAACAACATCCCCGGCACCGGCTCGGCGATCTACGACTACGGCGCCAACACGGTGACCCAGATCCCGGGACTGCAGAACAAGGACCAGCGGGACCAGTCGTCGTCCGTGCTGCTGCCTCCGGCGCAGGACCAGCGGGTGCTGACGGTCGGCGGCGGCAACATCGACTCCAACCCGGACGCGGGCCGCCTCACCGACGTGATCGACCTCAAGCAGGCGAACCCGTCGTACGTCGCCGGTCCGCCGATCCCGCAGGGCACGGTCGACCTGGGCAACGGCAAGGTCCCGGAGACCGGCAGCCAGGGCAAGATGTACGTCTCCACGGTGCTGCTGCCCGACGGCAAGGTGCTGGAGACCGGCGGCGCCCTGCACAACCGCGCCAACCCGGTGTACGAGTCCTCGCTGTACGACCCCGCCACCAACGCCTTCCAGCAGGTGGCCGCCGACCCCGAGTCCCGCGGCTACCACTCCTCGGCGTTCCTGCTGCCCGACGGCCGGGTGATGGCCACCGGCGACAACCCGGGCAACGGCAGCTGGAACCACAACGTGTCGATCTACACCCCGCCCTACCTCTTCAAGGGCCCCCGGCCGACGATCACCTCGGTGATCAGCCAGGAGTGGAAGTACGGCGACACCCAGCGGATCACCGTCGATCGCCCGATCGCCAAGGCGGAGCTGATCCGCCCGGCCGCGGTCACCCACTCCTCCGATCCCAACCAGCGCTTCGTCGACCTGCCCCTCTCGGTCGACGGCAACAACGTCGACCTGAACATCACGAACAACCCCAACCTGGCGCCGCCCGGCTGGTACATGCTCTTCGCGGTGGACGCCAACGGGGTGCCCTCGGTGGCCCAGTGGGTGCACCTGACGGGCCCGGCGGCCCTGACCGCCGCGTCCCCGCACATCCACGCCTTCGCCGACGGCCTCACCGGCAAGGTCGCGGGGCCCGCCAAGAAGCGCACGTCCCAGCAGGTCAGCCCGACGCTGTCCGGCTGCGACCGGCACTACGGCTCGATCAACGTCTGCGTGCCGACGGCCTTCCCGCCCGGGGTGCAGAAGACGACGGCCGCCCGGTGCGCCTGGCTGAAGCGCAACGGCTACGGGCTCCTGAAGGTCAACGGCGGCGACGACCCGCTGGGGCTGGACCGGAACAGGAACGGAACCGCGTGCGACAAGGGGGATGCGAGCAGGCGTTAGCCGTGCTGTGACAGGGCGCGCTCCACGATCGCCTCCAGCTGGTCGTGGTGCGCGCCCTTCCAGTACGCCCGACCGCAGGACGTGCACTGGGCGAAGACGTCGTACGAGCGCTGGGTGCCGGACTTGAGCTGGTCGGCCAGCTCGTCCTTCGTGGCCTGCTTCAGCAGGCCGTTGCAGGCCGTGCAGCGGGTCCAGGGGCGCAGGTCGGGGGCGAAGCGGTCGAGGACGTCGTGGAGTTGGTCGTCGGGGCGGGTGCTGTAGACGAAGGCCCCGGCCCACAGTTCGCGGCGGCGCAGCAGGCCACGGTCGCGGCTGAGCATCACGCGTTTCTCGGCCGCCGAGCGGGTGGCGAGGGCGGGGTCGCCGATGTCCGTCGACTCGTACGCCGTGTCCACGCCGAGGAGGCGCAGGCGGCGGGCCAGGGTGCCCAGATGGACGTCGAGGAGGAAGCGGAGCGGGGCGCCGGGGACCCGCTGGGGGCGCTCGACGGGGCGCACGCGCACCTGCTCGCCCGCCCGCGGAATGTGCGACACGGGCACCTCGCGGCCGTCCACGACCAGCGCGCCGACCTCGGTCAGCGGGACGCCCAGGGACTCGATGACATGGCCGAGGGTGGAGACGCCGTCCGTGGCCAGCACCGTTGAACCACCGCGCCGGGACTGCGGTACGAACACATGGAGCGCGGGGGCGACTTCGACGTGGATCTCGGCTGCGTTCACCCCGTCAGCATCGCATGCCGGGGCGGGGCGCTCTCAGCGGTTTTCGTGGGGCAGGCCCCGGTCCAGGACGGTCAGGGCCCGGTCCATGAGGTCGCCCAGATCGCCCGCGAAGTCGTTCTCGGCCCAGTACATGGAGACCTCCATCAGGCCGCCGATCAGGGACATCGCGTAGACGCGGACCTCCAGGGCGTCGGGGTCCAGGCCGTAGCGTTCCGCGAGGGCGCCGCGGAGCAGGCGGCCGGTCTCCGACATGCTCTCGAACATCCGGGAGCGGACGGCGGGGACCTGCACCGTGAGGTGGGTGCGCAGCCGCACCACCTCGGGGTCCTCGCCCGTGCCGGCCTCCAGGGCCTTGTGCATGACGTGCCGCATCGACTCCATCCACGGCTCGCCGGCGGGCCGGGCGCGCAACTCCGCCACGATCAGCGGGTCGTACTCGTCCGTGAGGACGATGTCCTCCTTGGTCGGGAAGTACCGGAAGACGGTCGACGGCGACACCTCGGCCCGCTCGGCGATCTGCTCGACGGTCGTGGCGTCGTACCCCTGCTCCCTGATCAGCGCGTACGTCGCGGTGCGGATGGCCTCGCGGGTCTTGATCTTCTTGCGTTCGCGCAGGCCCAGCTGGGGGCGCTCGGCGGGGGAGAGGGGGGAACGTGCGGCCGTCATACGGTTCATTGTCAGGCATCCTCCGCGGCGACGACCATGGTGGCGCCGTCGGTTTCCGCCTCCCGCGCGGGTGACGGCGTCCTCGGCAGGAGGACCGCCGCCAGCAGCGCGGCGGCCAGCGCGGCGATCCCGCACACCAGCAAGGTCACGCCCATGCCGTGGACGTAGGCGTCGTTCGCGGAGGCGGCGAGGCGGGCCGCGCTTTCGGGGCCCGCCTGCCGGGCGATCAGGTGTGCGGCGACCACCGAGTCGCCGGCGGTGTGCGCGGCGTGCGGGGGCAGCCCGGTGACGTCGAGCCGGTCGCGGAAGATCCCGGCGAGCAGGCTGCCCAGCAGGGCGATGCCGACGGCGGCGCCGACCTGGCGCAGCGTCATCAGCAGGCCCGAGCCGCTGCCGGCCCGGTCGCGGGGCAGGGCGGCGAGGGCGCCGTCCATCGCGGGCACGACGGCGAAGCCGAAGCCGACGCCGGTGATCGACAGCCACAGCGCGACGAAGCCGTAGCCGGAGCCCGCCGTCGTACGGCTGCCGAGCAGCGCGGCGAAGGCCAGCACCACCAGCCCGGCGCTCACCACGGCCCGCGCGCCGAACCTGGCGACGACCGGTTGGGCGCCCCGCGCGGCCACCATCAGGCCGCCCATCATCGGCAGCAGCCGCACGCCGGTGCCGAGGGCGTCGTGGCCGAGGACGGCCTGGAGATACGGGGGCAGCACGAACAGCAGGCCCGACAGCACGAACATCACCAGGGTCGCGGCGAGCGTGTTGAACAGGAAGCCGCGGTGGGCCAGCAGCGTCATGTCGAGCATGGGGCGCTCGGCCCGCCGCTCGCGCAGCACGAGTGCGGTGAGCAGCACCGCGGCCGCCGCGAACGTCGTCAGGACCAGGGGGTCGTGCCAGCCGCGGTCGGGCGCCTCGATGATCGCGTAGATGAGGGCGCCGAGGCCGGTCGCGGTGAGCGCGGCGGACAGGACGTCGACGCGCGGGGAGGCGGGGTCGCCGGTCTCGGGGAGCAGGAGGACACAGGCGGCGATGCCGATCGCGGCCATCGGGACGTTGACCAGGAAGACCGAGCCCCACCAGAAGTGGTTCAGCAGCCAGCCGCCGATGATCGGGCCGAGCGGCAGGCCGAGCGCGGAGGCGGCGGAGATGATGCCGACGGCCTTGGCGCGCTCGTCGGCGCCGAAGAGCGAGGGCAGCACGGACAGGGCGAGCGGGGTGACGAGCGCGCCGCCCACGCCCATGAACGCCCGGGCCGCGACGACCCAGTTCACGTCGGGAGCCAGCGCACCCATCAGGGAGCCGGCCAGGAAGAGGGCGAGTCCGGTGATCAGCATCCGGCGCCGCCCGAACCGGTCGCCGAGGAGGCCTGCCGGGAGCATCAGGGCGGCGAAGACGACGACGTACGCGTCTGCCATCCACTGCTGCTCGCCGGTCCCGGCGCCCAGCTCGGCGGCCATCGTCGGCAGCGCCACGTTGAGGATCGTCATGTCGAAGCCGAGCGTGAGCATGCTCGCGACCAGGGCCCCGAGGGCCCACCAGCGTCGAGGGTTCGCAGTGACAGCAACCATGAAATGAGAGTAGCTCTCAAAATATGGTTACTGTCAATGGGGAGATGATGTCACGCGCATGAAAAACGGCCACAGCTCGGGTGAGCTGTGGCCGTGGTGGGCGGTGGGGGTTACGCGTGCTGGTACGCCACCAGCGAGATGCCGACGTAGTGCACGACGAACGCGGCCAGCGTGAAGGAGTGGAAGACCTCGTGGAAGCCGAACCAGCGCGGTGACGGGTTCGGCCGCTTGAAGCCGTAGACGACGCCGCCGGCGCTGTAGAGCAGGCCGCCGACGATCACGAGGACCAGGACGGCGATGCCGCCCGTGCGCATGAAGTCCGGCAGGAAGAAGACGGCCGCCCAGCCCATCGCGAGGTAGCAGGGCGTGTAGAGCCAGCGTGGGGCGCCGACCCAGAAGACGCGGAAGACGATGCCGGCCGCGGCGGCGGCCCAGATCCCCCACAGCAGCCACTCGCCCTTGCCGCCCGGCAGGAGCAGCAGGGTCAGCGGGGTGTAGGTGCCCGCGATGATCAGGAAGATGTTGGCGTGGTCGAGGCGGCGCAGGACGCCGTCCATCCGCGGGCTCCAGTTGCCCCGGTGGTACAGCGCGCTGACGCCGAAGAGCAGGCAGGCCGTCAGGATGTAGATGCCGCAGGCGATGCGGCCTCTGGTGGAGTCGGCGAGGGCGGTGAGCACCAGCCCCGCGATGAGTACGGCCGGGAACATGCCGAGGTGCAGCCAGCCACGCAGCTTCGGCTTGACCTGCTGCGGCAAGGAGAGCGCGGTGGGACCGCGGCCGTGGGCCGGCGTGTCCGTGGGCGCGTCGGGGACGGACGCAGTCATGCGCGCATGGTACCTACGACACCGTAAGTCGTCCGTCAACGGCTGATGGTGACCAGGGAAAACGCAAAAGAACTTTCCGCTGAATCCAACATGGACGCAAAGAATCACGGAACTCATGAAAATCGTGGCATGGGTCACGTCGCTCACCTGTGACGCCCCCTGGACAGATGGGCATTCGCATCGGATGATCAAATGAGTGCGGTCGGCACCGGATGAGCGCGCGCAAGATCGGCGCGGCGAAGCATCCGGGTCGCGGCCCCCACGGGGCGACAAACCAAAAACCCTCACTTAGGAGCAACCGTGGCGCGCGACAACGCGGCTCCCCTCCCCACCAACCACCAGGAACTGATCTCGTGGGTCAACGAGATCGCCGAACTGACGCAGCCGGACAGCGTGGTCTGGTGCGACGGCTCCGAGGCCGAGTACGAGCGGCTCGCCGAAGAACTGGTCGCCAAGGGAACGTTCAAGAAGCTCGACCCGATCAAGCGCCCGCACTCCTACCACGCCGCCTCCGACCCGTCCGACGTCGCGCGCGTCGAGGACCGGACCTTCATCTGCTCCGAGAAGGAGGAGGACGCCGGCCCCACCAACCACTGGAAGGCCCCCGCCGAGATGCGGGAGATCTTCGCCGGTGAGAAGGGGATCTTCCGCGGCTCGATGCGCGGCCGGACGATGTACGTCGTCCCCTTCTGCATGGGCCCGCTCGGCTCCAAGCTGTCCGCGATCGGTGTGGAGATCACCGACTCCGCCTACGTCGCCGTCTCCATGCGCACGATGACGCGCATGGGCCAGGCCGTCCTCGACGAACTCGGCGACGACGGCTTCTTCGTGAAGGCCGTGCACAGCCTCGGCGCCCCGCTGGAGGAGGGCCAGCAGGACGTTCCGTGGCCGTGCAACTCCACCAAGTACATCTCGCACTTCCCCGAGGACCGCGAGATCTGGTCCTACGGCTCCGGCTACGGCGGCAACGCCCTGCTCGGCAAGAAGTGCTACGCGCTGCGCATCGCCTCCGTCATGGCGCGTGACGAGGGCTGGCTGGCCGAGCACATGCTGATCCTCAAGCTCACCCCGCCCCCTTCTGCTTCCAGCCGGGCTGAGTCCAAGTACGTCGCCGCCGCCTTCCCGAGCGCCTGCGGCAAGACCAACCTCGCCATGCTGGAGCCCACGATCTCCGGCTGGACCGTGGAGACCATCGGCGACGACATCGCCTGGATGCGGTTCGGCGAGGACGGCCGCCTGTACGCGATCAACCCCGAGGCCGGCTTCTTCGGCGTCGCGCCCGGCACCGGTGAGCACACCAACGCCAACGCGATGAAGACCCTGTGGGGCAACGCGGTCTTCACCAACGTCGCGCTCACCGACGACGGCGACGTGTGGTGGGAGGGCATGACCGAGGAGACCCCGGCCCACCTGACCGACTGGAAGGGCCGCGACTGGACCCCGGACTCGGCCGAGCCCGCCGCGCACCCCAACTCCCGCTTCACGGTCTCCGCCGCCCAGTGCCCGATCATCGCGCCCGAGTGGGAGGACCCCAAGGGCGTGCCGATCTCGGCGATCCTCTTCGGCGGCCGCCGCGCCTCCGCGGTGCCGCTGGTGACCGAGTCCTTCGACTGGAACCACGGCGTCTTCCTCGGCGCCAACGTGGCCTCCGAGAAGACCGCCGCCGCCGAGGGCAAGGTCGGCGAGCTGCGCCGCGACCCGTTCGCGATGCTGCCGTTCTGCGGCTACAACATGGGCGACTACATGGGCCACTGGGTCGACGTCGCCAAGGGCAAGGACCAGGCCAAGCTGCCGAAGATCTACTACGTCAACTGGTTCCGCAAGAACGACGAGGGCACGTTCGTCTGGCCGGGCTTCGGCGAGAACTCCCGCGTCCTGAAGTGGATCGTGGACCGCCTCGACGGCCGGGCCGAGGGCGTCGAGACGCCGATCGGCGTGCTCCCCGCGAAGGGCGCGCTGGACACGAACGGTCTCGAACTGTCCGAGTCCGACCTGGACTTCCTGCTCACGGTCGACAAGGAGGTGTGGCGCGAGGAGGCCGCGCTCATCCCCGAGCACCTGAACACCTTCGGCGACCACACCCCGAAGGAGCTGTGGGACCAGTACCACGCCCTGGTGGAGCGCCTCGGCTAGTGCCGTAGCCCCGCCCCGGACTCCACGGCCGGTTGGGATGCCCTGACCAGCGATCGTCACGACCGGCCGTGGGACGACCCCGGGTGCCCCGCACAACGGCGTGCGGGGCACCCGTGTCGGTTGCCCCGGTCCTCCAAGTGCCGCGGGTGCGCCTCCTGCCGGCGCCCCTCCGTATCCCGCAGCGCCGAGGCCGGCCGCTCGGCCTCCTCGTGCAGCGCGCCGAGCCGGCGCTCCAGATGCCGCTCGGCGGCTCGGTGCCCGGGGTCAGCCGGGTCCACCAGCGGGTGCGGACGAAGGCGTCCACCGCCTCCGCGTCCTGGGCCAGGGCCTCGGCGACCCAGCCCGGCTCCAGCAGCGCGGCCGGCAGCCCGGTGAGGGCGGCGAGCCGTGCGGCGGCCTCGGACGGCAGGTCGACACCGGCCGGACAGTCCGTCAGCTTCCCGAAGTCGGCCCGGACGGACGCCAGTTGCTCCAGCGGGCCCGGGAAGTCCGGCAGCGCGGGCCGCTCCGGCGGGGCGATCAGCGCGCCCGCGCCGTACAGCCCCGCCCCTGCCGTCGAGCACCGCGAGCCCGTTGGCGGCGAGGACGTCGGCCGTGCTGCGGTGGGCCACGACGACGAGCGGCGAGCAGAAGGGCCGGGGCAGCGGCTCCTGGGCGTGGCACTTGGCGGCCGGCGCGTCGGCGGGCGCCTGGCCGGAGGGGAACGCGAAGTCGTACCCCTTGAGGCCCAGCCCCTCCATGGCCCAGGAGCCGGAGGACTCGACCTGGACGGTGCAGCCCTGGGCGGCCAGGGCCTTCACCACGTCGGGGGTGGCGAAGAAGTCCGCCTTCTCCGATCCGATCACTCCCCGCACGGTCTTCGTTGCCGTGCCCTTGTCGTCCCCGTGCCGGCCCGCGACGGCGGCGGCCACCGCACCGCCGATCAGCAGCACCGCGAGGACGATTCCCGCGATTCGTCTCACGGCCCCGGCACTGCAACGCGCCCCGCGGGGTGCCCCGGCCGGGGTCAGCGGGTGGTGCTGAGTTCCTTCGGGTCGGTGAGCGCGGCGGCGTGGGCGTCCATGCGCCCGGCCGTCAGGATCGCCACCGCCGTGTCGGCGCGCGACGCGGCGACGACGAGCGCGCGGCCCGCGAGGGTGTGCGCGCGCCGGTGCAGCGCGGCGGGGTCGCCGGCGGCGGACGCGGTGGCCCGCAGCGGGGGGCGCCCGCCGCGGAGCCGGGCCACCTGTCCGGCGAGCCGCTCGGCGGCGGTGTCCAGGTCGGCCGACGGGGTCAGCCCGCGCAGTTCGTCGGTGACCGCGAGGAGCGCGGCGAGGTGTCCGGCGAGCTGGATGTCCAGCTCCTCCTCGCGCGACCGGTGGGGGAAGTCGCAGGAGGCGCCGGGCACTGTGCTGTGGACCGACTTGGTGCGGATCGGTTCGTACATGGGGGATGGCCTCCTGTGCGTGACAGGAAACCATCCTAGCTTGGATTTCGTCTAAAGTTGAGTCGTGTCACGGAATGAAGTCCGTCGACTACTACTGGCCGTATCCGTCCAGGAAGTTCCCGATCCGGGTGATCGCGTCCCGCAGATCACCGACCGTCGGCAGGGTCACCACCCGGAAGTGGTCCGGCTCGGGCCAGTTGAAGCCCGTGCCCTGGACGACCATGATCTTCTCCTGGCGGAGCAGGTCCAGGACCATCTGCCGGTCGTCCTTGATCTTGAAGACCTGCGGGTCGAGGCGCGGGAAGAGATACAGCGCGCCCTTGGGCCGCACGCAGCTCACGCCCGGGATCTGGGTCAGCAGCTCATGGGCGGTGTCGATCTGCTCCTTCAGCCGGCCGCCCGGCAGCACCAGGTCGTTGATCGACTGGCGTCCGCTGAGCGCGGCGACCACGCCGTGCTGTCCCGGCATGTTGGCGCACAGGCGCATGTTCGCCAGGATCGTCAGGCCCTCGATGTAGGAGTCGGCGTGCGCGCGCGGCCCGGAGATCGACATCCAGCCCACCCGGTACCCGGCCACCCGGTACGCCTTCGACATGCCGTTGAAGGTGAGGGTGAGCAGATCGGGGGCGACCTTCGCGGTCGGGGTGTGCGTGGCGCCGTCGTAGAGGATCTTGTCGTAGATCTCGTCGGAGCAGACCAGCAGGTTGTGCCGGCGGGCGACGTCCGTCAGCCCCTTGAGCACCGCCTCGTCGTAGACCGCGCCCGTGGGGTTGTTCGGGTTGATGATCACGATCGCCTTGGTGCGGTCGGTGACCTTGCGCTCGATGTCGGCGAGGTCCGGCGTCCAGTCCGCCTGCTCGTCGCAGCGGTAGTGCACGGCCGTGCCGCCGGCGAGGGAGACCGCGGCGGTCCACAGCGGGTAGTCCGGCGCCGGTACGAGCACCTCGTCGCCGTCGTCGAGCAGCCCCTGCATGGCCATCACGATCAGCTCGGAGACGCCGTTGCCGATGAAGACGTGCTCGACGTCGGTCTCGATGCCGAGCGTCTGGTTGTGCATGACGACCGCGCGCCGGGCGGCGAGCAGACCCTTGGCGTCGCCGTACCCGTGGGCCGTCGAGACGTTGCGGAGGATGTCCTCCAGGATCTCCGGCGGGCACTCGAAGCCGAAGGCGGCCGGGTTGCCGGTGTTGAGCTTGAGGATGCGGTGACCGGCTGCCTCCAGCCGCATGGCCTCCTCCAGCACCGGGCCCCGGATCTCGTAACAGACGTTGGCGAGCTTGGTCGACTGGATCACCTGCATATGTGTGAGCTTACGGCCCGGTATCGCCTCGTGGGCCGTGTCTTCCGCCACGTGAGACACGCGGGTGGTGCCGCCGGGCGCCCGTGCGGACGCTGAGCGGCGCACAGGGAAACCCCTATGGCGCTTGACGCCTTCTTGTTCACACCCCTCTCGCACCTTGAGAATGCGCATGACAAGCATGAGGGCGGCCGGAAGATCTCCGGTCGCCCATGTCGTCAGAGGGGACCCCCACATGAACAAGCCTCTCCTTGCCGTGCTCTCCTCCGTGGCCCTGGCCGCCCTGGGCGCGACCCCGGCGGTGGCCGCCCCGCACCCGGCGCAGCCGCACACCGCAAAGGCGCCCGCGGCCAAGGCGGTCACGGTCGACTTCGCCGGCACCGTCTCGCTCAGCAACTGCTCCGGCTCGGTCATCCGCTTCCCCGGCTCCGCGGACACCGACCCGGCCCTCGTCCTGACCAACGGCCACTGCCTGGAGACCGGCTTCCCCAGCCCCGGCGAGGTCATCACCGGCCAGTCCTCCAGCCGCACCTTCGGCCTGCTGAATTCCGCCGGCAGCAAGATCGCCACCCTGCGCGCCAACCAGGTCGTGTACTCGACCATGACGGACACGGACGTCACGATCTACCGCACGACCACCACGTACGCGGCGATCAAGAAGAGCTACGGCATCAGCCCGCTGACCGTGCAGGACACCCACCCGACCGCCGGCACCGCCATCAAGGTCGTCTCCGGCTACTGGAAGACGATCTACAGCTGCGCCGTGGACGGCTTCGTGTACCGGCTGA
The DNA here is from genome assembly GCF_042269865.1 of Streptomyces sp. NPDC055966. Classification (NCBI taxonomy): domain Bacteria; kingdom Bacillati; phylum Actinomycetota; class Actinomycetes; order Kitasatosporales; family Streptomycetaceae; genus Streptomyces; species Streptomyces sp. NPDC055966. The sequence goes on from NZ_JBHJYK010000015.1 coordinate 251,606, forward strand.
AGGAGGGCGACTGGACCTGGAAGGACTCCCTGCGCTACACCTCCGCCTGCAACACCATCGGCGGCACCTCCGGCTCCCCGGTGATCGACACCGCCACCGGCAACGTCGTGGCCGTCAACAACACCGGCAACGAGGACGGCGAGCGCTGCACCGAGAACAACCCCTGCGAGGTCGACGAGAGCGGCAACGTCACCGTCCGCCAGGGCATCAACTACGCCGAGGAGACGTACGGCATCCCGGCCTGCTTCACCACCGGCAACAAGCTGAACCTGGACGCCTCCGGCTGCACCCTGCCCAAGCCGTAGGGAAACAGGGTCACTTCGGAGCGCGGCGGACGGAGCGGCCCGCGAGCACGTCCGTCCGCCTGCCGTCCTCGATGACGAACCGGCCGTCGACCAGGACGTACGGGATCCCCACGGGCAGCCTGCGCGGCTCGGCGAAGGTGGCGCCCGCCGCCACCGTCGCCGGGTCGAACAGCACCAGGTCGGCCCGGTACCCCTCGCGCACCAGCCCGCGGTCCGCCAGCCTCAGCCGGGCCGCGGGCCGGGACGTCAGATGCGCGACGCACTCCTCCAGGCCCAGCACGCCCAACTCCCGTACGTAGTGGCCGAGATAGCGCGGGAACGTGCCGTACGCCCGCGGATGCGGCTTGGCGCCTTGCAGGATGCCGTCGGAGCCGCCGGTGTGCGCCCGGTGCCGCATGATCGCGCGGACGTTCTCCTCGTGCCCGACGTGCTGGAGGATCGTCGTGCCGAGCCGGTCCGCCAGCAGCAGGTGCCGGGCGGTGTCCCACGGGGACTCGCCGCGCAGCCGTGCCGCCTCCCGGACCGTACGCCCCACGAACGCGCCCAGCGCGGGGGCGGTGACGCCGGAGATCTCGATCGTCTCCCACTCCACCGGCACCCCGTGACAGCCGTCCGCGCCGGTCACCTCCAGGCCGTGCCGGATCCGCCCGGCCGTCGCCGGGTCGCCGAGCCGGGCCAGGATCTCCTCCGGCCCGCCCGCGCTCGCCCAGCTCGGCAGCAGCGCGGCCAGCGTGGTGGAGCCGGGCGTGTAGGGATAGGTGTCCAGCGTGATGTCCGCGCCGGCGCCGAGGGCCGCGTCGAGCAGGGCGAGCAGCTCGGGCGCCCGGCCCTTGTTCACGCCGAAGTTCATCGTCGCGTGGGCCAGGTGCAGCGCACAGCCCACCTCCCGGGCCAGCTCCACCATCTCGGTGTACGCCTCAAGGGCGCCCGCGCCGTAGGAGCGGTGGTGCGGGCAGTAGTAGCCGCCGTACGACGCCACCACCCGGCACAGTTCGGTCAGTTCGGCGTCCGGGGCGTACATGCCGGGCGTGTACGTCAGCCCGGAGGACATCCCGACCGCGCCCTGCTCCATGCCCTCGGCCACCAACCGCCGCATCCGGTCCAGCTCCTCGGGCGTCGCCGCGCGGTCCTCCCAGCCGACGGCGAGCGCCCGGACCGTGCCCTGGGGGATCAGGTACGCGGCGTTCACGGCGATGCCCCGGTCCAGCCGGTCCAGGTACTCCCCGACCGACCGCCAGTCGACGTCGAGGTCGTCGCCGTACCCGTTCCACCCGGTGATCGCCCGCCGCACCTCCTGAAGCGTGCGGTCGTCCACCGGTGCGTACGACAGCCCGTCCTGGCCGAGCACCTCCAGCGTGACGCCCTGCGCGGCCTTGGCGCTGTGGTCGGGGTCGCGCAGCAGGGCGAGGTCGGAGTGGGCGTGCATGTCGATGAAGCCGGGGGAGAGGACCAGGCCCTCCGCGTCCAGCTCCCGCATGGCGCGCGGGCGCTGGCAGCCGGCCTGGGCGGCCTCCTTGACGATCGAGACGATCCGCCCGCCGTCGATCACCACGTCGGCGCGGTACGACGGTTCGCCGCTGCCGTCCACGACGTCGGCGTCCCGGATGACCAGGTCCTGCACGGAAGGCCCCCTAGAAGTAGGTACGGATGAAGTCGACCACCGTCCCGTCCGCCTCCGCCACCGGGATCAGCTGCCACTTGTCGAACGACGTGCAGGGGTGCGACAGCCCGAGCCCGATCCAGTCGCCGACCTCCACGTCCGCGCCCGGTTCGGTGCGCAGCCAGGCGTGCTGGTCGGACAGCCCGGTCACGGTGATCCCGTCGGCCGGGCGCTCGACCTCGCCGCGGCGTACCACCTGGGCGGCGGGCAGGTCCAGGTCGTAGGCCGCGTCGCGCTTGCCCGCGTTGGCGAAGGCCTGCTCCGGGGTCGGCCGCGACACGACCTGCGCCCACAGCCGGAAGGCCGGCTCCAGCGCGCCCTCCTCCGGGACGCGGGCGAAGGGGGTGATCCGGCGGTAGTGCCCGTCGTCGTGCGAGACGTACGCACCCGAGCGCAGCAGCTTCAGCACGGGCGCGGACAGTTCGGGGATCTCCGCGAACACCTCGGCCACCGAGTCGAACCAGCCGCTGCCGCCCGCGCTGACGACGATCTCCTGCGCGCCCTTGAACAGCCCGGCGCGGTCCAGCCCGGCGGCGAGCGCCACCAGCCGCCGCAGATACGCCCGCACCCGCTCCGGATCGGGCTGCGGCACCTCGCCCTCGTACCCGGCGACCCCCACGAGCCGCAGCGTGCCGGACGCACGGCCCACGGCCTCGGCGACGGCCCGCGCGTCCGCCTCCGTGCGCACACCGGTGCGGGCTCCGTCGCCGGCCCCCAGCTCGACGACGACGTCGACGGGCCTGGCGCAACCCTTGAGCGCGGCGTCCATCAGCTCCACCCCGCGCACGGAGTCGACGTAGGCGACGAACCGGAACTCCGGGTCGGCGGCCAGCTCGGCCGCGATCCACCGCAGGGCGGCGGCGTCGACGAGTTCATTGGCGAGGAAGATCCGCCGGACCCCGAACTCCCGGGCGACGCGCACCTGGTGGGGCACCGCCAGGGTGATGCCCCAGGCGCCGTGTTCGAGCTGGCGGTGGAAGAGCTGCGGGGCCATGGAGGTCTTGCCGTGCGGGGCGAAGGCCAGCCCGTGCCGGGCGGCGTACGCCTCCATCAGCGCCAGGTTGTGCTCCAGGCGCTCGGCGGACAGGGCGAGGACGGGGGTGGCGAAGCCGTCGGCCGCGCGGAAGAGGTTGCGGCGCTGGGCGGCCAGTTCGCCGACGGTCAGGCCGTCGGCGTCGGGCGGGAGGCCCTTGAAGCGGTGGTCGACACGTTCCTCGGCCAGCCGGGCGAGCGCTTCGGTGCGCATGGAGCCCCTCTCCTGACTGTTGCAATCTGTGCAACGGCCATTGCATGTATTGCTAACTGGTGTCTAGCATCTCGCCGACACCGGGTCAACGGAGCCGCCGCCCGGGCATCGACAGGAGTCATCATCGACGACGCTGCTTACGACGCCATGTGCGCCAGGACCGTTCCGCACGAGCCTGTGGACGTCGTGACGCTCGGCGAGTCCATGGTCACCTTCCTGCCCAGCCGCCCGGGACGCCTCGCGGACGTGCCCTCCTTCGACCGCGCGATCGGCGGCGCCGAGTCCAACGTGGCCTGCGTGCTGGCGGCCGCCGGGCACTCCGCACGATGGGTGAGCCGCGTGGGCGCGGACGGGTTCGGGCAGTACCTGGTCGAGAGGATCGCCGGATACGGGGTCGACACGAGCGCCGTGGGCACCGACGCGCTCCGGCCCACCGGCATCTACTTCCGCACGGCCGGCGACCGCGGCACGGGCGCGCACGAGGTGGCGTACTACCGGACCGGTTCGGCGGCGTCGGTGATGAGCGCGGGCAACGTGGACCTCGGGGCGGCACGGGCGGGCCGGGTGCTGCACCTGTCGGGGATCACGGCGGCGCTGTCGCCCGAGTGCCGGGAGCTGATGCACGCGCTGACGGCACCCCGCGCCGGGCGGCCGCTGCTCTCCTTCGACGTGAACCACCGGCCGGGGCTGTGGCGTACGGCCGAAGGGCCGCTGGTGCTGCTGGACCTGGCCCGGCGCGTGGACGTCGTGTTCGTGGGGGAGGACGAGGCGGAGCAGGCCTGGGGGATCAAGGGCGGCCCCGAGGCCGTCCGCGCGGCGCTGCCCGAGCCGGACGTGCTGGTGGTGAAGCAGGGCGCGAGGGGCGCGACGGCGTTCGCGAGCCATCGGCCGCACGTCTTCGAACCGGCCCTGCGCGTGGAGGTCGTCGCCACCACCGGCGCCGGCGACGCCTTCGCCGCCGGCTTCCTCTCCGCCACCCTGCGCGGCCTGCCCCTGTCGGTCCGGCTGCGCCACGGCCACCTCTTCGCCGCCGCGGCCCTCACCACCCCCGGCGACCTCGCCCCGCCCCCCGCCCGGGACCACGCCGACCGGCTGAGCGCCCTCGGCGGCGCCGCATGGGGGAGACTTCGACTCGGCCCCGGCTGGACGCAAGCCGACGTGGCCGAACAGGAGGCGAACACCCCATGAGCCAGACCGTCGACCGCGCCCTGAGCATCCTGCCGCTGCTCGCCGAGGGCCCCGCAGACCTCGGGCAGGTCGCCGACCGCCTGGGCGTGCACAAGTCCACGGCCCTTCGCCTGCTGCGCACCCTGCACGAACACGGCATGGTCTACCGCCAGTCCGACCAGCGCTACCGCCTCGGCGCCCGCCTGTTCGCCCTCGCGCAGGAGGCGATGGAGAACCTCGACATCCGAGAGATCGCCCACCCCCACCTCGTCCGCCTCAACGAGGCCTGCGGCCACACCGTGCACCTCGCCGTCCACGAGGAGAACGAGGTCCTCTACATCGACAAGGTGGAGAGCCGCTACCCGGTCCGCATGTACTCCCGGATCGGCAAGCCCGTCGCCATCACGGTCGCGGCCGTCGCCAAGCTCCTCCTCGCCGACCTGCCCGAACCCGAGCGCCGCGCCCTCGCGGACAAGCTCGACTACCCCCTGTACACGGCCCGTTCGACACCGAACGCCGAGGCTTACCTCAAGGAGCTGGCCACGGTGCGCGAACAGGGCTGGGCCACCGACCTCGGCGGCCACGAGGAGTCCATCAACTGCGTCGCCGCCCCCGTCCGCGGCGCCGACGGCCGGGTGGTCGCCGCGATGTCGGTCTCCGCGCCGAACGTGGTCGTCACCGCCGAGGAACTCCTCACCCTGCTCCCGCTGGTGCGCCGTACGGCGGACGCGATCAGCGGCGAGTACTCCGGCAGAACCCCGATCAAGGAAACCCCCTGATGACCGAGAAGACCGCGCTCACCCCGAAAACCCACACCACCCCGCCCGCGAAGTTCTCGCACGGCGTGCGGAAGGGCAACATCCTCCAGGTCGCCGGCCAGGTCGGCTTCCTGCCCGCCGAGGAGGGCAGGCCCCCGACGCCGGCCGGCCCCACCCTGCGCGAGCAGACCCTCCAGACCCTCGCCAACGTCCGGGCGATCCTCGAAGAGGGCGGCGCGAGCTGGGACGACGTGATGATGATCCGCGTCTACCTGACGGACGTGGACCACTTCGCCGAGATGAACGAGATCTACAACACCTACTTCGAGGAGCAGGGCCTCACCCAGCCGCCCGCCGCCCGGACCACGGTCTACGTCGGTCTTCCGGCCGGCCTCCTCATCGAGATCGACGCGCTCGCCGTACTCGGCTGAGTCCCTGACGATCCCTCACCTCCCGCACGTCCCGCACGGCACGGCGTCCCCCACCCCCGGGCCGCCGTGCCGCGCCCCGCCCTGCCCGAAAGCACGATGCATTTACGAAGAGGACCCCCGAATGTCCCATCCGCTCTCCCTCCCCCTGGCCGCGACGACCCCACCCGCCCCACCCCACACCGGCGGCCTGCTCCTCCTCCTGGGCGGCACCCCCGGACTCCTCACGGTCGCCGGAATCGGCATAGCCCTCCTCCTCTTCCTGATCATCAAGGTCAGGCTCCAGCCCTTCGTGGCCCTCCTCGCCGTCTCCATAGCCGTGGGCCTGCTGGCCGGCCTCTCGGTCACCGAACTCTTCGGCACCGTCCAGAGCTCCAGCGCCGTCTCCACCATCGAGTCCGGCATGGGCGGCATCCTCGGCCACGTCGCGATCATCATCGGCCTCGGCACGATGCTCGGCGCGATCCTGGAGGTGAGCGGCGGAGCGGAGGTACTGGCCGCGCGCCTGCTGACGTTGTTCGGTGAGAAGCGGGCCCCGTTGGCCATGGGCCTGACGGGCCTGATCTTCGGCATCCCGGTCTTCTTCGACGTGGGCATCTTCGTCCTGGCCCCGCTGGTCTACGCCGCGGCGAAACGAGGCGGCAAGTCGATCCTCCTCTACTGCCTGCCCCTCCTCGCCGGCCTCTCCATGACCCACGCCTTCCTGCCCCCGCACCCCGGCCCGGTCGCCGCCGCCGGCCTGCTGCACGTCCAGCTCGGCTGGGTCATCCTCATGGGCGTCGTCTGCGGCATCCCCGCCGTACTGGCCGCGTGGGCCTTCTCCGCCTGGATCGGCCGGCGGATCTTCGTCGCCGTACCGCAGGACATGGCCGAAGCGGCGGAGGAGGCGAAGCGGGCGGTGACGGCGGAGCAGCGCGCGCAGGGCGTGGAACCACGGGAGACCCCGGTCCCGCTGGGCGTGGTCCTGACGATCATCGGCACCCCGCTGGTCCTGATCCTCGCGGCCACCTTCTCCTCCATCGTCCTGGACCCGTCCCCCACCCGCTCGGTCCTCCAGTTCTTCGGCACGCCCATGGTGGCCCTGACGCTCGCCCTGCTCCTGGCGTACTACCTGCTGGGCATCCGCCGCGGCTGGACCCGCAAGTCCCTTGAGGCCGTGTCCACTTCGTCGCTGAAGCCGGTCGGCAACATCCTGCTGGTCGTCGGCGCGGGCGGGATCTTCGGCGCGGTGCTGAAGGCGAGCGGGGTGGCCCAGGCGCTCTCGGACACCTTCCACGGCGTGGGCCTCCCGGTGATCGTCCTCGCCTACCTGATCTCGCTGGTCCTGCGGGTGGCGCAGGGCTCGGCGACGGTGGCGATCGTGACGACGGCGGGCATCGTGGCCCCTCTCCTCACCGAGGGCGATCACTCCCAGCCCTTCGTGGCCCTGGTCATCATGGCGATCTCGGCGGGCTCGATCTTCGCCTCGCACGTGAACGACGGCGGCTTCTGGATGGTCGCCAAGTACTTCGGCATCAGCGAACGCGACACGCTCAGGACCTGGACGGTCCTGGAGTCCGTGCTCTCGGTGTCCGGTTTCGCCGTGGCGGCGGCCGTGAGCCTGTTCGTCTGAAGGCTCCAAAGGCCCTGAAGGCTCCGAAGGTGACTGATGTTGCCCATGGGATGAGCGGTCCGACTGGTTCCGGCACAGGGAAGTCGTCCATACTGCCGCCGTGGAGCAGCGCACAGGAGCGAGCAGCAAGCCGTCGAAGGCCGAGCCGTTGAAGACCGAGCCCGTCACGGGCGCCGGTTTCGACCCGGCCTTCATCCCGGGGCTCACGGCTCCGGCCAAGGCGGACACGTCGACGCCGAAGGAGGCGAAGCCGGCCCCGGCCCCGGACCCGGATCCGGCTCCGGCTCCGGAGAAGTCGGAGGAGGCGGCCGGTACCGCCACGCCGGACGACATCACGGCCGACGACACCACGGACAGCGATGCCGCTGACGGCGACGGCCCGGTCTTCGAGGCGTCCGACCGCCGGGCGCGGATAGTGGCCGACCGCAAGGGCGTCCGCCTCCGCCTCGACGAGGAGTCCTGCGAGTTCCGCTGGGACGAGATCGCGGCGGTCGAGACGGAGTCCCCCCGCTTCGGCAAGCGCTACACGATCACGGTCCACACCCCCGAGCGCCGCTGGTACCCGATCGAGATCGAGGCGGCGTCGAAGTCCCGCTTCAAGGAGTGGGACGAGCAGATCGACGCGGTGCTGGACGCGTACTTCGAGGACGGCGAGTAGACGGAGACGGAACGCGGGCCGGTCGGGGTCGTGCCCGACCGGCGGTTCCTCAGTGGACGAGTTGGGCCTCGGTGACGGCGACTCGGTCTCCTTCGACAGGCTGTCCTGCGCGAGCGAGCAGAAATACGCCGCCCACACCTTCCACTCGTTTTGCTCGCCGCCGTGGGCGGGGACCTCGCGAGGCTGGGCCGAGCTCGGGCTGGAGACCCATCACTCGATTCCGAGGGGTCCGATGCCCAGGTCCTCACGCATGAGGCGACGCATCTGCGCCATGGCCTTGCGTCGCCGCTCTATCAGCGGCGCGTCGTCGGCGGAGCCGACAGCCACTCCACAGGCATAGGCGTCGCGGAGCGCGCGCAGGCAGTGGAACGCCTCGTTACCCGCCTCCACGACCTCCGGCGGGCCCACGAGCCAGAGGCGTTCGCTTGCCGTGTAGATGCCGGTGCCGCGCACGGCCTCCCGCACCGCCGCGTCGCGCGCCGACTCGGACATGTGGTCGCCCAGAGCGACGGCCCGTATCTCCTCACCTGCGGCTTTGAGGGCGGAAACATACTCTGTGTACACCTCGCGCCGTACTTCCAGCGCGTGCCTGGCCTCCTCCCGCCGCCACCGGTTGCGATCGGCGATCAGAGTGGCTGCGATGCCGATGACGGCACCGGTCAGTGTGGAGAGCAGGGGCGTCCAGTCCATGTGCCGCAGCTTGTCCGAGTCGGCGCGTCGGCACCAGTGGCTTGCGCTCCGGACACGAGCACCGAAATCCCTGCCGGATTCTGCACCGGTGGGTTGCGGGTGCGGTCGGCCATGACCAGCGGGTCGTGCCGTCCCAGGCGGCGCGGGAATCGCATTGACGGACCGTCAGGCCATTGACGAGGATCTCCGCCCTGTCTCCGCGCCCGGATGACACACGGGCGTGGCCCGCAGGCTCCGGCCATACCGGAATCCCTGGCCGCCGCCCTGCGGACCATCGACCCCGACAGCGCCGCCGTCTTCGTGCAGTTCATCGACTCATGTCTGACCGGCCCCCGGGCGAAGCAGATGCGGAGGGACCTGATGACCGCGATCCAGTACTTCTGGCGACACCCGCTGGCCGAGCAGGTACGCGAGGAAGGACGGGAAGAAGGGCTCGTCCAAAAGAGTCGCGAGACGGTCCTCCGCGTCCTGGAACGGCGCGGTATCCCGGTCCCCGGCACCATCCGCGAGCGAGTCGAAGCCTGCACGGACCTCAACCAGCTCGAAATCTGGGCCCAGCGGGCCGTACACGCCACGGACGCGGCGGGGCTGTTCACCGAGGGGTGAGCCGGAGCTTTGCGGCCGTCACCGCTCGCGACAGGCAGCGACGCCCGGACCCCAAAGGCCCGGGCGTCGCCACTACCGCTGTCTCACCTCACGGCAGCGCATGCACATGCGCCCCCACCGGGCTCGACCACGCGTTGCCCGATGCCGCGTCCCAGTTCGTGGACCAGGTCATCGCGCCCCGGAGGTCGGGGTAGGTCTTGGACGGTTTGAAGGTGCCGCAGTTCGTGCCGGCCGTCAGACAGTCGAGGGCGTTGTTCACCACGGTCGGCGACACGTAGCCGCTGCCCGCCGCGCTCGTCGAGGCGGGGAGGCCGAGGCCCACCTGGGACGGGGAGAGGCCGCCCTGGAGCTGGATGCAGGCGAGGGCGGTCAGGAAGTCGACCGAGCCCTGGCTGTAGACCTTGCCGTCGCAGCCCAGCATGGAACCGCTGTTGTAGTACTGCATGTTGACGACCGTCAGGATGTCCTTCACGTTCAGGGCCGTCTGGAAGTACGAGTTCGACGTCGACTGCATGTCGATCGTCTGCGGGGCCATGGTGAGGACGAAGGACGAGCCGGCCTTGGCGGACAGGGCGCGCAGCGCCTGTGTCATGTACGTCGCGTCGAGGCCGTTCTCCAGGTCGATGTCGACGCCGTCGAAGCCGTACGTCTGCATCAGCGCATAGACGGAGTTCGCGAAGTTCGTCGCCGACGTCGAGTCGCTCACCGACACCGTGCCGTTCTGGCCGCCGATCGAGATGACGACCTTCTTGCCGGCCGCCTGCTTCGCCTTGATGTCCGCCTTGAACTGGTCGACGGTGTAGCCGCCGAGGCCGGCCGAGTCGAGGTTGAAGGTCACCGCGCCCGGCGTCGTCGTCGCGTCCGCGAAGGCCACCGCGATGATGTCGTAGGAGGAGGGGACGTCGGAGAGTTTCTGGACCGTCGCGCCGTTGTTGAAGTTCTGCCAGTAGCCGGTCACCGCGTGCTTCGGCAGCACACCCCCGCCTCCTCCGCCGCTCGATCCGGAGGACGTCGTCGCCGTCACCGCCGTCGACTTCGCCGACTCGCCCGCCGCGTTCGTCGCCGACACCTGGAAGGAGTAGGACGTGGCGGCCGACAGGCCCGTCAGCGTCGCCGACGTGCCGGTCACCGCCGTCGCCTTCGTGCCGTCCTGGTACACGTCGTAGCCCGTCGCGCCCGACACCGGGGACCAGGAGAGGGTGGCCGAGGAGGACGTGGTGGACGAGACCGACAGGCCGGTCGGGGTCGCCGGGACCGTGGGGGGCGGGGTGCCGCCTCCGCCCCCGCCGCCGTCGGGGCCGTAGACCGAGACGTCGTCGGCGTAGTAGGCCGCCTGGCCGTACCACCCGTGCGTGTACACCGTGACCGAGGTCGTTGACGCGCCCGTGGTGAAGGTCGTCGACAGCTGTTTCCAGGTGGTCGTGTCGGGGGTCCAGGTGGAGACGTCCGTCGTGCCCGTGCCCGTCACGCCCAGGTAGGAGTACCCGCCCTGCACCCACGCGCTCAGCGTGTACGTCGAGTTGGGCGCGACCGCGACCGCCTGGGTGCACTGGGCGTCGTCCTGGCCGGCCGGGGTCGCCTTCAGTGCCGACGAGCCGCTGTGGACCGGGGAGGAGACGGTCGTGCCGCTGCCCGCCGTGCACGTCCAGCCGCTCAGGCCCGACTCGAAGCCCGCGTTCGTCGCGTTGTTGACGTCCGCCGCGGCTGCCGGGGCGGCGGTCGCCGTGAGGCCCGCGACCGACAGGGCCAGGGTCGTGACGGCCGACCACAGCAGGGTCATGCGCCGTCTGCCGTATCCGTATCCGGGTATGCCTGTGTCTGGTGCGCGCTCCACTGGGGCCTCCGGGAGGGAGATGGGGAGATGGGGGGAGGGATGGTTGCCGTCGCTGGGCTGACAATTTGGTCCAGACCAATTCGGGTGTCAAGAGGTCCAGACCAAAATGGATTTCGCAACCTCGCTCAACCTGTCCTGTTTTGGCGGGACTTGCGCGGTACTTGTGCCGAGAGAGTTCCACGCGAGCTTCACAAACGCTGTTCTCCGGCCATACGGCCGTGGATACAGTGCTCAGGTAGTCACGCAGTGAAGTCGTCCCGGCGGAACGGGAGTGGCCCCGGACGGCCGGCGGGTGTGAAGAGCGGGGAGCTGCGCGTGCCAACTGCCATTGCCGTGACCAGTGCCGACATGGCACTGCCGGCTCAGGACGAACGGACCGTGCCCGCCGTCGTGCTGAGCGGTATCGACCAGAAGCCGCTGGAGCAGGCGGTCGTGGAACTCCACGCCCTGATCGAGCAGTACGGGTACCTCGTCGTGGTCTGTTCCAGCGCCACGCCCGCGAGCGTCATGCAACGGCTGTACACCCTGCGCTCGCTGCTGGAGAGCGACCGCGTCGCCTTCTTCCGGCCCGAACTGCCCCCGCTCGGCATCGCCGTGCTCGCCCGGCAGCTGCGCCAGCTCGCCTCCTGCGATCTGAGCCCGGGGATCCTCGCCTCCGCCGGGCGGCTGCTCACCCACTACCTCCACGCCGGGGCGGTGCTGGGCTCGGTCGCGCGCCTGGACCGGGTGCCGGTCGGGCTCAAGGCCCACGCCAGATCCTGGGTGCCGGGCAGCCAGTTCGCCGTGCTGGCCCACCCCGAGCCGCAGCTCGTCAAGATCGCGCCCGAAGCCACGCTCAAGGGGCCCGAGTTCAGCACCTGGATGCTCGTCGCGAAGGGGCAGTTGCAGAGCGAGTGGGTCGGCGGACTCGGCGGGCAGTGGAGCGTGCACGGGGTGCGCGAGGTCCCGCTGCCCGCCGAGTCCCGGGACTGGTGGGGCACCGGCCGCGTGATCGAGTTCTGCGGCTACCTCGCCGATCTGTCGGTCCTCTACCAACTGGTCACCTCCGTACGGCAGACCAGCTGTCACTGGTGCGGCCTGGACGTCATCGGCGACCTGTGCGTCTTCTGCTCCGCCACCCCGCCCGCCCACGAACCCGCCGCACCCCGCGCCCTGGAACAGCGCTCGCCCGCCTGACCGGCCCCGGAAAACAGACTCGTATCCCGCTCGACCGATTCCCCCAACGAGGTTGCACGGTTCATGAACTCCCGTCAGCGCCGCGGCGTGATACTGCTGATCCTGTCGGTCCTGTGCGCTCTCGGCGCGTTCGCCGGCGTGCTCTCCGTCGTCCACAACGTCAATTCCAAGGTCGGGCCCGAGGTCAGCGCCTATCGGGTCAGGTCCGACGTGAAGCCGTACACCGCCCTGGACACCGGCCAGTTCGAGAAGATCGAGATGCCGAAGCGGTGGCTGTCCGCCAACGCCGTCACCGACCTGCGGCAGATCCAGGGCAAGATCGCCGTCACCACCCTGCGCGCCGGGTCGCTCCTCCAGAACGACATGATCGTCGACCAGCCCGCCCTCCAGCCCGGACAGCAGGAGGTCGCCATCATGATCGACGCGGCGACCGGGGTCGCGGGAAAGATCACTCCGGGCTCCCGGGTCAACGTGTACGCCACCTTCGCCGGGAAGAACAACGGCGATCCCGACCAGTCGAAGATCATCGTCACCAACGCCCGGGTCCTCGACGTCGGCCGCATCACCGCCCTCGACGACTCCACCAAGAACCAGACCCAGAGCCAGAGTCAGAGCCAGCCCAGCGAGGCCGTCCCGATCACCTTCGCGCTGTCCACCCTCGACGCCCAGCGCATCACCTACGCCGAGTCCTTCGCCCAGCGCGTGCGGCTCGCCCTGGTGGCCCCCGGCAGCGAGACCAGCGTTCCGGACAAGGACCGCACGTACCAACTCGCGACGGACAAGTGAGAGGCGGCCCGCATGCCCACCAGGATCCTCCCGGCCGGTGCGGACCCCGACGCCGTCCGCTCCCTCGTCACCCTCCTCAGCCAGCTCCCCGACGCCGAGCCGCAGCCGCCCGTCGTCGACTCCACCCATCTCGTCGACACCCTCGCCCGGCTCGCCGCCGAGTCCGTGGAGGAACTGCCGGAGGTCGTCGTCGTCCATGAGCGGGTCGGCCCGGTCGCGGCCCTCGACCTGATCCGCGAGGTCGCGCTCCGCTTCCCGGCCGTCGGCGTCATCCTCGTCACCACCGACGCGAGCCCCGGGCTGTTCGCCGCCGCCATGGACGCCGGCGCCCGAGGCCTGGTCGCCCTCCCGCTGTCGTACGAGGAACTCGCCAGCCGCGTCCAGGCCGTCGCCCAGTGGTCGACCGGGGTACGGCGCCATCTCGGCCACGGCACCGACGTGCTGGGCGGCGTCGGCGGTACGGTCGTCACGGTCAGCGGCGCCAAGGGGGGAGTGGGCACGACGCTGGCCGCCGTCCAGCTCGCCCTCGCCGCGCAGGCCTCCGGCCGGCCCACCGCCCTGGTCGACCTGGACCTCCAGACCGGGGACATCGCCTCCTACCTGGACATCCAGTTCCGCCGGTCCGTCGCCGACCTGGCCGCGATCACCGACATCTCGCCCCGCGTCCTCGCCGACGCCGTCTTCCGCCACGACACCGGGCTCGCCCTGCTCCTCGCCCCGGCCGAGGGAGAACGCGGCGAGGAGGTCGGCGACCGCGCCGCCAGGCAGATCGTCCGCGCCCTGCGCTCCCGCTACGAGGTCGTCGTCGTCGACTGCGGGGCCCAGCTGAGCGGCGCGGGTGCGGCGGCCGTGGAGATGGCCGACACCGCGCTGCTGGTCACGACCCCGGACGTGATCGCCGTACGCGCCGCCAAACGGACCGTACGGATGTGGGACCGGCTCCAGATCCGCAAGGCCGAGGAGACGACGACCGTCGTCAACCGGCTGGCGCGCAGCGCGGAGATCCAGCCCGCGCTCGTCCGGCGCATCACGGGCACGGCGCTCGCGCGCACCGCCGTACCCGCCAATTTCAAGGAACTTCAGGCCGTCGTGGACGCGGGACGGGTCCATGAACTCGACGGCAGGAGCACCGTGAAGCAGGCGCTGTGGGCGCTCGCCGGAGAGCTGGGCCTCGTGAAGGCGGCGGCCGAGGGGGGCCATCGGGGCGGCGGACGGGGCGCGGTGGGATTCCGGCGGCGAAAGGAGTGAGCGGGCGATGAGGAGGCCCGGCGGGGACAGGGGGCAGGTGAGCATCGAGTTCCTCGGGATGACACCGCTGATCATTCTCACCCTGGTGCTCATGTGGCAGGCCGTGCTCGTGGGGTACGCCTTCACGCTCGCGGGGAATGCTGCGGACGAGGGAGTGAGGGCCGGGACGGCGGCGCCGCGGGGGGAGCGGTACGGGGTGTGCCGGCAGGCGGCACTGAAGCATCTGTCGGGGGCGTGGCGAGGGGGTGCCAGTGTGAGCGGTTGCGACCAGAGCGGCTATGTGACCGTGGACGTGGGCGTCAAGGTCCCCGTCCTCTTCCCCGGCTCCGTCGACTTCCCCCTCACCGTGCACGGGCACGCCGGTGCCGTGGAGGAGGTGAAGGACTGAGATGACGTACCGCCGTCGCCTTCGTGGCCGGGACAGCGGCCAAGTGGCCATCGAATACCTGGGGTTCATCCCCGTCCTGCTGATCGTCGCGCTGGCCGGGATCCAGATCGGCGTCGTCGCCTACGCCGCCGAGCAGGCCGGTACGGCGGCCCGGGCCGGGGCGCGGGCCGCCTCCCTGCGCCAGGACGCCCAGCAGGCCTGCGCCGGAGCCGTCAGCAGCGGCATCACGGTGAGCTGCTCGTCCGGCTCCGGCGGCGACTCCGTGACCGTCACGGCCACCGTCCGCATCCCGAAGATCGTCTGGGACTTCGGCGACGCCACCAAGACCGCCACCATGCCCCTCGACCACTGACCCGGGAGAAGCGATTCCATGAGCCTGCGGGCACGCATCGGCACTCCGGAGGAGCACGGGAGCCGGGGCGAGGACGGACACCTGGTCGCCTCCTACCGGGCCAAGCTGCTGGAGGAGATCGACCTCGCGGAGATGAGCTCGCTCGCGGCGGCCGAACGCCGGGCGCGGCTGGAGCGCGTGCTCGGACACATCATCAGCCGCGAGGGCCCGGTGCTGTCGACGGTCGAGCGCGCCCAGCTGATCCGCCGCGTGGTGGACGAGGCGCTCGGCCTCGGCATCCTGGAGCCGCTGCTGGAGGACGCGTCGATCACCGAGATCATGGTGAACGGCCCCGACGCGATCTTCGTCGAGCGCGGGGGCCGCGTCGAGCAGTTGCCGCTGCGCTTCGTCTCCGCCGACCAGCTGATGCAGACCATCGAGCGGATCGTCTCGACGGTGAACAGAAGGGTCGACGAGTCGAACCCGATGGTGGACGCCCGCCTCCCCTCCGGCGAGCGCGTCAACGTCATCATCCCGCCGCTGTCCCTGACCGGCCCGATCCTCACCATCCGCCGCTTCCCGCGCTCCTTCACCCTCCAGGAGCTGATCTCCTTCGGCTCGCTGGACGAGCACATGGTGTATCTGCTGGCCGGGCTGGTGCAGGCGAAGTTCAACATCATCGTCTCGGGCGCCACCGGCACCGGCAAGACGACCCTGCTCAACGCCCTCTCCGGACTCATCCCCTCCCACGAGCGCATCATCACCATCGAGGACTCCGCCGAACTCCAGCTCCAGCAGACCCATGTGGTCCGCCTGGAGTCCCGCCCGCCGAACGTCGAGGGCAAGGGCCACGTCACCATCCGCGACCTCGTCCGCAACTCGCTGCGCATGCGCCCCGACCGGATCGTGGTCGGCGAGGTCCGCGGCGGCGAGTCCCTCGACATGCTCCAGGCGATGTCCACCGGCCACGACGGCTCGCTCGCGACCGTGCACGCCAACAGCGCCGAGGACGCGCTGACCCGGCTCCAGACCCTCGCCTCCATGTCCGACGTCGAGGTCCCCTTCGTCGCGCTGCACGACCAGATCAACAGCGCCGTCGACGTCATCGTCCAGCTCACCCGGTTCGCCGACGGCGCCCGCCGCATCACCGAGATCGCCGTGCTCGACAGCCACGGCGGGGAGCCGTACCGGCTGGCGACGGTCGCCCGCTTCGACGCCCAGCCGATGACGCCGGACGGCCGCGTCCACGGCAGCTTCCAGTACTTCCCCCTCCCGCGCCGCACCGCCGACCGCCTCTACATGGCGAGCCAGCCCCTCCCGCAGGCCTTCGGCGTGGCCCACACGGCGGCCCAGCTCACCACCCGAGAAGCCAGGTAGGACCAGGACCATGGAACTGCACACCCTCGTCCAGCTCACCACCGGTGTGACGCTGCTGGCCTGCGCCCTGGCGGTGGCCGGGCTGCACGCCTACGCCGCGGGCCGGGCCCAGCGCGTCGCCCTCGTGGACCGGCTCACCCACGCGGGCCCGGAGTCGGCCGGCGGCCGTCGGCGCCGCTTCCGTGACGTGGACCGGCGACTGCGCCGTACCCGCTTCGGCCGCTGGCTGGAACGGCGGCTCGCCGCCACCGGACTGGACGTCACCCCGGGCGAGTTCTTCGTCTACATGCTCGCCGTGGTCGCCGCGCTCTGGCTGATCGGCCAGGCGACCCTGGCCCCCTTCTTCGGCCCGCTGGCCGGCCTGCTCGGCATCGGCGCGGCCGTGCAGTTCCTCAACTGGCAGCGCCAGAAACGCATCGAGCGCTTCATCGGCCAACTCCCCGAACTGGCCCGCATCCTGGCCAACGCCACCCAGGCCGGCCTCGCCCTGCGCACCGCGATCGGCATGGCGGCGGAGGAACTGGAGGCCCCGGCGGGCCAGGAACTGGCCAAGGTCTCCGACCAGTTGGCGATCGGTCAGTCCCTGGACGACGCGCTGGGCGAGCTGGCCGACCGGCTGCCGTCCCGCGAACTGGTCGTCCTGGTCACGACGTTGGTGCTGTCGAACCGGGCGGGCGGCCAGGTCGTGTCCGCCCTGCGGAACCTCACCGAAACCCTGGAGGAGCGCAAGGAGACGAGACGCGAGATCCGCACCCAGCTCTCCCAGGTGACCATGACCTCGTACGCCGTCCCCGTCCTCGGCGTCGGCGCGCTGTTCCTGATGAACGGCGTCAAGGACGGCGCGCTGGACCGCATGACCGGCTCATCGATCGGTCAGGCCTGCGTGGTCGTCGCCTTCGCGATGTACGCCGTCGGCTTCGTCCTCATCCGGCGCCTGAGCCGGATCGACGTGTGAGGGGGCGGACGATCCGATGGGGGGTCCGACAGTGAGCCCGATGGTGGGAATCCTGCTCGCGCTGCTGATGGGGCTCGGCGTCTGGGGCGCCTTCGCCGGCCTCCGCATGTACCGCGCGGACGCCAGGCTTCCCGGCGACCTCGCCGTCGCCCTGGAGGTCGGCGCCACCCGCACCGGCGCGGTCGGCTCGGTCATCGACCGCATGGGCATGCGCTACGCCCCCGCCGTGCTGCGCCTGATGGGCCCGCGCCTGGTCGCCAGGTACCGCCGCAAGATCGACCTCGCGGGCAACCCCGGCGGCCTGACCATAGACCGCTACGCGGCCCGGCGGGCGGTCTACGGCGCGCTCGGCCTCGTCGGCTTCGTGGTCTTCCTCCTGCGCGGCCAGTGGTTCGTCGCCATACTGCTGCTGCTCTTCGGCGCGTTCTGGACGGAGGTCGGCATCTGGTCGGCGATCCGCGTCCGCAAGGACGTCATCGAGCGCACCCTGCCCGACTTCCTCGACGTGCTCGCGGTCGTGGTCAGCGCCGGACTCGGCTTCCGCCAGGCCCTGGACCGGGTGGCCTCCCACTACGAGGGCCCCTGGGCCGACGAACTGCGCATCACCCTGCGCCAGATGGACCTCGGCATGAGCCGCCGCCAGGCCTTCGCGGAGCTGCGGCGGCGCAACGACTCCGAGCAGGTGGCGATGTTCGTGACGGCACTCCAGCAGGGCGAGGAGCTGGGCGCGCCGATCGTCGACACGCTCGTCTCCCTGGCGAAGGACATGCGCCGCACCGACGCCCAGAACGCCCGCCGCAAGGCCGCCCGCGCGGTACCGAAGGCCACGCTGATGATCACCACGTTCATGGTCCCGGCGACGATGCTCCTGCTGGGCGCCGGCCTGATCCTGGGCTCCGGCGTGGACTTCGGCTCGCTCACGGGGAAGTGAGACGGAGGTGACGGTGGCCGGCGCGACGGAGCGGAGCGGGGGACCTGCGGGCGAGTGGCCGGGTGCCGGTGCCCTGGCCGGGGGGCGGGTGAGGGCGGTCGCGGGGTGGCTGAGGGGGATTGGCGGCTGGTTCGGGTGGTGGCTGACGGGAGGCGGTGGCCGGTCCGGGGGGCGGTTGACCGGGGTCGGTCGCCGACGCGGGGGACGGCTGACCGGGATCGGTGGCTGGTTCCTGCGTCGGCCGAAGGCGGTGGCCGGTGCGACGGCCGAGGCCGGGCCGGCGGCGCGACAGGCCGAACCCTCCGAGAAGATCCAGGTCAGTGCGCTCCAGGCGATGTGCCGGCAGGTCTTCGGGTTCCGGCTGGCGATGATCGCCCTGGCGGCACCGGCGGCCCTGCTCCACGCGGCCCCGGGACTGGGCGTCCGCCTGGTCGGCGTGGCCGTGGTCGTCACCTTCATGGTGTCCTACGTCCTCTTCCGCGACTGGGAACGCTTCGGCCCCCTCCTGCTGCGCCACCCCAGCCTCCTCGCCGCCGACACCCTCCTCGGCTCCCTCCTCCTCGTCTCGGCCGGCCCGGACACGACCCTGGCCTACGTCAGCGTGTGCACCCCGCTGCTGGCCGGGCTGGTCTACAGCTGGCGGGGCGCGGCCTGCTTCGCCTCCCTCCAGGGCCTGATCCTGCTGCTGGTCCACGCCACGTTGAAGGCCGACCGGCACGCACCGGTCGCCGAGGCCCTGCTCCTGCCCGGCCTGTGCGTCATCTCCGGCGCCATGGGCTCGACCCTGCGCGGCCTGATGCTCCGCTTCGGCGCCGCGACCCAGGCCCTGACGGCGACCCAGGCGCGCCTCGCGGCGGCGGAGGCGGTGAGCGCCGAGCGTGCCCGGCTGGCCCGCGAGATGCACGACTCCGTGGCCAAGACCCTGTACGGCGTGGCCCTCGCGGCCGACGGCCTGGCCGCCACCGCCTCGGCCGAGTCCCCCGACCCGGCCCGCATCAGGTCCGAGGCCGGCCTGGTGTCCCGTTCGGCGCGCAGGGCGGCAGCGGAGTCGAGAGAGCTGCTGCGGGATCTGCGCCGGGAGGCGGCGCCGGAGGGCGGGCAAGCAGTGGCCGAGGCCCGGGACCGGACGCCGCTGTGGCCCGAACTACGGTCGTACGCCCACGACTTCACGGCCCGCACGGGACTACCGGTGACGTGCACCCTCCCGCCCCCGGACACCACACCCCTCGCCCTGCCCTCCCCCCTGGCCCGCCACCTGCTGTCCATCACGGCGGAGGCGCTGGAGAACGTCCACCGGCACGCGTCCGCGACCCACGTCGAGGTGCGGGCGGAGATCCACGGCGCCCTGCTGCGCCTGTCGGTCCTCGACGACGGCACCGGCCTGCCGCCGGACACGACCCTGGACCGGCTCCGCGCCTCGGGCCACTTCGGTCTGCTCGGCATGGTCGAGCGGGCGGCACAGACGGGCGCCCGGATCCGGATCGGCCGGGGCGACCGGGAACGGGGCACGGAGGTACGCGTGGAACTTCCCCTGCCGATCGTGGCCGGGCCCGAGAGGAGGCAGCGATGAACCCCTTCCCGCCGCGCACGGACGTCGCCCCGCCGCTGCGGCTGCTGGTGGCCGACGACAACCCCGTGGTCCGGGCGGGCCTGACGGCCCTGCTGTCCGGACGCGCGGACACCACGGTGGTGGCGGAGGCGACGGACGGCCGCGAGGCCTACGAGGCGGCGCTGCGGCACCGCCCCGACGTCGTCCTCCTCGACGTCCGGATGCCGGGGACCGACGGAATCTCGGCATTGCCGCACCTGGTGCGGCTGGCCCCGGTCATGATGCTCACCTACAGCCACGAGACGGAGACGGTGCGGGAGGCGTTGCGGCTGGGGGCGGGAGGCTATCTGGTGCACGGCGAGTTCACCACGGAGCAGTTGGTGCGGGCCGTACGGGATGTGCACGAGGGCCGGCCGCACGTGACACCGGGGGCGGCGAAGGCGTTGCTGGAAGGGATCAAGTCGAGTGCATCTGCACATGTGAACCCCCAACTCCCCCTTATTTTACGGGAAAGCTCAACCAAACCGCTTTCGCATATGCAACCCTCTATGGGACAGTCGTCCCGGTCCCGGTACCGGCTGAGTACGAGGGAGGCGGAGATCATGGACCTCATCGCGTCCGGCATGACCAACCAGCAGATCGCCGCCACCTGCTTCATCAGCGAGAAGACGGTCAAGAACCACATCAACCGCATCTTCGCCAAGCTCCAGACCGCCACCAGATCCCAGGCCGCGGCGAAGTGGCTGGGGGTGGCGTGACATGGGGGAGTGGGCCTGGAGTTGGGCCCAGGGGCCCTGTGACGACCACCGCGTCCGGCCGTACGGTGCCCGGATCGGAGGCGAAGCTGGAGGGGAAAACCGTGAGCAAATGGTTCAACACCACCGTCGCGTACCTGCAGACCCGCGCCGCCCGCAGCGACCGGGGCCAGACCGCGGTGGAGTACCTCGGCATCATCGCGGTGGTCGTGGCGATCGTGCTGGCGATCACGGGTACGAGCATCGGGCAGTCCATCTACGACGCGATCACGACCAAGATCGCCCAGGTCACCGGCGGCTGATCTCTCCGCGCAACGACGCAGGGCAGGCCTTCCCCATCTACATCACGGTGGTGGCGGGTCTGCTCTTTCTCGCTCTCGCCTATCTCGCGGTCGGCCAGGCATCCGTGAACCGGAGCGGAGCGCAGACGGCCGCTGACGCGGCGGCCCTCGCCGCCGCCCAGAACACGCGCGACCAGCTCACGGGCGCGTGGCTGAAGGTCCTGCTGGACCCGACGAAGTGGCAGGACATCCTCGACGGCAAGGCGGGGATCGATGACCCAGGCGCTCCGTGCGGGCGGGCCCAGGTGCTCGCCACGCAGAACGACGCCCGGCTGAGCGCCTGTTCTTCCCCGGAGTTGCTGAAGTACCGGGCCGACGTGGAGACGAACAAGTCCGTCGGCCATTCCGTCGTGCCCGGGACGGAGAACGTCAGGTCGACGGCGCATGCCGTCGCCGAGATCGAACCCCTTTGCACGTTCAAGCTCCCCGGCGCGGGTGCCAAGGGCGCCGATCTGCCCGAACTCACCTGCAAGGACAAGGTCTGGCAGCCCAAGCCGGACGATCCGGCGGGGCTTCCGAAGCCCGAAGACCTCTTCGACGTCCACCTGGCCGGCTGAGCCGACCGGACCGTGCGAGCCGACCGACAAGCGAACGATGAATGACGAAGGAAGCGGAGCGATGAGCATTCGGTTCACTGCGAAGGCCCGCAGGGGGATGGTCGCGTGGGCTCTCGCGGCCGGTCTGGCCGTCGGCGTGACGGGTTGTGGCGGCAGCGGCGGCGATGACGCCAAGAAGCCGCACAGCTCGTCGTCCGCCTCCCGGGCGAGCGGTGCCGGCCCGAGCGCCCAGGAAGGGCAGTCGGACCAGCCCCTGGCCGAGGTGCGCGGGTCGGACGGCCTCCTCCTCCAGATCATCTCCGCGCAACGGGACTCGGGCGGGTTCGTCACCGTCAACGGCACGATGAAGAACGACGGTTCGCAGACCGTCGTGATCCCCTCCGCGCTCAGCGGCAACGAGACCGAGATCATCAAGAACGGCAGGTCTCTGGGCGGGGCCACACTGGTCGATCCGCAGGGCAAGAAGCGGTACTACGTGCTGCGGGACACCGAGGGCCGTCCGCTGACCACCACCGGCTTCTCGACGCTCAAGGCCGGCGACACCCTGGCGGTCTTCATGCAGTTCCCGGCGCCTCCCGCGAACACGTCCGAGGTGGAGTTCCAGCTGCCGACGTTCACCTCCGCCAGCATCAAGATCTCCGGGTGAGGCACCAGTGACCCCCACCCGTCTCGTGCTCACCCTCACCGCCGCCACCACGCTGCTGCTCACCGCGACCCCGGCCCGGGCCGGCGGCACCGGCCCCAGCCTGCCCCCCGACACCGCGCCCTCCGCCGCCGCCCCGGTGAAGATCGACCCCACCTCGCCGAACCTCAAGCTCCCCGAGGGCGCCACCCTGGCCGCGCCCAAGGTGCTGGACATCAAGTCGGTCGTGGAGGACCAGAGCGGGGACGAACGCCGCGAGGACACCAACGCGGACGTGACCTTCGCACTCCAGGCCGAGGTCCTGTTCAGCAAGGACAGTGCCAGGCTCAGCGACGAAGCGAAGGCCCGGATCGCCACCATCGCCGACGAGATCAAGAAGCAGAACGCGACCCAGATCCGCGTCTTCGGCTTCACCGACAACCTCGGCTCCGCCGCCCACGGCGACGTCCTGTCCCGCCAGCGCGCCAACGCCGTCCAGGCCGTCCTGGGGCAGGACCTGAACGACCCGAACATCACCTTCGAGGTCCGCGGCTACGGCGAGCAGTACCCGATCGCCGACAACTCCACCGAGGAGGGCAGGAGGAAGAACCGCCGCGTCGAGGTGTCCTTCCCGCGCACCCAGAGCTAGTAGTGCTTCGTTACGTCGAGTGATCTCGGCTGGTGGTGGGCAGCTTCCCGGTATGAGGTTGGGGGAAGTGGAACGGCTCCGGGGTGAGTTA
>NZ_JBHJYK010000016.1:0-160227 GCF_042269865.1 Streptomyces sp. NPDC055966
CTCCCGATCTTTCAGAAAACACGCCGCCGAGAGCGGTTAAAATAAGCGGAGCCGCATATACGAGTGTTGCCGGGACAATAATGGATAAAATCTGCAGGAAGTCCACTTACTTCGCCCCCTTTTTCTTCAATTTATCAAGGATGAGACGGATGGCGTAGCTTGATGCCACAAACAAAATAATAATGGCGATGACGATGTCAACGACTTCAGAAGGCACCCCGGATTCAATCGGCATATTTAATGCCCCGACTTTAAGGCCGCCGTTTCGCTTGTTCAGAGCGCGGTGAGGTGTCCCGGCTGGTCGGGCTGCCGCGGCACCAGCGCCGGTTCCGCGGTCGCCGTGCCGGGCTCCAGCGCCAGCACCGCCGCCACCGGATGCTGGTCGTCGGTGGCATGCTCGGCGGCGACGCCCGGCTCGTGGGCGACCCGGGTGAGCAGGACCACGCCCCAGGCGGCGAGGACCGCTCCGGCGAGGGCCAGCAGGATGCCGGCGGGGCCGCCCTGGAGGCCCTGGCCGAGCAGGGTGAGACCGATCACCGCGGCCGCCACCGGGTTGGCGAGGGTGACCACGGCCAGCGGGGCGCCGAGGCCGCCGCGGTAGGCGGTCTGGGACAGCAGCAGCCCGCCGACGGCGAGCGCGGCGACGAGCACGGCGACGACGATCACCTCGGTGCTCAGCAGCGGAGCGGTGCGGTCGGTGGCCGCCACGGTCACCGTCTGGGTGAGCGCGGAGGCGACACCGGAGGCGAAGCCGGACGCCGTCGCGTGCCGCAGGCCCGGGCGGGCGCCGGGCCGCGACAGCAGGCCGATCGCCGCGGCCGTCGTACCGGCCACCGCCAGCGCCTCGGTCAGCGACAGCACCCGCTCGGGCGCCGGTCCGGAGGCGGTGACGAGCAGCGCGGCGAGGCCGAGCAGCGTGAGCGCCGTACCGCGCCACTCCGCCGCGCTGACCCGCCGCCCGGCCGCCCGCGCCCCGAGCGGCACGGCCGCGACCAGGGTGAGCGCGCCCAGCGGCTGGACGAGGGTGAGCGGGCCGTACTTGAGCGATACGACGTGCAGCAGCGCGGCGGCCGCGTTCAGGCCGACCGCCGACCACCAGGCCCCGGTGCCGAGCAGCCGCGGCAGCCCGGCCCCGGCGGTGCGGGCGGCGAGCCGTTCCTGGGCCACGGCGGCGAGGGCGTAGGCGACCGCCGAGACGAGCGAGAGCCCCACGGCGACCAGGGCGGCGGCGCTCATCGGCCCGCCCCCACCAGCGCGGGGGCCTCCGGGGCGAGCCGGTCCGCGCCGCGGCCGGCCGTGGTGGCCGTACGGTGCGGGGGATGGATCACGGCGAGGGCGATGCCGAGCATGGCGCTCGCCACGATCGCGTCGAACCAGTAGTGGTTGGCCGTGCCCACGATCACCACCAGGGTGATCAGCGGGTGCAGCAGGAACAGCCAGCGCCAGGGCGACCGGGTGGCCACGATCAGGCCGACCGCCACCATCAGCGCCCAGCCGAAGTGCAGCGACGGCATCGCCGCGAACTGGTTGGACAGATGGTCGCTGGACGGCGGGCCGTACACGGACGGGCCGTAGATCCTCGCCGTGTCGATCAGACCGGTGCCGGCCAGCATCCGCGGCGGGGCCAGCGGGAACGTGAACGGCAGCACCAGGGCGGCGGTGGTGACCACCGCGAGGACCCGGCGGGCCCAGATGTAGTGGGCGGGCCGCCTGACGTAGAGCCAGACGAGGAAGGCCAGCGTCGCCGGGAAATGGACGGTGGCGTAGTAGGTGTTCGCGATGCGGACCAGGGTGTCGCCGTGCAGCAGTGCGGACTGCACGGCGTTCTCGTGGGGGAGGTGCAGCGTGCGCTCCAGGTCCCACACCCGGTGGGCGTCGCGGAACGCGCCCGCGGTGTGGCCCGTGGCCAGCTGCCGGCCGAGCTTGTAGACGAGGAAGAGCCCTGCGACCAGCAGCAGCTCACGTATGAGCGCCGGGCGCGGGGTCGCGTCCGGCGGCTCCGGTTCTGCCTCTGGCGGCTCGGTTCGGGCAGTCATCCCCCGGCCCCTTCACTGACGGTGGTGCGTGGGTGGTGCGGTTGGGCCCCGGTACGGAACCGGAACTCATCGATACGTTGTCGTACCGATACGCCAGTGTACCGATACGCTTCGGTACCGGTACACTGGCGTATCGATTGATGTGCGCCACACTGGAGACACGGATTCGACGCGAGTGAGACCGCGAGCGAGAGGAAGCACCGCATGACGTCGCAGGCAGCGGACGGACCGGACACGGTCGCCGCCTCGCGCCGCTCCAAGCTCACGCCGGAGCGTGAGCGGGAGTTCTTCGACGCCGTGCTGGAGCAGATCCGCACGTGCGGGTACGAGTCGGTCACCATGGAGGGGGTCGCCGCCAGCACCCGGTGCAGCAAGTCCACTCTCTACCGGCAGTGGAAGACCAAGCCCCAGTTCGTGGCGGCCGCGCTGCGCGCCAACCGCCGGGTGCGGTTCGCCGGCATCGACACCGGGTCCCTCGCCGAGGACCTGCGCCAGGCGGCGCGGGCCGCGGGGGACTGGTCCGGCAAGGACACCAGCCTGCTCCAGGCGCTGGGGCACGCGTGGACGGCCGACAAGGAACTGGCCCAGGCGCTGCGCGAGGCGCTGGTGTACCCGGAGATCGCCGCGTTGCAGGAGATGCTCGCCCGGGGCGTGGCCCGGGGCGAGGTCCGGGCCGACCATCCGGCGCTGGAGTACATCCCGGCGATGATGTTCGGCGTGCTGCGGGTGCGGCCCGTGCTCAGCGGCCAGTACGCCGACGCCGACTATCTCGCCCGTTTCGTGGACGCCACCGTGCTGCCCGCGCTCGGGCTGACCTGAGACCCAGGCCGCCGTTCACGGGATGACTGAACGGCGACCTGCTCGCGCCGCACCGTGGGGACGGGGGCGGCGCGCACCCCCCGGCCGGGTGGGGTTCCTCTTGAGCGGAGGGGCGCCCCACCCGGCCGATCCGCGTCCGTGTTCCCAGGGTTCCCGGGCTCCCGGGCTCCCGGCTCAGACGTCCTGGCCGCTGCCGCTGCCGGACGAGACCTTGATCCCCTTCAGGATCTCGTCGATGACGGACACCTGCTGGCCGACGTCCACACCGAAGCGGACCACCACGATCTGCTGCGCGGCATTGGGCGAGGGGAAGGCGACCGACTCGACGTAGCCGTCGGAACCCTTGCTGGTGACCGCCTTCCAGCGCACCATGTAGCCCTTCTGCCCGGCCACCGTCACCGCCTGCGAGGCCAGCACCTGGTGCGAGCTGATGCTGCCGTAGGAGTCACCGCCGTAGGACTCCTTGGCGTTGGCCGCGATGTCCGCCTGGGCGACCGCCTCGGGCGTCGCGCCCTTGTTGCCCAGCGCCACTGCCGGAGCCGTGTAGGCGCCGCCCGCGGTGCAGGTCTGGGTGGAGTTGCCCGGACACTTGTAGGAGGTGTCCGAGGTCACCTGCGCGCCGACGCTGATCGACTGCCCGGTCCAGCCCTTCGGCACCGGCAGGCTGATCCCGTTGACCGCGTCCGGCACCGTGCCGCCGCCCTGCACCTTGGGCGCGGCGGACTGCCCCGGCGACGGCGCGCCACCGCCGGAGCCCCCCGAGCCGCCGGATCCGCCCGGACCGCCCGACCCACCGGAGCCGCCCGGACCGCCGCCGAACGGACCGCCCCGGCCGCCGTCCTGCCCGCCAGCGGCGCCCTGCTGCGAGCCGGCGCGATCGCTTCCGCTGCCGTTGCCGTCGTTCCTGGTCAGGGCGTAGACGCCGACCGCGATGGACGCGAGCACCGCGGCCGCCACCGTCACGGCTGTGCCGTTGCGTATCCGGCGCCGGGATCCGGACGGCGGCTCGGCGGGGTATCCCGGATACCCCGCGTACCCCGGCTGCGCGGCCGTGTCCGGCGGCGGCTGCGTCGGGGGACCCCACGCGGCGGCCGTCCCGGCGGGGCGGGTCCGGTCCGTCCAGGCCTTGCCGTCCCACCAGCGCTCGGTGGGCGGACCGTCGTTCGTCTGCCCGGGGTCGGGGTACCACCCGGGGGGAGTCACCTGCGTCATGACCCCACCGTAGGAGGCGACCGTGAAAGTGTGATGAGAGGATCTGCCGCGAACGGAACAGACCGGAATATTTCGCCTCCGATTTCTCCCGTCCTCTTGTTTCTCCTTTTCTTCGCCCCCGCCGGCGGGACGGCTCCCGGCCGGCCACGGCCGGCACCGGCATCCGGACGGCCCGGTTGACGCTCCGTCGGCTGCTGACCGGCGGTTCGTGCCGGATGCGCGTCGCCTGCCCGCACGTACTTTCACCCGGCGGGGCAACAGCTGCCCGGACCGCCCACCACGGGCCCTGCCGGACGGCTACGCTCGTGCCCTGTACGTCATTCGGGCGACCTGGGGAGGTAACGGGATGACGGAGGGACGGCCCCCGACGGCCGCCTCGGCTTCCCTGTGGGAGCGGGACGCGGAGATCACCACCGTCGCGGACGCACTCGACGTCCTGTGCGCCGACCGGTCCTCCGCGGGCAGCCTGCTGGTCTTCCGCGGCGAGGCGGGACTCGGCAAGACCGCGCTGCTCGCCGAGACCCGCCGGATCGCCGAGCGCCGGGGCTGCGACGTCTGGTCCGCGCGCGGCGCGGAGACCCTGAAGTCCGTCCCGTTCAACGTGGTACGGCAGCTCCTCCAGCCCGCCCTGCTCTCCTTACTGCCGGAAGAGGCCCGCGAGTACCTCGGCGACTGGTACGACATCGCCGGCCCCGCCCTCGGCATAGCCGAACCGCAGGAGGGCAGCGCCGACCCGCAGTACGTGTGCGACGGCCTCGTCGCCGCGGTCCGCCGGCTCGCCCGCCGCGAATGGCCCCTCGTGCTGCTGATCGACGACGCCCACTGGGCCGACCAGGAGACCCTGCGCTGGCTCGCCGCGTTCGCCGAGCGCCTGGACGACGTCTCCGTGCTCGTCGTGGTCGCCCGCCGGCCCGGCGAGGTCAGCGGGGACAGCGCCCGCCACCTCGACGACGTGGCCGCCGCCGCGGGCCGCTCCGTCAACAACCTCAGCGCCCTCACCCCGGACGCCACCGCCGGACTCACCCGCGCCACCCTCGGCCGGTACGCCGACGACGCGTTCTGCCGCGAGGTGTGGGCCGTGACCGCCGGCAACCCCTACGACACCGTCGAACTCCTCGCCAAGGTGCAGGACAGCGAAGTCCAGCCGGTCGAGTCCCGCGCCGGCGAACTGCGCGCCCTCAACCGCTCCGCCCGCGGCGGCGGACTCGTCGACCGTCTCAAGGGCCTCGGCCTGGAGGCCACCCGGTTCGCCTGGGCCGCCGCCATCCTCGGCACCTCCATCACCGTCGACATGGTCGCCCGCCTCGCCACCATGGACGACGGCATCGCCCGGCACTGCGCCGAACTCCTCTGCAGCGCCCGCATCCTCACCACGCCCGACCCGGCGGCCGGCGTCGAACGCGAGGAGGGCGAGCTGGAGTTCGTCCACCCGCTGATCGCCACCGCCGTCTACAACTCCATCCCGCCCGCCGTGTGCACCGCCATGCACGGCGTCGCCGCCCAGATCATCACCGAGCTGGGCCGGGGCGCCGCCGAGGCCGCCCGCCACCTGCTCAAGGTGCACCCGGACGACGACGAGGAACTCGTCGCCCAGCTGCGCGAGGCGGCCCGCGAACACCTCGCCGTCGGCGCACCCGACGCCGCCCGCCGCTGTCTCGAACGGGCCCTCCGGGAACCGCCGCGCCCCGACGTCCACGCCCACGTCCTGTACGAACTGGGCTGCGCCACCCTGCTGACCGCACCCGCCGTCACCATCGACCACCTCCAGTACGCGCTCGGCATTCCGGGGCTCGACGGCGAGCGGCGCGTCGACGCCGTGGTCCGCCTGTCCCAGGCACAGCTCCACAACGACCAGCTGGAGGAGGCCGTCCGCACCGTCGAGGCCGAGGCCGCCCGGCACGAACCGGGCCCCGCCCGGATGCGGCTCACGGCTGTGCAGTTCATGTGGGAGGGCATCCACGGCGAGACCGTCTCCCCGGCCCGCTCCGGGCGCCTGGCCGAACTCGCGAGCACCTGCACCGGCCGCGACAACGCCGAGCGCGCCCTGCTCATCCTGCGCGGCTTCGACGCCATGACGCACGGCGAGAGCGCCGAGGAGATCGTCGAGCTGTGCGACCGCGCCCTCGTCAACGGCCGACTCGCGCCCGGTCTCGGCTGGACCGACCAGGAGTGGGGCATCGAGCTGCTGATGATGCTCGGCAGCGCGTACGCCTACGCCGACCGGCTCGACCGCGCCGAGAGCCTGTTCGCCGAGGCCCTGCGCGCCTACACCAGCGCCGGCTGGCGCGGCGGCCATCTCTCGCTCGCCAACGCCTTCCTCGGCCTCGCCTACCGCAGACAGGGCCGCCTGCGCGACGCCGAGTCCACCCTGCGCGAGGCACTGGTCCTCGCCGAACGGGTGGGCCGCGGGCTCCCGTTGTACTGGTCGGCCACCTGCGGACTGGTCGACACCCTGCTGGCCCGGGGCCGGATCCAGGAGGCCTGGTCGATCGCCGACCAGTACGGCTTCGCGCCGCCGTACCCGTCCACGATCGTGCTGCCCGACATCCGTTCGGTGCGCGGCCGGCTGCTGCTCGCCGTCGGCCGTACCGAGGACGGCATCAACGAGCTGGAGGCCGCGGAGAAGACGGCCGCCTCGCGCGGCGGCCACAACCCGGTGTTCGCGCCCTGGTCGATCGACCTCGCCAAGGCCCTCGCCGTGCAGGACCCGCCGCGCGCCGCCCAGTTGGCGGCCGACGCCCGCCGGCAGGCCGAGCGGTTCGGCACGGACACCGCGATCGGCGAGGCCCTGCGCTGCGCCGCCACGCTGGCGACCGGCAACCGCGCGGTGCAGCTCGCCGCCCAGGCCGTCACCTACCTGGAGGCCTCACCCTGCCAGTACGAACACGCGGCGGCCCGCGTCGAGTACGGCATCGCCGCCCGCTCCCTCACGGAACTCAACCGGGGCCTGGACCTCGCCCGGTCCTGCGGGGCGGAGGGCCTGGTGGCTCAGGCGAGGGAGGTACTGGAGACGGGTCGGGGGCTGCGGTAGACGGTCGGCAGTATGCAGTCGCCGGTATGCGGTATGCGGTATGCGGTGTGGTGTATGCGCCATACTGCATACCGCATACGCCACACCGCATACCGTCGACCTCACACCGTGAGCAGCTCCTCCGTCACCGTCCTCAGCCGCTCGCGCACCTGCGGGTCGTACGTCCCTTCGTGCGCCCGGGCCGGCCGGGTGCCGTCGAAGTAACCGCCGCTGCCCGACTCCTCGGTGGCCAGCGCCAGGACGCCGGGGGCGCCGTCGGCGACCGTGTTCCACGGGGCGACGGCGCTCTCGCGGACCATGGCCGTGTCCATGAAGGTCGCGGGGTGCAGGACGTTCACCGACACCCCGCTGTCCGCCAGCTCCTCGGCCAGTGTGAACGTGTGTGCGGCAAGGGCGAACTTGCTGCGGCAGTAGGCGGACATCCCGCTGTAGCCGCGGGTGAGTTCCGGGTCGGCGAAGTCGAGCGGTTCCTGGCCGGCCGAGCCGACGTTGACGATGCGGGCCGGCGGGTTGGCGCGCAGGACCGGCAGGAGGGCGCGGGTGAGGACGACGGGCGCCAAGTAGTTCACGGCGAGCCGCAGTTCATGGCCGTCGGCGCTCAGCTCGCGGCCGGAACCGGGCGTGCCACCGCCCACCCCCGCGTTGTTGATCAGCACATCCAGCTCTGGGTGCGCCTCGGCGACCCGGGCGCCCAGCTCGGCCGCCTCGGCGAGGCGGGCCAGGTCGGCGACGAACCCCTCGGCCGTACCCTCGGTGCGCAGCTCGGCGACCAGTTGCTCGGTGCGCGCCCGGTCGCGGCCGTGGGCGAGGACGGCATGCCCGGAGCGGACCAGCTCGAAGGCGACGTAGCGGCCGAGTCCGGACGTGGCGCCGGTGATCAGAACGGTTGACATGCTGCCACCCTAGGCACGCCCCCGCGCCGCGAGAGAGGTTCTGTCGAAGCTACGACCAGCAGGGTCACCCTCAGCCCGACTCGCCTTCCTCCTCGGCGAGTTCGTCGAGCACCCGCTGGGCCGTCGCGAAGGCCGAGTTGGCGGCCGGTACCCCGCAGTACACGGCGGTCTGGAGCAGCACCGCGCCGATCTCCTCGGGTGTCAGCCCGCCCCGCCGCGCCGCCCGGACGTGCATCGCCAGCTCGTCGTAGTGGCCGTGCGCGACCAGCGCGGTCAGGGTGATCATGCTGCGCTCGCGGCGGGACAGCGTCGGGTCGGTCCAGATCTCCCCCCAGGCGTAGCGCGAGATGAAGTCCTGGAAGCGGGCGGTGAACGGGGTCTGCCGGCCCTGTGCCCGGTCCACGTGCGCGTCCCCCAGCACCTGACGGCGCACCGCCATCCCGCTCGCCGGCGGTCCGTCGAGCTGGCTGCGCAGCGCCGTCGACACGGCCCGCGGGCACTGCGCGGGAGCGAGGTGCGAGGCCCCGGGCAGCTCGACCAGTGCCGCGCCGGGCACCGCGTCGGCGATCTCCCGCAGATGCGCGGGCGGCGTCGCGGGATCCTCCCGGCCCGCCACGAGCAGCGTCGGTACGGTGATCTCGCCGAGCCGGTCGCGCAGATCGAACGCGGCGAGCGCGTCGCAGCAGGCGGCGTACGCCCGCGGGTCGGCCTCCCGGTGGTCCCGCACCAGCCGCGGCACGGTGAACCCGGGCGTGAACCAGCGCGCGTCGGCGCTCTCCACCAGCCACTCCAGTCCCTCGCGCCGCACCCGCTCCGCCCGCTCCGACCAGGCCGCAGCGCCGCCGAAGTGGGCGGAGGAGCACAGGACGGCGAGCGAGGTCAGCCGGTCGGGGTGGTGCAGGGCCAGGTGCAGGCCGACGGCGCCGCCCAGGGAGACCCCGGCGTACGCGAACCGGTCGACGCCCAGCGCGTCGGCGAGGTCCAGCACCAGCACCGCGAGGTCGCCGACGCTCGCGCCGGGGCCGATCAGGTCCGCCGCCGAGCCCCCGTGCCCGGGCAGGTCCCAGCGCACCACCCGGTGCGTGAGGGACAGCTCGGGCGCGACGGCGTCCCACAGGGCGTACGAGGTGCCCAGCGACGGCCCGAGCAGCAGCGCGGGGGCGGAAGCGGAGCCCTCCGTACGGTGGTTGAGGAGATGTGCGGTCAACGTCGCTCCAGGGCACGGTCGGTGAGGGCACCGGCGAAGCCGGTGTAGTGCGTGGGGTCGGCCAGGTCGGCCACGTCGAGATCCTTCAACTCCGGCTCTTCGGTGAGGAGTTCGGTCAGCGGCCGGTGCTCGGTGTGGGTGCGGCGGGCGAGTGCGGTGAGCAGTTCCTTCGCGCGGGCGCGGCCGAGGCGGGGAGCCAGTACGGCGGACAGCCGCTCGGAGACGATCAGGCCGTGGGTGAGGTCCAGGTTCCGGCGCATGGCACCGGCGTCCACACGCAGGCCCTCGGTGAGTTCGGCCGCGTCCCGGGCCGCGCCGCCGGTCAGCCGGAGCAGGTCGCGCAGCGGCTCCCACTCGGCGTGCCAGGCCCCGGCGGGCCGCTCGTCCCCGGCCGCGAGCGAGCCGTACAGGGTGGCCGCGAGCTGCGGTGCGCGGCGGGCGGCGGCCGCGAGGAGGGTGGCGCGCACGGGGTTGGCCTTGTGCGGCATGGCGGACGAACCGCCGCCGCTGCCCTCGGCGACCTCGCCGATCTCCGTCCGCGACAGCGTCAGCACGTCCTCGGCCGGCTTGCCCAGGGCGCCGACGGCGAAGGCCGTCGCACCGGCCAGGTCGGCGACGGGCGTGCGCAGTGTGTGCCAGGGCAACAGCGGCGCGGCAAGGCCCAGTTCGCGGGCGTACGCCTCGGTCAGCGCGGTCGCGTCCGGGGCACCGTACGCCTCGAAGGCCGCCGACGTCCCGACGGCGCCGCCCAGTTGGGCGGGCAGTGTCTGCCGTACCGCTGCGATGCGGTCGCGGGCGTCGAGGACCAGCGAGCGCCAGCCGGCGGCCTTCAGGCCGAAGGTCGTGGGGACGGCGTGCTGGGTGAGGGTGCGCCCCGGCATCGGTGTGTCCCGGTGGGCGGCGGCGAGCCGCGCGAGCGCGCGTTCGGTGCGGGCGAGGTCGTCGAGGACGAGGTCCAGGGTGCGCGCGGCGACCAGCATGGCGGCCGTGTCCAGGATGTCCTGGCTGGTGGCGCCCCGGTGGACGTACGGGCCGTACGGCTCGCCCACCGCGGCGGTCAGGTCGGCCACCAGCGGGATCACCGGATTGCCGCCGGCCCGGGCGCGCCGGGCGAGGGAGCGGACGTCGAAGCGGGCGGGGTCGGCCGCGCCGGTCACCGCGTCGGCGGCCGCGGCGGGCGCGAGGCCGAGGGCGGCCTGCGCGCGGGTGAGGGCCGCCTCGGCGTCGAGGAGGGCGCGCAGGAACGCGGTGTCGCTCGTGGCGTCCGCCGCCGCGGAACCGGCCCACCCGGGGCCGAGCAGGCCGGTGTCGCCGTCGTGGGGCTCGACTGCCGCCGGTTCAGCTGTCACTGGTACTCCAGGAAGACCGTCTCGCCTTCGCCCTGAAGGCGGATGTCGAAACGGTAGAGGCTCGCGCCCTCGTCCCCGGCGATCAGCGTGCCGCGCCGGTCGCCCACCCGGGTGAGCAGCGGGTCGGAGGCGAGCGCGGGCTCGTCGCCGGGCAGGTAGATCCGGGTGAACAGGTGGTGGAGGAGGCCGCGCGCGAAGACGCACACGCTGAGGTACGGCGCGTTGCCGCCGCGGGCGCCGGGCCGGAGAGTACGGGCGTACCAGTGGCCGTCGGCGTCCGTCTGGATCCGGCCCCAGCCGGTGAACTCCACGCCGTTGCGGCCGAGATGGGCGCCGGTGGCCGGGTCGCGCCGCAGGGTGCCGTCGACCCGCGGGACCGTGCCGTCGGGCCGCGGACCCCACACCTCGACGAGGGCGTCCGGCAGCGGCTCGCCCGCGCCGTCGAGGACGTACCCGTGGACGGTGACGGTGTCCGGGTGGCCGAGCGGCGCGATGTCCTCGCCGCCGCGGAAGGGCAGCGCGTAGCCGTAGAAGGGGCCGACCGTGTGGGACGGCGTGGGCGGCACCTGCTCCGGGCCGCTCGTGTCGATCTTCGTCATGGCGGTCAGCGTCCTTCTTCGGTCCAGGTGGCGGCCGGGCCGTCCAGCACGATGTCCCAGTGGTAGCCGAGCGAGAACTCCGGCACCGACAGGCCGTGGTCGTAGGTGGCGACCAGCCGCTGGCGGGCCGCGTCGTCCGTCACCGACTGGAGGATCGGGTCGTAGGGGAAGAGCGGGTCGTTCGGGAAGTACATCTGGGTGACCAGCCGCTGCGTGAACGCCGTGCCGAACACCGAGAAGTGGATGTGGGCCGGGCGCCAGGCGTTCACGTGGTTGCGCCAGGGGTACGGGCCCGGCTGGACGGTGGTGAAGCGGTAGCGGCCCTCGGCGTCGGTGAGGGTGCGGCCGACGCCGGTGAAGTTCGGGTCGAGCGGCGCGTCGTGCTGTTCGCGCTGATGGGCGTACCGTCCGGCCGAGTTGGCCTGCCAGATCTCGATCAGCTGCCCGCGCACCGGGCGGCCGTTACGGTCCAGCAGTCGCCCGGAGACGGTGATCCGCTCCCCGACCGGCTCCCCGGTGTGCTGCCGGGTGAGGTCGTTGTCGATCCCGGTGATGTCGCGCTCGCCGAAGGCGGGGGAGTGCAGCTCCACCAGCTCCGGGTCCGTGCCGGTGTCGATGGCGACCAGGGGCTGCCGGGGGTGCCGGAGGACGGAGGAGCGGTACGGGGCGTAGTCCCGGCGCGGGTGGTGTTCGACGGGGGCGCCGTCGGCGACACGCTTCTCGTACGCGGCGCGCTCGGCGGCGATTTCGAGGTCGATGTCCTGCTGGGTGAGAGCCATGGGGATACCTGATGCTTCCTTGGCGTAGGGGGCGCCGGAGACGCCGTGGGGCCACTCGGCGAGACGGCCGAGCACCTGGGTGGCGAAGTCCTCGTTCAGAAACTGACGGATCATCAAATAATCTTCCCGCCTTGGCGAGTGCGCGGTCGACGGCCGTCACCGGGGCGAGGTCGAAGTGGTGCGGGTCGGCCGCGCCGACGCCGGGTCGCCGGGATCCGGGGGAGCAGTCCGCGGCCGGTGGCCTTCGGGCCTTCCTCGCCGGGCCGGCGCCGCGAGGGAGGTGTCGGGGCGTACGCACGCGTCGGCGCTGACGGCGACCGGGTCGCCCGTGCCCCGCGGCACCGGACGGGCGTCAACTCGGCGTCGAACAGGCCCTGTTCCCGGGCCGTGGCCGCCTTGCGGTGGGAGGCGAGGGCGTACGCGTCCTGCTGCTCGCGCGAGATCGTGTGCTTGCCGGCGATCCGTTCGCCGCTCTCGCCGAGCGGGACGGTCCACTGGGGGTCCATCCTCGGGTCGACCATGCGCCGGCCGAGCGTCGTGGAGTACAGCTCCGCGTGTCCGGCGGGGAAGCCGGTTGACGGCCACGCCCGGTACGAAGGTCGGCAGACCCGCGAGCAGGGCGGTCGTCCGGGCCACGTTGCGGTTCTCGTCGCCGGCGCGGTTGGTGTCGCCGAGGTCGACGTCCTCGATCCGGACCGGGGCCGGCTGCGGGGTGCGGACGGCGTCGACGATGTGAACGGTGGTGAACGTGTTGACCGAGTTCACGGCAGGTTCTCCGCGATGGTCAGTTCAGCGTCGGTCCGGGCGACCGCCTCGTCCACGGTGATGCCGGGCGCGGTCTCCACGAGGACGAGTCCGTGCTCGGTGACGTCGAGTACCGCCAGATCCGTGATGACCCGGTTCACACACGCCTTCCCTGTGAGCGGCAGCGTGCACTCCTTGAGGATCTTCGGCGAGCCGTCCTTCGCGGTGTGCGTCATCACCACGATCACCTGCCGGGCGCCGTGCACCAGGTCCATCGCGCCGCCGATCCCGGTGACCAGCTTGCCCGGCACGGCCCAGTTGGCCAGGTCGCCGCCGGCGGACACCTGCATCGCGCCGAGCACGGCCACGTCGATGTGCCCGCCGCGGATCATCGCGAAGGACAGCGCCGAGTCGAAGAAGGACGCCCCCGGCAAGACAGTCACCGTCTCCTTGCCCGCGTTGATCAGATCCGGGTCCACCCGCTCGTCCGTCGGGTACGGCCCGGTACCGAGGATTCCGTTCTCCGACTCCAGCACCACCTCGACCCCCGGCGGCAGATGGTTCGGGATCAGCGTCGGCAGGCCGATGCCGAGGTTGACGTACTGCCCGTCGCGCAGCTCCCGTGCGGCGCGCGCGGCCATCTCCTCGCGTGTCCAGGCCATCAGCTGCTCACCGTCCGCCGCTCGATCCTCTTGTCCGCTGCCTGCTCGGGGGTCAGCGCCACCACCCGCTGGACGAACACGCCCGGCACATGCACCGCGTCCGGGTCGATCCCGCCGGGCTCGACCAGTTCCTCGACCTCGGCGATCGTGACCTTGCCGGCCATGGCGGCAAGGGGGTTGAAGTTCCGGGACGACTTGTTGAACACGAGGTTCCCGTGCCGGTCGCCCTTCGCGGCCCGCACCAGCGCGAAGTCGGTACGGATGGCACGCTCCAGCACGTACGCGGTGCCGTCGAACTCCCGCACCTCCTTCGGCGGGGAGGCCAGTGCGACGCCGCCCTCGCCGTCGTAGCGCCAGGGCAGACCGCCCTCGGCGACCTGGGTGCCGACCCCGGCCGGGGTGTAGAAGGCGGGGATCCCGGCGCCGCCCGCGCGCAGCCGCTCCGCGAGCGTGCCCTGCGGGATCAGCTCCAGTTCCAGTTCGCCGCCCAGGTACTGCCGGGCGAACTCCTTGTTGCCGCCGATGTACGAGCCGGTCACCCGGGCGATCCGGCCCGCGGCCAGCAGCACCGCCAGCCCGGTCTCCATCGCCCCGCAGTTGTTCGACACCACGCTGAGCGCGCCGACCCCGCGCTCGTGGAGCGCCTGGATCAGTACGTTCGGCACGCCGCTCAGCCCGAATCCGCCGACTGCGAGGGACGCGCCGTCCGGCACATCGGCCACGGCCTCCCCGGCCGTGGCGACCACCTTGTCCATCCGTGAAGCCCCATCTCGTCAATTACTCAGGGCACTGACTATTTCAGCGAGGTGCTCCTCACGCTGCCACCGGAGGAGAAGGCCGTCAAGACCCCCGTATCACCTGTAGTCATGTGCTCCGGCCGGAAGACGGATCGGCTCGTCGCCGGATATCGTTCAGTACACCGACTAATTGACCCAGGGAGAGCGCGCATGGCTGCGGTGGATCTCACCACCCATCCCGGGCATCTGGCCCGGCGACTCCAGCAGGCCCACTATCTGCTGTGGAACACGATGGTCTCCGAGGAGATCACCTCGCCGCAGTTCGCGGTCATGAACGCGCTCGTCGCCGAGCCCGGACTCGACCAGCGGACCGTGGGGGAGCGGGTCGGGCTGGACCGCTCGACCATCGCCGAGGTCATCAGCCGGCTCACCCGCCGGGGACTGCTCACCAAGGTGCGCGACCCGCAGGACGGCCGGCGATTCCTGCTCGGCCTCACCGACGACGGGCTGCGCACCCACCGCAAGCTCACCGTGCGCACCGCCCGGATGAACCAGGTCTTCCTCGCGCCCCTGTCGCCCGAGGAGCAGACCGTGTTCTTCGATCTGCTGCGCAGGGTGGCGGACGCGGCGGAGGACCTGCGCCATCCGGCCGAGCCGGTGGCGGCGCAGGGCTGAACGCGCCTCCACCGGCGGTCACGGAGGTGTACGGCGGTTCACGGCGGCTGACAGCGACTCACGGCGCGGCGGCGAACACCACCCACACCTGGCCGGCGGCGAACGCCAGCGGCCCGCCGTCCGCCGCCGTGAACGTCGTACCGTCCGTCGCGGCCGGCCGCGACCAGGAGGCGTGGAAGGACCGTCCGTCGCGGAGCACCTCGGCCTCCCCCGAGCCGACCGTCTCCGTGTACGGCGTGTGGTTGCCGAGCTTGTCGTGGTAGCGCGAGGTGCGGATCCTGACGTACTGCACGACGACCGTGGCCGGCGCCACCGGTGTGCCGGCGGTCGTCACCGTCGTCCTGCCGTCCATCGCGACCAGCCAGCGGCCGCGCGCGGCGGACCAGGTGAAGGTGAAGCGGGCGGCCGGGTAGCGGACGGTGCGCGAGGCGGCGGGGACGCCGCCGGCCGCCGGAGCCGGGCCGTACCGGAAACCCGTCCCCAGGGCCACCGTGCCCGGAGCGGCCGCCAGCAGCCTGTGCGGACGGAGGTAGAGGTTGTGTGGCGCGCGCCTGCCGGGGCCCCGGTAGTAGGCGCCGGGAGCGTGGTCGGGCGACTGCGCCCGCAGCGGAGCGCGGCCGATCAGCGGCAGCAGCTTGTGCTGGGCGCCGGAGAAGGCGAGCGTCGGCCGGCCGAACTGGCGCAGCAGTTCGAGATCGGACTCACGGGCGCTGCGCACCGGTCCGACGGCCCTCGGCAGTCGGCTCGCGTACACCGCCATCAGGCGGCTCAGTCCGCCCTCCACCTGCTCCGCGTACACCACGTCCGCCTCGTCCAGCCCGGTCTGCGGGCGGGCCTCGGGCGCGTTGTCGATCTTCACGGCGAGCGGTGTGCCGGCCGGCGCGGCCGAGGACGCCGGTCCTCGTGACAGTGCGGCGGGTGGTGCGGGTACCGCCGACGTGTGCTGGGGTGCGCGGTCGTCGTCCCGGCCGCCGTGGGCGCAGCCCGCAGTGAGGGAGGACGTCAGGGCGACGGCCAGCCCGGCCGCCACCAGTACCACGCGCCGCGAGCGCGCTCCGCATCTCAGGCCCACCGTTGCCATCCCGTCCACATGGTCCGATCGTGTGCTCATCAGGTTGACGGGGGAGTGACCTGATCACGTGCGGGCGTGCCCGGTCGGTGGGCCGATCGGGCGCAGGGCGTGACCCGGGTGGGGGTGGCGCCCCGGCGCTGTGCCGGCCCGGGTTCGCCGTACGGCTCCGCCGCGGACCGCGAGGGACCGTGACGGATCGTGGGGGACCGCGAGGGTGCCGCGTAGGCGCCGGACGGCACTGGCGCGACGCCCGGGGAGGCACCCGCCGTCCGACCGGGCGTCAGCCCAGGATCTCCGCCAGGTCGTACCGCACCGGCTCCTCCAACTGCGCGTAGGTGCAGCTCTGCGGGGTGCGGTCCGGGCGCCAGCGGCGGAAGCGGGCCGTGTGCCGGAACCGCTGCCCGTTCTCCATGTGGTCGTAGGCCACCTCGGCGACCCGCTCCGGCCGCAGCGGCACCCAGGACAGGTCCTTCTTGCCGGACCAGCGGCTCGGTGCCCCCGGCAGCCGGGCCGTCTCGTGCGCGGACTCGTCCGACCAGGCCGCCCACGGGTGTCCGGTCGCGTCGTCCATGCGCAACGGCGCCAGTTCCTCGATCAGTTCGGCCCGTTTCCGCATGGCGAAGGCGGCCGAGACGCCCACGTGCTGGAGCCGGCCGTGCTCGTCGTACAGCCCGAGCAGCAGCGAGCCGACCACCGGCCCGCTCTTGTGGAAGCGGTACCCGGCCACGACGACATCGGCCGTCCGCTCGTGCTTGATCTTGAACATGGCCCGCTCGTCCGGGAGATAGCGCAGTGTGAGCGGCTTGGCGACGACCCCGTCCAGTCCGGCGCCCTCGTACTCCTCGAACCACCGCTCGGCCACCCGGAGGTCCGTCGTCGCGGGCGCCAGATGCACCGGCGGGGTCGACGCCGCGAGCGCCCGGTCCAGCAGGGCACGGCGGTCGGTCAGCGGCACGTCGAGCAGCGACTCGCTGTCCAGCGCGAGCAGGTCGAAGGCGACGAAGGAGGCCGGGGTCCTCTCGGCCAGCATCCGCACCCGGGAGTCCGCCGGGTGGATCCGCTCGGTCAGCGCGTCGAAGTCCAGCCGGCCGTTGCGCGCGATCACGATCTCCCCGTCGAGCACGCACCGCTTCGGCACCCGCTCCCGCAACGCCGCCACCAGCTCGGGAAAGTACCTGGTCAACGGCTTTCCGGTACGGCTGCCCAGCTCGATGTCGGACCCGTCACGGAACACGATGGCCCGGAACCCGTCCCACTTCGCCTCGTAGTGCATGCCCGGCGGGATCGTCGCCACCGACTTGGCGAGCATGGGCTTCACGGGCGGCATCACCGGCAGATCCATGCGTCCGATTCTGCTCGCATACGACGACGATCGCCCGCTGTCACCTACCTCGTCCCTCATATCCCGGTATGCGAGGCGTACGGGGTGCGCCTACCGTGGCCGCATGGGTGATGCGGTGGAACTGGAGGTGGCCGGCCGGACCGTACGGCTGTCCAGCCCGGGCAAGGTGTTCTTCCCCGAGCGCGGTTTCACCAAGCTGGACGTCGCGCGGTACTACGCCTCCGTCGGCCCCGGCATCCTGCGCGCCCTGCGCGACCGGCCCACCACCCTCCAGCGCTACCCGGACGGCGTCGACGGCGAGTGGTTCTACCAGAAGCGCGCGCCCAAGGGCATGCCCGACTGGATCCCGACCGCCCACATCACCTTCCCCAGCGGCCGCAGCGCCGACGAGATGTGCCCCACCGAGGAGGCCGCCGTGGTGTGGGCCGCCCAGTACGGCACGCTCACCTTCCACCCCTGGCCGGTGCGCCGCACCCATGTCGACCACCCCGACGAACTGCGCATCGACCTCGACCCGCAGCCCGGCACCGACTTCGACGACGCCGTCCGCGCCGCCCACGAACTCAGGGCCGTCCTGGAGGAGTTCGGCGGACTGCGCGGCTGGCCCAAGACCTCCGGCGGCCGCGGCCTGCACGTCTTCGTCCCCATCGAACCGCGCTGGACCTTCACCCAGGTGCGCCGTGCCGCCATCGCGGTCGGCCGGGAGATGGAGCGCCGGATGCCGGACCAGGTGACGATCAAGTGGTGGAAGGAGGAACGGGGCCGCCGTATCTTCCTGGACTACAACCAGACGGCCCGCGACCGCACCATCGCCTCCGCCTACTCGGTACGGCCCCGCCCGAACGCCCCGGTCTCGGCACCGCTGCGCTGGGCGGAGGTCGACGCGGTCCACCCGCGCGACTTCGACCTCGCCACCATGCCGGCCCGCTTCGCCGAACTCGGTGACGTACACGCCGACATGGACGAACATGCCTACTCCCTGGACGCCCTCCTGGAACTGGCCCGCCGCGACGAACACGACCACGGCCTGGGCGACCTGCCGTACCCGCCGGAATACCCGAAGATGCCGGGCGAACCGAAACGGGTCCAGCCGAGCCGGGCCCGGCGGGAGGGGACGTCGTGAGGGGAGTTCCGCCACTGATCACAGCATGCACGACGCCACTGACAACGGCCCCCGGCCGAGCGATCATGGCGGGATGACCCGTGTCCTGACCCGGAGCGACCTGCAGACCGTGCTGGAGCCGGAGGCCTGTCTCGCGGCCCTGCGCGACGGCTTCCGCGAGGCCGGCACCGTGCCCGTACCCGGCCGACGGGTCCGCAGCGACCTGCCGTTCCCCGGCACCGCCACCGCGCTCGTCCCCGGCCTGCTGCCCGGCGTCGATGCGTACACGGTGAAGGTGAACGCCAAGTTCCCCGGGGCCCGGCCCGCTCTGCGCGGGGTGGTCTGCCTGCACAGCGGCGCGGACGGCGAGTTGCTCGCGCTGCTGGACTCGGCGACCGTCACGGCCTGGCGGACCGGGCTGGCCGCCGCCCTCGGCACCGCGCTGCTGGCCCCGGCCGGCTACGACGTCCTCGGTGTGATCGGAGCGGGCGCCCAGGCCGAGTTGACGCTCCGTGGCCTGACGGGCGGGCGGCGGCCCCGGCGACTCGTCGTCCACGACACGGACGCCGAGCATGCCGCCGCGTTCGCCGCCCGGCACGGCGGCCGGGTGCTGGCCTCCGCCGGTGCGGTGGCCGAGGCGGCCGACGTCGTCCTGCTCGCGACCTGGTCCCGGACACCGCTGCTCGCCCTCGCGGACACCCGTCCCGGGCAGCACTTCACCAGTCTCGGCACCGACGAGCCCGGCAAGCGGGAGCTCGCCCCCGATCTGCTCGACGCCGCGCTGCTCGTGGTCGACGACGGCGAACTCGCCGCTTCCATGGGTGTGTTGACCGACCCCGGGCTCTTCCGGAGCACCGCCGACACCACCCTCACCGACGTTCTGCGCGCCGCCCACCCCGGGCGCACCTCGGGCGACCAGCGCACGGTGTACGCCCCGGTCGGGCTGCCCTGGCAGGATCTCGCCCTCTCCTGGCTCGCCTGGCGGGAGGCGGAACGCCGGGGCGTGGGGTCCACGATCGACCTGCTGGGCTGAGCCCGCGGTCCGGAAGGGGCGAGGCCGGGTCGCCGGGACGACGGTGTGGTCGGGGCATGGTGCCGGTGCCGGCCGATCCGTCCTGGCCGGGGCGTCGTCACGGCACCGGCGGCGGTGTCGTCTCGCGGTTATCCTGGCCGGCAGCAGCCGATGAGGAGTCCCGAAGTGACCGAGGCAGTGTCGCGCCCCACGCTGGAGGCCGTGGCCGCGCTGGCCGGTGTGTCCCGGGCCACCGTGTCGCGGGTGGTCAACGGCGGCGAGGGGGTGCGCGAGCCGCTGGCCGAGCGGGTCCGGCAGGCCGTGGCGGAGCTGGGTTACGTCCCCAACCGGGCGGCCCGCAGTCTCGTCACCCGGCGGCACGACGCCGTCGCGGTCGTCATCGCGGAGCCCGAGGCCCGGGTCTTCGCCGACCCCTTCTTCGCCCTCCAACTGCGCGGCATCAGCAAGGAACTGACCGCCCACGACAACCAACTGGTGCTGCTGCTGACCGAAGGCCGTGCCGACCACGCGCGCGTGGCCCGTTATCTCGCCGGCGGGCACGTCGACGGCGCGCTCGTCTTCTCGCTGCATCTCGACGACCCGCTGCCCGGTCTCATCCACGACGCCGGTGTGCCCACCGTGTTCGGCGGGCGGCCCGACTGGGGCGACGACCCCCGGGCAGGACGGAACACGGGCGTCGTCTACGTCGACTGCGACAACCGGGGCGGGGCCCGCGCCGCCGTACGCCATCTCGTGGACCTCGGCCGCCGGCGCATCGCGCATCTCACCGGTGCCCTGGACCAGACCTCGGCCGTGGACCGGCTCGACGGATACCGGGAGGTCATGGCCGGCGTACCGGGCGGGGCCGATGACCGGCTGGTCGTGGAGAGCGACTTCACCCCGGCCGGCGGGGAACGCGCGATGCGTGAACTGCTCGACCGGTGCCCGGACGTGGACGCCGTGTTCGCCGCCAACGACCTGACAGCGCTCGGCGCCCTGCGGGTGCTGCGCGCGAGCGGCCGGCGCGTGCCCGAGGACGTGGCCGTGATCGGCTTCGACGACATGCTGCCCGTCACCGAGCAGGCCGAGCCGCCGCTGACCACGGTCCGTCAGGACATCGAGGAGATGGGCCGCCTGATGGCCCGTCTGCTGCTGGACGGTCTGCCCGGCGGCCGCGACCGCGCCGCGGCGCGGGCGGACACGTCGCCCGACGGCGGCGTGATCCTCCCGACGACCTTGATCCGCCGCGCCTCCGCATAGCCACGGGCGGGCAGGGGCACGGCCGCGCAGGGGAGGGCGGCCTCGGTGCCGGCCGGGGCTCAGCCCGGCCGCGATGCGCTCCGGATCACCGCGAAGCGGGCGCCGTACGGGTCGGTGAGCCGGGCCATGCGGCCGACGCCTTCCAGAGTCGTCGCCGGCGTGCGTATCGCCCCGCCGAGCTGCTCTGCCCGGCCGGCCGTGGCGTCCGCGTCCTCGACCTCGAAGTACGGCAGCCAGTACGCCCCGCCCTCCGCAGCGCCGGTGTCGGCCGGCGCCGTGATCCCGCCGAACATCGCGTCCTCGTCGGCACCGGCCGGGTTGAGGCACGTGTACGTCCCGCCCGGGAGTGACACCGAGGAGGTCTCCAGGCCGAGCACCCGGTGGTAGAAGGCGGCGCCCGCCGCGACGTCCGGGGTGTACAGCTCGACCCAGCACAGCGACCCCGGCTCGCTCGCCACCTCGAAGCCCTTG
The DNA here is from genome assembly GCF_042269865.1 of Streptomyces sp. NPDC055966. Classification (NCBI taxonomy): domain Bacteria; kingdom Bacillati; phylum Actinomycetota; class Actinomycetes; order Kitasatosporales; family Streptomycetaceae; genus Streptomyces; species Streptomyces sp. NPDC055966. Next base: position 21,003 of record NZ_JBHJYK010000016.1, read on the forward strand.
GTCTGTCCGGGCTGCCAGATCCCGAACGGCACGCCCGCCTTGTCGGCCAGGATCGCCAGGTGCCCCTGGCCCATGACGTCCATGGGCGGGGCCAGCACACGGCCGTGCGCCTGCTCGGCCGCCGCGGCGGTGGCCTCGGCGTCCGCGCTCTGGAAGTACACCGTCCAGGCGGGCGGGCCCTGTCGCGGGTCGTTCGGCCCGAGGCCCGCCACGGTCCGGCCGGCCAGCTGGAAGAAGCCGTAGCCGCCGGCGTCCGGTCCCGCCGACCGGTACTCCCAGCCGAAGAGGCTGCCGTAGAAGGAGCGGGCGCCGTCGATGTCGGGGCTGCTGACATCGGCCCAGTTCGGAGCGCCGTCGGCGAAACGGGTGGTGAGCATCTTCGCCCTCCTCGGAAGGGTCCCGTCCTGTGCACTGCCGAGTCTGGCACCCGCCACTGACACTCGCCGCCGGAGCACCGCCTGAGCACCGCCGTGCGCCCGGGCGGCCCCCATGGTCACCCTGGGTGACCGGCTGCGTTCCCAGGGCATTGCGACACGCCCCGCGCGCCGCCGTGCATGTGCCTGGACCGGGGGCGCATGATCGGGGCGGCCGGAGGCCTTGACGGCACCGTTGAGCGGGCGTTGATCGAACGTTTTTCGCCGCCCGGCACGATCCTGGTCATGCACTTCGACACGATCACCCCGGCCGACGAGACGTGGCAGGCGCAGGCCCTGTGCGCCCAGACCGGGCCGGACTTCTTCTTCCCCGAGCCCGGCAGCTCGGTGCGCGAGGCGAAGCGCATCTGCGCCATGTGCGAGCTGCGCCCGGCCTGTCTGGACTACGCCCTGGCCCACGACGAGCGCTTCGGCGTCTGGGGCGGGCTCTCCGAGAAGGAGCGCCTCGCCCTGCGCCGCACCTCCGGCTGAGACCGGGCGGGCCGCCGGCCTCGCCGCCGGCGGCCGTTGCGTCCGGCGGCCGTTCCGGTTCGGCGGTCGTCAGCCCGCTGCGCGCGCCGCCATCCGGGCCTTGCGCGCGGCCAGCTTCTCGTCGAACTTGGTGGCCTCGGCGTTCAGGCCGCCCATGAACAGGCCCAGTTCCTCCTGCGCCTGGCGGCCCTCGGGGCCGAGGCCGTCGATCTCCATGACCTTCAGGAAGCGCAGCACCGGCTGGAGCACGTCGTCGTGGTGGATGCGCATGTTGTAGACCTCGCCGATGGCCATCTGCGCGGCGGCCCGCTCGAAGCCGGGGATGCCGTGGCCGGGCATGCGGAAGTTGACCACGACGTCCCGGACCGCCTGCATGGTCAGGTCGGGCGCCAGCTCGAAGGCGGACTTCAGCAAATTGCGGTAGAAGACCATGTGCAGGTTCTCGTCGGTCGCGATGCGGGCCAGCATGCGGTCGCAGACCGGGTCGCCGGACTGGTGGCCGGTGTTGCGGTGCGAGATCCGGGTGGCCAGCTCCTGGAAGGCGACGTAGGCGATCGAGTGCAGCATCGAGTGCCCGTTGTCGGACTCGAAGCCCTCGCTCATGTGCGCCATGCGGAACTGCTCCAGCTTGTCCGGGTCCACCGCGCGCGAGGCGAGCAGATAGTCGCGCATCACGATGCCGTGCCGGCCCTCCTCGGCCGTCCAGCGGTGCACCCAGGTGCCCCAGGCGCCGTCGCGGCCGAAGAGCGTGGCGATCTCGTGGTGGTAGCTCGGCAGGTTGTCCTCGGTGAGCAGGTTGACCACGAGGGCGGTCCGCCCGATCTCGGTCACCTTGGACTGCTCCTTGTCCCAGGCCTCGCCGTCCTCGAACAGGCCCGGGAAGTTACGGCCGTCGCTCCAGGGCACGTACTCGTGCGGCATCCAGTCCTTGGCGACCTGCAGATGCCGGTTCAGTTCCTGTTCGACCACTTCCTCCAGCGCGTACAGCAGCCGCGCGTCGGTCCAGGCGGACGGGCTGCCGAGGTGAGGGGAGGTGATCGTCACGGGAACTCCAGGGGGACGCCGAGCGCGAGCGGGTACGGGGGGACGGTCCGGCGAGCGGGGCCGGAAACCTACGAGATCGTAGGCTACGAAGCCGTAGGTTACGAAGCCGTAGGTTAAGTTCGCTGTAAAGATCGCTGATCAGCACCCCTGGCACGGGTATGCGACACGTCGTGCACAGGTCGCACCGGTATGCGAAACGGCCCTGGGAGGCGCAGGTCCCAGGGCCGTTCGAGTGCCGAGGTTCACCCGCTCAGGCGTACAACTCCCGCAGGCGTACCGAGAGGCAGGTCACACAGCCTTCCAGCTTCTCGAACTCGCTGATGTCCACCGTGACGACCTCGTGGCCGAGATCGGTCAGCAGCTCCGCCGTCTTCGGGGCGCTCGCCGCCATGAGCAGCTTGTGACCGCCGAGCAGTACCACGTGCGAGCCGGACTCCTCCGGCACCGACAGGAAGCCCGGGAACAGCGAGGGGCGGTCCAGCTTCGGGATGTGGCCGATCACCGTGCCGTCGGGCAGCGCGGTCACCGCCGACTTCAGGTGCAGCACCCGGCTCACGGGGACGGCCACCACGCGCGCGCCCAGCGGTTCGAAGGCGGCCCGCAGTTGCTGCACCCCGGCCGCGTTGGTGCGCCCGCCGCGGCCGACGTAGACGGTGTCGCCGACCTTGAGGACGTCACCGCCGTCCAGCGTGCCCGGCTCCCATATCCAGTTCACCGAGCAGCCGAGCCGGGCCACCGCCTCCTCGACGCCGACGGTCTCGATGCGCCGGGACTCGGCGCCCGGCCGGGTGATCAACGCCACGTTCTTGTACATGACGACGGTGTCCTCGACGAACACCGAGTCCGGGCAGTCGTCCTCCGGGTCGACCTCGACGGTCTCCCAGCCGTGCGTGCGCAGCGCCTCGACGTAGCCGTCCCACTGTTCCAGGGCGAGCCCCAGGTCGACCTTCTCCCGCTCGATATGCGTCACCAGGCCTTCGGCGAGGCGGGGGCTGGGGCGGCGGACGAGGGCCTTCTTGCTGGGCACGAGGGGCCTTTCGAATCGGTGGTGCGGATTCCGGCGCCGATCGCGGGACCGGTTTCAGCATCATGCAGCCCCCTCCCGCCAGGGCAAAACCCCCGTTGTCAGGCTGTGCCCCTCCTGAGACGTCGGGGCCGCGCGGGACCCGGGCACCGGGCCCCGCCGTCAGGCGGGGTACCCGATGTCCTCGGGGGTGATCTCCTTCAGTTCTCCCTCCTCCATCAGCAGCCAGCGGGTGATGCCGATCGACGCGAGGAACGGCATGTCGTGGCCGGCCACGAGCAGGGCGCCCTCGTACGACTCCAGGGCCGACGTCAGCTGCCGCACGCTCGCCATGTCGAGGTTGTTGGTCGGCTCGTCGAGCAGCAGCAGCTGGGGTGCCGGTTCGGCGAGCATCAGGGCCGCCAGCGTCGCCCGGAACCGCTCGCCGCCCGACAGGGTGGCCGCCTGCTGGTCGGCCCGCGCGCCCCGGAACAGGAAGCGGGCGAGCCGCGCCCGGACCCGGTTGTTGGTCGCGCCCGGCGCGAACCGGGCTACGTTCTCGGCGACGGTCAGCGTGTCGTCGAGCACGTCCAGCCGCTGGGGCAGGAAACGCATCGGCACGTGCACGCGTGCCTCGCCCGCCACCGGCGCCAGCTCCCCGGCCACGGTCCGCAACAGCGTCGTCTTCCCGGCGCCGTTGCGGCCGACGAGCGCGATCCGCTCCGGGCCGCGCAGATCGAGGATCCCCTTGACGCGCGCCCCGTGGGCCGGCTCCAGGTTCTCCAGGGTGAGCACCTGCCGGCCCGGCGGTACGGCCGTGTACGGCAGGTCGACGCGGATCTCGTCGTCGTCCCGTACCGCCTCCACCGCCTCGTCCAGCCGCTCCCGGGCCTCGGTGAGCCGCTCCTCGTGCATGATGCGGTGCTTGCCCGCCGAGACCTGGGCCGAGCGTTTCCTGAGCTTCATCACCACCCTGGGTTCGCGCTTGTTCTCGTACATCTTGTCGGCGTAACGCACCCGCTTCGCCAGCTTCGTGTGCGCTTCCACGAGTTCGCGTTTCTGCTTGCGCAGATCCGCCTCGGCCACGCGCACCATCCGCTCGGCGGCCTCCTGCTCCACGGCGAGGGCCTCCTCGTAGGCCGAGAAGTTCCCGCCGTACCAGGTGACCTCGCCGGAGCGCAGCTCCGCGATCTGGTCGACCAGGTCGAGCAGTTCCCGGTCGTGACTGACCACGACCAGGACGCCTGGCCACGCGGCGACGGCCTGGTACAGCCGGCGGCGCGCGTACAGGTCGAGGTTGTTGGTGGGTTCGTCCAGCAGCAGGACGTCGGGGCGGCGCAGCAGCAGCGCGGCCAGCCGCAGCAGCACCGACTCGCCCCCGGAGATCTCGCCGACGGTGCGGTCCAGGCCGATGTGGCCGAGTCCGAGTTCGCCGAGCGTGACCAGGGCGCGTTCCTCGACGTCCCAGTCGTCGCCGACCGTCTCGAAGTGCTCCTCGGCGACGTCGCCCGCCTCGATGGCGTGCAACGCGGTCCGCTGGGCGGCGATGCCGAGGACCTGGTCGACGCGGAGCGCGGTGTCGAGGGTGACGTTCTGCGGGAGGTGGCCGACCTCGCCGGCCACCCTGATGCTGCCGTCGGTCGGGGTGAGCTCCCCGGCCAGCAGCTTCAACAGGGTCGACTTGCCTGATCCGTTGACGCCGACGAGCCCGGTCCGGCCGGGGCCGAAGGCGACGTCGAGGCCGTCGAGGACGGCGGTGCCGTCGGGCCAGGCGAAGGTCAGGGACGTGCAGGTGAGGGAAGATGACATGGAGGCCTCGCGATGAAGTGCGTGCGGTCGGGTGGACGCATCTGGAGACACCGCGAGGCGGAAACCGAAGGGTCTGGGGCACGAGGAGGCCATGAAAAAGGGCCTGTGCCACAAGGACGGCTCGGACGCCGAGGTCGTACGCCGCGCACACCTCACCGGTGCGACGCGGTGCCTCAGGACCTCAGACGAGCAACGTCCTTCTCCAATCGACGGCAACAGGACCGGTGCAAACGCTAGGAGGGGCGCAGGCGACTGTCAACGCAATTAATCAGCGGTGGCCCCGCCCCGGGGCGTGCGAGGGCCCGACCCCTCGTTCACGCGCGCGTGGTGGTCAGCAGGCGTCCCGCATCAGTTCGGCCAGGTCGTGGTCCAGGTCGAGCTGCAGGTGTTCGAGGCCGACCGGCACCAGCTCACCGGCCGCCGCCAGGAAACGGCGGATCTCGCCCGAGCGCACGTGCACGATCGCGGTGCCCTCGGGGGCGTGGAACTCCAGCACCGTGCGGTCGTATCCGTACGGGCGGACCCGGACGTCCCCCTGGCCCTCGGGGCCCTGCATCCCGGAGACCAGCAGCTCGCGGGAGAAGGTCCAGCGCACCTCGACGCCTTCCAGGGTGGCCGGGGCCGGGAAGGTCATGACGACGGCGAACGGGTCGCGGCGGTCGTAGCGCAGCGTGGCGGGAATGCTCGGCATGCGCGGTGCGGCGGCGACGAGGCGGGCCTCTACGGGCTGCTCGATGACGGTGGACAACGCCTTGCTCCCTCGTGACGGCTGGACTACGGCCGGGTGTGCGACCCCTGGCACTGGGAGAGACGTCCGATCCGGCCCATGCGTGCACACGGAGCACGAGTGACCTCGGTCACCGCGTCCACACCTGGCCGGATTTCGGCCGTTCGCCTCGTGATGAGAGGCAGTTGGTCCCCTGGACGGCGGCGGTCCGGTGGGCTAGCTTCGCCCGCCATGAGGCGTTCGGGGAACACGCGACGCAGGGGACGGACGGGCCGACTGGTGGCGGCGGGGGTGGCGTGCGGGGCGGCGCTGGCCGCGCTGACCGTCCCGGCGGCCGAGGCCCGGACTCTTGGGCCGGGCGGCGGGGGAGTGCACTGGGCGGCGAAGGACACCGGGACCCCGCAGGTCCGCTTCCGGGGGCTCGCGGCCGTCGACCGGCACACCGCCTGGCTGGCGGGCACCGGCGGCACGGTGCTGCGCACCACGGACGGCGGATCGAGCTGGCGGAACGTCTCTCCGCCGGGGGCGGGCGACCTTCAGTTCCGGGACGTGGAGGCGTTCGACGCGCGGCACGCGGTGGTGCTGGCCATCGGCGAGGGCGAGGCCTCCCGTGTCTACCGCACCGACGACGGCGGCACGACCTGGGCCGAGTCGTTCCGCAACACCGACCCGAACGCCTTCTACGACTGCCTGGCCTTCTTCGACCGCCGCCACGGCCTCGCCATGGGCGACCCGGTGGACGGGAAGTTCCGCATCCTGTCCACGAGCGACGGCGGCCGTTCCTGGCGGGTACTGCCCACCGGGGGCATGCCGCCCGCCCTGGACGGCGAGGCCGGCTTCGCCGCGAGCGGGCAGTGCCTGGTCACCTCCGGTGCCAAGGACGTCTGGCTGGCCACCGGGGGCGGGGCCCACGCGCGCGTGCTGCACTCCGCCGACCGCGGACTGACCTGGACGGCGGCCGAGGCACCCGTACCGGCCGGCGATCCGGCCAAGGGCGTCTTCGCGCTCGCGTTCCGCGACCGCACCCACGGCCTCGCCGTCGGCGGCGACTACCGCCCCGGCCGGCCCTCGCCGTACGCCGCGGCCGTCACCGCCGACGGGGGCCGCACCTGGACCCCGGCCGCCACGCCCCCGCCGGACTACCGCTCCGGCGCCGCCTGGCTGCCGTACAGCCGCAGCGCCGCCCTCGCCGTCGGCCCCACCGGCACCGACCTGACGACCGACGGCGGCCGCACCTGGCGGACCATCGACACCGGCTCGTACGACACCGTCTCCTGCACGCCCGACCTGAGTTGCTGGGCGGCCGGCGAACAGGGCCGGGCGGCCCGGCTGGAGCGCTGAGCGCGGTGCCGGGTCAGCCGGGCGTCTCGCGGTACGGCTCCAGCTCGGGGGCGGTCTTCGTGGCCGTGAACTCCGTGACGCGGTACGTGCACACGCCGCCGACGGCGAACGGGTCGCGCGCGACGGCCGCCTCGATCAGGGCGCGGTCCTGCGCGACGGCCAGGATCACCCCGCCGTCCCGGGGGTTCTTGCGCCCGGAGGCGAGGAAGAGGCCCTTGGCGTACTGCTCCTCCAGCCAGGCCACATGGTCGGGGAGCAGGGCGTCGACGGCGTCGAGCGGTGCGGTGTAGGTCAGCTCCAGTACGAACATGATCACGAGGCTACCCCCGGGGTCCGACAGCCGGCCCCGGGCCGTACAGTTCTGCTCACCATGACGACCGTAGGCGTACCCGCGGGCTGGCCCGCGACCGAGGAAGAGGCCCGCGCCGTACAGGACGAGTTGCGCGGGCGGGTGGTGCGGGACGAGCCCGGACCGCCGCCCGCGCGGGGCCACGTCACCGGGGTCGACGTCGCCTACGACGACGGCCTCGACCTCGTCGCGGCGGCGGCCGTCGTACTGGACGCCGCCACCCTGGAGGTGGTGGCCGAGGCGACGGCCGTGGGCCGGGTGTCCTTCCCCTACGTGCCCGGGCTGCTCGCCTTCCGGGAGATCCCCACCGTGCTGGCCGCCCTGGACCGGCTGCCGTGCCCGCCCGGCCTCGTGGTGTGCGACGGCTACGGTCTGGCCCATCCGCGCCGCTTCGGCCTCGCCAGCCATCTCGGCGTGCTCACCGGCCTGCCGGTCGTCGGTGTCGCCAAGAACCCGTTCACCTTCACGTACGACGAACCGGGCCCCGCGCGGGGCGCGTCCGCCGCGCTGCTCGCGGGGACCGAGGAGGTCGGGCGCGCCCTGCGCACCCGGGACGGCGTCAAACCGGTCTTCGTCTCGGTCGGCCACCGGGTGAGCCTGGACAACGCCGTGGCCCACACGCTGGCCCTGACCCCGTGCTACCGGCTGCCCGAGACCACGCGCCGGGCGGACGCCCTGTGCCGCCTCGCGCTGCGGGAGGCGGCACAGGGGGCGGTGCCGGGCGACGTTCAGGAGCCGGCGACGCGCCAGGCGCCGACCTCCTGATACGCCGAGTCGTACACGGCCGAGCCGTCGCCCGGTTCGAGGGCGTAGTGGTGCAGATTGCCGCCCCAGTAGCGCAGGATCCGTCCCAGTTCACGGGCCCGGTCCTGCGCCGACGCGCCCTCGTCCACGGTCACTTCGAGCACGAACTTCACGCTCTCCTCGCCTCCTTGCGGCTGCCGCCTGTCCGGGCTTCCATCGTGTCATTGAGGGACCCAGTGAGACTTTTGGACGCGGGGGAGCAGAGGGGCGGGGCACCATCGCGGCAAAGTCTCAAATTGCAGGGGCGGCAGCGAGTGACTGTCCGGCGGCCGCCACCCGGAAGGTGATCCCGGCGGCACGCAGCCGCCCGGTGAGGGCGTCGCCCATCGCCTGTGCCGTGGTGACCTGCCCGGCGGTCGGCGGCAGGTCGTCGAAGGCCAGGCACAGGGCCGCCTCGGCGAACATCTTCGCCGTCTCGTCGTAGCCGGGGTCGCCGCCCGCGACCTCCGTGCACACCCGTCGGCCGCCGCCCTCGCCGACGAAACGCACCGAGAACCGGCTCCTCGCCCGCTTCTCCGCGCTCGGCCCCTCGCCCGGCTTCAGCCGGTCCGACAACCAGCGCCGCGCGGGCGGCAGCTGGGCCGCCGCCGCGACCGCGCCGACGGCGGCGATCCCGCCGAGGGCCACCGGCAGACGGCGTACCGCCGCGTAGTGCCGGTAGCGGAAGTCCGGGCCGTAGCGCTCCAGCGCCCGCGCCGAGCGGAGCACGATCTGCGGGTCGACGGTCGGCAGGGGCAGGGCCCACGCGCCGACCTCCCCGGCGAAGCGCGGCGCGCCCGCCGGCGCCGTGACCCGGCGCCCCGGCAGCCGCGGCTCGTGCCGCCCCCGGTCCCGCGCGGCGGCCAGCATTTGCCGGCCTCGGGCCATCTGGTTCAGTGCCGAGGCCAGGGTGCCGCCGGAGAAGGCCGCGTCGGCGCTCACGTACCCGTCCACCCGCAGCGGCACCCCCTCCGGGAGCTGCCGGACCGTGAAGTACGCGCCCAGGTCGTGGGGTACGGAGTCGAAGCCGCAGGCGTGCACCAGGCGGGCGCCCGTCTCACGCGCGCGTGCGTCGTGCCGGACGTACATCAGGTCGATGAACTCCGGCTCGCCGGTCAGGTCCAGATAGTCGGTACCGGTGTCGGCACAGGCGGCGACCAGCTCCTGGCCGTACAGCACGTAGGGCCCGACGGTCGTGGCCACCACGCGCGCGTGCTCGGCGAGGGCACGCAGCGTGGCCGGTTCGGCCACGTCGGCCCGCAGTACGCCGATGTCCGTTCCACCGGGCAGCCGTTCGCGCAGCCGCTCCAGCTTCCGCTCGTCGCGGCCGGCGACCGCCCAGCGCAGGTCGTTGGGCGCGTGCGCGGCGAGGTACTCCGCGGTGAGGGCGCCGACGAAGCCGGTGGCTCCGAACAGCACGAGGTCGTAGGGACGATCCGTCCTTTTCATCCTGCTCATGACACCCCTTGGTCGTGCGGTCCGCGCCGCTGTCGGTGGCTGAGGCTAGCGTGAGTCGTGCGCACGCCGACGACCGGCCGGGCACTTGGCTAAGCGCTTGCTCGTTCAGGTCTTGTGTCGGATGGAACGCGTTCTTAGCATCACAGGTGTTACATCAGTTGTGTCACACACGCTTGGGGGCTGGACCATGACGACGGCAGCGAAGCCGGGGCAGGGCCCGCTCTCCGGCGTGCGCGTGGTCGAGCTGGCCGGCATCGGCCCGGGCCCGTTCGCCGCCATGCTCCTGGCCGACCTGGGCGCGGACGTCGTCCGGGTGGACCGGCCGGGCGGCCCCGGTCTCGCGATCGACCCCGCGTACGACGTCACGAACCGCAACAAGCGCTCGATCATGGTCGACCTGAAGGCCCCGGACGGCCCCGCGCGCGTGCTGGACCTCGCCGAGCGGGCCGACATCCTCGTCGAGGGATACCGCCCCGGTGTCGCCGAGCGGCTCGGCGTCGGCCCCGAGCAGTGCCACGCCCGCAACCCCCGCCTGGTCTACGGCCGGATGACCGGCTGGGGCCAGGACGGCCCGCTCGCCCACCGCGCGGGCCACGACGTGGCCTACATCGCGCTCACCGGCACCCTCGGCATGATCGGCCGCCCGGACGAGCCCCCGGCCGTCCCCGCCAACCTCCTCGGGGACTACGCGGGCGGCTCCCTCTACCTGGTGGTCGGCGTCCTCGCCGCCCTGCACCACGCGCGCGCGACCGGCACCGGACAGGTCGTCGACGCCGCCATCGTCGACGGCACGGCCCACCTGTCGGCGATGATCCACGGCATGCTCGCGGCCGGCGGCTGGCAGGACCGGCGCGCCGCCAACCTCCTCGACGGCGGCTGCCCCTACTACGGCACCTACGAGACCGCCGACGGCAAGCACATGGCCGTCGGCGCCCTGGAGGGCCGGTTCTACGAGGAGTTCCTGCGCCTGCTCGGCCTGGCGGACCTGGCCGACGCCCGCAAGGACTGGACCCGCTGGGGCGAACTGCGCGAGCGGATCGCCGCCCGCTTCAAGTCCCGCACCCGCGAGGAGTGGACGGCCGTCTTCGAGGACACGGACGCGTGCGTGGCGCCCGTGCTGTCCCTGCGCGAGGCCCCGCACCACCCGCACCTCGCCGCCCGCGGCACCTTCACCGACCACGGCGGCATCACCCAGCCCGCCCCCGCCCCCCGGTTCTCGGCGACGCCCACCACCGTCCGTACCGGCCCGGCCCTGCCCGGCGCGGACACCGGGACGGTGGTGCGGGAATGGGGGATACCGGCGACGGCGCACGACGACGCGTGAACGACGACCCGGTCGCGGGCGGCGACCGACCCCGCTCGGCCCATCCTTTCCGAAAGGCACATCAGTGAGCACCGAAGCGTACGTGTACGACGCGATCCGCACCCCGCGCGGCCGCGGCAAGGCGAACGGCGCCCTGCACGGCACGAAGCCCATCGACCTGGTCGTCGGACTCATCCACGAGATCCGCGCCCGCTTCCCCGGACTCGACCCGGCCGCCGTCGACGACATCGTCCTCGGCGTCGTCGGACCGGTCGGCGACCAGGGGTCCGACATCGCCCGGATCGCCGCGATCGCCGCCGGACTGCCGGACACGGTCGCGGGCGTGCAGGAGAACCGCTTCTGTGCCTCGGGCCTGGAGGCCGTCAACCTGGCCGCCGCCAAGGTCCGTTCGGGCTGGGAGGACCTGGTCCTCGCGGGCGGCGTGGAGTCGATGTCCCGCGTGCCGATGGCCTCCGACGGCGGCGCCTGGTTCAACGACCCGATGACCAACCTCGCCGTCAACTTCGTGCCCCAGGGCATCGGCGCCGACCTCATCGCCACCATCGAGGGCTTCTCACGCCGCGACGTCGACGAGTACGCGGCGCTGTCCCAGGAGCGCGCGGTCACGGCCTGGAAGGAGGGCCGCTTCGACCGTTCCGTGGTCCCCGTCAAGGACCGCAGCGGCCTGGTCGTCCTCGACCGCGACGAGCACCCGCGCCCCGGCACCACCGCCGACTCCCTCGCGAAGCTCAAGCCGTCGTTCGCGGACATCGGCGAACTGGGCGGCTTCGACGCCGTCGCGCTCCAGAAGTACCACTGGGTGGAGAAGATCGACCACGTCCACCACGCGGGCAACTCCTCCGGCATCGTGGACGGCGCCTCGCTCGTCGCCATCGGCTCCCAGGCGGTCGGCGAGCGCTACGGCCTCACCCCGCGCGCGCGGATCGTCTCCGCGGCCGTCTCCGGCTCCGAGCCCACCATCATGCTCACCGGTCCCGCCCCCGCCACCCGCAAGGCGCTCGCCAAGGCCGGCCTCACCATCGACGACATCGACCTGGTCGAGATCAACGAGGCGTTCGCCGCGGTCGTGCTGCGCTTCGTCAAGGACATGGGCCTCTCCCTCGACAAGGTCAACGTCAACGGCGGCGCCATCGCGCTGGGCCACCCGCTCGGCGCGACCGGCGCGATGATCCTCGGCAGCCTCGTGGACGAACTGGAGCGCCAGGACAAGCGCTACGGCCTCGCCACCCTGTGCGTCGGCGGCGGCATGGGCATCGCCACCGTCGTCGAGCGCATCTGAACTCCCCGCGGAACCACGAGACTTCAGAGACTTCAACGGAGACGACTGTCATGACCGAGAGCACCACCATCCGCTGGGAGCAGGACGACACCGGTGTCGTCACCCTCGTCCTGGACGACCCGAACCAGTCCGCGAACACCATGAACCAGGCGTTCCGTGCCTCCATCACGGCGATTGCCGACCGCGCGGAGGCCGAGAAGGACTCCATCCGCGGCGTCATCTACACCTCCGCCAAGAAGACCTTCTTCGCGGGCGGCGACCTCAAGGACATGATCAAGGCCGGTCCCGAGGACGCCCAGCAGGTCTTCGACAGCGCGACCGAGATCAAGAACGCGCTGCGCCGCATCGAGACCCTCGGCAAGCCGGTCGTCGCCGCCATCAACGGCGCGGCCCTCGGCGGCGGTTACGAGATCGCGCTCGCCTCCCACCACCGCATCGCCCTCGACGCCCCCGGCTCCAAGATCGGCCTGCCCGAGGTCACCCTCGGCCTGCTGCCCGCGGGCGGCGGCGTCACCCGCACCGTGCGCCTGATGGGCATCACGGACGCCCTGCTGAAGGTGCTGCTCCAGGGCACGCAGTACAACCCGCGCCGCGCCCAGGAGAACGGCCTGGTCCACGAGGTGGCCGCCACCCCGGAGGAGATGCTGGCCAAGGCCCGCGCCTTCATCGACGCGCACCCCGAGTCGCACCAGCCCTGGGACGTCCCCGGCTACCGGATCCCCGGCGGCACCCCCGCGAACCCGAAGTTCGCCGCCAACCTGCCCGCCTTCCCGGCCAACCTACGCAAGCAGACGGCCGGCGCGCCCTACCCGGCCCCGCGCAACATCATGGCCGCCGCCGTCGAGGGCTCCCAGGTCGACTTCGAGACCGCGATCACCATCGAGACCCGCTACTTCACCGAGCTGGTCACCGGCCAGACCGCGAAGAACATGATCCAGGCGTTCTTCTTCGACCTCCAGGCCGTCAACTCCGGCGCCAACCGCCCGAAGGGCGTCGAGTCCCGCACGGTCCGCAAGGTCGCCGTCCTCGGCGCCGGCATGATGGGCGCCGGCATCGCCTACTCCTGTGCCCGCGCGGGCATCGACGTCGTCCTGAAGGACGTCTCGGCGGAGGCCGCCGCCAAGGGCAAGGCCTACTCCGAGAAGCTGTGCGCCAAGGCCGTCGCCAAGGGCCGTACCAGCCAGGAGAAGGCGGACGCGCTGCTCGCCCGGATCACCCCGACCGGCGAGGCGGCCGACCTCGCGGGCTGCGACGCGGTGATCGAGGCCGTCTTCGAGGACACCGCGCTCAAGCACAAGGTGTTCCAGGAGATCGAGCCCGTCGTCGCCCCCGACGCACTGCTCTGCTCCAACACCTCCACCCTGCCCATCACCACCCTCGCCGAGGGCGTGGAGCGCCAGGCCGACTTCATCGGGCTGCACTTCTTCTCGCCGGTCGACAAGATGCCGCTGATCGAGATCATCAAGGGCGAGCGCACCGGCGACGAGGCCCTCGCCCGGGCCTTCGACCTGGTCCGGCAGATCAACAAGACACCGATCGTGGTCAACGACTCGCGTGGCTTCTTCACCTCGCGGGTGATCGGCCACTTCATCAACGAGGGCGTCGCCATGGTCGGCGAGGGCGTCGAGCCCGCCTCCGTCGAGCAGGCCGCCGCCCAGGCCGGCTACCCCGCCAAGGTGCTCTCGCTGATGGACGAGCTGACCCTCACCCTGCCGCGCAAGATCCGGAACGAGACGAAGCGGGCCGTGGAGGAGTCCGGCGGCACCTGGACCGCGCACCCGGCGGAGGCGGTCATCGACCGCATGGTCGACGAGTTCGGCCGCCCCGGACGCAGCGGCGGCGCCGGCTTCTACGACTACACCGAGGACGGCGGGCGCGCGGGGCTGTGGCCCGGCCTGCGCGAGCACTTCACGAAGCCCGGGCACGAGATCCCGTTCCGGGACATGCAGGAGCGGATGCTCTTCGCCGAGGCGCTCGACACCGTCCGGCTCCTGGAGGAGGGCGTCCTGACCTCGGTCGCCGACGCCAACATCGGCTCCATCCTCGGCATCGGCTTCCCCGGCTGGACCGGCGGTGTGCTCCAGTACATCAACGGCTACGACGGGGGCCTGCCCGGCTTCGTCACCCGCGCGCGGGAACTCGCCGAGACCTACGGCGACCGCTTCACCCCGCCCGCACTGCTCGTGGAAAAGGCGGACAAGGGGCAACGCTTCACCGACTGACCCCCGCCGCGGTCCGAACCCCGGCCCCAACGGGCGGCCGGGTCCCGACTGCCGGGACTCCGGCGGCCTGGGTTCCGGCTGTCTGGATTCCGGTGGTCCGGACTTCGGTGGCCTGGACTTCGACCGCCTGGACTCCAGCCGCCCGGGCCTCGGTCCGCCGAGTCTGGATCGGCCGGAGCCCCGGGGCCTGGATCGGCCGGAGCACGGATTGGCCCGAGCACGGATTGGCCCGAGCGCGGATTGGCCCGAGCTTGAATCGGCCGGGGCCCGGCCCGCCGGACTCCAGATCGTCTGGTCCGGGATTGTCTGGGCTCGGATCGCTTGGGCGCGCGGATTGTGTGGGCTCGGATCGTCCGGTCCCGGACCGATCGGGTGCGGAACCAGACGGGCTCCGGTGTCCCGGCTCCAGTGGCCCGGGCTCCGGTTGGCTGGATCATGATCGGCCGGGCACCTGGTCACCCGCCCCCGCCAGGGCCGCCTCGACCAGCCAGCCCTTGATCAGGCGTGCCCCGTTCAGCCAGGCCCCGACCCGGCCTGCCCCGACGAGCCTCCCCCCAACCAGGGCTGCCCCCAACCAAGGCCTGCCCCTGACCAGGCCCGGCCCCACCAGCCTGCCCCTGATCAGGTCGGCTCCGGTCCCGTCGGCTTCGGTGTGGTGGGATTCGAGACGCTGAGCCATTCGCGCAGTTCTTCCCGCAGGGAGCGCTGGAACGTCGTCAGGAGTGCCTGTACGACCAGGGGGTGCATGTGTGCCGACAGGGACTTCACGTCCCGGGTGGCGCGCTCGGCCACCTCGCCGCGGAAGAGCCGGGACAGCTCGCGGGCCGCGGCGCGCGAGTGCTCGACCAGCACCGTGCGCGCCGCGAGGATCGCCTCCTGAGAGAGCGGTACGTCGAGCAGTTGCACCCCGAGCCGGAGCAGCCCGGCATCGACCCGGAAGGTGCCGTCCGCCGTCTCGCGGACGACGTTCATCGCCGCCAGCCGCTCCACGTCCTCGGCGGACAGCGGCCGCCCGGCCCGCCGCTCCAGCTCCCGCCGGGCCACCGTGTCCACCGCGTCCGGCGCCCAGGACGCGACCACCGCGCGGTGAATGGCGAGGTCGTGCGGGGTGAGGTCGGCGGGCAGCTGCCGTACGTACCGCTCGATCGCCGCCAGCGTCATGCCCTGCTGCTGCAACTCCTCGATGAGGGCCAGCCGCGCCACGTGCCCGGGCCCGTACCGCCCGACCCGGCGCGGACCGATCACCGGCGGCGGGAGCAGCCCCTTGCTGCCGTAGAACCGGACGGTGCGGACCGTGACACCCGAGCGGGCGGCCAGCTCGTCGATGGTGAGGGTCGGCTCCCCGGTGTTGGTCGTCGCGTCGGTCGTCATGCGCAGCAGTATCGCTGTCTCACCAGGAGTGTGAAACCGGTGGTGAACATCGCGTGTCCTCCGAGTGGATCGTGTGAGAAGTAACGCTCTGTGATGTGGACCACCGCGTACCTGCGGATCTTTCTGGGAAGGTGCTGCCTTGGTCTGTGCCGCAACTCGACAGGGTGGTGCGGGCCTCGACCTGCACGACCCCCGGGCCCACGAGGCCCGGGCGCACCAGGAAGTGGAACCACCCGTGAGCAAGGAAGCCGTGGAATCGGCACAGGCCGCCGCCCCCCAGGTGGCCCAGAAGCCCGCGGACGCGGGCGACGCCGGTTACAGCAAGGACCTCAAGGCCCGCCACATCAACATGATCGCCATCGGCGGTGCCATCGGTACCGGCCTCCTCCTGGGAGCCGGTGGCCGACTGCACAACGCCGGCCCGGCACTGGCGCTGGCCTACCTGGTCTGCGGCGTCTTCGCCTTCTTCGTCGTGCGCGCCCTCGGCGAGCTCGTCCTGTACCGGCCGTCCTCCGGCTCCTTCGTGTCGTACGCGCGCGAGTTCCTCGGCGAGAAGGGCGCCTACGTCGCCGGCTGGATGTACTTCCTGAACTGGTCGACCACCGGCATCGCCGACATCACCGCGATCGCGCTCTACACGCACTACTGGAGCTTCTTCACCTCGATCCCGCAGTGGGTGCTGGCGCTGATCGCCCTCGCGGTGGTCCTGGCCGTGAACCTGATCTCGGTGAAGATCTTCGGCGAGATGGAGTTCTGGTTCGCGATCATCAAGGTCGCCACCATCGTCGGCTTCATGCTGATCAGCATTTTCCTGCTCGCCACCCAGCACAAGGTCGACGGCCACACCCCCGGCCTGAGCGTGATCAGCGACCACGGCGGCATCTTCCCGCACGGCCTGATGCCGGTCGTCCTGGTCATGCAGGGCGTGATCTTCGCGTACGCCGCGCTGGAGCTGGTCGGCGTGGCCGCCGGTGAGACCGCCGAGCCGGAGAAGATCGTCCCGCGCGCGGTGAACTCGATCATGTGGCGTGTCGGTCTGTTCTACGTCGGCTCGGTCGTCCTGCTCGCGCTGCTGCTGCCCGGCTCGGTGTACTCCGCCGACGAGAGCCCGTTCGTGACCGTTCTGTCCAAGATCGGTGTGCCGGCGGCCGGTGACGTCATGAACCTCGTCGTGCTGACGGCCGCCATGTCCTCGCTGAACTCCGGCCTGTACTCCACCGGCCGCATCCTGCGCTCGATGGCCATGGCGGGCTCGGCCCCCAAGTTCACCGCCAAGATGAGCCGCAGCCAGGTCCCCTACGGCGGCATCCTGCTGACCTGCGGGGTCTGCGTGCTCGGCGTCGGCCTGAACTACTTCGTGCCCAGCCAGGCCTTCGAGATCGTGCTGAACGTCGCCTCCCTCGGCATCATCAGCACCTGGGTGATCATCATGATCTGCCACATGGTCTTCGTCCGCCGCGCCCGCGCCGGCCTCGTGACCCGGCCGCACTTCCAGCTGAAGTTCAGCCCGGTCATCGAGATCGCCACCATCGCCTTCCTGCTGATCTGCCTCGGCATGATGTGGAACGACCCCGACGTCGGCCGGAAGACGATCCTGCTGATCCCGGTGATCGCCGTCATGCTCGTCGCCGGCTGGTTCGGCGTGCGCCGCCGGGTGTCCGCGAACGCCGAGACGGAACTCTCGCGGCTGACGAAGTAGCAGCTCAGGGCCACTGTCAGTGGCATCGCCTACGGTGGCGTCATGTCCGGGATCACATTCGTCCGGGGTGACGCCACCGTTCCGTCGGTCAAGGGCGCCGCACCTGGTCCCGGTACGACCACGGGGAGGCGGGGCATGACCTCACAGACCGGCGTGACGCGGACCGAGACGACGCACACCGGCACGACGGATGTGCTGGTGCTCGGCGGAGCCGGGGTGGACACGATCGTCCACGTCCCCGAGCTGCCGCTGCCGTACGCCGACAGTTACATGATCGACTCCGGGATCCGCACCCGCGCCGGGCAGACCGGCGACTTCGTCGCCGTGGGTCTCGCCGCCCTCGGCCTGCGCACCCACCACCTCGACCTGCTCGGCGACGACCCCGAGGGCGACCTCGTGCGCGCCCTGCACCGCGAGCACGGCATCGGGCTCACCGCGCTCCCGCAGCCCGCCGGGACCAGGCGCGCGGTCAACCTGGTCGGCCCGGACGGCCGCCGCCTGTCCCTGTACGACACCAGCCGTTCGCGCCCCGGCGACCGCTTCCCGGAGGAGACGCTGCGCGCGCTCGCCGCCGCGAGCCGGCACCTCCACGTGACCATCACCCAGCCCTGCGCCGAGGCACTGCCGGTGCTGACCGCGACGGGCGTGCCGCTCTCCACGGATCTGCACGACTGGGACGGCGAGAATCCGTACCACGAGCCGTTCGCGTACGCGGCCGACGTCGTCTTCCTGTCGGCTGCCGCCCTGGCCGACCCCGAGCGGACGCTGCGGCGCATCGCCGAGCGGGGCCGGGCCCGGACCGTCGTCGCCACCGCCGGTGCCGAGGGCGCGTACCTGCTGGCCGACGGCGAGCTGACCCGCGTGCCCGCCGAGACGCCGCCCGCGCCGGTGGTCGACTCCAACGGCGCGGGCGACGCCTTCGCCGCCGCGTTCCTCTACGGCCGCCTCGCCGGGGAGCCGCCGCAGACCTGCGCGCGCTACGGCGCGCTCGCGGGGGCCCACGCCTGCACGGTCCCGGCCTCCCGCACGGGGGCGCTGGGCCGGGACCAGTTGCTCAAGGCGGCGGCCGAGCCCAGACCCTGACGCGGCCCGGGATCAGTTCCCGTGGCCGCCGTGCGCCGCCTCGATCCTCTGCCACGACCTCGGCTGTGCCACCGTCACAGCCGTCGCGTCCGCCTTCACCAGCGACGCGGCGCGCGCCGCGGGCGCGGCCGGCTTCGACGGCTGGAAGAGCCAGGTGTCGAACAGCGCGGCAAGCGGCTTGCCGGACACCTGCTCGGCGTAGCGCTGGAAGTCGGCCACCGAGGCGTTGCCGTACGCGTGCTCCTGCGGCCAGCCCTTCAGGATGCGGAAGAACGCGTCGTCGCCGATCTCCTTGCGCAGCGCCTGGATGGCGAGGGCGCCCCGGTCGTAGACGGCGTCGTCGAACTGGTGGTCCGCGCCCGGGTCACCGGGCTTGACCGTCCAGAAGGCGTCGTCGGCGGGATGCGAGGCGTACACGTAGTCGGCGAGCTGCTGCGTGGTGCCCTCGCCCTCGTGCTCGGACCACAGCCACTGCGCGTACGTCGCGAAGCCCTCGTTGAGCCAGATGTCCTTCCAGTCCTTGAGCGACACGTCGTCGCCGTACCACTGGTGGGCCAGCTCGTGCACGACCACCGAGGCGTTGGCCCCCTTGGCGAACTGCTTCGGGCTGTAGTAGACGCGGCTTTGGGTCTCCAGGGCGTACCCGGTCGTGGTGTTCGGCACGTAACCGCCGGCCGTGCTGAACGGATACGGCCCGAAGTAGCCGCTCAGCCAGTCGACCAGCTCCCCGGTGCGCTCCACGCTGGCCCGCGCGGCCCCGTCGTTGTCGCCGAGGTCCTTGCTGTAGGCGTTGATGACCGGCACGCCACCGTCGGAGGTGCTGGTGGTGATGTCGAACTTACCGATGGCGAGTGTGGCCAGATACGTCGCCTGCGGCTTGTTCTGCCGCCAGCTGTAGCGGGTCCAGCCCAGCTTCGAAGCCGTCGACTGGAGCGTGCCGTTGGAGATGACCTGGGTGCCGTCCGGCACGGCCACGGACACGTCGTAGGTGGCCTTGTCGCTCGGGTGGTCGTTGCTCGGGAACCACCACCAGGCGGCCTCGGGCTCGTCGGCGGCCACGGCGCCGTCGGGCGTGCGGTGCCAGGTGTTGAAGCCGTACGCGCTCTTCGTCGACGGCACCCCGCTGTAGCGGACGGTGACGGTGATCGGGGTGCCCTTGGCCAGCGGCGTCTTCGGCGTGACGACCAGTTCGTGCTGCTCGGCGTGCGTGAAGGCGGCCTTGGCGCCGTTGACCCGCACCTCGCTGACGTCCAGCAGGAAGTCCAGGTCGAAGCTGGACAGGTCCTGGGTGGTCTTCGCCAGGATCGTCGCCGTGCCCTGCAACTCGTCCGTCTTCGGCTGGTACTGCAGCCTGAGGTCGTAGTGCGAGACGTCGTACCCGCCGTTGCCGTAGTACGGGTAGTAGGGGTCGCCGATGCCCGGTGCGCCGGGGGTGTAGCTCGCGGCCGATGCCGGGATCGCCAGCAGGAGGGAGGCCGCCGCCAGTGCGCCCGGCGCGATGATTCTGCGGTGCACGTCAGCTCCAAGTCGTCGGGAGTGCAAGTGCGTTCGTGGGACATGCGTGGTGGATCTGTTCGGAGCCTATTCATTCCCTGTGCCCCCTGGCCTGTCCACGGTCCCCGCTGTCACACGATCGCCATTCAGCCGTCACGCGTCACCCGGGCCACCGTGGTGCCCTCTTCTGTCGGGGAGTTGACCGGGGTACCGTCCGCGCATGCCGAGACGTACGCGCTTCACGATCTGGAGACCGTTCGCGACAGCGGTCGCCGCCATCCTGACGGCCGCCTTCCTGACCCCGGCCGCCGCACAGGCCTCCGGCCCCGACAGCCGGGCCGCCCACGTGAGCCGGCCCGTCTACTCGTACGCCCATGCCGTCCGCGAGTCCGTCTGGGTGGACACGGGCCTCGACGGGGACGGCGACGGGAAGCCCGACCGGGTCGCCGCCGACATCGTCCGACCCGCCGAACCCGCCCGCGAGGGCCGCAAGGTGCCCGTCATCATGGACGCGAGCCCGTACTTCTCCTGCTGCGGACGCGGCAACGAGAGCCAGCTCAAGACGTACGACGCGCAGGGCCACGTCGTCCAGATGCCGCTGTTCTACGACAACTACTTCGTGCCGCGCGGCTACGCCTTCGTCGGCGTCGACCTCGCCGGCACCAACCGCTCCGACGGCTGCGTCGACGTCGGCGGGCGCTCCGACATCCAGTCCGCGAAGGCCGTGATCGACTGGCTGAACGGCCGCGCCAGGGCCTACACCAGCCGGACCGGCACACAGACCGTCAAGGCCACCTGGACCAACGGCAGAACGGGCATGATCGGCAAGAGCTGGGACGCCACGATCGCCAACGGCGTCGCCGCCACCGGCGTCCAGGGACTGAAGACCATCGTCCCGATCAGCGGCATCTCCTCCTGGTACGACTACTACTTCGCGCAGGGCGCCCCGCTGTACGACGGCGGCCCCGCCGACCTCGCCGGCGACGTCGAGAGCGACGCGGCGAAGGCCCACTGCGCGGCCGTGCAGAAGAAACTCACCGACGGCAGCCCGCGCAGCGGCGACTGGACGCCGCTGTGGACCGAGCGGGACTACGTCAAGGACGCGGCCGCGGTGCGCGCGAGCGTGTTCCTCGTGCACGGGATGCAGGACCTCAACGTCCGCGCCAAGCACTTCGGCCAGTGGTGGGACGCCCTCGCGCAGCACGGGGTCGAGCGCAAGATCTGGCTCTCCCAGACCGGCCACGTCGACCCCTTCGACTACCGGCGCGGCGCCTGGGTCGACACCCTGCACCGCTGGTTCGACCATGAACTCCTCGGCTACGACAACGGCATCGACCGCGAGCCGATGGCCGACATCGAGCGCCACCCCGACCAGTGGGTGACCTCACGCGTCTGGCCCCCGCAGGGCACCCGCCCCACCGCCCTGCACCCCGCCCCCGGCGCGCGGAACGGCGTCGGCACGCTCGGCCTGCGCCCGGCCGCCGGCACGGAGACCTTCACCGACGACCCGAAGCTGAGCGAGACCGACTGGGCGGCCCGTCTCACCACCCCCACCCCCGAGAAGGCCGGCTTCCTCACCGCACCGCTCACCCACGACCTGCGCCTGTCCGGGTCGTCCACGGTGACGGTGACCGCGACCCCGACCACCGCCTCGGCCCACCTGTCCGCCGTCCTGGTCGACCTCGGCCCGGACACCATCCGTGACTACGCCGACACCGCCGAGGGCATCACCACGCTGACCAACCGCACCTGCTGGGGCGAGAGCACGGCCGGGGACAGCGCCTGCTTCAAGGAGACCCGGGCCAGGACGGCCAAGGTCGACTACACCGTGTTCAGCCGCGGCTGGGCCGACCTCGGCCACCACGCCTCCCTCGGCAAGGGAGTTCCGCTCACCCCGGGCAGGGCCTACACGATGACCCTCGACCTCGCGGCCACCGACCACGTCGTCCCCGCGGGGCACCGCCTCGCACTGATCATCGCGGGCACGGACAAGGACCTCATCGACCCGCCGTCCACCCGGCCGGGCCTGACCGTCGCGCTGTCCGGTACGACGGCCCGCCTCCCGCTGGTGGGCGGCGCGGCGGCCTTCGCCCGGGCCACGTCGGGCTCCCCGGCCACGGCCACGGTTCCTGCAGCCCGGTCCCTGGAAGGGGTCCGCGCACCCCGGGCGGCCCAGCGCATCCCGGGGTAGCCGCGGCGTGCCCCTGCACGCGGGGTGCCTGACCGTTGTCGGCGCCTCGCGGGCGCCGCGAACGGATGGGCTCAGGCGGCCGGAAACGCCAGTCCGGCCGCCTCCCGCGCACACCCCCACGCCACCGTCACCCCGGCCCCGCCGTGCCCGTAGTTGTGCACCAGCACACGGCCGTCGGGAAGGGGCTGCCGTTCCAGCCGCACCGCGTCGCGGGCCGGCCGCAGCCCCACCCGGTGGCCGAGGACCCGCGCGCCCGCGATCCGAGGGAGGATCCGCGCGCAGCGGGCGACGATCGCCGCGGCGGTGGCCGGGTCCGGCTCCAGGGACCAGTCGTCCTCCTCCGCCGTACCGCCCAGCAGCAGGCCGTACGGCTGCGGGATGAAGTACGCCGAGTCGGCTCCGGAGTGCTCGACGGCGGTGAACCAGGTCGTCACCCCCGGGTTCGCCACGACGACCAGCTGCCCGCGCACCGGACGCACCTGCGGATCCGGTACCAGCGAACGGGCGCCCAGTCCCGTGCAGTTGACGACGACACCGGCGGGAACGGCCGTCAGATCGCTCACCTCGCGCCGCTCGACCGTCCCGCCCGCCTTCCCCAACCGCTCCCGCAGCCAGGCCAGATACACCGGCATGTCGATCACCGGCAGCCGCGCCGCCAGACCGTCCGGCACCTCCCGGAGCCCCGGCACCCGGCCGGCCCAGTCGCCCAGGTCGTCCAGCCGGGTCCCCTCGTGTACGCCGTCGACCAGGCGTACGCCCGTCTCCTCGGGGCGCCGCGCCTGCTCCGCGTACACGGCGAGGGACTCCAGTGCCCACGCGCCCGCCAGCCGCTCGGGTTCGATGCGGTACGGCCACCACAGGCCGCCCGCGACCGCCGAGGTCGTGTGCTCGGCGGGCTCCCGCGCCCACACCCGCACCCGCCGCCCGGACTCGGCCAGCAGCACGGCCGTCGTCAGCCCGGCGACCCCGTCCCCGACCACGATCACTTCGTCATTCGGCTCGTTGTCCACGCCTGGACGATAGAGCCTGCCCGGACGACCATGTCATGCTGCGATCGGATTCGTCCCGGTGTGGGGATACTCACCACATGTCTGCCGCATACGCGACCTT
The DNA here is from genome assembly GCF_042269865.1 of Streptomyces sp. NPDC055966. NCBI lineage: Bacteria > Bacillati > Actinomycetota > Actinomycetes > Kitasatosporales > Streptomycetaceae > Streptomyces > Streptomyces sp. NPDC055966. The sequence goes on from NZ_JBHJYK010000016.1 coordinate 44,195, forward strand.
CGGCCTGGCACCGGCGACCCGCGCGGGCGGTGTCCTCGCCGACGGCCGCTACCAGGTCCACCGCGACTTCGTGGACTTCGTCGTGGACGGCCGTCCACTGCTCTTCCAGCTGTCCGACCTGGACGCGGTCTCCCCGCTCGCCTCGGACGTCCCGCCCGCCATCTTCACCGAGCAGGTGCGCGCGCTGCTGCTGGAGGCCGAACCGCCGCTCCCGGCCGGCCGGTTCGTCCTCTACGGCTGTCCCGAGTGCGAGGACCTGGCCTGCGGCGCGGTCACCGCCGTCATCGAGCGCGACGGCGAGGACTACGTCTGGCGGGACTTCGCCTGGCAGACGGACGAGCACGCCGACCTGGAGCGCAACGGCTATCCCGGCATGGGCCCGTTCCGGTTCCGCGGACCCGAGTACCGCGCCGCCCTGACCGCCCTGCGGGACGGCTGCGCCGCGCCCCGGCGCAGGGTGCTGCTGATCGGCGCCCGGGTGGCCGTCCTCGCCCGGCTGGCCGCCGCGCTGCGCACCATCGGCATCGGCGCCGACATCACCCAGGACGCGCGCGAGGTCACCGCCGAGGAACTGCGCGGCTACGGCGCGGTCGCCTTCGGCCGGGCGGTCGGCCCGGCCGAACGGGCCGCCGTGCTGCGGGCCTTCGAGCAGGCCGGGGCCGAGGTCGCGGCGGTGGACGGACTCGCCCCGATCGTGCCGCTGCTCGTCGCCCAGATCGAGCACGCCCTCGGCCGCGGCCCGCTCCCGCGCCGCCCGCTGACCGCGCTGGCCGCGACCGGCACCACCGCGGACGTCGAGGTCGGCGCGGCATGCCGGGTGCGGATCACCGCGTACCGCCTCGACCGGCTGCACCGCACCCGCACCGAGGAGGTGTTCGACGGCGCCCTGGAGCCCGGCCGGCACCGGGTCCCGCTGGATCCACGGGCGGTCAGGGGCGAGGCGTACGTCGTCGCCCGGACGGCGGGGGACGTGCGCGCGGCGCCGGTCATCGGCGGGCGGGGCCGGCGGACCCGTTCCACGGCGACCGGCGGGAAACGCGGCTGAGACCGGGGCGCCGGGCGCATTAGGATCGGCGTCCTGATGACTGCCACCCTCGTCGCCAAGAACCTCGCCGCCGGGCACGGCGACCGCTCCCTCTTCTCCGGGCTCGACCTCGTCGTCGCGCCCGGCGACGTGATCGGGCTGGTCGGTGCCAACGGCGCGGGCAAGTCCACGCTGCTGAAGCTGCTCGCCGGGCTCGTCGCGCCCGAGCAGGGCGAGCTGCGGCTGTCCCCGCCGGCCGCGACCGTCGGCCATCTGCCGCAGGAGCCGGAGCGCAGGCCCGGGGAGACGGTCCGGGAGTTCCTCGCCCGCCGCACCGGCGTTGCCGAGGCCCAGCGCGTCATGGACGAGGCCACCCAGGCCCTGGTCGACGGGGCGCCCGGCGCCGACGACGCCTACGCGGTGGCCCTGGAGCGCTGGCTGGACCTGGGCGGCGCGGACCTGGACGAACGCGCGGAGGAGGTCGCCGACTCCCTCGGCCTCGCCGTCGGCCTCGACCAGCCGATGACCGCCCTCTCCGGCGGCCAGGCGGCCCGCGCCGGCCTCGCCTCGCTGCTGCTGTCCCGCTACGACGTCTTCCTCCTCGACGAACCGACGAACGACCTCGACCTCGACGGTCTGGACCGCCTCGAACGCTTCGTGACCGGCCTGCGCGCCGGCACGGTCGTCGTCAGCCACGACCGCGAGTTCCTCACCCGCACGGTCACCAAGGTCCTCGAACTCGACCTCGCCCAGCGGCAGATCAACCTCTACGGCGGCGGGTACGAGGCCTACCTGGAGGAGCGCGAGGTGGCCCGGCGGCACGCCCGCGACGACTACGAGGAGTACGAGGGGAAGAAGAGCGCCCTCCAGGACCGCGCGCAGATGCAGCGGTCCTGGATGGACAAGGGCGTGAAGAACGCCCGGCGCAAGGCGGGCAACGACAACGACAAGATCGGCCGCAAGTTCCGCAGCGAGGCCAGCGAGAAGCAGGCCGCCAAGGCCCGGCAGACCCAGCGCATGATCGAGCGCCTGGAGGTGGTCGAGGAGCCGCGCAAGGAGTGGGAGCTGCGGATGGAGATCGCCGCCGCCCCGCGCTCCGGCGCGGTCGTGGCGACCCTGCGCGACGCCGAGGTCCGGCGCGGCGGCTTCACCTTCGGGCCGGTGTCCCTCCAGATCGACTGGGCGGACCGGGTCGCGATCACCGGGGCCAACGGCGCCGGCAAGTCCACCCTGCTCGGCGCGCTGCTGGGCCGTGTCCCGCTCGACGCGGGCCACGCCGCCCTCGGCCCCGGCGTCCTGGTCGGCGAGGTCGACCAGGCCCGCGGGCTGTTCCACGGCCCCGAGACCCTGCTCGACGCCTTCTGCGCGGCCGTCCCGGACACCGAGCCGGTCGAGGTGCGCACCCTGCTCGCCAAGTTCGGGCTGAAGTCCGGCCATGTGCTGCGCCCGGCCGCGACCCTCTCCCCGGGCGAGCGCACCCGCGCCGCCCTCGCCCTGCTCCAGGGCCGGGGCGTCAACCTGCTGGTCCTGGACGAGCCGACGAACCACCTCGACCTGCCCGCCATCGAGCAACTGGAATCGGCCCTCGACTCCTACACCGGCACGCTCCTGCTCGTCACCCACGACCGCCGCATGCTGGACGCGGTCCGGCTGACCCGCCGCCTGGAGGTGGCGGACGGGAAGATGACAGAGCGCTAGCACCCCGTCGGATCACGTCGCGGGCGTTCCGGGACGCACGAAGGCGCCCTCCGGGGCGGAGGGCGCCTTGTCAGCCGACCGGGACGGATGGGTTGGTGGGAAAACCCGTCCCCCGGCCGAAGCCCCGCAGGGTCAGCGCTTCTTCGGGTCGAGCAGACCCGCGCGGCGCAGCGCGTCGGCCATGGCGCTGTTCGCCGGGGCCGGCGCCTGCCGTCCGCCCCGGTCGCCGCCGCCCCGGCCCTGCCGCTGGCCCTGCGCCTGGCCGCCGCCCTGCCGCTGCTGGGGCGGCCGGCCGCCGCCGCGCTGCTGGCGTCCGCCGCCCTGGCCCTGACCGCCCTGCGGGGCCGCCTCGTCGTCCAGGCGCAGGGTCAGCCCGATCCGCTTGCGCGGGATGTCCACGTCCAGGACCTTCACCTTGACGATGTCCCCGGGCTTGACGACGTCCCGCGGGTCCTTGACGAACGTCTTCGACATCGCGGAGACGTGCACCAGCCCGTCCTGGTGGACGCCGACGTCCACGAACGCGCCGAAGGCCGCCACGTTCGTCACCACGCCCTCCAGGATCATCCCGGCGGACAGGTCGGAGATCTTCTCGACGCCCTCCTTGAAGGTGGCCGTCTTGAACGCCGGACGCGGGTCGCGGCCCGGCTTCTCCAGCTCCTTGAGGATGTCGGTGACCGTCGGCAGACCGAAGGTGTCGTCCACGAAGTCGGCGGGCCGCAGCGAGCGCAGCGCGCCCGTGTTGCCGATGAGGGACGCCACCTCCTGGCCGCTGGTCTTCACCATGCGGCGCACCACCGGGTACGCCTCGGGGTGCACGCTGGAGGCGTCCAGCGGGTCGGCGCCGCCGCGGATGCGCAGGAAGCCCGCGCACTGCTCGTACGCCTTCGGGCCGAGCCGCGCCACGTTCTTCAGCTCCGCGCGGGAGGTGAAGGGGCCGTTGGCGTCGCGGTGCGCCACGATGTTCTCGGCGAGGCCCGAGGAGATGCCCGACACCCGCGAAAGCAGCGGTGCGGACGCGGTGTTGACGTCCACCCCGACGCCGTTCACACAGTCCTCGACCACCGCGTCCAGCGAGCGGGACAGCTTCACCTCGGACAGGTCGTGCTGGTACTGGCCGACGCCGATCGACTTGGGGTCGATCTTGACCAGCTCGGCGAGCGGGTCCTGGAGCCTGCGGGCGATCGACACGGCGCCGCGCAGCGACACGTCCATGTCGGGCAGCTCCTGGGAGGCGAACGCGGAGGCCGAGTACACGGACGCGCCGGCCTCGGACACCATCACCTTGGTGAGCTTCAACTCCGGGTGCCTGGTGATGAGTTCACCGGCGAGCTTGTCGGTCTCGCGGGACGCCGTGCCGTTGCCGATCGCGATCAGGTCGACCGCGTGCTCCTGGGCGAGCCGGGCCAGCTTGGCGAGGGCCTCGTCCCACTTGTTGGCCGGGACGTGGGGGTAGATCACGTCCGTGGCGACCACCTTGCCGGTCGCGTCGACCACGGCGACCTTCACACCCGTACGGAAACCGGGGTCCAGGCCGAGCGTCGCGCGCGTGCCGGCCGGGGCTGCCAGCAGCAGGTCGCGCAGGTTCGCCGCGAAGACGTTCACCGCCTCGTCCTCCGCGGCCGTGCGCAGCCGCAGCCGCAGGTCGATGCCGAGGTGGACGAGGATGCGGGTGCGCCAGGCCCAGCGGACCGTGTCCGACAGCCACTTGTCGGCCGGGCGGCCCCGGTCGGCGATCGCGAACCGGTGCGCGACGATGCCCTCGTACGACGACGGGCCGGGCTGCTCGCCCGGCTCCTCCGGCTCCAGGACGAGGTCGAGGACCTCCTCCTTCTCGCCGCGCAGCATCGCGAGGATCCGGTGCGAGGGCAGCTCGGTGAACGGCTCGGCGAAGTCGAAGTAGTCGGCGAACTTGGCGCCCGCCTCCTCCTTGCCGTCGCGCACCTTCGCGGCCAGCCGCCCGCGCACCCACATGCGCTCGCGCAGCTCGCCGATCAGGTCGGCGTCCTCCGAGAACCGCTCGGTGAGGATCGCCCGCGCGCCGTCCAGCGCGGCCTGCGGGTCGGCGACGCCCTTGTCGGCGTCCACGAACGCGGCGGCCGCCGCCAGCGGATCCACCGACGGATCGCCCAGCAGGCCCTCGGCCAGCGGCTCCAGCCCCGCCTCACGCGCAATCTGTGCCTTCGTGCGCCGCTTGGGCTTGTACGGGAGGTAGATGTCCTCCAGTCGCGCCTTGGTCTCGGCGCCGCGGATCCGCGCCTCCAGCTCGTCGGTGAGCTTGCCCTGCTCGCGCACCGACTCCAGGATCGCGGCCCGCCGTTCCTCCAGCTCCCGCAGGTAGCGCAGCCGCTCCTCGACCGTGCGCAACTGCGCGTCGTCGAGCATCTCGGTCGCTTCCTTGCGGTAGCGGGCGATGAAGGGCACCGTCGAACCGCCGTCGAGCAGCTCCACCGCGGCCTTCACCTGCCGCTCCCGTACGCCGAGCTCCTCGGCGATCCTGCCTTCGATGGATCCCACGCTGATGGATCCGCTGGACCCGGGTGTCGTCACGATCCCGTACCGCCTTCTCCACTGAGGTTGCGCGGCAATTGTGGCAGGTGGCACCGACAACCGGCGGTCAGGGCGGTCCACCGGCGGGCCGCGGATCCCCGCACGGGACCCCGCCGATGGCAGAAAAGGTGGGAAACTCGTCATTGCAGCCATGACCGGGGCGGCGAAGACTGGGGGACATGCCGCAGCGCACGCTCCTCTTCGTCCTCTTCGACGGCGTCCAGAGCCTCGACGTCACCGGCCCGATGGAGGTGTTCGCCGGCGCCGAGAACCACACGCCGGGGTCGTACCGGATCCGCACCGCCTCCCTCGACGGCGGTCCGGTGCGTACGTCCAGTGGCCTGACCCTCGTCCCCGACGGGGCGCTCACCGCGGCGTCCGACCCGCACACCCTGGTGGTCCCCGGCGGCGCGGGCACCCGCGCGCCCGACGAGCGGTTGATCGACTGGCTGCGCGCCCACGGCCCGCGCGCCCGGCGCCTGGTCTCCGTGTGCACCGGCGCGATCCTGCTCGCCGCGGCCGGACTGCTCGACGGCCGCCGGGCGACGACCCACTGGGCCTACTGCGACAAGCTCGCCCGGGACCACCCGGCGGTCACCGTGGAACCGGAGCCCATCTACGTCCGGGACGCAGAGGTCGCCACCTCGGCGGGGGTGACCTCCGGCATCGATCTCGCGCTGGCCCTGGTCGAGGAGGACCTGGACCGGGACGTCGCCCTCGACATCGCCCGGCGCCTGGTGGTCTTCCTGCGCCGGCCCGGCAACCAGGCGCAGTTCAGCGCCCAGTTGGCGGCCCAGACGGCGCAGCGCGCGCCGCTGCTGGAGGTCCAGCGGTGGATCACCGAGCACCCGGCCGGCGACCTGACGGTCGACTCGCTCGCCGCGCGGGCCCGGCTCTCGCCGCGCCACTTCGCGCGCGCGTTCCGCGAGGAGACGGGCATGACCCCCGGCCGCTACGTCGACCGCGTCCGCCTCGAACACGCCCGCCGCCTCCTGGAGGACACCACCGACGGCATCGAGGAGATCGCCCGCGCCGGCGGCTACGGCACCCCCGAGGCCATGCGCCGGGCCTTCCTGCGCGCCCTCGGCACACCCCCCGCGGAGTACCGCAGGCGCTTCCGCCCGGCCCCGGCCCGCTGACCGCCCGGAACACCCACCGAAGGAGATCACCGTGCAGATCGCCCTGGTCGTCTACGACCGCTTCACCGCCCTGGACGTCGTCGGACCCTACGAGATCCTCAGCCGGCTGCCGGACGCACAGCTCGCCTTCGTCGCCGAGCGGCCCGGCCCCGTCAGCACCGACACCGGGTTCCTCGCCGTCACCGCCGACCGGGCCCTGGACGAGGTGCCGCACCCGGACCTCCTGGTGGTCTCCGGCGGGCCCGGCACCAGGGCCCAGCTGGAGAACCCCGCCCTGCTCGACTGGCTGCGCGCCGCCGACGCGGCGAGCACCTGGACGACCTCGGTCTGCTCGGGCTCGCTGCTGCTCGCCGCCGCGGGACTGCTGCGCGGCCGCCGCGCGACCAGCCACTGGAGCGCCCTGGAGGTGCTGGCGGAGTTCGGCGCCGAACCGACCGGGGAGCGGGTGGTGACCGACGGCAAGTACGTCACCGCCGCCGGGGTCTCCGCCGGAATCGACATGGCGCTCACCCTGACCGGCCGGATCGCGGGCGACGAACACGCCCAGGCCGTCCAGCTGCTGACGGAGTACGACCCCCGGCCGCCGTACGACGCCGGTTCCCCGGACAAGGCGCCCGCGCACCTCGTCGAGGAGCTCCGCACGGGCGGCCGGTTCAGCCTGACGCAGCCGCGCTCCAGGTGAAACGGGGCGGGCGGCGCTCCAGGAACGCGGCGACCCCCTCCGCGCTGTCGGGGTTGCCGCGCGCCTGCTCGGCCCAGTGGCCGTCCCGGTCCGTCCGGCCGTCGGCGAACTCCTTCGCGGCGGCCTGCGTCAACTGTGAGCGGGAGACCAGGATCCCGGTCAACTCCGCCACCCGCTTGTCCAGTTCGCCGTCCGGCAGCACTTCGTCCACGAGCCCGGTGGCGAGCGCCCGCCCGGCGTCGATCAACTCGGCCGTGTACAGCAGGTACTTGGCGGTACCCGGGCCGACGAGCGAGACCAGCCTGCGGGTCGAGGAGGCCGGGTAGACGATGCCGAGCCGCGCCGGGGTCACCCCGAACAGCGCGCTCTGCTCCGCCAGCCGCAGATCGCAGGCCGCCGCGAGCTGCGCACCGCCGCCCACACAGTGCCCGCGCACCGCGGCCACGGCCGGCTTCGGAAACGCCGCGAGCGCCTCCTCGGCCGCCACGGCGAGCGTCTGCGCCTCCTGCGGCGAGCCCCGCAGCGTGCTGATGTCCGCGCCCGCGCAGAAGGTCCCCCCCTCCCCGGTCAGCACCAGCGCCCGCACCCCCGGATCCCGCGCGAAGGCGTCCAGCAGCGGGGGCAGCGCCCGCCACATCGCGGCGGTCATGGCGTTGCGCTTGGCCGGGTGACGGATGACGACGGTGGCGACGGCGCCTTCGACGTGGTGCGACAGCTGGGGCTCCATGGGCGGGATGCTATGCGCCGGTGCGCGTCACAGCGCACCCCACCCCCGGGGAAAAATGGGGAAAAATAAGGAGAGACCTGGGTAAATAGTGTCGTGAGGGTGCGAGGGAGGCTGTGATGGCCGGAGCCAGGAAGCGGAAGGACAGCGCGACGAGCCTGCGCCGTGGTTTCGGCCTGCTCGCGGCGCTCGGCGTGATCCTCGTCCTCGCCGGACTCGTCGGACTCCTCTACACCGCCGTCGCCACCCTGACCTCGATGCTGCTGTTCGGCTGGCTCCTGCTGACCGGCGGGATCGTCGGCCTCGCGCACGCGGTCCAGGCCCGCGGCACCAGCTACTTCTGGCTGGGCGTCATCGTGGCCGCCCTGAACATCGCGGCCGGCGTCGTCGTCATCCGCCTGCCCCACGCCACGGCCGCCGCCCTCACCATGTTCGCCGCCCTGCTGTTCCTCACCGCAGGCATCTTCCGGCTGGCCGGCGGCCTGGTCGTCCGCGGGCCGCAGCTGGGCTGGACGCTCCTCCTCGGAGCCTTCGACCTGCTGCTCGGGATCCTGGTCCTCGGCTCCTGGCCGAGCAGCAGTCAGTACGTGATCGGCACGTTCTTCTCGCTGTCCCTGCTCTTCGACGGCCTCGGTCTCGTGGCCACCGGCTACGGCGGTCGCCGTGTCGTGGGGCTCGTCTCGGGGAAGGGCGGACCCAAACCCGTACAACCCGAATAGTTCGCGAAGCGGCGCCCGGAGGGACAGGAAACAGTCCCACACGTGACCGGGTCATACGCACTCGGTCACAAAGCGCTCGATACCCGCTGACTTGTGTTCAGGTATCCGGCCCGGAGCGGATCGTTACCAACACTCGACGTGTGGTGACAATCGAGCGCGAGGGTGGCGACCGGACGATGGACAACCACGGGCGCGGGGACGTCCCGGGCCCAGCGGGGGGCGCCGAGCGCCCGCCCGATCCACTGCCGTACGAAGGCGTCTGGCGGTTCACCGCTCCGGCCGTGGACGCCTCGGTCCCGCAGGCCCGGCACGCTGTGCAGGACCTGCTGCTGCGCCAGGGCGTACCGGTCTCCGACGAGCTGGAGTACGGCCTGCTGCTGATCGTGTCCGAGCTGGTCACCAACGCGGTCCGGCACGCGGCGCTGCTGTCGCCGATGCTGGCCGTGGAGGTCGCCGTCGGAGCCGAGTGGGTGCGGGTGTCCGTGGAGGACAACCACCCCTACCGGCCGACCGCCCTGGAGGCCGACCACGGCCGGACCGGCGGCCGGGGCCTGCTGCTGGTCCGCGAGGTGGCCCGGGAGGCGGGCGGCGCCGTCGACGTGGAGCACACCGCGAGCGGCGGCAAGGTGATCTGGGCCGCCCTGCCGCTCAAGCCCGCGACACTGCCGTAGCGCTGAACCGGCGTGCCGCTCACCGGGCCGCAGAGGAGGTCACCAGCCCGCGGACGGGCCGGTCAGCTCCCTGATCGCCGGGCGGGCGGCGTCCAGCACGGTCATGAACCAGGCCGAGAACGGGTCGCGGGCATGCCGCTCCGCCAGCTCGGCCGCCGTCACGAAGGCGGCCTCGGCGACCTCGTCCGCGTCCGGCGCGAGCGGTGCCTGCACCAGGCCGACAAACAGGTGGTTGAACTCCTGCTCCACCAGGCCCGAGGCAGGGTCCGGGTGGTTGTAGCGGACCGTGCCGGCCTCCGCGAGCAGCGAGGGGGACACCCCCAGCTCCTCGAAGGTGCGCCGGGCCGCCGCCGCGAACGGCGCCTCACCGGGGTACGGGTGACCGCAGCAGGTGTTGGACCACACGCCGGGGGAGTGGTACTTGCCGAGCGCCCGCTGCTGGAGCAGAAGCCTGCCCTGCTCGTCGAAGAGGAAGACCGAGAACGCGCGGTGCAGCTGCCCCGGGGGCTGGTGGGCGGCGAGCTTCTCCGCCGTGCCGATCGTCACACCCTTCTCGTCGACCAGTTCCAGCAAAATCTGCTCTGCGGTGCCCGTCGACGAGCTGTGCGTCGCGGTGGCAGGTGTGATCGGCATACCCATCCTTCGCCTCGTTCTTCGCACCCCAAGTCTGCCGTACGAATCCGGCACTCCCGGCACTTCCCCGCACGTCCGCGCGCGGCGCCGTACCGGGACGGGGACCCGGTAGATCATCGTGCCCGGCAGGCCGCGCCCGGAACCGCCCGCCAGGGCGAACGCCCGTACTGATGTTCAGTGGCACAGGCGTGCCTCGTGCTCCGCGTGCCCGCCGCACACCGCGAGCAGCGCGTGGCCCCACGGGTGGGGGGTATGGGGCAACGCGGTACGTCAGCTGCCGTGGTGGAGCTGCCAGCCCTGCCAGGCCGAGGCGACCATCTCCCGTACGTCGCGCCGGGCCCGCCAGTCCAGTTCGCGGGCGGCGCGCTCGGCGGAGGCGACCGCGCGGGGCGCGTCGCCCGGGCGGCGCGCTTCGGTCACCGGCGCGCGGCGGTCCCCGGTGACCTCGCCGACGACCGTGATCAGCTCGCGCACCGAGACGCCCTCGCCGCGCCCGATGTTCAGCGTCAGGTCGCCCGCCGCGCCCTCCCTGCGGAGCCGGCGTGCCGCCGCCAGGTGGGCCTCGGCCAGATCGGCCACGTGGATGTAGTCCCGCACGCAGGTGCCGTCCGGCGTCGGATAGTCGTCGCCGAAGATCCGCGGGGCCTCGTCGCGGGTGAGCCGGTCGAAGACCATCGGGACGATGTTGAACACGCCCATGTCCGCCAGTTCCGGCGCCGCGGCGCCCGCCACGTTGAAGTACCGCAGGCACACCGTGGAGATGCCGTACGCCGCTCCCGCCGCCCGCACCAGCCACTCCCCGGCCAGCTTGGTCTCGCCGTAGGGGTTCACCGGGGCGCAGGGCGTGTCCTCGGTGATCAGGTCCACGTCCGGGTTGCCGTACACGGCCGCCGAGGAGGAGAACAGCAGCCGCCGGATGCCGGCCCGGGCGACCGCGTCCAGCAGCGTGCCGAGGCCGCCCACGTTCTCCCGGTAGTAGCGGGTCGGCTCGGCCACCGACTCCGCGACCTGCTTGCGCGCCGCGAGATGGACGACGCCCGTGACGTCGTACTCCCGCAGGACCCGGGTCAGCCGGTCCCCGTCCAGTGTCGAGCCCTCGACGAGCGGGACGTCGGCGGGCAGCCGCGCCGGCACCGCGGCCGACAGGTCGTCCAACGCCACGACACGCTCCCCGGCGTCCGTCATGGCCCGCGCCACATGCGCCCCGATGTATCCGGCTCCGCCGGTGATCAGCCACGTCATGGTCGCCCAGCCTAGGCCGATCGCCCGCGTGTCTCCTTTGCCAGGGCTTACCCGGGTCTGCGCCGCCGGGTTTGTGGGCGGGCCCCCGTTTCCCCGATGATGATCGCGGCAAAGGCCGGGGCAGGCACCGTGGACCGGGCCGTGAACGGCCGGTGAACTCAGGTCCGGAACCATCCGATAGCCTCTGCCGACACCCGGGTGCCGCAGGCAGGCGCCCCACCATGCAAGCGACCGGCGCCCGCGCGCCGACACCCAGGGAGTGAGTTCGGTTGTCGACCGCCATCGTCACCGGTCAGCCGGTCCCCGGATCGTCACTGGAGGACGATCTGCGGTCCCTCGGTTTCGACGTCCTGGTGGCAGTGGACGCCGCGGAGGCCGAGACCGCGCTCGCCGCGGCTCCGGCCGCCGAGCGCGTGGCCCTGGTCGACGCCCGCTTCGTCGGTCACCCGCACGCACTGCGCCTCGGCCTCACCGACCCGCGCTTCCCGCTCGCCGCGGTCCCCGGCGCCGTCACCGCCGGGCCGGCCGCCCGGCAGGCGCTGACCCGGGCCGTGGCCCGCGAGACCTCCGCGGGCGGCAGCGGCGGTACGGCCCTCGCCGTCGGCAGCCTCGCCGACCGCATCGTCACCGCCCTCGACGCCGACGGCAGCGAGGTGCACCGGCCCGAGCTGGGCAGCCTGGTCGCCGCGGTCCCCGCCGACCCGCAGGCGCGCAACGAGGCGCGGCAGGCCGTCGCCGCCGTGGACGACGAGGCCGTACGCCTGAAGTCGGCCGTGAAGTCCCGCGACGGCTTCTTCACCACGTTCTTCATCAGCCCCTACTCGCGCTACCTCGCCCGCTGGTGCGCCCGCCGGGGCCTGACCCCGAACCAGGTCACCACGGCCTCGCTGCTCACCGCCCTGATCGCGGCCGGCTGCGCGGCGACGGGCACGCGCGCGGGGTTCGTCGCCGCCGGCGTGCTGCTGATCGCGTCCTTCGTGCTCGACTGCACCGACGGCCAGCTCGCCCGCTACGCCCTGAAGTACTCCACGCTCGGCGCCTGGCTCGACGCCACCTTCGACCGGGCCAAGGAGTACGCCTACTACGCAGGCCTCGCCCTCGGTGCGGCCCGGGGCGGTGATGACGTGTGGGCCCTCGCGCTCGGCGCGATGATCCTGCAGACCTGCCGGCACGTGGTCGACTTCTCCTTCAACGAGGCCAACCACGACGCCACCGCCAACACCAGCCCCACCGCCGCCCTCTCCGACAGGCTCGACAGCGTCGGCTGGACGGTCTGGCTGCGGCGGATGATAGTGCTGCCGATAGGTGAGCGCTGGGCGATGATCGCCGTCCTCACCGCGGCCACCACCCCCCGGATCACCTTCTGCGTCCTGCTCGTCGGCTGCGCCCTCGCGGCGACGTACACCACGGCCGGCCGCGTGCTGCGCTCCCTGACCCGGAGGGCGCGGCGCACCGACCGGGCCGCCCGGGCGCTCGCGGACCTCGCCGACTCCGGCCCGCTCGGCGAGGCCGTACGGCGGGCGGCCAAGGGGGGCCTGCCCGGCCTCGCCGTGCCGGCCGTCGCCTTCCTCGGCGGTGCCGCGGTCGTCACCAGCTGCGCCCTCACCGCAAACGGCTCGCCGCTGCCCGTGATCGGTGCCCTGCTCTACGTCCTGACCTCGGCACTCGCCGTCGCCCGCCCCCTCAAGGGCGCCCTCGACTGGCTGGTCCCGCCCTTCTTCCGGGCCGCCGAGTACGGCACCGTCCTGGCCCTCGCGGGCAAGGCGGGGGTGAACGGAGCGCTTCCTGCGGCTTTCGGGCTGGTGGCCGCCGTCGCCTACCATCACTACGACACGGTGTACCGCATCCGCGGCAACGCCGGAGCACCCCCGGCCTGGCTGACGCGCGTCATCGGGGGGCACGAGGGGCGGACGCTGCTCGTCGCCGTCCTGGCCGCGGTGCTCACCGCTTCGCAGTTCACGGTCGCGCTCACGGTCCTCGCCGTGTCCGTCGCCCTCGTGGTGCTCGCCGAGAGCATCCGCTTCTGGGTGTCGTCTCATCTCGGAGGCGCACCCGCCGTACACGATGAAGGAGAACCCGCATGATCGGCCTCGTGCTGGCGGCCGGCGCCGGACGGCGTCTGCGCCCCTACACCGACACCCTGCCCAAGGCGCTGGTGCCGGTGGGGCCGGCAGGTAGGGAGGACTCGATCACGGTGCTCGACCTCACCCTCGGCAACTTCGCGGAGATCGGTCTGACCGAGGTCGCGGTCATCGTCGGCTACCGCAAGGAGGCCGTGTACGAGCGCAAGGCGGCGCTGGAGGCGAAGTACGGCCTCACGCTCACCCTCATCGACAACGACAAGGCCGAGGAGTGGAACAACGCCTACTCCCTGTGGTGCGGCCGTGACGCCCTCAAGGACGGCGTGATCCTCGCCAACGGCGACACCGTCCACCCGGTCTCCGTCGAGAAGACCCTGCTCGCCGCGCGCGGCGAGGGCAAGAAGATCATCCTCGCCCTCGACACCGTGAAGTCCCTCGCGGACGAGGAGATGAAGGTCGTCGTCGACGCCGAGAAGGGCATGACGAAGATCACCAAGCTGATGGATCCCGCCGAGGCCACCGGCGAGTACATCGGCGTCACCCTGATCGAGGGCGACGCCGCCCCCGACCTGGCCGACGCGCTGAAGACGGTCTGGGAGACCGACCCGCAGCAGTTCTACGAGCACGGCTACCAGGAGCTGGTCGACCGCGGCTTCCGCATCGACGTGGCGCCGATCGGCGACGTCCCGTGGGTCGAGATCGACAACCACGACGACCTGGCCAAGGGGCGGGAGATCGCGTGCCGCTACTGACCCGGCTGATCCCCTCGCCGGTCGTCGTGGACATCCGCCCGGGTGCCCTGGACGACCTGGCCGGAGTCCTCGCCGACGAGCGCATCGCGCAGTCCGGCCGGCTCGCCGTCGCCGTCAGCGGCGGCTCCGGCGCCCGGCTGCGCGAGCGCCTCGGCCCCTCGCTGCCCGGCGCCGCCTGGTTCGAGGTGGGCGGCGGCACCCTGGACGACGCGATCCGGCTGGCCGGCGACATGAAGTCCGGCCACTACGACGCCGTCGTCGGGCTCGGCGGCGGCAAGATCATCGACTGCGCCAAGTTCGCCGCGGCCCGCGTCGGCCTGCCCCTGGTCGCCGTGCCGACGAACCTCGCGCACGACGGTCTGTGCTCGCCGGTCGCGACGCTGGACAACGACGCGGGGCGCGGCTCCTACGGGGTGCCGAACCCGATCGCGGTCGTCATCGACCTGGACGTGATCCGCGAGGCCCCGGCCCGCTTCGTCCGGGCCGGTATCGGGGATGCGATCTCCAACATCAACGCGGTCGCCGACTGGGAACTGTCGAACCGGGTCAACGGCGAGAAGATCGACGGTCTCGCCGCCGCCATGGCCCGCCAGGCCGGCGAGGCGGTGCTACGCCACCCCGGCGGCATCGGCGACAACGACTTCCTCCAGGTGCTCGCCGAGGCGCTCGTCCTCAGCGGTATCTCGATGTCGATCTCCGGCGACTCCCGCCCGTCCTCCGGCTCCTGCCACGAGATCAACCACGCCTTCGACCTGCTGTTCCCCAAGCGGGCGGCCGCCCACGGCGAACAGTGCGGATTCGGCGCGGCCTTCGCAACGTATCTGCGCGGGGCCCACGAGGAGGCCGCGCACACGGCCGCGGTGCTGCGCCGGCACGGGCTTCCGGTGCTGCCGGAGGAGTTCGGCTTCACCGTGGACGAGTTCGTCCGCGTCGTGGAGTTCGCTCCCGAGACCAGGCCCGGCCGCTACACGATCCTCGAACACCTCGCACTCAAGCCGAACCAGATCAAGGACATCTACGCCGACTATGTCAAGGCCATCGGTAGCTGAACTCCGTCCGGTCGTCCACCCCGCCGGGGTGAAGGACCGGCGCAGTGGTGAGCATTGGATGGGACGCCTCTACATGCGTGAGGTGTCCCTGCGGGTCGACCGCTACCTGGTCGGCACCAGGGTCACGCCCAACCAGCTCACGTACCTGATGACCGTCTTCGGCGTGCTCGCGGCCCCGGCACTCCTGGTGCCGGGGATCTGGGGCGCCGTGCTCGGTGTGGTCTGCGTCCAGATGTACCTGCTGCTGGACTGCGTCGACGGCGAGATCGCGCGCTGGAAGAAGCAGTACTCGCTCAGCGGCGTGTACCTGGACCGGGTCGGCGCCTACCTGACCGACGCCGCCGTGCTCGTCGGCTTCGGCCTGCGCGCCGCCGACCTGTGGGGCGGCGGCCGTATCGACTGGCTGTGGGCCTTCCTCGGCACGCTCTCCGCGCTCGGCGCGATCCTGATCAAGGCCGAGACGGACCTCGTCGGTGTCGCCCGCCACCAGGCCGGCAAGCCGCCGGTCCAGGAGGCCGCCGCCGAGATGCGCTCCTCCGGCATGGCGCTGGCCCGCCGGGCCGCCGCCGCGTTCAAGTTCCACCGGCTGATCCTCGGCATCGAGGCGTCCCTGCTGATCCTGGTGCTGGCGGTGGTCGACCAGGCGCGCGGCGACCTCTTCTTCTCCCGGCTGGGTGTCGCGGTGCTGGCCGGCATCGCCCTGCTGCAGACCCTGCTGCACCTGGTGTCCATCCTCGCCTCAAGCAGGCTGAAGTGAGTGCCGTGAAGGTCGGCGCCGTCATCATCACGATGGGCAACCGGCCCGAGGAACTGCGGGCCCTCATCGACTCGGTCGCCAAGCAGGACGGCGACCCGGTCGAGGTGGTCGTCGTCGGCAACGGCTCGCCCGTCCCGGACGTCACGGAGTTCCCGTCGGTCGTGCGGACGATCGAGCTGCCCGAGAACCTGGGCATCCCGGGCGGCCGCAACGTCGGCATAGAGGCCTTCGGGCCGAACGGCCGGAACGTCGACATACTGCTGTTCCTCGACGACGACGGCCTGCTCGCCCGGCACGACACCGCCCAGCTGTGCCGCGAGGCGTTCGAGGCCGACCCGAGGCTCGGCATCATCAGCTTCCGCATCGCCGACCCCGAGACCGGCGAGACCCAGCGCCGCCACGTGCCCCGGCTGCGCGCCTCCGACCCGATGCGCTCCTCGCGCGTCACCACCTTCCTCGGCGGCGCCAACGCCGTGCGCACCCGCGTCTTCGCGGAGGCCGGGACGCTGCCGGACGCGTTCTTCTACGCGCACGAGGAGACCGACCTGGCCTGGCGGGCCCTGGACGCCGGGTGGATGATCGACTACCGGTCGGACATGGTCCTGTACCACCCGACGACGGCCCCCTCGCGGCACGCGGTCTACCACCGCATGGTCGCCCGCAACCGCGTCTGGCTGGCCCGCCGCAACCTGCCCCTGCCCCTCGTCCCCGTCTACCTCGGCGTCTGGCTGCTGCTCACGCTGCTGCGCCGGCCGTCCGCTCCGGCCCTGAAGGCCTGGTTCGGCGGCTTCAAGGAGGGCTGGACGACCCCGTGCGGTCCGCGCCGCGCCATGCGCTGGCGCACGGTGTGGCGGCTGACCCGGCTGGGCCGGCCTCCGGTGATCTGAGAAGCTTGCTCTTACCTGAAGAGAGCAAGCTTCTTACCAAGAGATTCCGGATTCCCACTCGTGAGTCACACAACCCAAGACGGCGGTGTCGCGGTGAGCGCGATACCGTCGCCCGACGAGGGGCCGACGGCCGCGCAGCTCGCCGCCGCGTACGGGCTCGCCGTCAGCGGCGCCCGTCCCTCGCTCGCCGAGTACGTCCGTCAGCTGTGGGGCAGGCGCCACTTCATCCTCGCCTTCTCGCAGGCCAAGCTGACGGCCCAGTACAGCCAGGCCAAGCTCGGCCAGCTCTGGCAGGTGGCGACCCCGCTGCTCAACGCGGGCGTCTACTACTTCATCTTCGGTGTCATCCTGCACGCGAGCCGCGGCCTGTCCCAGGACGTCTACATCCCGTTCCTGGTCACGGGCGTGTTCGTGTTCACCTTCACGCAGAGCTCGGTCATGTCGGGCGTCCGGGCGATCTCCGGCAACCTGGGCCTGGTGCGCGCCCTGCACTTCCCGCGCGCCTCGCTGCCCATCTCCTTCTCGCTCCAGCAGCTCCAGCAGCTGCTCTTCTCGATGATCGTGATGTTCGTCGTGGCGATCGGGTTCGGCAGCTATCCGAGCCTGTCCTGGCTGCTGATCGTGCCGGTCCTGGTGCTCCAGTTCCTGTTCAACACCGGGCTCGCGCTGATCGTGGCCCGCCTGGGCGCCAAGACGCCGGACCTCGCCCAGCTGATGCCGTTCATCCTGCGCACCTGGATGTACACCTCCGGCGTGATGTTCTCCATCAGCAAGATGATGGAGGGCCGCTCGGAGCTCGCCGTCCGGCTGCTCCAGGTCAACCCGGCCGCGGTCTACATGGACCTCATGCGCTACGCCCTCATCGACGGCTACGGCGCGTCGAACCTGCCCCCGCACGTGTGGGCCATCGCGCTGTTCTGGGCGGTGGCCGTCTTCGCCGGCGGCTTCGTGTTCTTCTGGAAGGCGGAGGAGAGGTACGGCCGTGGCTGAGCAGCTGCACGACCCGACCACGGGCGCGCGCAGGCCCACGGTCATCGCGGACGAGCTCCACATCGTCTACCGCGTCAACGGCGCCAGGACCGGCAGGGGCAGCGCGACGGCCGCGCTCAGCCGCATCGTGCGGCGGGGCTCCGGCGACGGGGCGCGAGGTGTGCGCACGGTCCACGCCGTGCGCGGGGTCTCCTTCGTCGCCCACCGGGGCGAGGCCATCGGCCTGATCGGCTCCAACGGCTCCGGCAAGTCGACCCTGCTGCGCGCCGTCGCGGGGCTGCTGCCGGCCGAACGCGGCAAGGTCTACACCGACGGCCAGCCGTCGCTGCTGGGCGTCAACGCGGCCCTGATGAACGACCTCACCGGTGAGCGCAACGTCATCCTGGGCGGTCTCGCCATGGGCATGTCCCGGGAGCAGATCAGGGCGCGCTACCAGGAGATCGTGGCCTTCTCCGGGATCAACGAGAAGGGCGACTTCATCACTCTCCCGATGCGGACGTACTCCTCCGGCATGGCCGCCCGGCTGCGGTTCTCCATCGCCGCCGCCAAGTACCACGACGTCCTCATGATCGACGAGGCCCTCGCCACCGGTGACCGGGGGTTCCAGAAGCGCTCCGAGGACCGCATCCGGGAACTGCGCAAGGAGGCCGGAACGGTCTTTCTGGTCAGCCACAACAACAAGTCCATCCGTGACACGTGCGATCGCGTCCTGTGGCTGGAGCGCGGCGAGCTGCGCATGGACGGGCCGACCGACGAGGTGCTGAGGGAGTACGAGAAGTTCACGGGCAAGTAGCCTGTTTTCGGCCAGGGGTCCGCCGGCAGCTGTCCGGTCGGCCCCCGGGTCGCAAAGGAAACGTCAACTCCGGTCTGCGCAAGGAATCTTGACGCCAATCGGTGTGTTGTTGTGATGTGCAGGACACCCCGACGGACCTCGATGCGTTGTACAACGTAAGCTGTACCGGTCCGGAAAGCGGCAAGTGGGGCCATAATGCGCGACATCCCGCGCCAGGGCGACCCCGCGGATCGCCGGGCGGCGTGTCCGAAATAGTGTGTATTGGGTCGGCAGTGTAGAACGGGAGATGTGACGGCAATGGCTACGGAAACTCCCCAGCTCAACGCAGCATGTGCCGTCCCCGCCACGGGCTGCGGGCGATGACGGCCACCGAGACGGCGCCGGACCTGGAACGCGCCACCCTGGACAAGGCCGCGAGCGAGAACTTCCCCGTGGCCCCCTTCTTCCTGCCCCGCGCCTGGCGCGACGACCTCATGGCGGTCTACGGCTTCGCCCGCCTCGTGGACGACATCGGCGACGGCGACCTCGCCCCCGGCGGCGCCGACGCCCGCCTGCTCGGCGTGTCGGCCGCCGAGGCCGAGAACCGCCTGGTCCTGCTCGACGCCTTCGAGGCCGACCTGCGCCGCGTCTTCGACGGCACCCCCGCCCACCCGCTGCTGCGCCGCCTCCAGCCCACCGTCCGCCGCCGCGGCCTGACCCCCGAGCCCTTCCTGGGCCTGATCGCCGCCAACCGCCAGGACCAGCTCGTCTCCCGCTACGAGACCTACGACGACCTGCTCGCCTACTGCGAGCTGTCCGCCAACCCCGTCGGCCGCCTCGTGCTCGGCGTGACCGGTACCGAGACGCCCGAGCGGATCCGCCTCTCCGACGCCGTCTGCACCGCCCTCCAGATCGTCGAGCACCTCCAGGACGTCGCCGAGGACCTCGGCCGCGACCGGATCTACCTCCCCGCCGCCGACATGAAGCGCTTCCACGTGCAGGAAGCGGATCTTGGCGCGAAAACGGCAGGCGCATCGGTGCGCGCCCTGGTTGCATACGAAGCACAACGCGCCCGCGATCTGCTGAATGAAGGCGCCCCCCTGGTGGGTAGCGTCCACGGCAGGTTGAAGCTGCTGCTCGCGGGGTTCGTGGCGGGGGGAAGGGCGGCGATCCGGGCGATCGCCGCCGCCGAATACGACGTACTTCCCGGCCCGCCCAGACCCGGCAAGGTCCAGTTGCTGCGTGAGGCGGGCGTGATCCTGCGAGGAGAGGGGTGATCCGGACCGTGGAGTCTCCGTCGCACGTGTCCGCGCCGGTACTCGCCGCCTACAGCTACTGCGAGGCCGTCACCGGGCAGCAGGCCCGTAACTTCGCGTACGGCATCCGGCTGCTGCCCACGCCCAAGCGCCGCGCCATGTCGGCGCTGTACGCGTTTTCCCGGCGCGTGGACGACATCGGCGACGGCGACCTGCCCGGCGAGACCAAGCTGACCCGCCTGGAGGACACCCGGGCGCTGCTCGCCCGGGTCCACGCCGGCGAGGTCGCCGAGGACGACACCGACCCGGTGGCCGTCGCCCTCGCCCATGCCGCGCGCGCCTTCCCGATCCCGCTCGGCGGCCTGGACGAGCTGATCGACGGCGTCCAGATGGACGTGCGCGGTCAGACGTACGAGACCTGGGACGACCTCAAGGTCTACTGCCGGTGTGTCGCCGGTGCCATCGGCCGGCTCTCGCTCGGCGTGTTCGGCACCGAACCGGGCGCGCGCGGCGCCGAACGCGCCCCCGAGTACGCCGACACGCTCGGCCTCGCGCTCCAGCTCACCAACATCCTGAGAGACGTCCGCGAGGACGCCCAGGGCGGCCGTACCTATCTGCCCGCCGACGACCTGGCCAAGTTCGGCTGCTCGGCCGGGTTCGACGGGCCGACGCCACCGGAGGGCTCCGACTTCGCGGGCCTCGTGCACTTCGAAGTGCGGCGGGCCCGCGCCCTTTTCGCCGAGGGCTACCGGCTGCTGCCCATGCTCGACCGGCGCAGCGGCGCCTGCGTCGCCGCCATGGCCGGCATCTACCGCCGGCTGCTGGACCGCATCGAGCGCGATCCCGAGGCCGTGCTGCGCGGCCGGGTCTCGCTGCCCGGACGCGAGAAGGCCTACGTCGCCGTGCGCGGTCTGTCCGGGCTCGACACCCGGAGCGTGACCCGCCATGTCGCGCCCCGGTCCGTCAGGAGGCGCGCCTGATGGACCTCACCGAACCAGCCGAACCAGGGGACGTGCTGCGGCAGGCAACCCTGCGCTCCGGCGTGGCGTCCCAGTCTGCGACGGCTGACCGTGCACCGTTCGACCCGCGCCGGACGGCCGGTCACGGCACCCCCTGCGGGGCGCATGTATGGAAGGACGACGCACGATGAGCGACAGCTCGCGCCCCGCACCGGCGCACGCCGGCCGTGCCGTCGTGGTCGGCGGCGGACTCGCGGGCATCACCGCGGCGCTCGCGCTCGCGGACGCGGGTGTCCGCGTCACCCTGCTCGAAGGCAGGCCGAGGCTGGGCGGCCTCGCCTTCTCCTTCCGGCGCGGCGACCTGACCGTCGACAACGGCCAGCACGTGTACCTGCGCTGCTGCACCGCCTACCGCTGGTTCCTCGACCGGATCGAGGGCACGGCGCTGGCACCGCTGCAGGACCGCCTCGACGTGCCCGTCGTCGACGTCGCAAGGCCCGAGGGCCGGCGGCTCGGCAGGCTGCGGCGCGACGCGCTGCCCGTCCCGCTCCATCTGGGACGCAGCCTCGCCACGTATCCGCATCTCTCGCTCGCCGAGCGTGCCGCCGTCGGGCGGGCCGCGCTCGCGCTCAAGGGACTCGACCTCGCCGATCCGACCCTGGACACGCAGGACTTCGGCAGCTGGCTGGCCGCCCGCGGCCAGTCGGCGCGCGCCGTCGAGGCCCTGTGGGACCTGGTCGGGGTCGCCACCCTCAACGCGGTCGCGGGCGACGCCTCGCTGGGGCTCGCCGCGATGGTGTTCAAGACCGGTCTGCTGTCCGACCCGGGCGCGGCCGACATCGGCTGGGCCCATGTCCCGCTGGGCGAACTGCACGACCGGCTGGCCCGCAGGGCGCTCGACTCCGCGGGCGTCCGTACCGAGGTCCGTACACGCGTCACCTCCATCTCCCTCAACGAGAACGGCAGCTGGAGCGTTCAGGTTCCCGGCGAGACGCTTCACTCGGACGCCGTCGTCCTCGCCGTACCCCAGCGCGAGGCCCACGACCTGCTGCCGCCCGGCGCCCTCGACGACCCCGGGCGGCTGCTCGGCATCGGCACCGCGCCGATCCTCAACGTGCATGTCGTCTACGACCGCACGGTGCTCGCCCGCCCCTTCTTCGCCGCGCTCGGCACCCCCGTGCAGTGGGTCTTCGACCGCACGGACGCCTCCGGGCTCGACCAGGGGCAGTACCTGGCGCTGTCGCAGTCGGCCGCGCAGGACGAGATCGACCTGCCGGTCGCCGCGCTGCGCGAGCGCTATCTGCCCGAGCTGGAACGGCTGATCCCGGGCACTCGTGGCGCGGTGGTGAAGGACTTCTTCGTGACCCGGGAGCGCACGGCGACGTTCGCTCCCGCCCCCGGCGTCGGGCGGCTGCGGCCCGGCGCCCGCACCAAGGCCCCCGGCCTGTACCTGGCCGGAGCGTGGACCGCCACCGGGTGGCCCGCGACCATGGAGAGTGCGGTCCGCAGTGGAGTGAGCGCGGCCGACGCCGCGCTCGGTTCCCTGGGCCGGCCCCGCCCCCGCCGCCTCTTCGCATTCGAGGAGGCGGCCTGATGCTCGGTGAGCGCGCGGCAGGTCCCCGCACCCCCGGTACCGCAACAAGAGGAGAGACTGTGCCCACTGTGCCCCCGGCCTCGACACCCGCTCGGAGGACCGCGGTGGACGTGACCGCGCTGCTGGAGCGCGGCCGTACCCTGGCCACACCGGTCCTGCGGACGGCCGTCGACCGGCTGGCGCCGCCCATGGACACCGTCGCCGCCTACCACTTCGGCTGGATCGACGCGGCCGGCAACCCCGCCGACGGCGACGGCGGCAAGGCCGTACGGCCCGCCCTCGCCGTGCTCTCCGCCGAGGTCACCGGTGCCGGGCCCGAGGTGGGCGTCCCGGGGGCCGTCGCGGTCGAACTCGTCCACAACTTCTCGCTGCTGCACGACGACCTGATGGACGGCGACGAGCAGCGCCGGCACCGTGACACCGTCTGGAAGGTGCACGGTCCCGCCCAGGCCATCCTGGTCGGCGACGCCCTGTTCGCCCTCGCCAACGAGGTCCTGCTGGAGCTCGGCACCGTCGAGGCGGGCCGTGCCACCCGCCGGCTGACCGCCGCCTCCCGCGCCCTGATCGACGGCCAGGCCCAGGACATCTCCTACGAGCACCGCGACCGCGTCAGCGTCGAGGAGTGCCTGGAGATGGAGGGCAACAAGACCGGCGCGCTGCTGGCCGCGTCCAGCTCCATCGGCGCGGTGCTCGGCGGCGCGGACGACGCCACCGCCGACGCCCTGGAGAAGTACGGCTACCACCTCGGCCTTTCCTTCCAGGCCGTCGACGACCTGCTCGGCATCTGGGGTGACCCGGACGCCACCGGCAAGCAGACCTGGAGCGACCTGCGCCAGCGCAAGAAGTCCCTGCCGGTCGTCGCCGCGCTCGCGGCCGGCGGCGCCGCCTCCGAGAAGCTCGGCGAGATGCTCGCCGCCGATGCCAAGAGCACCGACTTCGAGAACTTCTCCGAGGAGGAGTTCGCGGCCCGTGCCGCCCTGATCGAGGAGGCCGGCGGCCGCGACTGGACGGCCGAGGAAGCGCGCCGCCAGCACACCATCGCCATCGAAGCCCTGGACGCCGTCGACATGCCCGGCCGGGTCCGGGACGCCTTCGCGGCGCTCGCCGACTTCGTCGTCGTACGAAAGAGATGATCATTATCGGCTCGATACAGCTCGCGTAGTCGCCGGCCGGTGTCCCTCGACACAGGACACCGGCCGACGGCGGACCCACAGCAGCACGACTCGCACGACTGCACGAAGGGGAAGCCATGACAGCGACGACCGACGGAAGCACCGGGGCGCCCTCGCCGTCCCACGCGGCCGCGGCCAGCGACACCACCATCACCACCCCCGAGGCGGCCGGGGTGCACGACGCCGCCGCACGCGCCGCCCGGCGCGCCACCGACTTCCTGCTCGCGGGGCAGGACGCCCAGGGCTGGTGGAAGGGCGACCTGGAGACCAACGTCACCATGGACGCGGAAGACCTGCTCCTGCGTCAGTTCCTGGGCATCCGCGACGAGCGGACCACACAGGCCGCCGCGCTGTTCATCCGGGGCGAGCAGCGCGAGGACGGCACCTGGGCCACCTTCTACGGCGGGCCCGGCGACCTGTCCGCCACCATCGAGGCGTACGTCGCCCTGCGGCTGGCCGGCGACGCGCCCGACGCGCCCCACATGGCCCGGGCCTCCGCCTGGATCCGCGAGCGCGGCGGGATCGCCGCCGCCCGGGTGTTCACCCGCATCTGGCTCGCCCTGTTCGGCTGGTGGAAGTGGGACGATCTGCCCGAACTCCCGCCGGAGCTGCTGTACTTCCCGACCTGGTTCCCGCTCAACATCTACAACTTCGGCTGCTGGGCGCGGCAGACCATCGTGCCGCTCACCATCGTCTCCGCCAAGCGTCCCGTGCGCCCGGCGCCCTTCGCGCTGGACGAACTGCACACCGACCCGGCGAACCCCAACCCCCCTCAGCCGCTCGCCCCGGTCGCGAGCTGGGACGGGCTCTTCCAGCGGCTCGACAAGGTGGTCCGCGGCTACCGCAGGGTCGCCGTGCGCCGGCTGCGCAGGGCCGCGATGAACAGCGCGGCCCGCTGGATCATCGAGCGGCAGGAGAACGACGGCTGCTGGGGCGGCATCCAGCCCCCGGCCGTGTACTCGGTCATCGCCCTGCACCTGCTCGGCTACGACCTGGACCACCCGGTGCTGCGCGAGGGCATCGCCTCGCTGGACCGTTTCGCCGTGTGGTGCGAGGACGGCGCCCGGATGATCGAGGCCTGCCAGTCCCCGGTGTGGGACACCTGCCTCGCCACCATCGCGCTGGTCGACGCGGGGCTCCCGGTCGACCATCCGCAACTGGTCAAGGCGGCCGACTGGATGCTCGGCGAGGAGATCGTCCGGCCCGGCGACTGGGCCGTGCGCCGGCCCGGGCTGCCGCCGGGCGGCTGGGCGTTCGAGTTCCACAACGACAACTACCCGGACATCGACGACACCGCCGAGGTCGCGCTCGCGCTGCGCCGGGTCCGTCACCACGACCCCGAGCGGGTGGACAGGTCCATCGGACGGGCGGTGCGCTGGAACCTCGGGATGCAGTCGAAGAACGGCGCGTGGGGCGCCTTCGACGTCGACAACACCAGCCCGTTCCCCAACCGGCTGCCGTTCTGCGACTTCGGCGAGGTCATCGATCCGCCGTCGGCCGACGTCACCGCGCACGTGGTGGAGATGCTCGCGGCCGAGGGCCTCGCCCACGACCCGCGCACCCGGCGCGGCATCGACTGGCTGCTCGCCGAACAGGAGGCGAACGGCTCGTGGTTCGGCCGCTGGGGCGTCAACTACCTCTACGGCACCGGCTCCGTCGTCCCCGCGCTGACCGCGGCCGGACTGCCCGGCGCGCACCCGGCGATCCGGCGGGCCGTGACCTGGCTGGAGTCCGTCCAGAACGAGGACGGCGGCTGGGGCGAGGACCTGCGCTCCTACAAGTACGCCAAGGAGTGGAGCGGCCGCGGTGCCTCCACCGCCTCGCAGACCGCGTGGGCGCTGATGGCGCTGCTCGCGGCCGGGGAGCGGGACTCCCAGGCCGTCGAGCGGGGCGTGCGGTGGCTGGCCGACACCCAGCGCGAGGACGGCGGTTGGGACGAGCCGTACTTCACCGGCACCGGCTTCCCCTGGGACTTCTCCATCAACTACCACTTGTACCGGCAGGTCTTCCCGCTCACCGCGCTCGGCCGGTACCTGCACGGCGATCCCTTCGAGCGCCGGCTGCTCGCCAGGAAGCCGCTCACCGAGGCGCAGAAACCTCTCGCCGAGGCCAGGGTGAGCTGAGGTGACCACCCAGCCCGCCCCGGCCCCGCTGCTGATCGCCTGCGCGCTCGGCATCGAGCACGTCGCCCTGCGCACCGGTGACAGGAGCGGGGCGGGCGGGCCGTACTCCGTCGTCCGCACGGGCATGGGCCCGAAGGCGGCGGAGCGCTCCGTCCACCGGCAGCTCGCCCTCCCGGCGTTCGCCGACGCGGCCGTGCTGGCCACCGGCTTCTGTGCCGGGCTCGCGCCCGGCATGCACCCCGGTGACCTGGTGGTCGCCGACGAGACCCGGGACGCGCGCGGCGCCGTCGCCTGCGTGGCGACCGAACTGCTGGTCAAGGAACTCGTGCGCCTGCTTCCCGGGCGCACGGTCCACACCGGGCCGCTCACCGGCTCCGATCACGTCGTGCGCGGTCCCGAGCGGTCCCAGCTGCTCGCGACCGGCGCGATCGCGGTCGACATGGAGTCGGCGGCCACGCTCCTCGCCGCCGTCCGCACCGGTGACCGCCCCGTGGCAGCCGTCCGGGTGGTCGTGGACGCTCCCGAACACGAACTCGTCCGGATCGGCACCGTGCGCGGTGGGATATCGGCCTTCCGCGTTCTTCGTTCCGTACTTCCCGCATTTTTCGAATGGCACCGTTCTTTGCTGCTCCCCCGGAGGTGAGCCAGATGGCCATGCCGTTGCGCCAGACCGTCAAGGTCGCTACATACCTGCTCGAACAGAAGCTCAGGAAGCGGGACAAGTTCGCCCTGCTGGTCGAGCTGGAACCGCTGTTCGCGTGCAACCTCAAGTGCGAGGGCTGCGGCAAGATCCAGCATCCGGCGGGTGTCCTCAAGCAGCGCATGCCCGTCGCCCAGGCCGTGGGCGCGGTGCTGGAGTCGGGTGCGCCGATGGTCTCCATCGCCGGCGGCGAACCGTTGATGCACCCTCAGATCGACGAGATCGTACGGCAGTTGGTGGCGAAGAAGAAGTTCGTGTTCCTGTGCACGAACGCCCTTCTCATGCGCAAGAAGATGGACAAGTTCACGCCCTCGCCGTACTTCGCGTGGGCCGTGCACATCGACGGGCTGCGCGAGCGGCACGACGCCTCGGTGGCGAAGGAGGGCACCTTCGACGAGGCGGTGGAGGCCATCAAGGAGGCCAAGCGGCGCGGCTTCCGGGTGACCACCAACTCGACCTTCTTCAACACCGACACCCCGCAGACCGTCATCGAGGTGCTCAACTTCCTCAACGACGACCTGAAGGTGGACGAGATGATGCTCTCGCCCGCCTACGCCTACGAGAAGGCGCCCGACCAGGAGCACTTCCTCGGCGTGCAGCAGACCCGCGAGCTGTTCAAGAAGGCGTTCTCGGGCGGCAACCGCAAGAAGTGGCGCCTCAACCAGAGCCCGCTCTTCCTGGACTTCCTGGAGGGCAAGGTCGACTTCCCGTGCACGGCCTGGGCGATCCCGAGCTACTCGCTTTTCGGTTGGCAGAAGCCCTGCTATCTGATGAGCGACGGTTACGTGTCCACGTACCGTGAGCTGGTCGAGAAGACCGACTGGGACAAGTACGGCCGCGGCAAGGACCCGCGCTGCGCCAACTGCATGGCCCACTGCGGCTACGAGCCGACCGCCGTGCTCGCCACGATGGGCTCCCTGAAGGAGTCGCTGCGGGCCGCGCGCGAGACGATGACGACGAGCGGGAAGCAGGACTGACGTCATGGCCGCCGTTCCCTTGGGCGTTCCCGGGGTACCGGCCCGGCCCCTCGCGCCGCGGCGCCCGTCGCGGCAGATCCAGGTCGGGCCGGTGGCGGTCGGGGGCGGAGCCCCGGTGTCGGTGCAGTCGATGACGACGACCCGCACGTCGGACGTCGGCGCCACCCTCCAGCAGATCGCCGAACTCACCGCGTCCGGCTGCGAGATCGTCCGCGTCGCCTGCCCCACGCAGGACGACGCGGACGCCCTCGCCACGATCGCCCGGAAGTCCCGGATCCCGGTGATCGCGGACATCCACTTCCAGCCGAAGTACGTGTTCGCCGCGATCGAGGCCGGCTGCGCCGCGGTCCGCGTGAACCCGGGCAACATCAAGAAGTTCGACGACCAGGTGAAGGAGATCGCGCGGGCCGCGAGGGACCACGGCACGCCGGTCAGGATCGGGGTCAACGCCGGTTCCCTGGACCGGCGGCTGCTCCAGAAGTACGGCAGGGCGACTCCGGAGGCGCTGGTGGAGTCGGCCCTGTGGGAGGCGTCGCTCTTCGAGGAGCACGACTTCCGGGACATCAAGATCTCGGTGAAGCACAACGACCCGGTCGTGATGATCGAGGCGTACGAGCAGCTCGCCGCACAGTGCGACTACCCGCTGCATCTGGGCGTCACGGAGGCGGGCCCGGCCTTCCAGGGCACGGTCAAGTCGGCCGTCGCCTTCGGGGCGCTGCTGTCGCGCGGGATCGGCGACACCGTCCGTGTGTCGCTGAGCGCGCCTCCGGTGGAGGAGGTCAAGGTCGGCATCCAGATCCTCCGGTCGCTGGGGCTGCGGGAGCGGCGCCTGGAGATCGTCTCCTGCCCGTCCTGCGGCCGGGCCCAGGTCGATGTGTACAAGCTCGCCGAGGAGGTCACGGCGGGGCTGGACGGCATGGAGGTGCCGCTCCGGGTCGCGGTGATGGGGTGTGTGGTCAACGGTCCGGGCGAAGCCCGTGAGGCCGACCTCGGAGTTGCCTCAGGCAACGGAAAGGGCCAGATCTTCGTCAGGGGTGAGGTCGTCAAGACCGTGCCCGAGTCGAAGATCGTGGAGACCCTGATCGAGGAGGCCATGAAGCTCGCCGAACGGACGAGCCCCGCAGAGCAGTCGAATTGAGGCAAGGCACGGACCGAGAGGGGGCCCAGCGTGACCATTCTGGAGAGCATCCGGGAACCGCGCGACCTGAAGGCGCTGTCCGAGACGGAACTCGGTGAACTGTCCCGGGAAATACGAGAGTTCCTGGTGCAGGCGGTGTCGAGGACGGGAGGTCACCTCGGGCCCAATCTCGGGGTGGTGGAACTGTCCGTCGCGCTCCACCGGGTCTTCGAGTCGCCGGTCGACCGGATCCTGTGGGACACCGGCCACCAGAGCTATGTGCACAAGCTTCTGACGGGCCGTCAGGACTTCTCCAAGCTGCGCGGCAAGGGCGGGCTGTCCGGCTATCCCTCGCGCGAGGAGTCCGAGCACGACGTCATCGAGAACAGCCACGCCTCCACCGCGCTCGGCTGGGCCGACGGCCTGGCCAAGGCCCGCCAGGTGCAGGGGGAGAAGGGCCATGTCGTCGCGGTCATCGGCGACGGCGCGCTGACCGGCGGCATGGCCTGGGAGGCGCTGAACAACATCGCGGCCGCCAAGGACCGGCCGCTGATCATCGTCGTCAACGACAACGAACGTTCCTACGGCCCCACCATCGGCGGCCTCGCCAACCACCTGGCCACCCTGCGCACGACGGACGGCTACGAGAAGGTGCTGGCCTGGGGCAAGGACGTCCTGCTGCGGACCCCGGTCGTCGGGAGCACCATCTACGAGTCCCTGCACGGCGCGAAGAAGGGCTTCAAGGACGCCTTCGCCCCGCAGGGCATGTTCGAGGACCTGGGCCTGAAGTACGTCGGCCCGATCGACGGCCACGACATCTTGGCCGTGGAGTCGGCGCTGCGGCGTGCGAAACGCTTCCACGGGCCGGTCCTGGTGCACTGCCTCACCGAGAAGGGCCGCGGCTACGAGCCCGCCCTCGCCCACGAGGAGGACCACTTCCACACCGTCGGCGTGATGGACCCGCTCACCTGCGAGCCGCTCTCGCCGTCCGGGGGGCCGTCGTGGACCTCGGTGTTCGGCGACGAGATGGTGCGGATCGGCGAGGAGCGGGACGACGTCGTCGCCATCACCGCGGCCATGCTCCACCCGGTCGGGCTCACCAAGTTCGCCGAGCGCTTCCCCGACCGCGTGTGGGACGTGGGCATCGCCGAGCAGCACGCGGCGGTGTCGGCGGCCGGCCTCGCCACCGGCGGGCTGCATCCGGTCTTCGCCGTCTACGCCACCTTCCTCAACCGCGCCTTCGACCAGCTCCTGATGGACGTCGCCCTGCACCACTGCGGGGTCACCTTCGTCCTCGACCGGGCCGGTGTCACCGGCGTCGACGGCGCCTCGCACAACGGCATGTGGGACATGTCGGTCCTCCAGGTCGTGCCCGGCCTGAGGATCGCCGCCCCGCGCGACGCCGGACAGCTGCGCGCCCAGCTGCGCGAGGCCGTCGCCGTCGACGACGCGCCCACCCTGGTCCGCTACCCGAAGGAGTCGGTCGGCCCGGACCTCCCGGCGCTCGACCGGATCGGCGGCATGGACGTGCTGCACCGCGCCGAGGACCCCGAGGTGCTGCTCGTCGCCGTCGGCGTGATGGCGCCGGTGTGCCTCCAGGCCGCCGACCTGCTGGAAGCACGCGGGATCAGCTGCACGGTGGTGGACCCCCGTTGGGTCAAACCCGTCGACCCCGCCCTGCCGGGCCTGGCCGCCGGGCACCGGCTGGTGGCCGTCGTGGAGGACAACAGCCGTTCCGCGGGCGTCGGTTCGGCGGTCGCCCTGGCCCTCGGGGACGCCGACGTGGACGTGCCGGTACGGCGCTTCGGCATCCCGGAGCAGTTCCTCGCGCACGCCAAGCGCGCCGAGGTACTGGCCGACATCGGTCTCACGCCCGTCGAGATCGCCGGGCGGATCAGCGCGAGTCTGGCCGTCACCGACGCCGCCGGCCTCGCCGGGCAGAAGACCCTGAAGAAGGCCGAAGAGAAGGCCGAGGAGAAGGAATGAGCACGGAGTTCGACCTCGGTGCCCTGCTCGCCGAGCGCGGCGCCGAACGCTACGAGCTGCACGCGAAGTACCTCAACCCGCAGCTCCCGCGCATGCTGCACACCATCGGCTTCGACCGGGTCTACGAACGGGCCGAGGGCGCCCACTTCTACGACGCGGACGGCAACGACTACCTGGACATGCTCGCCGGGTTCGGGGTGATGGGCCTCGGCCGCCACCACCCGGTCGTCCGCAAGGCGCTGCACGACGTCCTCGACCTCGGCCTCGCCGACCTCACCCGCTTCGACTGCCAGCCGCTGCCCGGCCTGCTCGCCGAGCGGCTGCTCGGGCACAGCCCGCACCTGGACCGGGTGTTCTTCGGCAACAGCGGCACGGAGGCCGTGGAGACCGCGCTGAAGTTCGCCCGGTACGCCACCGCGAAGCCCCGCGTCCTCTACTGCGACCACGCCTTCCACGGCCTGACCACCGGCTCCCTGTCGGTCAACGGCGAGGGCGGCTTCCGCGACGGCTTCGCCCCGCTGCTGCCCGACACGGCCGTACCGCTCGGCGATCTCGACGCCCTGGCACGGGAGTTGAAGAAGGGCGACGTCGCCGCGCTGATCGTCGAGCCGATCCAGGGCAAGGGCGTGCACGCGGCGCCGCCCGGCTATCTGCGCGCCGCCCAGGACCTGCTGCACCGGCACAAGGCGCTGCTGATCGCCGACGAGGTGCAGACCGGCCTCGGCCGCACCGGCGACTTCTACGCCTACCAGCACGAGGACGGCGTGGAGCCCGACCTGGTGTGCGTCTCCAAGGCTCTGTCCGGCGGGTACGTCCCGGTCAGCGCCACTCTGGGACGGGACTGGATCTTCAAGAAGGTCTACTCGTCCATGGACCGCGTGCTCGTCCACTCGGCGAGCTTCGGATCCAACGCCCAGGCGATGGCGTGCGGCCTCGCCGTGCTGTCGGTGATGGAGGACGAGCAGATCGTCGCCGGCGTGCGCGCCACCGGCGAGCTGCTGAAGTCCCGGCTGACCGCGCTGATCGAGAAGTACGAGCTGCTCGCCGACGTCCGCGGCCGCGGACTGATGATCGGCATCGAGTTCGGCAGGCCGTCCTCGCTGAAGCTGCGCAGCCGCTGGACCATGCTCCAGGCGGCCCGCAAGGGGCTGTTCGCGCAGATGGTGGTGGTCCCGCTGCTCCAGCGGCACCGGATCCTCACCCAGGTCTCCGGCGACCACCTGGAGGTGATCAAGCTGATCCCGCCGCTGGTCTTCGACGCGGCCGACGTGGACCGGTTCGTGGACGCCTTCACCGCCGTCATGGACGACGCGCACAGCGGCGGCGGCCTGATGTGGGACTTCGGCAAGACCCTGATCAAGCAGGCGGTGGCGGGTCGCTGAGCTTGTTTGCCTCTGAGGCAATAAAATTGCCCGTGGGGCAAAGCTGCGGCTGAATGGAGGCATGAACGCCTCAGACGCCGGATCGCCGGCGGAACCGGGCGACGCACTGCCCGTGGTCGCGCCACAGCTGCGCGCACTGCGCCGGCGGGCCGCCCTCACCCTGGAGGCCGCGGCCCGCGCCGCCGGGCTCTCGGCCGCCCATCTGTCCCGGCTGGAGACCGGGCAGCGCCAGCCGTCACTGCCGATGCTGCTCGCCCTCGCCCGCATCTACGGTACGACGGTCTCCGAACTGCTGGGCGAGACGGTCGCCGACCGGGACGCGATCGTGCGCTCCGGCGGCATGGAGCCGACCCGGGCGGGCGGCTGGACGTACTTCCAGGCCGGGGCGCCCGGCCGCGGTATGCAGGCGCTGCGCGTGCGCGTGCCGTACGGCTCGCAGGGCGACGTCGTCCGCGTGCACCCCGGCGAGGAGTGGCTCTACGTCCTCAGGGGCCGCCTGCGCCTGCGCCTCGGCGACACCGTGCACCTGCTCGCGCCCGGTGACAGCGCCCACTTCGACTCGCTCACGCCGCACCGCCTCGCCGCCGAGGACCACGACGGCGTCGAGCTGCTGTTCGTCCACACCCTGCTGCAGAGCCCCACGGCCACGCTGTGCCTGGGGCCGTCGACCGGAGAGCTGCCATGAGCGACTTCGAGACGAAGTTCCCCCGTTCCCTGTGGATCCGCCTGATCATCTACATCGCCGTCGGCCATGTCCTCGCCGCGTTCCTCTACCTGCTGTTCGCGATCGGCGCCAAGGGCTGACCGAGTCGGCCGCCGGTCAGTCCAGCAGGCGCTCGCGCAGTCGCTCGCGGTGGCCGGGGGTGAGGGACAGGCCCTGCTCCAGGTAGGTGTCGACGCCGCCCCAGGTCTCCTCGATGCTGTCGAAGGCCGCCTGGAGGTACTCGGCGCGGGCGTCGAAGAGCGGGCTGAGCAGCTCCATCACCTCGGGCGTGTACGCGGACTCGGCGCTGCCGCTGCGGCGGACCTTGTAGCGCCGGTGCTTGGCGTTGGACTCCAGGTAGTCCGCGACGATCGCGTCACGCTCCACACCGACGGCGAGCAGCGTCACGGCTATGGAGATGCCGGCGCGGTCCTTGCCCGCCGCGCAGTGCATGAGCGCGGGCACGCTGTCCTCCACGAGCGCGTGCAGCACCCGGGAGTGCTCGGCGGTGCGCTCCTTGACGATCGTGCGGTACGAGGCGGTCATGCGGGCCGCGCCCTTGCCGTCGGCGAGGATCCCGCGCAACTGGCCGAGGTCGCCGTCGCGGACCATCGTCCAGAACTCGGCGCCGTCGGCCGGGTCGCTCAGCGGCAGGTTCACGTTCCGCACGCCGGGCAGCGCGACGTCCGGGCCCTCCAGCTTCTGGTCGGCCGCGTTGCGGAAGTCGAAGATCGTGTGCAGGCCGAGGGAGGCGAGGAAGGCCGCGTCGTCCTCGGTCGCGTGCGCCAGGTGTCCGCTGCGGAACAGCACGCCGTGGCGCACCCGGCGCCCGTCCGCGGTCGGCAGTCCGCCGACGTCGCGGAAATTGCGCACGCCGGCCAGCTCCGGCTCGGTCGACGGGACCTGCTGCGTCACGGGGGCTCCTCCCGGTCGGGCCCGCCGTCGCGACTCGTCGGCGGGCGCTCTGTCGACCATACGACATCGGTTTCCTCGGGCAAGGAGTCGTCCACAGGCATTGTCACCAGCGCCGGGCGGCTTGATGATGTTGGCACTTGAGCGGATCTGTTGGCACCTGTGAGGTTGTACGTGCTGGACATCGCAGAAGACGGTCGCACCTGGCTCCTGACGGGGCCCACCAGCGGTTATGCGCTGCATCTCACCGATGCGGACGAACTGCTCCACCTCCACTGGGGGCCCCGCATCGCCCTCGCGGACGCCGAGGCCCTGGCCCGGGACCCGCTGCCCGGCTACTGGCCCTTCGAGTCCCCGCTCGACGGCCGCGAGGAGTACCCCGTCGAGGGCGGCCCCCGCTTCGTCCGCCCCGCCCTGTCCGTGCGCACCGAGGAGCGGCGCGGCACCGAGTGGCGCTTCGTGTCGTACGACACCGCGCGCGAGGGCGGCGACGACGAGCTGCGGCTGCGCTTCGACGACGACGGGATCGCGATCACCCTGCACCACCGGATGCGCGGCGACGTCGTGGAGCGCTGGGTGAGCGTGGAGAACGGCACACGCGCGCGCGTGGAGCTGCTGCGGGCCGACGCGGCCACCTGGACCCTGCCCGACCGCGAGGGCTGGCGGCTGTCCCAGCTGCACGGCCGCTGGGCCGCCGAGTCCCGGCTCACCACCGCCCCGCTCACCTACGGTGAGAAGGTCATCGGCAGCCGCCGCGGCCACACCGGCCACCAGCACCTGCCCTGGGTGGCGCTGGACACCGACGCCACCGAGGAGCGGGGCGAGGTCTACGGCTGCGCGCTCGGCTGGTCCGGCTCCTGGCGGATCGCCGTCGCCCAACTCCCGGACGCGCGCGTGCAGATCACGGGCGGCGCCGGCTACGACGACTCGGGCCTGCTGCTCCTGCAGCCGGGGGAGTCGTACACCACCCCCGTCTTCGCGGGCCTGTGGAGCGACGGCGGCTTCGGCGGCGCGAGCCGCGCCTGGCACGCCTACCAGCGCGCGTACGTCGTCCCGGACGCCGAGCAGGACCGGCCCGTGCTGTTCAACTCCTGGGAGGCGACGAACTTCGACATCTCCGAGGAGCAGCAGCTCGCCCTCGCGCGCCGGGCCGCCGCGATCGGCGTCGAGCTGTTCGTCGTGGACGACGGCTGGTTCGGCGCCCGCACCAGCGACCGCGCAGGGCTCGGCGACTGGACGCCCAACCCCGACCGCTTCCCGCAGGGCCTGAAGCCGCTCGCCGACCAGGTGCACGGCCTCGGCATGCGGTTCGGCATCTGGGCCGAGCCGGAGATGGTCAACCCGGACAGCGACCTGTACCGCGCGCACCCCGACTGGGTGCAGTACCAGCCGGGACGCCGGCGGACGGAACTGCGCAACCAGCTCGTCCTCAACCTCGCCCGCGAGGACGTCCGGGCGTACCTGTGGGACCAGTTGGACACGCTGCTGTCCAGCGCCCCGGTCGACTACGTGAAGTGGGACTTCAACCGCTGCTTCACCGACGCCGGCTGGCCCGGCGAGCCGTACCCGCAGCGGCTGTGGGTGGACCACGTCCGCGGTCTGTACGCCCTGCTGGACCGGCTGCGCGCGGCCCACCCCTCCGTCGCCTTCGAGTCCTGCTCGGGCGGCGGCGGCCGGATCGACCTCGGAGTGCTCAGCCGCACCGACCAGGTGTGGACCTCCGACAACACCGACCCGCTCGACCGGCTCGCCATCCAGCACGGCTTCAGCCAGCTCCACCCGGCCCGGGTCATGGCCGCCTGGGTCACCGACAGCCCCAACACCCAGCTCAACGGGCGTGTCAGCTCGCTGCGGTTCCGGTTCGTCAGCGCCATGGCGGGCGTGCTCGGCATCGGCGGCGACCTGACCGAGTGGAGTGAGGAGGAACTGGCCGAGGCCCGGCGCTGGGTGGATCTCTACAAGGAGATCCGCCCGGTCGTCCAGCACGGCGAGCTGTACCGGCTGCGGCCCCCGGCCGGCGGTCTGAGCGCCGTCCAGTACGTCCGGGGCGAGGAGACGGTGGTCCTCGCCTGGCTCCAGGCGCAGAGCTACGGCGAGCCGGTACCGGCACTGCGGCTGCGCGGACTCGACCCGGCCGCGTCGTACGCGTGCCGCGAAACCGGCCAGGTGCACCGCGGAGCCGTGCTCCTGCACCACGGACTGCGCACCGGACTGACCGGCGACCTGGACGCGACGGTCGTGCGGCTGCGACGCGTCTGAGCCGGGTGTGGAGATCGCACGGTCAACGCGCCCGGCGGCCGGGGTATTCCTGATTCGCGCATTCTTTTGGAGTGTCTCATCTCACCGTTCGTCAACCCCTGCCTACGGTCGCGTAGGTCACATCCGAAGGTGAATCATGGTCCGACGTGGCAGACGATTCGAAGAATGACAACAGATCAGTGATCGGGTCGTACGTGGCGGTGGGGGACAGCTTCACCGAGGGCGTCGGCGATCCCGGCCCCGACGGGGCGTTCGTCGGTTGGGCCGACCGGTTCGCGGTCCTGCTCGCCGACCGACGTCCCGAGGGGGACTTCAAGTACACCAATCTCGCGGTCCGCGGGAAGCTGCTCGACCAGATCGTGGAGGACCAGCTCCCGAAGGCCGTCGAACTGGCCCCGGACCTGGTCTCGCTCTGCGCGGGCGGCAACGACATCATCCGCCCGGGCACCGACCCGGACGAGGTGGCCGAGCGCTTCGAGCGGGCCGTGGCCCGGCTGACCGAGGCCGCGGGCACGGTCATGGTGACGACCGGGTTCGACACCCGGGGCGTCCCGGTGCTCAAGCATCTGCGGGGCAGGATCGCCACGTACAACGGGCACGTACGGGCCATCGCCGACCGGTACCGCTGCCCGGTGCTGGACCTGTGGTCCCTGAAGTCGGTGCAGGACCGCAGGGCGTGGGACAGTGACCGGCTCCATCTCTCGCCCGAGGGGCACACGCGCGTGGCGCTGCGCGCCGGTCAGGCTCTCGGCCTGGAGGTCCCGGCCGACCCGGAGCAGGCGTGGCCGCCGCTGCCGCCCCGGGGCACGCTGGAGATCCGCCGCGACGACGTCCACTGGGCCCGTGAGTTCCTCGTCCCGTGGATCGGCCGCAGGCTGCGCGGAGAGTCCTCCGGCGACCACGTGACGGCGAAGGGCGCCCTGTCCCCGGACGACATCAAGCACCGCATCGCGTCGGTGGCCTGACACCGCCGCTGTCGCCCGTGCCCCGCCGGACCAGCGGGGCGCGGGCGACGACGCGCCTCAGCGCTCGGTCAACGCCTCCCGGGCCAGGCCCAGTTCGCGGGCGAGGGCGTCGTCGACCCACTGCTGGGCCCGGCTGCGCGGCACCGAGCCCGGGTACGACGTCAGCTGCACCGCCAGTCCGTCCAGCAGGGCGGTCAGACGCAGGGCGGCACCGGCCGGGTCGGCGCACGTGAACTCGCCCGCCGCCACGCCCTCGGCGATCACCTCGGTGATCGCCGCCTTCCACTGCCGGTCCAGGTCCCGGGTGACGTCGCGCAGCGCGGGCTCGCGCAGCGCCACGGCCCAGCCCTCGATCCACAGCCGCCAGCCCTTGGCCTGCCCGGTCGGCGCGTACCAGCGCACCGCCGCGCGCAGCCGGCGCAGCGCGGACGTGCGCCGCCCCAGCAGCTTGCGCAGATGCGCGAGATCGTCCTCGGCCGCGTACGCGAACGCCGCGGCGACCAGCCGCTCCTTCGTCGAGAAGTGGTACAGCACCAGCGCGTTGCTCACCCCGAGCGCCGCGGCCACGTCGGCGATCCTGACCGCCGCCACGCCCCGCGCCTCGATCTGCCCGATGGCGGCCCGCAGCAGTTCCTCCCGCCGCTCGGCCACGCTCAACCGCACTCTCGCCACGCGGTCACCCTAATCCGTTGTCATGGGCAGCGCCGAAGTGCCCCGGTTCCCCCGGACGGTTCCGGCCGTCAGCGGTACCACCCGAAGCGTTCCGCGATCGCCGGCAGCCGGTCGGTCACGAGGGCGTGGGCGGCCGCGCGCGGGGTCGTGCCGTCGGCCTCCGCGCGGTCGAGCATCAGGCCGGTCAGGGCGCGCATGGAGTGCCGGATGTGCGCGAAGGCCCCGTCGGCGTCCGCCCCGATGTCGCCGAACAGGGTCCACCACCACCAGGCGTTCGTCGCCGAGTTGACCACCACGTCCGGCAGCACGGTCACCCCGCGCGCGGTCAGCATTTCCTCCGCCGCGGGCAGGACCGGCATGTTGGCGGCCTCCACGATCCAGCGGGCCCGGATCCGCTCCGCCTCGGCGGTGCCGACGGCGTACGACACCGCCGCCGGCACCAGCACCTCGGCGTCGGCCGACAGCCAGGCGTCGCCGGGCAGTTCCCGGTCGCCGGGGCGCAGCACCCGGCGGTCGACCGTGCCATGGCCGTCCCGCGCGGCCAGCAGGGCCTCGACGTCCAGCCCCGCCGGATTCGCGAGCGTGCCCTTGATGTCGGCGACCGCCACCACCGTCAGCCCCGCGCGCGCGAGGAAGCGCGCGGT
Source organism: Streptomyces sp. NPDC055966 (assembly GCF_042269865.1). Taxonomy (NCBI): domain Bacteria; kingdom Bacillati; phylum Actinomycetota; class Actinomycetes; order Kitasatosporales; family Streptomycetaceae; genus Streptomyces; species Streptomyces sp. NPDC055966. Next base: position 81,986 of record NZ_JBHJYK010000016.1, read on the forward strand.
GGCGCCGCCCATCGTGCCGAGTCCCTGGAGGGCCACGCGCGTGCCCGCGTACGGCACCGACGCCCGGTCCAGCGCCGTGAGCACCGACTCGGCGACCCCGCAGCCGCCCGCCAGTTCGTCCAGGCCGATGCCGTCCACCTCGACGGCGAAGGCGTCCGCGAGCCGCGCGCGTGCCGCCGCCTCGTCGTCCAGCAGCGGATACACGGCCTGGACGCAGGAGACCAGACCCGCCTCGGCCGCCGCCCGGTCGACCAGGTCCTGGGTGAGGCCGAGGTCCTCGCCGGTGGTCCACAGACTCTCGATGTACGGCCGCATCGCGCGCAGATAGCGCACCAGCAGCCCGTACGCCTCCGGGGCCCGGGGATCGCAGTCGATGCCGCCCTTGGCGCCGCCGAGGGGGACGTAGCGGCCCTCGGGGTCGTAGTGCAGCGCCTCCTTCATCGTCATGCCGCGGGCGAGCCCCGCCACCTCCTCCAGCGTGCAGTCCGGGCGCATCCGCAGCCCGCCGCTGGCCACGCCCCGCACCAGCCGGTCCACGACCAGGAAGCCCCGGCGGCCGGTCACGTGGTCGGTCCAGACGAGCGACATCAGGGGCGTGGGGACGGGCGCCGTCATGGGGTCTCCTCGGGCACGGTACTGAATCGCCAGTCAGTATCCGGAGCCGCTCCGGGCCCTGTCAACGCGCCGAACGCAGGGTCGGCGGGGCCCTGTGAGGCAGGCCTCGTGCTCCGGGGGCCCCGGGTTGTCGGAGGCGCCGACCATAATGGGGAACCTCACCCACTTCACCGGGAGGTACCGTGACCGGTTTGCGTTCCTCGATCTCCGGGCTCCGCGCGCTGCGTCCGGAGGCCTTCGGCGCGGACCCGGGCGGTGAGCGCATGGCACGCATCCGCCGCTCCCCCCACTTCAAAGACGGCGTCTTCCAGAACCCCGGCGGCCCCGCGCGCACCCGCCCCTCCGGCTCCTCGCTGGACCTCGCGAAGGTCTTCCTCGACAAGGAGACCCGGCCGCTGCGCGCCCCGAAGGGCACCGTCCCGGTGTACCCCACGACCTTCGCCGACCTGGCCAAGCCGCCCGCCACGGGGCTGCGGCTGACCTGGGCGGGACACTCCAGCGTGCTGGCGGAGATCGACGGCCACCGGGTCCTGTTCGACCCGGTCTGGGGCGAGCGCTGTTCGCCGTTCCCGTTCGCCGGACCCCGGCGGCTGCACCCGGTTCCGCTGCCGCTGGCCGCGCTGGGCCCGGTCGACGTCGTGGTGATCTCGCACGACCACTACGACCACCTCGACCTGCCCACGATCAAGGCGCTGGCCGGCACGGACACCGTGTTCGCCGTGCCGCTCGGCGTCGGCGCCCACCTCGAACGCTGGGGCGTCTCCGCGGACCGTCTGCGCGAGCTGGACTGGCACGAGTCCACCAGGGTCGGCGGTCTGACCCTCACCGCCACCCCGGCCCGCCACTTCTGCGGCCGCGCCCTGCGCAACACCCAGCACACCCTCTGGGCCTCCTGGGTCGTCGCCGGCGAGGAGCACCGGATCTACCACAGCGGCGACACCGGCTACTTCGACGGCTTCGAGGACATCGGCGCCGCCCACGGCCCGTTCGACGCCACGATGATCCAGATCGGGGCGTACAGCGAGTTCTGGCCCGACATCCACATGCGCCCCGACGAGGGCCTGCGCGCCCACCTGGACCTCCAGGGCGGCGCACCGCACGGCGCGCTGCTGCCGATCCACTGGGGCACGTTCAACCTCGCCCCGCACCCGTGGGCGGAGCCGGGGGAGTGGACCAAGGAGGCGGCCGAGGAGGTCGGTCAGGCGGTGGCCCTGCCCCGGCCCGGCGAGCCCTTCGAACCGGCGGGCAAGCTCCCGGCCGAGGCCTGGTGGCGGGGCGTCGCGGCCACGGAGCGCCGGACCTGGCGCTCGGTCGGTGCACTGGTGGCGGAGCCGCCCGCGCGGGGCCGGTCGTAGGACGCGGCCGACGGCCAGGAAGGTCTGCCCGACCGGCCAGCAAAGGCCAAAGCGGATACTCTCCGCAACAATCCGCCCCAGGTGATCGACGCGCGGGCCGGGCCGATTCCATGCCCGGCCGGTTAATCGGTCTGTCGTACGAGGCTTCATACCAGAGCGGGACGCTCCTCGGGGGAGTTTGTCAACTGCCCACCGCACATGATGCTCAGGCCATTACTGTGAGTGTCCGTCGGCTGACGGGTGGCCGGATTTCCCGGCTCCGTCCGCCGACGCTGCGATGACGCATGCCCGCCTCGCACATCCCGCGAGGACAGGCCCGACGGACCAGTACGAGGACGCAGATGTCTCACCTCCGAGCACCGGCCACGCGCGCCGACCGCCGAGAGGGCGGGCGGCACGGGCGGCCGGGCGCCCGAACCGCTCCCGCACTGCCCGAAATGCACATACGGCCCCAGCTCATGCGGCTCGCCGTGCTGCCGCCGCTTGCGGTCGCGCTCAGCGCCAGCGCCGCGGTCCTGTTCAGCATCCGCTCCACCGGCGCCCGCACCGGCCCCGTCCTGTGGGCCGTGCTCGCCGGAGCGGTCACCGTGACCGTCGCCGGCATCCTCATCGCCGCCGTGGCCGCCGACCGCGCCGCCCGCTCGGTCGCCGACCGCGTCGACGTCCTGCGCCGCACCGCCGCGCGCGGCGAGGCCGACCTGCACGCGCTGGTCGACGCGCTGCGCCAGGGCGAGGCGCCGCCGCAGCGCTCCACGCGCCGCCGACTGCCCGCCGACGCCGACGACTTCGAGCTGCTCGCCGCCGACCTGGCCCGTGCGCACGACGGCGCCGTCACCGCCGTCGTACGCGCCGCCCAGCTCTCCAGCCACGCGGGCAGCGAGCAGAAGCTGGAGGTGTTCGTCAACCTCGCGCGTCGGCTTCAGTCCCTCGTGCACCGGGAGATCTCGATCCTCGACGAGCTGGAGAACGAGATCGAGGACCCCGACCTGCTCAAGGGCCTGTTCCACGTGGACCACCTGGCCACCCGGATCCGGCGGCACGCCGAGAACCTCGCCGTGCTCGGCGGCGCCGTCTCCCGGCGGCAGTGGAGCAACCCGGTGAGCATGACCGAGGTGCTGCGCTCCGCCATCGCCGAGGTCGAGCAGTACTCCCGGGTCAAACTGGTGCCGCCGATCGACGGCGAGCTGCGCGGCCACGCCGTCGCCGACGTCATCCACCTGCTCGCCGAACTCATCGAGAACGCCTCGGTGTTCTCCGCCCCGCAGACCCAGGTGCTGCTCCGCGCGGGCCTCGTCACCTCCGGGCTCGCCGTGGAGGTCGAGGACCGCGGACTCGGCATGCCCGTCGGCGAGCAGAACCGGATGAACGCCCTGCTCGCCGACCCCGACCAGGTCAACGTCGCCAGCCTGCTGGCCGACGGCCGCATCGGGCTCTACGTCGTCTCCCAGCTCGCCCGCCGGCACGGCATCCACGTCCGCCTCCAGACCAACATCTACGGCGGTGTCCAGGCCGTACTCGTCGTCCCGCAGGCGCTGTTGGGCACGGCGGCGGCGCCCGGCGAGCCGACAGCGGCTGAAGCGCAGGCGCGGGTCCAGCCACAACCCCACTCGCACCCGCACCCGCACCCGCAGCAGCAGCCGCAGGTTCAGGTTCAGACGCAGGCTCAGGTGTCCGCGGCGGTCTCCCCGCAGGGTGTCGTGGACCGGCCGCCGGCCGCCCACGCTTCCGGCACCGGCCACGCCCCCGGTGAGGTCAGGCGGACCGGTACCGGGAACAGCGGGGCCGAACAGCACGGGGCCCGGGCCGAGTCGAGCCGCCCCGGCGCCGAGGACGCGCGCGGGGAGCGGGACGCCGGGGCGCCCGCGCCGCTGCCCGTGCGGGGCGCCCGGCAGGACCGGCCCACCCCCGCCGCGGCCGTCCCCGGCATCGGCGCCGGGGACCGGTCCGCCGTGGAGGCGCACGCGGGCGTCCTGCCCACCCCGCGCACCGGCGCCGTGCGCGGCACCATGGGCAAGCCCCAACTGCCCCGCCGCCGCGCCCAGGAACACATCGTCCCCGAGCTGCGCGGCGGCCCGGCACCCCGCCGGGACGCCGACACCGTCGCGGGCCACGACCCGGGGCTGATGGCCGCCTTCCAGCGCGGGATCGGACTCGCCGAGGCCCAGCAGCACCTCGAACACCTCGAACACCTTGAGAACACAGCGGCCGTACCCATGGAGCCCCCACCCATGAACGGGGCGGAACTCCTGGGACCGACGCCCATATCCCCAGGGCGCGCCCCCGCGCCCGGAATCGACGGTGCCCATGGCGTCGGCCGGTCCGACGGGAGCGCCCCGGCCGGCTGACCGCCGCGCACCCACCCCCGCCCACCCCCGCTCCACCCGACCTTTCCCCGACCTTCCCCCCTCGACTGTCCGCGCTCCCGCAGACCTTCGTACCCCAAGGAGTCGATCCACCATGGCGAGCGATGCGCCGACCGCCCATGCATCCGACCTCGACTGGCTGCTGAGCGGCCTCGTGCAGCGCGTACCGCACACCACCAGCGCGGTGCTCCTGTCCTGCGACGGGCTGGTGAAGTCCGTGCACGGCCTCGACATCGACAGCGCCGACCACATGGCCGCCCTGGCCTCCGGCCTGTACTCGCTGGGCCGCAGCGCGGGCGTCCGGTTCGGCGACGGCGGGGACGTCCGCCAGGTCGTCGTCGAACTCGATTCGAGCCTGCTGTTCGTCACCACCGCGGGCTCCGGCACCTGTCTCGCCGTGCTCGCCGGGCGCGAGGCCGACGCCGCCGTGCTCGGTTACGAGATGGCGATGCTCGTCAAGAGCGTCCGCCCCTACCTGGTGACCGCGCCCCGCCAGCACCCCGTCGACTCCGCGGCGACGAGGCCTTGAGCGTGGCCGCAGCCGGCGACGGGCCCTGGCTGGATGACGCGGCCGGACGGCTCGTGCGCCCGTTCACGGTCAGCAACGGACGCACCGAGCCCAGCGTCGCCCTGGACCTGATGTCGCAGGTGATGGCCACCGGCGTCGCCCCGCTCGGCTACCTCGGTCCCGAGCACGCCCAGGCCCTGGACCTGTGCCGCGGGCCCGTCTCGGTCGCCGAGGTCGCAGCCCAGCTGAAACTGCCCGCGGTGGTCACCAAGGTGCTGCTCTCCGACCTCGTCGACTGCGGGGCGCTGACCACCAAGCCCCCCGTCTTCCACCACACACCCACTGACCGGTCTCTGCTGGAGGCAGTGCTCGATGGACTACGACGACAGCTCTGACCCGTTCCCGACCGCGCTGAAGATCCTCGTCGCGGGCGGGTTCGGGGTCGGCAAGACGACCTTCGTGGGCGCGGTCAGCGAGATCGCCCCGCTCAGCACGGAGGAGCTGCTCACCACGGTCAGCGTCGGAACGGACAGTCTCGACGGCATCGAGAACAAGATGGAGACCACGGTCGCCATGGACTTCGGCCGGATCACCCTCGATCCGGAGCATGTGCTGTACCTGTTCGGCACGCCCGGGCAGGAGCGGTTCTGGTTCATGTGGGACGAGCTGTCCGAGGGCGCGCTCGGCGCGGTCATCCTCGCCGACACCCGGCGCCTGGAGGACTGCTTCGCGGCCGTGGACTTCTTCGAGGAGCGCGGGCTCGGCTTCATCGTCGCCGTCAACGAGTTCGACGGCGGCTACCGCTACGACCCCGAAGAGGTCCGCGCCGCCATCGACCTCGACCCGGAGATCCCCGTCGTCCGCTGCGACGCGCGCATCTCCAGTTCCGGCGTGCAGACCCTGCTCACCCTCGTCCGCCACCTCCTGGCCCATGCCCCGGCGACCGCGCCGAGCCATGGCGCCCGCCGGTGATCCCGCCCTCTCGCCCACGGAGTTCCCGTATGACGTACACCCGCAGCGCCGAAGCCCCGCCAGGAGCACGGTCACGAGCCGGCACCGCGGCGGGGCCGGGGCCGGACGTACGGCCCGGAGCCCGGCCATGAGCTACGAGCCGCCCCGGCCGGTCCGGGGTCTGCTGCTCACCCCCGAGGACAGGGAGGCCCCCGCCCGTGTGCACCGGCTGCGCCGGCTCGGCCTGGCGGACCGCCCCGACCCGGCGCTGGACTCCTTCGCGGATCATCTCGCCCGGCTCACCGGCGCGCCGTACGCCATGGTCAACTTCATCGGCGAGGAGCACCAGTTCTTCGCCGGCCTGAGCGCCCCCGCCGTCGCGCCGGTCGTCCGCGAGGACGGCAGCAGCGCCGAGCTCGGCCGGGTGCTGCCCCGCGACCACGGGTTCTGCCCCCATGTGGTGGTCCGCCACAAGGCGCTGGTCCTGGAGGACGTCCGCGACTACCCGCGCTTCGCGGGCAACCCGGTCGTCGACGCCTACGGCATCCGCTCCTACCTCGGCGCCCCGCTCATCGACAGCTCCGGCATGGCGCTCGGCACCGTGTGCGCGGCCGACGTCGAGCCCCGGGTGTGGGGCAGGGCGGGCCTGGAGGGCATCAAGGCGCTCGCCGCCGACCTCGTCGTACGCCTCGAACGCAGCGCCGAGGACGGGTTACCGCTCTGAGCACGGTGACCTCAAGCCCTGTGGCCCGTACCGGGGTGCGGGAAACTCCGGAGGCGTGAAGGAAAGCTGAGGCGGCGGTTAAGAAAAGCTCGATGGACCCGCGGCCCGCGCATACGGCAGATTGCAGGGTGATTCCACCCCTCTGACCCGGTGCGGGCGCCTTCGGCATGCCCGCGGGCCGGGATCTCACGCACAGGAGCCGCATTCGTGAAGGCGCTGGTCAAGCAGAAGGCGGAGCCGGGACTCTGGCTGACGGACGTCCCGGAGCCCGAGATCGGCCCCGGAGACGTACTGATCAAGGTCATGCGGACGGGTATCTGCGGCACCGATCTGCACATCCGGGCCTGGGACGGCTGGGCGCAGCAGGCGATCAGCACCCCGCTCACGGTCGGGCACGAGTTCGTCGGCCAGGTCGTCGAGACCGGCCGGGACGTGACCGACATCCGCATAGGGGACCGTGTCAGCGGCGAGGGCCATCTGGTGTGCGGCAAGTGCCGCAACTGCCTGGCCGGACGCCGTCACCTCTGCCGGGCCACCGTCGGCCTCGGGGTCGGCCGCGACGGCGCGTTCGCCGAGTACGTGGCCCTGCCCGCGACCAACGTGTGGGTGCACCGCGTCCCCGTCGAGCTCGACGTCGCCGCGATCTTCGACCCGTTCGGCAACGCCGTGCACACCGCGCTGTCCTTCCCGCTGGTCGGCGAGGACGTCCTGATCACCGGCGCCGGACCGATCGGCCTGATGGCCGCCGCCGTCGCCCGGCACGCCGGCGCCCGCAACGTCGTCGTCACCGACGTCAGCGAGGAGCGCCTGGAGCTGGCCCGCAAGATAGGGGTGAGTCTGGCGTTGAACGTCGCACGGTCCACCATCGCCGACGGCCAGCGCGAGCTCGGCCTGCGCGAGGGCTTCGACATCGGCCTGGAGATGTCCGGCCGCCCCGAGGCCATGCGGGACATGATCGCCAACATGACGCACGGCGGACGCATCGCGATGCTCGGCCTGCCCGCGCAGGAGTTCCCGGTCGACTGGTCCCGGATCGTCACCTCGATGATCACCATCAAGGGCATCTACGGCCGCGAGATGTTCGAGACCTGGTACGCGATGTCGGTGCTGCTGGAGGGCGGCCTGGACCTCGCCCCCGTGATCACCGGCCGGTACGGCTACCGCGACTTCGAGGCGGCCTTCGCCGACGCCGCGAGCGGCAAGGGCGGCAAGGTCATCCTCGACTGGACCGCGTAAGCAACCCCTGTTCCGCGCACGCACTTTCAGGAGCTTCCCCATGTTCGACACCGTCCGCGACGACCTGCGCGCCACCCTCGACGAGATCCGCGCCGCCGGCCTGCACAAGCCCGAGCGGGTCATCGGCACCCCGCAGTCCGCGACCGTCGCCGTCACCGCCGGCGGCCGCCCCGGCGAGGTCCTCAACTTCTGCGCCAACAACTACCTCGGCCTCGCCGACCACCCCGAGGTGATCGCCGCCGCCCACGAGGCCCTGGACCGCTGGGGCTACGGCATGGCCTCGGTCCGCTTCATCTGCGGCACCCAGGAGGTGCACAAGGAGCTGGAGGCGCGCCTCGCGTCCTTCCTCGGGCAGGAGGACACGATCCTGTACTCCTCCTGCTTCGACGCCAACGGCGGTGTCTTCGAGACGCTGCTCGGCGAGGAGGACGCGGTGATCTCCGACGCCCTCAACCACGCCTCCATCATCGACGGCATCCGCCTGTCCAAGGCCCGCCGCTTCCGCTACGCCAACCGCGACCTCGCCGACCTGGAGGCGAAGCTCAAGGAGGCCACCGAGGGCGGCGCCCGCCGGAAGCTGATCGTCACCGACGGCGTCTTCTCCATGGACGGCTATGTGGCGCCCCTGCGCGAGATCTGCGACCTCGCCGACCGCCACGACGCGATGGTCATGGTGGACGACTCGCACGCCGTCGGCTTCGTCGGCCCCTCCGGCCGCGGCACCCCCGAGCTGCACGGCGTCATGGACCGCGTCGACATCGTCACCGGCACCCTCGGCAAGGCCCTCGGCGGCGCCTCCGGCGGCTACGTCGCCGCCCGTGCCGAGATCGTCGCCCTGCTGCGCCAGCGCTCCCGCCCCTACCTGTTCTCCAACACCCTCGCCCCGGTGATCGCCGCCGCCTCCCTGAAGGTCCTCGACCTGCTGGAGTCGGCGGACGACCTGCGCGTCCGGCTGAGCGAGAACACCGCCCTGTTCCGCCGCCGGATGACCGAGGAGGGCTTCGACATCCTCCCCGGTGACCACGCCATCGCCCCCGTGATGATCGGCGACGCGTCCCGGGCCGGCCGCATGGCCGAGCTGCTGCTGGAGCGCGGGGTGTACGTGATCGGCTTCTCGTACCCGGTCGTCCCGCAGGGCCAGGCCCGCATCCGCGTCCAGCTGTCCGCCGCGCACTCCACGGACGACGTCGACCGCGCGGTGGACGCGTTCGTCGCCGCCCGCGCGGAACTGGAGGCCTGAACAGCTCGGACGTCTTGCGATAATTGAGGACATGATCGAGGCACGGCGGCTCCACATCCTCCGTGCGGTGGCCGACCACCGCACGGTCACGGCGGCGGCCGCCGCGCTCTATCTCACCCCCTCCGCCGTCTCCCAGCAGCTCACGGCCCTGGAGCAGGAGACCGGCCACCGGCTGGTCGAGCGCAGCGCGAAGGGGGTACGGCTCACCCCGGCCGGCGAGATCCTGCTCGGCCACACCAACGCGGTCCTCGCCCAGCTGGAGCGGGCCGAGGCGGAGCTGGCGGCGTACGGCTCGGGCGAGGCGGGCACGGTCACCGTGGCCGCCTTCGCGACCGGCATCGCCCAGGTCGTGGCCCCGGCCGTGGCCCGGCTCGCCGACACGGCGCCCGGCATACGCATCCGTGTCCAGGACGCGGAGGGCGACGCGAGCCTGCCCATGGTGCTGGACCGGCAGGTCGACGTGGCGGTCGCGGTGGAGTACCGGGGCGCACCGCCGGCCGACGACCCCCGGCTCACCCATGTCCCGCTCTACGCCGAGCCGTTCGACGCCGTCGTGCCGGTCGGCCACCGCCTCGCGGACACCGCCGAGGTCCCCCTTGCCGACCTGGCCAAGGATCCCTGGATCGGCCCGTACCCCGGCAATCCCTGTCACGAGGTGGTCGTCCTCGCCTGCGAGAGCGCGGGCTTCCAGCCGCGGCTGGAGCACTCCTCCGACGACTTCCGCGCCGTCGTCGCCCTGGCCTCGGCCGGCGCGGGCGTGGCCCTCGTACCGCGCTCGGCGCTGAACGGCATGGACCTGACCCGGGTGATCGTCCGCCCCGTCGACGGCGTGGCCCCGACCCGCCGCGTCTTCGCCGCCGTACGGCGCGGAGCCGAGGGGCACCCGCTGATCCGCCCGGTGCTGGAGGCGCTGGGGCGGGCGGCGCAGGAGGCGTGAGCGGGCGAAGAGGTGAGGGCGTGAGGCTTTCGTAACGCGGCCGTCTCCTGTCCGGGTCAGCGTCCCGGCGTGAGCCGCTCGACCCTGTCACCCGCCGAACGCGCCGAGATCAGCCCCACCGCCGCCCTGGAGGCGACCGTCGGGGAACACGCCCACCACCCGGACACCGGCGGCTGCCCGCTGGTGGTGGTGCGTCCGTGAGGGTGGAGCGCTGGGACGGCGGCCAGGTACGGGAGCGGGCGGGGGAGTTGGCGGAGCTGCTGGCGGACACCGTGTCCGACGGCGCCTCGGTCGGCTTCCTCGCCCCGCTCGGGCACGCGGAGGCCGCCGCCTGGTGGCGGGAGCGGGCGGCTGCTGCGGCGGCGGGCCGGCTCGCGGTGTGGGCGGCCGTGGCCGACACCGGCCGGGTCGCCGGGACCGTGAGCCTCGCCCACCCCGACAAGCCGAACAGCCGCCACCGCGCGGAACTGGTGAAGCTGATGGTGCACCGCTCCGCGCGCGGGCGGGGCCTCGGCCGCCTCCTCCTCGCCACCGCCGAGGAAGCCGCCGCCGCGACCGGCGTCACCCTGCTCCACCTCGACACCGAGACCGACAGCCCGGCCGAGCACCTCTACCGCTCGGCCGGCTGGACCCGGGCCGGCGTCATCCCCGACTACGCGCTGAGCCCGGCGGGCGAGCTGCGGCCGACGACGCTGTATTTCAAGCGGCTCGATTTCCAGCGGCTCGCAGGATGACTGTCAGTGGCAGGGGCTACGGTGCGTTGCATGCCGGACGCTGAAGACGTACGCCGTATCGCCCTGTCCCTGCCGGAGACCACCGAGAAGATCGCCTGGAGCATGCCCACCTTCCGGGTGGCCGGGAAGATGTTCGCGACCCTGCCCGAGGAGGAGACGTCCATCGCCGTGCGCTGCCCCAAGGAGGAGCGCGAGGAGCTGGTGCTGGCCGAGCCCGAGAAGTTCTGGGTCGCCGACCACGAGGCCCAGTTCGCCTGGGTGAGAGCGAGACTCGGCGCGCTGGAGGACGAGGACGAGCTGCGCGACATCCTCGCCGACTCCTGGCGCCAGGCCGCCCCGCCCCGACTCCTCGACGTCCACCCCGAGTTGGGCCGCCCGTCCGCGGACTGAGAATTCCCGCACGACACGACCGCACCGCCCAGGACGCACACGGGTCACACCGCGGCGTCGGCGGGCACCCGCCCCGCAGCCCCCACGAACGCGCCGATCCGCTCCCGCAGGCTCCGCGCGTCCAGCCCGTGCGCGGCCACGTGCTCCTCGACCGTCCCGTAGCGGCGCAGCTCCCGGCGTCCCACGCCCAGGCCCAGCACCCGGTGCGGCACGTCGGACAGGGCCTCGCCCACCGCGGCCGTCGAGGTGCCGGCCAGATACGGCTCGACCAGGACGACGTCGGTGCCCGCCGCCTCCGTGGCCCGGCGCAGGCCCGCCGCGTCGAAGGGCCGTACGGTCGTCGCGTACAGCACGGTCACGTCCAGCCCCTCCGTGGCGGCGAGGACGGCGTCCAGCATCGGCCCGACCGCGACGACCACCCCGGCGCGGCCCTCGCGGACCGTGACGAGGTGCCGTCCGTCGATCACCCGCCCCCGCCGGTTGGACTGGACGGAGAGCCGCACGTAGACCTTGTCGTCGCCTGCGGCGACCGCGTGGTGCAGCAGGGTCTCCGCCTCGTCCGGGTGCCCGGGCACATGGACGGTCCAGCCGTCCAGGGTGTCGAGGAGCGCCAGGTCCCCGGGGGACATGTGGGTGTAGCCGCCCGCCGGCCAGTCGAACGAGGCCGCCGCGCTGACCAGCACCGCCCCCGCCTCCTGGTGCCCCAGATCCAGCTTGACCTGCTCGAACGGCCGCTCCACGAGGAAGCTCGCGAAGGTGTGCACGACGGGGCGCAGCCCGGTCAGCGCCAGCCCGGCCGCCGCCCCGACCAGCAGCTGCTCCCGGATGCCGACGTTGATCACCCGGTCGGGATGCCGGGCCATGGCCTCGCGGAAGCCGTCCTTGCCGATCTCGGCGAGGACCACCGCGACCCGCGGATCCTCGTCCAGGATCCGGGAGACGACGGGGGCGAATCGGTCACGCATGGTTTCCATGAAAGAGAGCCCTTCGAGAGTGCGGGGGAGGAGGGGAGCCAGGCGGTGGGGAGTCAGGCGGTCTTCGGCTCGACCCGGGCCACGACCACGTGCGGCCGCCCGGGATGCGGCGCGGTGAAGGCGGCGTACAGGGCCTCGTGGTCGCGTCCGTCGACGGTCACCGCGGACCAGCCCGCGGCCTCGAACCGGGCGGCGATCCCGCCGGGCCGCGCATGGCTGGCGGAGGAGTTGTCGACCACGATCGTGTGCAGCCGCTCCAGGGCTGCGGGCCCCGCGAAGGCGATCGCCTCGTGGTTGCTGCCCTCGTCCAGCTCGGCGTCCCCGATCAGCACCCAGACCGCCGGGTCGTCGAGCCCCTGCGCCCGCAGCCCCAGGGCGCTGCCCACGGCGATGGGCAGCCCGTGCCCGAGCGACCCGCTCGCGATCTCGGCCCCCGGCACCAGGACCCGGTCCGGGTGATGGCCGAGCGGGGAGTCGTACGCCCCGAACCCGGACAGCCAGTCGACCGGTACGAACCCCCGCGCGGCCAGCACCGCGTAGTACGCCATCGGCCCGTGCCCCTTGCTCAGCAGGAACCGGTCCCGGGCCGGATCGGCCTGCCGCTGCGGAGTCACCCTCAGCACCCGGTCGTAGAGCACCCACAGCACGTCGAGCGTGGAGGTGGCCGCCGGTCCGTGCTTCTCGTCGCCGGTCATCAGGCCCATCAGCCCGGGGAGATCGTCGTAGCCGTAGGTCCGGCCGTGGTCCGCTGTGATCGTCATGCCGTCGATCGTGCAACCTCAACCAAACTTGAGGTCAACGGCGAAAAGCGGGGCGCGGCGACCGAGCCGAGTGCGGTATTGTTTCCCTGCGCGTTTCGACCGGGGAAACCCCAGGTCAAACGGCATCGGGACGTGGCGCAGCTTGGTAGCGCACTTGACTGGGGGTCAAGGGGTCGCAGGTTCAAATCCTGTCGTCCCGACTTTACGAAGTCGCAGGTCAGGGGCCGTTTCAGAGGAGATCTGGAGTGGCCCCTTGATCATTCTTGGGGACCGCTTGGGGACCAGTGCACTTTGAAGGGGCTGTGGCGCATCTTGACCCAGTCAAGGTGCGCCACAGATGGCAGGCCGGTGGCGCGGGTACATGTTCTGACCTGTGACTTTCTAGTGCGTCCTGGACGGATGATGACGGCGGGGCGCGTCTCGTGGAGTGGCCGTCGGTACACCACTCCATCGGACGTGACCTCCCGGAGGCTGGCGCTACCGACGTCTGGCATCGCGCCGGTTTGGCTCTGAGGCAGCGTGTGGCACGGATATCGAAGGGCCTGCTGACCTGTCCCAATGACGGCTGTTGAACGCTAGTGCCCGTTCATGCAGCCGGAAGGCCCAACAAGGCCAGGGCGCTCCCAGCGGCGATGAGGTCCATTGCGGCATGTGCCTGCATGGGCTGCGAACTTCACAGTGACGGGGGCCTCGACGTCGGGCGGTGGCGGAGCAGGTCGTCGACGCCGACTGCCAAGTAGGTCTCGGGAGTGGCGGCTTCAAGGGTCGACGTGGACGGGTGCGGCTTGGTCCAGCATGAGACAGGGGCCATCCGGCACCTAGAGGCCCGTCTGGGGGTCGGACACAACTCGGCTGAGAGGATGCCCGCGTTGCGGTATAGCTCGCGCCCTGGACACAGGGACCGGCGGACGGCCGAGGCGTGAGGTTCGTCGCCACAGTCCGGTAGGAAGTATCGCTCTGTGTCGCCCAGCCTGCTGCTGGCTTCTTCTGTGTCTCCATGCTGGACGCGTACCCGGAGGTTCTGACCGACCCAGCGTCTACAGCCGCGTGGTAGTTCGAACCCATAGCGGTCACGACGCGTTGTCGCTGGAAGTTGCCGTCGACGGCAAGTTGCAGAGCACCCGCCCCAGTGTCCGCGCTTGCCCGGCCGACCAAGGACTTTCGGTCTGAACTTTGGTACGGCGATTGCGGTATCCGCTACATGAAGGTCTTGGACTACCTCGCCGGTTCATGCCAGCCGCGGCATGCGTAGCTCACCGCATCGGCTCCGTCGCCGAGCGTCGAAGTTGCTTACGAAAATGGACGTTCCTCAAGGAGGGCGTGACGTTCGTGTGGGTGCTGGAGCGAGAGATGCGTACGGTCACCAGTCGACAAAAGTGATCACAAACAGTCAGGAGCATGGGTGGTCTACTCCCTTTGTCTGCCCCGAACTTGACGGAGCGTGAGCGAATGTCGGTATGTGGGGCTACTGTGTGGAGTGATTGGCCGAAGGCACGGGGTGCGGCGGCCGTCTCTTTGTGTGATGCGCCAACGCGCCTATACGCCAAGGAACCAACGTGCGAAACGAGATCGGCTTCCTCTCAGTCGGGGAGGCGTCCAGGGGGCGCAATGCCACCGCCCTCCGGCATGGGAACCGCAGCGGGAACCGTCACGAGCAGACTGCTGCCGGGGGTGTCTGACCGTGGTGTGGCTCGACGAGTACGAGCGTCGGGCGCGACTCGTGCCCGGTCTGCTTGCGATCTTTCCGGTGGCGATTCTGCTGTCGGTGCTGAGCTTGCGTCAGCTCCCAACGGTGTCCTACGCCATGGGCGCGGTGGTCCTCATCGGCACCCCCGTTGCGGTGGCTGACATAGTCCGTCAGAAAGGCCGAAAGGCCGAGAAGACCCTTTGGGCCAGCTGGGGTGGCCCGCCGACCACGGCGTGGCTGAGGCTGCGGGAGCCCTCGGACAACGAGGTCCAGCGGGACCTGTGGCGCAAGGCAGTAGCGGAAGTGTCCCGCGTAGAGCTTCTGAGCCTGCGAGCGGAGCGCGCGAATCCTTTGCGAGCCGACCAAGCGATTGCAACGGCTATTGGCCAGGTGCGAGACCGCACGCGAGACAACGAGAAGTTCAAGCTGTTGTTCAACGAGAACCGCAACTACGGGTTTGCGCGCAACCTGTATGGGGTTCGCTGGATCGGCCGCGGCATCAGCCTCGGTGGAGTCCTGGTTGTGGGTGCCTACATGGCGTGGTTGTCGCTCGGGCGGCACCAGGACGGCATAACGGCCGAGAATTTGTTCGGCGTGGCTGTGTGCTTCGCATTCTTCATCTACTGGTGTCTTTGGCCTTCTCCAGGGCGGGTGCGAGAAGCGGCAAACAAATACGCCCAGCAGTTGTTGCAGTCCGCCGTCACGTTGAAGGGGGACGCCGTTGCGACTGTGTCGGATCCGAACGCGTGAGTCTGCACGATCTTGAACGGAGTGGTGGAACAACTGTGATGAAGATTCATTTCCTCAACGTGGGGCACGGAGACTGCACGATCGTTGAGCTGCCCTCGGGCAGGATCATGATGATCGACATAAACAATTCGAAGAAGCTTCCCGAGGAGGATGAGAAGGCTCTGGCCCTCGCCAAGGGCATCTCCCTGTACGACTTCCGGCACCAGGCGCGATTCATCAAGGGCAAGTTCCGCTCTTGGGAGGAGTACTACAAGTCCCTGCTGGTCGATCCGGCTGACTACTTCAAGGAAAACTTCCCAGGCAAGAGCCTCTTCCGCTACATCCAAACGCACCCCGACATGGATCACATGAGCGGTCTGCGTCGGATCTTCTGGGACGAGAAGGTGGATCTGGTCAACTTCTGGGATGTCAACCACGACAAGACGTTCAAGGAATCCGACTTTGACTACGGGCCGTTCGACTACGCCGACTGGGAGGCGTACGAGAACCTACGCAAGGGAAAGGGGCCGGACGGCAGCACCCTCAAGGTCCTGAACAAATTCAGGGGCTGGACTGGGGAGTACTGGACCGACGACAACATCGAGATCCTGTCGCCCACGCGAGAGTTGATCGACGGCTGCGATGCAAGCGGAAGCTACAACGACTGCTCCTACGTCCTGAAGCTGACGCACGCCGGCCGTACGGTGATCCTGCCTGGCGACGCTGAGGCGGCTGCCTGGAAGTCCATCCTGGACGAGCCTGGGGAGGACGCGATCAAGTGCGACATCCTCAAGGCGTCGCACCACGGCCGGGAGTCTGGATACCACAAGGAGGCCGTGGACGCCATGACACCGGAAGTCGTGATCTGCTCGGTCGGCAAGAAGCCCGACACCGACGCCTCCGACGAATACAAGAGCCACGGTGCGAAGGTGCTCTCCACGCGATTCAACGGCACGATTACCGTCACGATTTGCGATGACGGCGATGTGTGGGTGGAAAACCAGGAGGGGGAGAGGATCTACACGATCGACTAGGGCAATATCAAGGAAGTCAGACTAATATCAGTAGGAGGGATCTTGCAGCGACAGCCTGTCGTCTCGAGTAACGTTGCTTCGATAGGTTATGATCTCGAAGGATCGATTCTTGAGGTTGGGTTCCATAGTGGAACTGTGTACCAGTACTACGGTGTTACGCAGTCGGTATATGCCGCGTTCATGAATGCTCCGAGCAAAGGCCGCTACCACGCTCACTTCATCAAGGATCGGTATTCGTATCGGCGTGTGATGTAAGGGTGGTTACTCGCCCGTCCTCTTCCTTCGCCGACTGCTTCGGCTGGATCCGGTTTCTGGGGCATCGCTTGCTGAACTTGCCGCCGCCCTCAGCACCTTTTCGACGGCCGCACGTCGCTCCGGAGTCTGCGTTCTTCTTCCTCGGCGATGGTGCCACGGCGTCACGGATGCCCCGAGCGCTGACACAAGCGTCCACTCCTCCAACTGGGGTGAGGGCTCGGCGATGTTGGCTTGGGGACCAGCTCTGGGGACCAGTGGTCAGTGCACGGATCTGCATGGCAGGGTCGGCCGTGGTGAAGACCCGGGAAGAGAGTGAATGCGCCCAGCAGGTCGACCTCCTTAGCGACGATAATCTCGGGCCTCACTGTCAGGCGCCGTGACAGAGCTTGATCCGGGATCTTGGACACGGGCCACGCGGCTGGCGCCGGGTCGTTGATGTTGCTGGGAGGAGGCGTTCCTGCTCGTGTTTGTGAACCTGCAGGAGGCCAAGGGCCTCGGGACTTGCCTTTGGTCAGGAATCACAGGCAGGTCGGGATCTGGGTCGTCCCGAAGAGTTGGGGCGGCAATGCAACTATGCCGGCGACCCGGTCCGCTTCCAACATCGACTGGCGGATCTGAGGCTCGACTCTGGGCGAGGAGCGCGAGCCGTTGGCAAGGGCTACGGTCGTCCGTGGTCGGCCAGCTTCGAGACGGCGTGCTGGAGCCACGCGAAGTGGGCAGCACGTCCTGCGCCGGCTTCCCGTCATAGCCAGCAAAGTGGGCATCGCTGACCAGATCGACCAGACGCGGTGGACTCATTCTCGCGCGGTGGCATGCCGTGGACGGCTCCTTCCACAAGTCATTGTCCGTGACCGTGGTTTGCGGTGTCTCGCGAGCGTTGTACCGTACCGGCGACCCACTGTTTTTCTGATTTGCTTGAACCGGGGGCGGGGCGAAGTTGTCGACTATCGGTCTGGCCGCAGCTATCGAGGAGCTGCGGCAGGAGCTGTACGAGGCGCAGCGGCTTGGTGTCAACCAGCAGTTTTCCTTCGGCGTTGAAGAGGCGGCGCTGGAGCTGCAGCTCGAACTGCGCAAGTCCGCCAAGGGAGACGGCAAGCTTTCCTTCGGCGTGGTTGCGGTCGGCGCGGGGGGCGAGCAATCCACCGTCCGTACCCACAAGCTGGTGCTGAAGCTGTCAGTTAAGGACCGGGCCTTCGGAGGCGCGCGCCCCGAGATCGGCGACGATGAGTTCGGGTCGCTGGACGAGGAGTGACATGGATCCGCGCAGACTGGCGCTGATCCGCAGCGGAGACACAGTCGAGGGGCGGCTCACCGTCGGCTCCGGCTATCTGATCGCTCCGCGGCTCGTGCTGACCGCCCGCCACGTGTTGGAGGATCGCGACACGGGAACGTTGTGGCCGGTCATCACCGTGCGCGTAGGCCACCATCTCGACGGCGAGACGACGCGCGTGGACGCGGAACTGCTCTGGGCCCACCCGGACGGACTGGACGTCGCGCTGCTGCGCATTGACCGTGAGATCGATCTGCCCGGCTCCGTTCGCTGGGGCTGCCCAGCCAGCACCGCGCCACTGCCGTACGAGGGTCTTGGCTATCCCTGGGCCGCCAAAGGGGAGACCCGGGCGCCGGAGCACCTGCGCGGTGTCCTACCGGTCCTCTCCGGAGGTAAGGACCGTTACGTCCTCGACCAGGGACCGGCCCCCACCGCCCGTACCGACGGCGGGAACGCGTGGGGCGGGGCCTCGGGGGCGGCGATCTTCTGCGGCGGTCATCTCGTCGGCGTCGTGACCGAGGAGGACCACGCCTACGGAGCCCGTCGGCTGATTGCCCTGCCCGTGTCCTCCTTCTCTGGAGACGGCGGCTTTGCGTCCCATGTCGAGGAGCAAACCGGTCGGTCTCCCGAGCTGAGTGCGATCGGCGCGTCCCTGCCCGAGGCCAGGCACGTCGCCGAGCGCACACCCGCTGAGCGTGAACTGGAGAAGCTGCTCGCACCGTTGTTCTCGTATCCCGGCGTTCGTGTCGATCACGCCCGGGCCCTGGCGCGCGAACTGGGCTACGAGGCCGAGGGCTATGAGCCCACTGCTGCCGACCTCGTTGCGCTCCTCATGGCGCATCCCCGGGCGCTCGCCTCGCTCGGCGAAGCCCTCGCGAGCAGTGTGCAGGGGACAGCCCGCGCCGCTCTGACTCGTCTGTTCTCGTGGGCCAGGGCACTCGACTGCGGGTTGCTGCTCTCCGTGAACGAGTACGACGCCCTGATCGGCCTGCTGCGCCAGGTCTGCGAGAAGCAGCCGGCGCTGCTGCCCCGGACAGCCGGTGAGGCGCTGCGGTACGTCGTACTTCCGGAGATCCTCACCCGTCCGCAGCTCGGCGAGGACGATGTCTTCGGCGTGGTCGAGGGCTTGGAGGATCTGTCCGATGGTGTGAGCGGCCCCGAGGGCGCCCCGCCGGTGCCGGCCCTACTGCGGCTCGTCGAGTACGTGGCGGCGGCCATGGGCGACGTACTGGGCGACGACCTGCGCGCGTGGTCAGGGAAGACCGCCCGGCGGCTCGGTATCCACGCCGGGGCACTGGGCGAGCGGCGTGCGGACGCCGCCCAGTGGGCGAAGCGGGCAGCGTCGCCGGTGTCGCGGGTCGTGATGGATTTGGCACACGACCCCGCCGCCGGGGGCGACCGGTACCGGGTCCGGATTCTGCTTGTCCGCGACGACGGTTCGTACCGCGTGCTCAAGGAGGCGGAGTCAGAGCCCAAGACCCCGCGAGAGGCGGCAAGCAGCCTGAGCGAAGCAGTCTTCGCCGTGACCCAGGAGCCGGGGCAAGGCGACCATGCGCCGTGGGTGACCGTCGTGGTCGACCGGGCGGGGCTCGACTTGGCAGTCGACGAATGGGAGCCCGGAGCGCTCGACAACATCCTTCCCGCGTGGCCGATCGGAGGGGACTACCGCGTCTCCCTGAGCTGCCCGGAACTCAGTGACCAGAGGCCGCAACGCGAAGGCGACCAGGTACGCCGGTGGAAGAACGGACGCGCCTCAGTGCTCGTCACCAGCCAGACGTCCGGCGACGCCAGGCAGCTCGTGAATCTGCTGAAGACCAAGCATCGTGATACCGCACGGGTGGTCCTCCACGGCCCTGCCAACGAGCGCCGGTCCTGGTTGCTGACATGTCTCGTCCTGGGCGTCCCGGTTGTGCTCTGGGACCGTGAGGCCACCGGCTACGAGGACGCAGGCAGACTGGAGGGCCTGGCTCCCGCTGGCGATCTGGAGGGACTTCCCGAGCGGGTCCGTGGCTTCCGGAGCGACTCGGCGGCTTGCCCGGCGGAGCGGCGGGCACGGCCCTCCCTCGTGTGGGAACCGGAAGGCTGTCTCCCACGGACTGAGTCGCTTCAACTGAGTGACCCTTGGAGAGGATCGCACGCGTCATGACCACCTCAGAGCCCCTGGCTGGTACAAGCCCTCGGCTTTCATCCTCCGACGGCGGAGGTGACGACTGGTGGCTGTTCCGCGGAGACGGGGAACGCCGTGAGGTGCCGTTCCCCGCTGCACCCCCGTGGCGCCGTTTCGACCGTCAGGAGACCGTGACCGGTGACAGGGTTCCGTATCAGCGGCCGTACCTCATCGACCCCGACGAGGTGGAGGTGGTGAACGCGGCACTTCACCTGCGCCGGCCCCTCCTGGTGACCGGGCAGCCTGGTACGGGCAAGTCCTCGCTGGCCCACGCCATCGCTCACGAACTCGCGCTCGGCCGCGTCCTGCAGTGGCCGGTGAACAGCCGCTCAACTCTTCAGGACGCCCTATATCACTACGACGCCGTCGGCCGGCTGCGCGAGGCGACCCTACGGCGGGACGGGGACGGGGACGGCACGGAACCAGACATCGGCCAGTACATCCGGCTCGGCCCTCTGGGCAATGCGCTTGTGCCCCGGGAGCGCCCCCGCGTGCTGCTCATCGATGAGCTGGACAAGGGTGACGTCGACCTGCCCAACGACTTGCTGACCGTTTTCGAGGAAGGTGAGTTCGCCATCTCCGAACTCACCCGGCTGCCCGCGAGTCAGGCACCGGTACACGTTCGGACCGATGACCTGGATGAGACCACCCCGGTCACGCGCGGCCACGTCCGCTGCAGTGAGTTCCCGGTCGTAGTCATCACCAGCAACGGCGAACGGGAATTCCCGCCCGCCTTCCTGCGGCGCTGCGTCCGCCTCGATCTCCCCGAGCCCAACGAGCGACGGCTTCGGGAGATTGTTGCCGCGCACCTCGGTCCCGACGCCCTGGACGACACCGACGACCTACTGCGGGAGTTCCTCGAGCGCCGTGCCGAGGGCGAACTGGCCACCGATCAGCTGCTCAACGCCGTCTTCCTCCGCAAGGGTGGTGTGAACCTCGACGCGGCTTCCCTTCTCCAAAGCGTCCTGCACCGTCTCGGCGGGGCTGTGTGACGCCGTGTTCTCGCGCGTGACGAAGGTCCTGGCCGAGAGCGGGGTGGAGCTCTCCCACGAGGAACTCCTCGACGCCATGTGGCTCGCCGGGAAGCTGCCTCGGGACTCCAGGCCCCTGGTGCGCTCCGCTGGCGTGGCCGCTGCGACCTCGGAGCGGCACGGAGAGCCGCACCGCGACGGGCCGACGGTGGCGGCGGCCGAGACCGTGGAGCCCGCACCAGAGCCGACCGCTGCGGAGTCCACGAAGAAGCGATCCGAGCGATCGCTGTTGGCCTCGGCGCAGCCCAGTCTCGACGAAGACGCGCAGGCGCCCGCGGGCCTGTCGCCGGCGGTCGCAGTCCGCACCCCGGACAGCAGTACCCTCGGCGTCGGGCAGCTCCGGCTCGGCAAGTCCCTCCGGCCGCTGCGGCAGCGCTTCCCCGACCGGCGCCAGCAGGAACTCGACGTCACACGGACCGTCGCTGCCATCGCTGACACGGGCGTGCCCGAGACCGTCACCAGAGCGGTGCGCACCCGCTGGCTGTCCCTGGCCCTCGTAGTTGACGACGGCGTCTCCATGGTCCTCTGGCAGCGGCTCGCCGCCGACGTCCGGGCGCTGATGGAACGTGCCGGGGCCTTCCGAAACGTGCGCGTGTACGGACTTGATACGCGCAACGGCACTCCGTCCCTGCGGACCAGCCCGTACCGCTACCGCGGTCGGCTCTTTACGCCGGAGGCCCTGTGCGACCCGACCGGCAACACCCTCGTGCTGGTCGTCAGTGACGGTGTGGGCGAAGCCTGGCGGGACGGTGGGATGCGCCAGGTGATGGACCACTGGGGACGTTGCGGTCCCACTGCGATCATCCAGGCACTGCCTTCCCGACTCTGGGCGAGCACCGGCATCGGCGCACGGCGCTGGCAGGTCACCACCCATCGCCGCGGCGGCCCCACCCGCGCCTGGCACGTCACCGACCCGGATCTGCCGCCGGACCTCGTCCGCTTCGACTCCGTACCCGTCCCCGTTCTCGCGCCGACCCCTGCGGCCGTCGCCGACTGGGCGTGGCTCGTTGCCTCGCCCGGCGGCACAGCGCTCCTCCCGCTCTGGGACGCTAGCCGTCTCGATTCCAACCGGACCGTGGCCGACGCCCGGGACGGCGATGCCGACGAAGCGGTACTCCGATTCAGGGAGGCTGCGTCCGCCGACGCGTATCGGCTCGCGGCCCATATGGCGGCCGTCGTCCCCGCCACACCGCCCGTGATGCGCCTGGTGCAGGCCGCCCTCGGGCCACCGACAGACATCGGCCACCTCATGGAAGTGTTCCTGGGGGGCTTGATGCACGAGCTCGACGCCGAGGGGGCAGATCGTCTGCCGCACCACCGGCGGTTCGACTTCACGGACGACGCCCGGCAGGTTCTCCTCAGCGCCGTCTCCCCGAGGGAACTGCTGCGCATCGCCGAGGCCGTGACGCGACGCATTGAGGCCGCCGTCGGCCGCGCCCCGGTCTTCCCGGCATGGGTCGGGCACCCGAACGGCCCGGCCGCCATCGACGACACCGGGCGCTCCTTCGGCTGGCTTCGCGAGCAGGTGCTAACGCGGCTCGGCATCCCGTCCGCCGGTTCCGAGCCGGTGGCGCTCGGGCCGGAACGGCGCCGTGTCCCCGGGGGCGAGACCGGGGGTTCCGCCGGCTCCCAGGACTCAGCTGCCGGGACTGACGAGGCGTACGAAGACGCCCCCGGTGAAACCCTGCCAGCCGGCTGGATAGAGCTCTTGCCGGAGGACCCGGTGCAGCTCGGTCGGTTCCGGCTCCGTGCACGCAGTGCCCACGGTTGGCCCCACCTGACGATGTACCTGGCCGAGGACGAGGACGGCACCGTCGCCATGGTCCGAGCGCCGGTCATGCTGTATACCCGCGACCCGGGAACCGCGCTGGACCTCGTCCGGACGGAAGCCGAGTGCCTGACGCGCATGCAGGGCACGCTTGTCCCCGCACTCCTCGGCGCGGCGGCGAACACCGCAGGGGAGCTGCCGTGGGTCGCGACGAGTTGCGTCCACCGCCGCGCAGACACGCCGTCCTCACCGCCCGCACCAAACTTGCGCGCCGTCCTCGACGAACACGGGGGGACGGTCCCAGAGGAGCTGTTCCTGCGAATCGGACTGGGCCTGACGGAAACAGTTGCGCTTGCCCACTCCCGGGGGCTCGTGCACGGCTCGCTCTCCCCCCGGTCCGTTCTCGTGACCGATCGCGACGTCCGGCTCGTCGGCTGGGCGACGGCGACAGTCGACGGAGTCGACAGCGCTCACCGCGACGTGCTGCCCCTCAGTGACACCTACCTGGAGGCGGACGACGAAGGGCAGCCGCTCACGCCGCAGAGCGATGTGTACGCCGTCGGGGCGCTGCTGCTGGCCCTTCTCTCGGGACGGTGGAGCGATCCGACGGTCGACATCTCGGAAAATGCCCGATTGACCAACTCCGGGATCAGCCCGGTGCTCCTGCGGTCCCTTTGGCGTTGTATGGAATACGATCCCACCCGCAGACCCTCCGCCGCCGATCTGGCCGGGGCGTTTGCCCTTTGCTCCGGAGGACCGACGGCGGACCGAGCGTCGGCAGGGGAGTTCCCCATCGCGGTGCCGGGCGAGAACACCGCGATGGGAGGCCGACCGCACAGAAATCCCTTGGCCGTGGTTTCCGAGGAGCCCGCACAGAAGCCGAGCCGTGATCCGGGCATCCCCGCCGACGAGTCGGGAATGGTGGTTGAGGGACGCTACCGGCTGACCCGGCAGCGGTACGTCGGAACGACGTCAACCACTTGGCAGGCGACGGATGAGCTACAGGCCCGGGAGGTCGCTCTCAAGCTCTTCGACACACCGAGGGCAGGCACGGGGTCCGGAGAAGAGGACTTCCTCGCCGATGCGGAGCGCCTGGCCGCACTCGACATTCAGGGAGCGGTGCGGGTCAGCGGCTACGGGTTGCACGATGGTCGTCCGTACCTTGTGACGGATGCTGTCGACGGCGACGACCTGGGGCGACTGCTGGACCTTGCACCTGGCACTCTGCCCCTGGAAAAGATCAGCGAAATCGGCGGGCAGGTCGCGGGGATGCTCGCCGATCTCCATCGGAACGGGTTGCTTCACCTGGACCTCAGTCCCTCAGCCGTAATGTTGTGCCATGACGGTCGGGTACTTGTGACCGATCCCGGTCTGTGCGTCCGCCGCCTGCCGCGCATCAACCCGAGTAGGCACATGCGACCCACCCCCAATCCCTTCGGGCTTCTGCCTCCCTACCGCTCGTACGAGGAGTTCTTCGAGGACGTTGCCGTCGACCACCGGAGCGACCTGTACTCACTGGGCTGTCTGCTGTACACCATGGTCACTGGCGCTCCGCCCGCCGCCGCGCTCACCCAACGCGAGGCAGAGGCTCACCGACGCTCGCATCCCCGACCTGCACTGCCCTCTGGCTTCCCTCCCGAACTCGAAGCGCTAGTCACGGACCTTCTAGCGATCAACCCCAAGGATCGGCCGGCTAACGCGGCCGAAGTGCTGGAAAGGCTCACGAGTGCGGGAGCAGACGATGAGGAGCTCATCGCGGCCCATCGTGCAGTGCAGGTTTTGGACCCGGACGGTACACGTATGGGGCGGGTCCTGCGGGATGCTATCGACGAGGTGCTGAACGGCGAGGTGACGGGTCGTTACGACTTGAAGCATCTGACCAAGGCAGAGCGGGCGCACCTCGGGAGCCTGGTCAACATTGCGATCCAGCGTGAGTTCGTCTTCGAGGACGGCCTTGCGATGGACTTCAGCATCGCCGACGTCGATGTTGACTGCCGTTTTAGCCTCACATTCGGCGGCTGGACGTTCCCTCACGGGACGCTGGGTCACATCTGCCTTCTAGTCTGGGCTGACGACTACGTGAGCCGGTGGAGTGTCGGCTTGCTGCGCGTCAAACAGGAGTGGCTCAACACTGGGCGTAATCGGGACCTGAGAGCCACGCTCAAAGCCGGGCACCGCGACAAGATCCTTTGGCTCTGGCGCGAGGCCGAGCTCTCGGAGAACATCTTGCTGCACATGCCCGGCACCGATCTCGAGGCGGTCTTTGGGAATAGGTCCGGTCAGGGCCGAGTCAACGAACTGTTCCGGCGCGCCCAGAGGCGCCGAATCGGGCGCAATGCGGTCCGTACCGTCGTTCAGCAGAAGGACTACATGAAGCGCGTCCGAGGGAACGGCGGATCCCGCTCGGCACTCCGGGACGAGGGGATCATCATCATGGGCGACAACGATGCACACCGGCACATCGCCCGTCAGCTCGGCCTTCCCGTCCCCCGGGAAGGAGAATTCGTCAGCGCGCGGATCGTGCCGGCTTTGCCTGGGATCGGCAAGCCTCTAGTGGAGATGGACGGCCGACTGTGGTGTCTGGCCTCTCCGGAAGACCCTGTGCACCGCGCGCCGGTGCTTCCTTCACAATCGGAAGCAAGCAGTGATCATATGGACGGGCCCCGCTGGAGGTGATGTCGGCCTCGTCGCCCCATCGCCGTGCAGCCAGGGGTGCCCGTTCTGGGGCGCAGAGCAGTCGGCACGAGTTTGACGCTGCTGCCGAGGACGACGCTTGTGGTGAGTGACGCCAGCGAGCAGGCACGACGGGTGCGCGACCTGCCGGGACCGCGACACGCATCGTGCATGGCTCGATCCGTCCGGAACCTATGGGTCTACGGCAGGCAGATACCCACGCTGTTACCACTGCCCTGGGGACCATTTGGGGACCACACGGTTCTCCCGACCCTGAACAGCACGCGCGGGGAGGCACCTTCTGCACGCTCTTTCTGCCTGATATGTGCAGGTAGTTCCCATGGCCTTCACTCCTGGGGGTCAAGGGGTCGCAGGTTCAAATCCTGTCGTCCCGACGTGTATGGCATGCACGTCAGGGGTCGTGTCGGAGAAGTCCGGCACGACCCCTTTCTGCTTCTCCCGGCTCACTCCCGACGCAGGTCGAACGTCAGGTTCGTGATGTCACGGGCCTGAAGCACCGGACCGTTCTGTGTGCCCCCGTCGATGGTGTTGTGCACGGCGCCGCCGGTGTCGCCCTGCATGCTGAGCCACCGTTGCTCCAGCCGCGCGCGGAACTCGTCGTCGAGGGCCGCCCGCACGCCGAGCGCGGTGGCCAGGGCCTGGGCATGGGCGGTGTTGTCCGGTTCGCGCTGCAGGGCGGCCAGTTCCACCTCGCCCGAGCCGGTCACCGGGTCCTCGCCGGACTCCTCGTCCGCAGTCCGCCGAAAGGGGCGGCGGACCAGCGCGGCCAGTCCCTGCCAGGCGTTCCGTCCGGCCTCGCCGCCGAGGTTTCCGGCCAGCGAGGTGAGCGCGGCCGCGGTGATCGGGTCCATCGGTGTACCCCTCGCTCGGTGTGTGCGGCCAGCTCAGGGTGCCCTGTGCGGCGCCCGCCCCGCCCGCGTCGCGATGTGGCCGGATCAGTCCCCGCCCGGAAGGGAGACGCGCAACAGGAGGGACGGGTGCGGGGATGCGGTCGTCGGGGCCCGGACGTGCGACCGCGGCCGTCGAGGGCGCACGGGTCATGTCGGGCCGTCGGCAGCCGAGTTGGCCGGAACCGGTGAGGTCGGCGAGGCCGCCGTCGCGGGCGCGTGCTGTCCCGGCCGGCGGCCGAACCGACCGGAGAGCGGACATCCTCCTGTGAGCCGGGAGCCGGGAGCCGGGAGCCGGGAGCCGGCCCCCGAGTCCAGGAGGGTCCCTGTCAGGCGGCAGGCGCGGTGTCCCGCCGCGACAGCGCGAGGAAGACCACGAAGCCGACGATCGCCACCGTCCAGGAGAGCGTCACCGGGCCGAGACCCCAGTCCAGGCCGCCGCGCTTGCCCGGCAGCGCCATCCAGTCGGCGAGGGAGGCGCCGAGCGGGCGGGTGATGACGTACGCCGTCCAGAACGCGGTCACCGCGCCCAGCAGGCCGCCGCGGTGGGCGACGGCCGGGACGCAGATCGCCACGGCGAACAGGACGGCCGAGCCCAGGTAGCCGAGGCCGATGGTCGCGGTGAGGTCGCCCGCGGCGGTGCCCAGCGCGAACGTGGCGAGGACGGCCGCCCAGTAGAAGAACTCCCGGCGGCGCGTACGGATGGAGTGGATGGACAGGGTGCGCTCGCTCGCGTACCAGAGCGCGAACACGGCCGCGAGGGCGGCGAGGAAGAGCGGGGTGGACAGGGTGTACGGGACCCCGAGCCCCACGTGGAGCACGTCGGCGGCCATCGTGCCGAACACGCTGACCATGACGATCGCCGTCCAGTAGATCCAGGCCACGTACCGGCGGACGGCGAACTGGAGCACGAGCGCCCCGGCGAAGGCGAGAAAGCCGAGGGCGACCGCCGGGACCGGGCCCAGCAGGTGGCCCAGGAAGTCGGAGGCGGTCTCGCCCATGCCGGTGGTGAGGACCTTGATGATCCAGAAGTAGACGGTGACCTCCGGCACCTTGTTCGCGCTCTCGCGTATGCGCGCGCGTGCGTTACCGCGTGGCGGGTCCTGGAGGACGTGCTCTGTGCTCATGGCTCGCACCTTCGCATGTCCAACTGTTCGTTCCCCAGCCCCCTTTGCCATTGTTTTGAGGCTTCTGGTGCAGCTGTTGCCTCAGCCGCTCACGAACCTGAACGCAACCTGAACGCCTGCCGGTGATCCCTGGTGGAGCACCGTGTGACCTGCTAAGAGCGTGGGGTGGGGTGGCCCGAGGGGCCACCCCGGGGTGATCCCCTCGGCGTCAGATCATGATGCAGCCGTCCTGGCTGACTTTCGCCGCCGAGGACGGTACGGCGGCCGAGGCGTCCGGCGCCGGCAGCAGGAGTTGCTACTCGGTTGTCATGTGGATCTCAATGGTGTTCGCCTGCTGCTCGATGGAGTGCGTTTTCCGCGGCCGTCAGCTCGCTCGCGTTCTGCGTCCGGTCGGCCAGGCGGACGGCGGTGCGCAGGAGCGCGACGGCGTCCTCGGATCGGCCCAGGTCGCCGTAGGTCTCACCGAGGCAGCGTGTGGCCCTGGCCTCCTGGTGGGCCGCACCCGGGGCGTGTGC
Organism: Streptomyces sp. NPDC055966; assembly: GCF_042269865.1. Classification (NCBI taxonomy): domain Bacteria; kingdom Bacillati; phylum Actinomycetota; class Actinomycetes; order Kitasatosporales; family Streptomycetaceae; genus Streptomyces; species Streptomyces sp. NPDC055966. The sequence continues at coordinate 109,938 of NZ_JBHJYK010000016.1, forward strand.
GTTGTCCAGTGCGGCACGGAAATACCGCACGCCTTTTCCCTCTCGCCCGCGTGACGCAGGACTTCCCCGAGTCCGATCAACATGTCCGCCTCGCTCTTCGGGTCCTTGAGCGCCCGGAATTCCGCGAGGGCCTCCTCGTGGAGCTGCAACGCGCGGGCGGATTCTCCGCAGGAGGCCAGAATGTCGGCCAGACCGCCCTTCACCGTCGCCCGGTCGTATCGATTTCCTGAGGAGTCGAGAAATTTCAGCGCCTCCTCGAAGGAGCGCCGGGCGGATTTCAGTTCGCCGGTCCGGAAATAGAGGTCACCCGTGTTGTTGAGGGTCTTTCCGAGCGACGTGTGGCCGTCGGTCGCGGTGAATCCGCTGACGGCCTTCTCGAAGTGTTCCAGGGCCCTTTCGTGTTCGCCGAGGAACAGCAATGTCACGGCCATGTTGTTGTGGCCCCGGGCGCTGTCCCAGGCGTCCCCCGTGATCTTCCTGATGGCGAAGGACCGCTGGAGGAGGGAGAGCGCGGAGCGGTGGTCCCCGACATGCCATTTCAACGTGCCCAGCGTCCGGAGTATCTCCGCCTCCGTGTCGCCGCTGCGCCGGGCGATGTCCCGCGCCCGCTCGCCGATCCGCGTGGCCTGCGGGTAGTGGCCGGCGCAGGTGTGGGCGGTGCTCAGGTGATCGAGGGCGCGGCACAGCGCGGGCTCGTTCCCGGTCCGGCTCCAGTGGGCGGCCGCCGGTTCGAGGACGGCCCGTGCCTCCTGCCAGTGGCATTCGGCGTTCAGGAACTCCGCGAGGACGTAGGCCAGTTGGGCGGCTCCTCGGCCCGGCCGTGCGTACGGCAGTGGTGCTCCACGGCCAGCAGGTTCGGACGTTCGACGGACAACCACGCACGGCCACGTCGAAGGGTGTGCGGACCGCCTCCTCCCAGGGCAGCACGGCACAGCCGAGCCGCCCGAGGAAATGCGGCACTTCGTCGCCGAAGACGTGCGGCGGCGCGGTGGACGCCACCTGGACCCGGAAGTCGTCCTCCAGCAGCGACAGAATGTCGACCAGTCGTTTCGCGTAGGTGACGGTGTGCGCGACGGTCAGGACCGTCCTGCGCCCGAGCAGCGTCGGCCACTGGCGTCCCGTGGCCGACGACTCCGTGTCCGAACCCACTGCCGACACGGTGTACCCGCGTTGTCTCTCGCGAGTCCCTTACGGGCTGTCCACCGTGGCTCTGCCCGGCCGCGCGGACGGAGGGCTTGCCGCCGCCTTGCGGAAACCTTGCGGCGGTGGGGCGCCGGGCGCGGGCCGGCGCCCGGCCCGGCCGGCTGGTCCTGCCGCCGTCCTCAGACCGCCACTCCCGCATGGGCGAGCGCCTGCTTCAGCAGCACCGCGTGCCCGCCCGGCATCTCGCCCTGCACGGCCGCCGAGGCGGCCTCCTGGGGGGTGAACCAGACCAGGTCCAGCGCGTCCTGGCGGGGGCGGCAGTCGCCGGTGACCGGGACGATGTAGGCGAGCGAGACCGCGTGCTGGCGCGGGTCGTGGTAGGGGGTGATGCCCGCCGTCGGGAAGTACTCGGCGACGGTGAAGGGCTGGAGCGAGGTGGGGATGCGGGGGAGCGCGACCGGGCCGAGGTCCTTCTCCAGGTGGCGCAGCAGGGCGTCGCGGACCCGCTCGTGGTGCAGGACGCGGCCGGAGACCAGGGTCCGGCTGACCGTCCCGTCCGGGCCGATGCGCAGCAGCAGTCCGATGCTGGTGACCTCGCCGCTGTCGTCCACGCGCACGGGCACGGCCTCGACGTACAGGATCGGCATGTGGGCCCGGGCCATTTCCAGCTCGTCCGAGGTGAGCCAGCCGGGCGTGGTTTCGGTCATGTCTGACATTGCTTGATCATACTTTCCGGGCGGGGCGCTCGCTGGGGTCGCGGGCCGGTTCGGGTGCGGGCTGTCCGTAGAGGCGGCGGGCGTTGTCGGCGCCCGTCCAGGCGGCGATGCGCAGGGCGTCGGGCAGGCTCAACTCGTCGGCGTCGACGCGTTCCTGGAGGAGATCGGCGAGCCCCTGGCGGAAGCAGAGGGCGCCGAGATGGTGGAACTCGGCCACACCGTACGCGTCCGAGCTGTACAGCAGCTTGCGGAACGGGGTGATCTCCAGCGCCTCCGCCAGCACCGCCCGGCAGCGGGCCGGACCGGTGTGGTGCAGGGCGAGGCCGACGTCCAGGTACACCTGCTCGAACACCGCTGCCAGATAGGCGGCTTGGCGGTGGTACGGCCAGCAGTGCAGCAGCAGGACCGGGATCGTGCCGGAGATCAGGCGCAGCCAGTCGGTCAGCAGGGCCGGGTCGGCGTGGTGCAGCCGCAGGTCGGCGTCGCCGAAACCGGTGTGCAGCTGGAGAGGGAGGCCGAGGTCCACGGCGGTCCACAGCAGGTGCCGGACCAGGACCGGGTCGCTCAGCCGCCCGCCCGCCGCCAGCCAGGCCCCCGCGGCCCGGGTCACCTCCCGTGCCGGCGGGCGGGCCGGGTCCAGGGCGAAGCCCGTGCGGTAGGCGGCCACCGACTTCACCGCCACCACGTCCGGCCCGCGGACCGCCTCCTCGGCCGCCGCCCGGAACACCTCGGCGTACGCGTCCGCCGCGACGCCCCGCGCGGCCACCGCCTCCGCCACCTGCTCCAGTCGTACGACCTCGAAGGCGGCGGCGCCGGAGGCCGCGGCCAGTTGTGCGGGGGAGGTGAGCGGGTGGGTCGTGTAGCCGGTGTCCACGAAGAACGCCGCGGCCCCGGCGGCGGTCAGGAAGCGGCGGTTGACCTCCCGCCAGCCCAGCTCCGTACGGCGGGCCGTGTAGGCGTCCGGCGGCGCGTGCCGCGGGAGGTCCAGCAGGGGCGCGCAGTGCCGGCGCACGGCCACTCCGGCGGGCGTGTCGAAGGGCGACACGCCGGGCCAGGCCGCGCCCTCGGTGAGGAGTGCGGCGAACTCCCCCGGCGCGAGGTCGGCCGTCACGGCGCCGTGGCAGTGGTGGTCCACCAGCGCGAGGCCGGCCAGGGCCTCGTGGACCGGTCCCGGTGCGGGGGCCACCTCAGTACACCCAGCGGTAGGCGGCCGCCACCTGCGCGTCGTCCAGACCCTCGACCGCCGCCGCCTCGCCGAGCCGTACGGCGCTCACCGCGTCCGCGAGGACCGGGCCCAGCGCGGACCGCAGCACTGCGTCGGCGCGGAACTCCCGGACGGACTCCGGCAGGGAGCGCGGCAGCCGGCGGACGCCGAGCGCCGCCGCCTCGTCCGGGCCGTAGCGGGCCGGGTCGCCGGTGATCTCCTCGGGCAGCGTGCGCGCCCCGGCCAGACCGTCGAGGCCTGCGGCGATGACGCAGCCGAGTGCCAGATAGGGGTTGGCGGCCAGGTCCACCGGCTTGACCTCCAGATTGGCGTCCTGCTCGTGGCGGCCCGCCGTACCGGTGACCACCCGCAGTGCCGCCTCCCGGGTCTCCCGGCCCCACGCGGTGAACACCCCTGCCCACTGGGAGGGTCTGAGCCGCAGATGACTGGCCGGGCTCGGGGCGGTGACCGCCGTCAGCGCGGGCAGCCGGGCCAGGATCCCGGCCGCGAAGGACTCCGCCTCGGGCGTCATGCCGTAGCGCCGCTCCCCGCCCGCGTGCAGGTTCACCCCGTCGCGCCGGCAGGACAGGTGCAGATGGCCGCCGTTGCCGACGCCCTCGGCGGACACCGCCGGCGCGAAGGAGACTCTCAGGCCGTGCCGTGCGGCGAGCGCGCGGATCGTCTGCCGGACCAGCACGCTGCGGTCGGCCGCCGCCACCGGGTCCAGCGCACCCACCGAGATCTCGAACTGGCCGGGGGCGTACTCGGGGTGGAGCTGGTCGACCGGGACGTCCTGCGCCTCGAACGCGGCGAGCAGGTCGGCGGTGTAGTCGCTCAGCTCCACCTGCCGGATCGCGCCGTACGCCGGACCGGAGACCGCCGGGACGAACTCACCGGCGGGCGCCGAGTCCAGGCCGAGCGACCACTCGACCTCGATCGCCGCCCGGAACGTCAGGCCGTGCCGCTCGGCCGCGTCGGTCACGATCCGGCGCAGGAAGGTCCGGGCGCAGCCGGGGTGCCGGGCGCCCTCCTGGGTGATCCGGTCCACCGGCGCCCACGCCCAGCCGGGCTGCCCGGCCAGCACCACCAGCTGGTCGAGGTCGGGGTAGAGCCGCAGATCGCCGTCCGGGGAGCCGAGGACGTCGGTGGTGACGACGGAGTCGTTCGCGAGGAAGGTGTCGAACACCGGGGACATGCCGACACCCCAGGACACGGCCGCCGCCAGCCGGGCCGTCGGCACGGTCTTGATCCGGCAGACGCCCGCGGTGTCGACGTACGCGAGGACGATCCCGCGCACGTCCCGCGCGGCCAGGCCGGTGGTGAGCGCGGCGACCCGGCGCAGATCCTCGGGGCGCCCGCCGGGCACGGGATCGGCAAGGGTGGTCATACGTCCTCCTCGGCTACGTCCTCGGCGGGCACGGCCCGGGCGCGTCCTCGTCGGCCGCGTCCGCCCTCGCGCGGCCCGCGGGGTGCCGGCCCCGGGCCGGCGTCAGCGTTTCACGGCCACCGCGCCGAACTGCGGCACCGGCGCCGCGACGGCCGGGTCGGCGCGCCACTGCGAGCAGGGCACGAGGCCCGGCTCGACCGGCTCCAGGCCGTCGAGGAACGCGGCGATCTCCGCGCGGCTGCGGGCGGTGATGGGCGGCGTGGCGTGGGCGTTCCAGAACTCCATCGCCGCGCGGTTGCCCTCGCCGCCCACGTCACCGTCGTAGGTCGGATGGGTGAGGACCAGAGCGCTGCCGGACGGCAGGGCCGCCACCAGCCGCCGCACGATGTCGCGGGCCTCGCCTGTGTCCAGGACGAAGTTCAGGATGCCCAGCATCATCAGCGCGACCGGCCGGGTCAGGTCCAGGGTGTCGGCGGCGCGCCGCACGATGGTGTCCGGGTCGCGCACATCGGCGTCGATGTAGTCCGTGGCGCCCTCGGGCGCGCTGGTGAGCAGCGAGCGGGCGTGCACCAGCACGATCGGGTCGTTGTCGACGTACACGATCCGGGACTCGGGCGCGATCCGCTGCGCGAGCTCGTGGGTGTTGTCCACGGTCGGCAGGCCCGTGCCGATGTCCAGGAACTGCCGGATCCCGCGCTCCGCGGCCAGGAACCTCACCGCCCGCGCCAGGAAGTCCCGGTCCGCGCGGGCCACGTCGCGGATCACCGGGAACAGCCCCGCGACGTGCTCGCCGACCTGCTGGTCGACCTCGTAGTTGTCCTTGCCGCCGATCCAGTAGTTCCACACCCGGGCGTTGTGCGCCACGGAGGTGTTCAGTCTCGCCGGTCCGGCTGTGGGGGAGCCCTCGGTCACGTCGCCGCCCTTCTCGCACGCGGTTGCCCGCCGTCATTGTGCCGCCCGTTGATCGCGCTGTCCCGGGAAATGCCCGCTCCGGGCGGTTCGGGGACGCTCCGGGACGTCCCCGGTCATCGGGGACCGGCTCCGGGACACCGCGTCGCACGAGGAACGATCGCATGAGGAACACTGGACGCCGTCACTCCCCCCGACCGGAAGCAGGACATGCCCGCCACGCCCGCGCCCCTCCCCGACACCGCCGGCCTGCCCACGGGTCCCGCCGACATCCGGCTGATCGTCACCGACATGGACGGCACCCTGCTGGACAACGCCAAGCGGATGCCCGAGGGCCTGTGGCCGGTGCTCGCCGAACTGCGCCGCCGCGGCGTGCTGTTCAGCCCCGCCAGCGGCCGCCAGTACGCCACGCTGGCCCGGCAGTTCGCCGAGGTCGCCGAGGGCATGGTGTTCATCGCCGAGAACGGCACGTACGTGGTCCGCGACGGCGTGGAGCTCAGCTCCGACACCCTCGACGCGTCGGTGGCCGCGCGGATCGTCCGGACGGTGCGGGGACTGGCCGAGGACGGTGTGGACGTGGGCGCCGTGGTGTGCGGCAAGCGGGCGGCGTACGTGGAGCGGACCGACGAGGCGTTCCTGGCGGAGGTGCGCACGTACTACGCCGAGCACCGCGTCGTGGCGGACCTCACGGCCGTCGACGACGACGTGATCAAGGTCGCGCTGCTCGACTTCGGGTCCGCCGAGCACACCACCGCCCCCGCGCTCGCCGAGTTCGCCGGCACCCATCAGGTCGTCGTCTCCGGCGAGCACTGGGTCGACGTCATGAACCGCACGGCCAACAAGGGCACCGCCCTGCGCGGCCTGCAGCGGGCACTCGGCATCACGCCCGCGCAGACCATGGTCTTCGGCGACTACCTCAACGACCTGGAGATGCTCGACGCGGCCGACTGGTCCTTCGCCATGGCGGGCGCCCACCCCGAGGTCGTGAGCCGGGCCCGCCACCTGGCACCGTCCAACGACGACAACGGCGTGCTGCGGACCATCTCCCGGATCCTCGGCCTGTGACCGAGGGGCCCGGTCAGGGCTTGGCGGCGACCGCGCCGTACAGGGAGACGGGGCCCCGGTCGTCCGGTGCCGTGTCCGCGCGCCAGTCGGCGACCGACACGACGCCCGGCTCCAGCAGGTCGAGGCCCCGGAAGAACGCGGCCACCTCGTCGCGGGAGCGGGCCACGAGGGTCACTCCGCCCGCGGCGTAGGCGGCGATGCCCTTCTCGACGTTCTCCCGCTCGAAGTCCGCCGTCATCATCGACAGCACCAGCCGGCTGCCCGGCGCCAGCGCGTCCACCAGCGTGGAGACCAGCTCGTGGGCGCCGTCCTCGTCGGCCACGAAGTGCAGCAGCGCGATCAGGGACAGGGCGACGGGACGGCCGAAGTCCAGGACGCGGGCGGCCTGTTCGAGGATGGAACGCGGATCGCGGGCGTCGGCCTGGACGTACGCCGTGACGCCCTCGGGTGTGCCCCGCAGCAGCGCGTTCGCGTGGGCGAGGACGATCGGGTCGTTGTCGACGTAGACCACCCGGCTGTCCGGGGCCACCGACTGCGCGATCTGGTGCAGGTTGGGCTCGGTCGGTATGCCGGTGCCGATGTCCAGGAACTGGCGGATGCCGTCCTCGGCCACGGTGCGTGCGGCGCGCTGCATGAACGCCCGGTTGGCGCGCGCGGCGCGCAGGGCGCCCTCGTCGATCGCCGTGATCCGGCGGCCCAGTTCCTCGTCGACCGGGTAGTTGTCCTTGCCGCCGAGGAACCAGTCGTACACCCGGGCCGGATGCGGCCGGGTGGTGTCGATGCGCGATGCGGCCGGCTCGGTCCCCGTCACGTGCTGCTCCTCCGCTCGGCCGGTCCCGGTGGTCGCTCCGGGACGTGCGGGCAGCAGTCTGGCACGATCATGCCATCCGGCGCACGCTCCCGCGGACACCGGCGGCCCCCTCAACCCGCCGCCCGGCAGGGCCCGTTGGGGTGTCATCCGGGCAGGGTGCGGTCCAGGAAGCTGCGCACCTCCGCGAAGGCCGCCGCCCGGTCCGGCTCCGTCTCGTGGAACACCTCGTGCCGCGCCCCGGCGAAGATCCTCTGGGTCAGCCGCCCGCCGCTCAGCCGCTCCACGCCCGTCCGGCTGCCGGGCAGCGGCACCAGCCGGTCGTCGTCCCCGTGCAGCCACAGCAGCGGCAGCCCGCCCACGTCGCCGCTCTTCTCGACGGTCTCCAGCGTCCGGGCGAACGCCTCCAGCGTCGGCCGCTTCATCGGCCCGTGCCACACCAGCGGATCGGCGGCGTAGGCGGCGCCCACGGCCGGGTCCCGGGACAGCGCGGCCGGGCTGACCGGGACGTCCGGGATCTGCGGCAGCGCCAGCAGCCGCCCCGGCAGCTCCCAGGCGCCGATCACCGGCCCGGACAGGACCAGCGCGCTCAGCTCGGCGCCGTACCGCTGGGCGAAGCGGGCCGCGATCAGCCCGCCCATGGAGTGGCCGACCAGGACGAGCGGCAGGCCGGGGTGCGCGCGGCGGGCGAGGTCCGCCGCGCCGTGCACATCGGTGACGACGTCCTCGAAGTCCTCGATCACCACGCGTTCCCCGGCCGAGCGCCCGTGGCCGACGTGATCGGGCCCGTACACGGCGGCCCCGTGCGCGTTCAGGACGGCCGCGAGGCCGTCGTAGCGGCCCGCGTGCTCGCCGTACCCGTGCACCACCAGGGCCAGGTAGCGGGGCGCCGGGTGCGGCCATTCGCGTACGGCGATGGGGCCGCGGGTGCCGTCGAGGGTGTGCTCGCGGACGTGGGGCATGTCTCCTCCGGGCGACTCGGTGAGGGCCGGGAGGATCTTCCCAGCGGGCCGGTCCGAGGTCTATAGTCCAAAACTAGCAGTGCTAATTAATGACACCCGTCGGTCAGGAGTCCAAGCCGTGCGTCCCGTCCACTTCGCGGCCGCCCGCCGCACCCCCATCGGCAAGCTGCGCGGAGCCCTGTCGGGTGTCCGGCCCGACGACCTGGCCGCCACGGTGATCCGCGCACTGGTCGCCGGCGTGCCCGCGCTCGACCCGGCCCGGATCGACGACGTCTACTGGGGCGCGGCCAACCAGGCCGGCGAGGACAACCGCAACGTCGCCCGGATGGCGGTCCTCCTCGCCGGGCTCCCCGAGTCCGTGCCCGGCGCCACCGTCAACCGGCTGTGCGCCTCCGGCCTGGAAGCGGTCGCCTCGGCCGCCCGCACCATCGCGGCCGGCGAGGCCGACATCGTGATCGCCGGCGGCTCCGAGTCCATGAGCCGGGCCCCCTTCGTGCTGCCCCGCCCCGACGAGGCCCTGCCGCCGCGCATCGAGACCCACGACACCCGGCTCGGCTGGCGCCTGGTGAACCCGGCGATGAAGGACCTGCACGGCCTGCTGTCCATGGGCGAGACCGCCGAGGAGGTCGCCGAGCGGTACGGCATCTCCCGCGACCGGCAGGACGAGTTCGCCCTGCGCAGCCACCAACGGGCCGCCACCGCCCGGAAGAACGGCCACTTCGACGCCGAACTCCTGCCCGTGGAGCGGCCGGACGGCGTCGTGGTCGAGCAGGACGAGTGCGTCCGCGAGGACACGTCGCTGGAGAAGCTGTCACGGTTGAAGCCGGTCTTCCGGCAGGGCGGGACGGTCACGGCGGGCAACGCCTCGCCGATGAACGACGGCGCGGCCGGACTGCTGCTGGTCAGCGAGGAGGCCCTGGAGGAGCTGGGCCTGGAGTCCCTCGGCCGCTACGTCGCGGGCGCCTCCGCGGGCGTGCACCCCGACGTCATGGGCATCGGCCCGGTACCGGCCACCCGCAAGGCGCTGGACCGGGCCGGCTGGGACGTCGCGGACCTCCAGGAGGCCGAGTTCAACGAGGCGTTCGCCGCACAGGCCCTCGCCTGCGTCGACCAGCTCGGCATCGACCCGGACCTGGTCAACCCGACCGGCGGCGCCATCGCCCTCGGCCACCCCCTCGGCTGCTCCGGCGCCCGCATCCTGACGACGCTGCTGCACCGCATGCGCCGCACGGGCGCGCAGCGCGGACTCGCGACCATGTGCGTGGGCGTGGGACAGGGCAGCGCCCTGCTGGTGGCGCGGGACTGACCTCAACAGACGCTCCCCACGAGGGAGTTCGGTAGTACGAGCCGCAGCAAGGAAACGGAGCACCCCTCCATGGCAACCCTGTCCGTCGCCGCCATCCTCGCCGAGAACGCCAGGCGCCGTCCCGGAAAGACCGCCCTCGTGGAAGGTGAACTGCGGCTCACCTTCGGCGAGGTGTGGCAGCGCTCCCTCGCCCGGGCGGGCGCCCTCACCGGGCTCGGCGTACGACCGGGGGACCGGGTCGCGCTGATGGCCCCCAACACCGCCGAGTTCCCCGTCGCCTACTACGCGACCGTCGCGGCCGGCGGAGTCGTCGTACCGGTGCATCTGCTGCTGTCGGCCGGCGAGGTCGAGCACGTGCTGCGGGACAGCGGGGCGAACCTGCTGCTCGTACACCCGGCCCAGGCGGCGACCGGGCGGGCCGCCGCCGAGGCCCTCGGAGTCCGAGTGATCACCCTGGGCGAGGAGTTCGACAGGCTCGCGGCGCAGGCCGAGCCGCTGGTGTCGTACGTCAGCCGGACCGCCGACGACCCGGCCGTGATCTTCTACACGAGCGGCACGACCGGCGTCCCCAAGGGCGCGGTCCTCAGCCACTTCAACATCGTGATGAACGCGACGGTCAACGCCTTCGACGCCAACGACATCCGCCCCGACGACATCGCCCTCGGCGCGCTGCCGCTGTTCCACGCCTTCGGGCAGACCGTCTCGCTCAACTCCACCTGGCGGGCGGGCGCCACACTCGTCCTGCTGCCCCGCTTCGACGCGGCCCGCGCCATCGAGCTGATGGTCGCGGAGGGCGTCAACACCTTCCAGGGCGTGCCGACCATGTACGTCGCCCTCGCGGCGGCCGCGGCGCGGGCGGAGCGGCTGCCCGAGCTGCGGGTCTGCGTCTCCGGCGGAGCCTCGCTGCCGGTGGCCGTGCTGGAGCGGTTCGAGGAGGCGTTCGGCGCGCGGATCTACGAGGGGTACGGGCTGTCGGAGACCTCGCCGACGGCCACCGTCAACCAGCCGCTGTTCGGCACCAGGCCCGGCACCATCGGCCACCCGCTGTGGGGCGTCGACGTGGAGATCGCCCGTGCCGAGGTGGAGGACCGCGTCGAGCTGCTGCCGGCGGGGGAGCTGGGCGAGGTCGTCATCCGCGGCCACAACGTCTTCTCCGGCTACCTCGGGCGGCCCCGGGCCACGGCCGAGGCCCTGGTCGACGGCTGGTTCCGCACCGGCGACCTCGGCACCAAGGACGACGAGGGCTTCCTGCGCATCGTCGACCGCAAGAAGGACGTCATCATCCGCGGCGGCTACAACGTGTACCCGAGGGAGGTCGAGGAGGTCCTGGCCCGCCACCCCTCGATTGCCCAGGTCGCGGTCATCGGCCTGCCCGACGAACTGCACGGCGAGGAGGTGTGCGCCGTCGTCGTCCCGGCGCCGGGCACCGCCCCCGACGCCGCCGCGCTCACCGAGTGGTCCAAGGAGCACCTGGGGCGGCACAAGTACCCGCGGCGCGTGGAGTTCACGGACGCGCTGCCGCTGGGCCCCAGCATGAAGGTGCTGAAGCGGGAACTCCGGGCGACGTACGCGGAAAAGTGCGCGGATCAGTCATAGCGGTCGGCAGGGGTCACCAGGCGAGACGGTGCTTACGCCGAAGGCTTGTCCGGACATAGCATCGGTCTCCGCATGAACACGATGACGCTCTGGCACATATCCGGCGGGGAGTTCGCCGCGCTCGCCTTCGCGGCCCTCCTCGTCGGCTTCTCCAAGACCGCGGTGAGCGGGGCCAACACGGTGAGCCTCGCCATCTTCGCCGCCGTCCTGCCCGCCCGCGCCTCCACCGGCGTGCTGCTGCCCGTCCTGATCGCCGGCGACGTCCTCGCCGTCCTGACCTACCGGCGGCACGCCCACTGGCCCACCCTGTGGCGGCTGTTCCCCGCCGTCGCGGCCGGGGTCGTGCTCGGCACGCTGTTCCTGGTGTGGGCCGGCGACGGAGTCGTGCGGACCTCCATCGGCGCGATCCTGCTGCTGATGGCCGGTGTCACGCTGTGGCGGCGGCGCCGGACGGAGCGCGCGGACGAGCCGGACGGGCCGGACGCCGTGACCGGTCGGGCGGGCCGGGCGAAGGCGCGCTCGTACGGCGTGCTCGGCGGGTTCACGACGATGGTCGCCAACGCGGGCGGCCCGGTGATGTCGATGTATCTGCTCTCGGCCGGTTTCCGGAAGCTGGGCTTCCTCGGCACGTCGGCGTTCTTCTTCCTGATCGTGAACCTGTCCAAGGTGCCGTTCAGCGCCGGCCTCGGCCTGATCGACGGACGCTCGCTGCTCCTCGACGCCGCGCTCGCGGTGTTCGTCGTGCCCGGTGCGCTCATCGGCAAATGGGCTGTGAACAGGATCAACCAGCGACTCTTCGAACAACTCGTGATCGCGGCGACGGTGGTGGGCGGGGTCCAGCTGCTCCTGCGCTAGGCCGAGGGCGACGACAGCCCCAGCAGTGCCGGGAGGTCCGCGAAGGAGTCCAGGACGTGGTCCGGGCGCCCGCTCGCCCGCTCCAGGCTCCGCGGCAGGAACTTGCCCGTGCGCACCAACACCCCGGTGATGCCGAGCCGTTGCGCCGCGAGGACGTCGTACTCGACGTCGTCCCCGACCATCAGCGCCTGCTCCGCGCCGACGCCGAGACGCCCGAGGGCCGCCTCGAAGAACGCCCGCGACGGTTTCCCGGTGACCTCCGCCTCGACCCCCGCGGCCGCCTCCAGGCCCGCCAGGAACGCCCCCGTGTCCAGCCGGAGTCCCTCGTCGGTGCGCCAGTACAGGTTCCGGTGCATGGCGACCAGCCGCGCGCCCCGCCGGATCCGGCCGAAGGCCCGATTGAGCGCCTCGTAACCGAACTCCGCTCCGGCGCCGCCGAGCAGCACGACGTCCGGGACGTCGTCGTCGCGGTCCCCGACGAGGGTGATCCCCGCCAGATCCTCCCCGACGTCCCCGCTGTTCAGCAGCGCGACGCGGGCCCCGGCCAGCCGGTCGGCGGTGGCGGCGGGGGCCGTCAGTACGTCCTCGGCGCCCACCGGGAACCCCGCCCGGGCGAGCGCCGCGGCGACGGACGCCCGGGACCGGGAGGTGGTGTTGGTCACCAGGACCACCCCCAGCCCCGCGTCCCGGACGGCCCGCAGCGCCGCCACCGCACCCGGCAGCGGCTTCCAGGAGACGGTGAGGACACCGTCGATGTCGATCAGCACGGCCCGCACGGATTCCATGGCCCCGACCGTAGCGACCCGGGCGCCGTACGGGCCCGTACGACCGCCTACGCTCACCCCTATGCCCGCGCACGTCCTGATCCTCGGCGGCACCACCGAGGCCCGCCGCCTCGCCGCCGACCTCGCCGCCCGCCCCGGCGTCCGGGTCACCACGTCCCTGGCCGGCCGGGTCGCCACCCCGGGCGCGCTGCCCGGCGAGGTGCGGACCGGCGGCTTCGGCGGCGCGCAGGGCCTCGCCGACTGGCTGCGCGCCCACCACGTGGACGCGCTGGTCGACGCCACCCACCCCTTCGCCGAGTCGATCACGGCCAACGCGGCCCGCGCGGCGGCCGCCACCGGGATCCCGCTGACCGTCCTGCGCAGGCCCGGCTGGCGGCCGGTGCCGGGGGACCGCTGGTACGACGTCCCCTCCCTGCCGGCCGCGGCCGAGACCCTGCCCCGCCTCGGCCGCCGGGTGTTCCTGAGCACCGGCCGGCTGGGTCTCGCGGTGTTCGCCCGGCTGACGGACCTGCACTTCGTCGTCCGCTCGGTCGACCCGCCCGAGCCGCCGCTGCCCCCGCACACCGGACTGGTCCTCGCGCGCGGCCCGTTCACCGTCGCCGACGAGACGGACCTGCTGCGCGCCCACCGCATCGACGTCCTGGTGACCAAGGACAGCGGCGGCGGGGCCACGGCCGCGAAACTGACCGCCGCGAGGGACCTCGGGCTGCCCGTCGTCGTGGTACGCCGCCCCGCGCTGCCCCCGGACGTGACGGCGGTGCCCGACGTGGCGGCCGTACGGGAGCGGCTCGGACTCGGCCCGGCCTGACGGCCGCCCCTACTGCTCGCCCGGGTTCCTGCGCAGCAGATACGTGTCCATGATCCAGCCCTTGCGCTCGCGCGCCTCGGCCCGCACCCGCTCGATGCGTTCGGCAGCCTCGGCGATCGGGCCGGAGACCAGGATCTCGTCCTCGGTGCCGAGGTACGCGCCCCAGTAGATGTCGATGTCGTCCTCGGCGTACCTGCGGAACGTCTGGTGCGCGTCCAGCATCACCACCACGTCGTCCACGTCCTCGGGGAAGCCCTCGGCCAGCCGCCGACCGGTGGTGATCTGCACCGGCCGCGCCACCCGGTTCAGGCCCGTGCGATGCCGGGCGACCAGCGTGGAGACACTGCTGATGCCGGGGACGACCACGTACTCGAACGCGACCGCCCCGCGCGCCAGCACCTCCTCCAGGATCCCGAGCGTGCTGTCGTACAGCGCCGGATCGCCCCACACCAGGAACGCGCCGGTGCCGTCCTCGTCCAGCTCCTCGGCGATCAGCCGCTCGTAGATCCCGGCGCGGGCGCTGCGCCAGTCCTCCACCGCCGGCGAGTACGCCGAGCCGCCCGCCGTCCGGTCCCGCTCGGGGTCACGGGCCTCCACCACCCGGTACGACCCCGCGGGCAGATGCGTGTCGAGCATGTCCCGGCGGAGCTGGGTGAGATCGCTCTTCACCTCGCCCTTGTCGAGCAGGAAGAACACGTCCGTGCTCCGCAGCGCCTTGACGGCCTGCAGGGTCAGCTGGTCGGGGTCGCCCGCGCCGATACCGATGACATGAATCTTTCGCACGCCCCGAGTCTGCCGCATACCGCTGACCACGCGTCCACCGCCTCCGTACGCACGGTCGGCACGGCCGGTCGGCCCTGCCGGTCAGTGCAGCTCGCCCCACCCGAGCCGAGGCGCCTCGGCGACCGGATCCACCGGGCCGGCCCCCTGCTCCACCCGCTGCGCCAGCTCCCACGCCCACCGGGCGAGCCCGGCGAGATCCATCCCGTAGGGCCGGTCCTCGCCGCGCGCCTTCTCCCACGCCGCCACCGCCCCCGCGCCCCGCCGCAGCAGGCGCGCCCCGCCGACGGCGTTGCCGCGCGCCGCGTGGGTGAGCCCCACCGCCAGCTGGGCCAGCCCCCGCCACAGCGCCCGCTCGTCCTCGGGACCCGACTTCCAGGCGTCCTCGAAGACCTCGTGCGCGTGGAAGGGCCTGCCCGCCGCCAGCAGGGCCTGCGCCTCGGCGACCGTCTCGTCGGGCGTCCGCACGACCCCCTCCGGCTGCCGGGGCACGCCCTGCGTGCCGTAGGGCAGCGGGCGCCCGAGCCCGTCCCGGGGCCGAGCGTTGCGCGCCCGCCCGTCGGCGTCGCGGTCCCTGGCATCCGATGCGCCCGCGTTCGTCATGGCGCCGATTCTCCCCCGCTCCCCGCGGCCGCTCTTCGGCGCACCCCCGGACGTGGGGTAAAGTTCTGTTCGCGCGATCACGCGGTTCACCGCGAGCGAGCGCATCGGGACGTGGCGCAGCTTGGTAGCGCACTTGACTGGGGGTCAAGGGGTCGCAGGTTCAAATCCTGTCGTCCCGACCAGCTTTGCAGCAGGTCGGAGGTCGTCTTCTCAGGGATGAGGAGACGACCTTCTCGTTTCCGTGGGGCCGTCCTCGCCGGGGAGTGTCGGGCGATGGTCGCCGGTGGCGATCCTGGCCACCATCCCGGCGAGCTGCCCGCAGGCCCGCGCGATCTCGCGCTGGGTCTCGTTCCGCTCGCTGATGACCGCCGCGACCAGCAGCGCGGTCAGCGAGGCGGAGCCGTTGAAGGCCTGGAGGGTGATCATGCTGGTGAGCAGGTCATGATGGGAGAACGGGCCTGATCCGCGTCCGGCGGCGATGACCGCGAAGGTGGACACGGCCAGCGCACAGGGCGCGGCCCCGGCCAGCTGGAAGCGGAAGGCCGCCCAGATCAGCAGCGGGAAGCCGAGGAACAGCAGCGGCGTGTCCCCGGACTCGACGACACCGACGCCGACGGTGGCCGCCGCCAGCAGCACCCCCTCCGCCCACCGCAGGGGCAGCACCTCCTTCGGCCGGTGGGCCGAGCTGAGGACGAGCAGGACCGGCGTGACCACGAGCACGCCCATCGCGTCGCCGGTCCACCAGACCGACCACGTCGGCCAGAAGCCCTCGGCGTTCAGGACGCCCGCGAGGATCAGGGTCCCGCTGCCCGTGGTCGCGCTGATCAGCATCCCGGTGAACGCACCGAGGAAAATCAGGGCGAGTGCGTCGCGCAGTCGGTCCAGTTCGTTCCGGAATCCCACGCGGCGCAGCAGCGCGGCGGAGCAGACGGGCGCCAGGGTGTTGCCCGCCGTGATCGCGAGGACGGCCGGGAGCGACGGCCCCAGCGAGATGTTGACCAGGAACGCGCCGAGCGCGATCCCGGGCCAGAGCTTCCAGCCGCGCAGGAGCAGGCCCGCCAGCGCGATCCCGCTCGGCGGCCACAGCGGGGTGACCTGGCCGCGCACCAGCTGCTGGAGCAGGCCCAGCCTGGCCGAGCCGTAATAGAGCGCGGTCATGGCGCAGATCTCCAGAACGGCCACCGCACCACTGCGGCCGAGCCGCACCTGCCGCGCGTCGGGCATCGGGCGACCTCCGCGTCGATGTCACCCCCGAGGTCCATCATCCGCCGGTTGTCCCGGATGCTCCATGTCGCCGGGCGGTGTGCGGACGGCGAGGATGGCCATGTCGTCGTGACCGTCGCTGGGGTGGTGCTCGGCCAGGGCCCGGACGAACGCGGGCAGGGACAGCCCGGAGTGTTCCACGGCGAGCTGGGCGAGTACGTTCAGCCGCTCGTCGATGGGGTGCTCGGGATGCTCGACCAGCCCGTCCGTGAAGAAGATCAGGGTGGCGTCCGGGGGCAGCAGCCGGGAGTGGTCCGGGCGCGGCTGATCCGTGTCGACGCCGAGCGGCAGTCCGGGCTCGCCGAGCAGGTACGTCGCGCGGCGCTCACGGGTGAGCAGCAGGGGCGGGACGTGGCCCGCGGTGCTCCAGCGCAGTCGCCAGCCCGGTCCCTCCGGTTCGACGCGGGCCAGCGTGGTGGTCGTGACGGGATTGTCCGTGATGGCCTCCAGCGCCCGGTCGAGCCGGGCGAGGACCACGCCGGGCGGGTCGCTCCGGTCGAACAGCAGAGCGCGCATCATGTTCCGGGTGGAGGCCATCGCGGCCGCGGCCCGCAGATCGTGGCCGACCACGTCACCGATCACGACGGCCACCACCTGGTCGGGCAGGGGGACGGCGTCGTACCAGTCCCCGCCCAGCTGGCTCGGCTCGGCGGCCGGCCGGTAGATGGCGGCCGCGGTGAAGGGCCGCAGGTCGGGCAGGGTGGGCAGCAGCAGCCGCTGGAACTGCTCGGCTCCGACCCGGATCCGTTCGAAGAGGCGGACGTTCTCGATCGCGATGCCCGCGGCGCCGGCCAGGGCGAGGACGACGTTCTCGTCGTGCAGGTCGAAGGGCTTTCCGTCGTACCGCTCCGACAGGTAGAGGTCGCCGTAGATCTCGCCGCGCACGCTGATGGCGACGCCGAGCAGGGTGTGCAGGCGCGGATGGCCGGGCGGGAACCCGGTGGAGGCCGGGTGGGCCGGGATGTCGTCGATCCGCAGGGGTTCGGGGTAGCGGATCAGGTGGCCGAGGACCCCCAGACCGCGCGGCATGCCGGTCTCGGTCAGGGCCTTGCGCTCGCGCTCGCTCAGGCCGGCCGTGATGAACTGCTCCAGGCGCTCCCCGGACTCGTCGAGTACGCCCAGTGCCCCGTACCGGGCGCCGACCAGCTCCATGGCGGTGGTCACGATGCGGTGCAGCACCGCGGGCAGTTCGACCTCGCGGCTGATGGCCACCACCGCGTCCAGCAGGCCCTGGAGCCGGTCCATGGAGGACAGCAGGGCGCGCAGCTGCTCGTCGATCCGGCCCAGCTCGGAACGCAGGCGCGCGTGCAGGTCGGGCAGGTGCGGCTGCCGAGGTTGTCTGCCCTGCCTCTCTCCCGCCATCACGGACGCCCCGTCCTTCCATGGGCCCCCTCACCACCGGGGCCGACGGCCATCGCTGCGTCGTCTTTGATTGTGCACCTGCGCCCGGGCCGCCGCGGGCGCAGGCCACCCGGGCGGGTACGGTGCGCTGCCCGGTTCGCTGGTGAAAGCCGCAGGTCAGGAGGTGTTCAGCCCTTGTTGGAGCCCAGTGTGAGGCCGTTGACGAACTGGCGCTGGAGGGCGAAGTAGACGATCAGGGTGGGGATCGCAGTCAGGAGGGAGCCCGCCGCCACCAGGTTGGGGTCCGTGAAGTACTGGCCGGAGAGGTTGTTCAGGGCCGAGGTGATCGGCATGTTCTCACCGGTCGAGATCAGCACCAGCGCCCAGAAGAAGTCGTTGTAGATCCAGATCGACAGCAGGGTGGCCAGGGCGGCCATCGCCGGCTTGCACAGCGGCAGCGTGATCTGCCAGTACAGCCGCCACACCGAGGCCCCGTCGACCAGTGCGGCCTCGGTCAGCTCGTGCGGGAGCGAGCGCATGTAGTTGCTCAGCACGAACGCGCAGAACCCCGACTGGAACGCCACATGGATGAGCACCAGGCCGAGCGCGGAGTCGTACAGCTTGCCGCTCGCCGTGATGCCCGGCAGGTCGGTCAGCAGGTACAGCCGGTACAGCGGGGTGATGATGACCTGCTGGGGGAGGAGGTTTCCGGCCGTGAAGACCAGCAGGAGGGCGAGGTTGACGCGGAAGTCGAAGCGGCTGACGTAGAACGCCACGCAGGAGGAGAGGAACAGGGTCAGCAGCACGGCCGGCACCGCGATGATCAGCGTGTTGCCGAAGTAGTGCAGCATGTCCGACTGCTGGAACGCGTTCGTGAAGTTCGCGAACGTCAGCTTGCTCGGCCAGGAGACGTAGCCCTTGGCGCTGGTCTCGCTGTACGGCCGCAGGGCCGAGAAGACCGCCCACAGGAGCGGGGCCAGCCAGGCCAGCGCCGTACCGGCGAGGAAGACGTGCAGCAGCACCCGGGCCGGGCGGATCGGGGCGCGGCGCGTCGGCGGGAGAGTGGTGCTGCTCATGCGCGCCGCTCCTTCCGGAAGGTGGCGATCAGGTACGGGATGATCACCGCGAGGGAGATGACCAGCAGGACGACGGCGATGGCGGAGCCGTAGCCGATCCGGCTGGACTCGCCGATGATGTTGTTCGTCACCAGGATCGACAGCAACTCCGTGCCCTGGGCGCCCTTGTTGAAGACGAAGACCAGGTCGAAGGCGCGCAGCGACTCGATGATGGTGACGACGAGGACGACCGTGTTGGTCGGGCGCAGGGTGGGGAAGATGACGTTCCTGAACGTCTGCCACTCGTTCGCGCCGTCCAGCGCGGCGGCCTCGCGCAGCGACGGGTCGACGCTCTTCAGGCCGGCCAGGTACAGGATCATCATGTAGCCGGCGTGCCGCCAGGACGCGGCGATGAGGACCGCCCACAGGTTCAGGTGCGGGTCGCCGATCCAGTCGATGTAGTGGCCGGGCTTGTTGGCGCCGATGATGCTGTTGATCAGGCCGGTGTCCGGGTTGTAGACGAGCTGCCAGACGAAGCCGATGCAGGCCATCGAGATGACGACCGGCAGGAAGAAGGCGGTCTGGTAGACCCGGCTGAAGCGGATCCGCTTGTCCAGCTGGACGGCCAGGAACAGGCCGAACGGCGTCGGGATCAGGATCAGGACCACGAACCAGATGACGTTGTGCTGCAGGGCCGGCCAGAACTGCGGGTTGTCGTTGAAGAGTTGTTTGAAGTTCTCCAGGCCGACCCACTTGATCGAGTCGAAGCCGATGCCGTCCCAGGTGGTGAAGGCGAGGAGGATCGAGGCGAGTGCCGTGACCCAGACGAGGGCCACGTGCAGGATCGTCGGCACGCCCGCCATGAGGCCGAGCGTGATCCGGTCGCGGCGGGTCAGCAGACGCCGGTGGCTCCGCGTGGCCCGCTTCGCCCCGGGCGTGGGCCCCGGGGACGGCGCGGCGGCCGCCTCCGGGGTCTGCGTCGTCGTGTCAGTCGTGTCGGTCGTCATCGGGTCGCTCACTGGGACGCGAAGATCGTCTTCTTCTGGCGCTCGATGGACGACAGCAGGCTGTCCACGCCCTTGGGGTTCTGGAGGAACTTCTGCAGCCCCGGCTGCATCACCGTGGAGGTGAAGTCGGGCCGGGAGTCGCGGTCCATGAACTGGGTGAGGTTCTTGGCGGCGCCGATCATCTCGAACGCCTTCTTCTGCAGCGGCGAGTAGGCGGAGGTGGAGGCCTTGTTGGAGGCGGCGACCACGCTCGGGTCGGTCTTGAGGTACGTCTCCTCGGCCGCCGGGCTGCCCAGGTACTCCATCAGCTTCACGACACCGTCGTGGTTCTTCGGGGACTTGCTGACCATGAAGCCGTCGGTCGGCGCCTCGACCGTCTCCTGGCCGTACGCGGAGTTGATCTCCGGGAAGGGGAAGAAGTCCAGGTCGTCCAGGTCGGCCTTGTTGGTGAACTGCTGGGCCACGAAGGAGCCGAGGAGGTACATGCCGGCCTTCTTCGACACCAGCGTCTGCGCGGCGTCCTCCCAGGTACGGCCCATGAAGCCGTCCTGGTGGTAGGGCAGGATCTCGGCCCAGTGGTCGAAGACGGCCTTCACCTTGGCGTCCGTCCAGGAGGCCTTGCCCGCCATCAACTGGACATGGAAGTCATAGCCGTTGAGCCGGAAGTTGATCTGGTCGAAGGTGCCCATCGCGGGCCACGCGTCCTTGTCGCCGAAGGCGATCGGGACCAGGTTGTCCTTCTGCATCTGCTTGCACAGCGCGACGAAGTCGTCCCAGGTGGCCGGGACCTTGTAGCCGTGCTGCTGGAAGACGCTCTTGCGGTAGAAGATCGCCCAGGGGTACGTCGTCAGCGGCACGAAGTAGTACTTGCCGTCCTGGCCCTTGCTGAGCTTCTTCATCGCGTCGGGGAAATTGTCCCCGATCTTCTGCCACACGTCGTCGATCGGCGAGGCCAGGCCCTTCGCCGCGAAGAACTGCATGCGGTAGCCGGCGAACCAGTTGAAGACGTCGTCCGGGGTGCCCTGCAGATACGAGTTGATCTGCTCCTGGAAGGTGTTGTGGTCCTTGGTGTTCACCGCGACCGTGAGGCCGGACGTCTTCTTGAAGTCGGCGTAGACGCCTTCGAAGGCCTTCTTCGGCACCGCGTCCGAGGCGTTGGAGCCGACCGTGACGGTCTTCGGGTCGGAGGAGGAGCCGCTGCCCCCGCAGGCGGACAACAGGGGGACGCCGGTACCGGCGAGCAGGGCGGCACCGCCTGCCGTGCGCAGCAGCGAGCGTCGGCTGGGACCCGGGACGGAAACACCGGAGGGCGAGAGGCGCATGGCGGCTCCTGAGGAATACAGGGCTCGGTCAAGGGGATGAGTTGATCACCGAAAGGTTGTCGAAACCGCTCAGAAACCAACTCGACCGAACATCGTGGGCGTCATAACACCCCCATGTCCGCTCATGCGTCAATAGGTCGGCTCGCACTCGGGGGTCTCTTGCCCGAAACGTAATCGTCATCGTTACCTGCAACTTCGGCGAAGAGCAGGCAGAGTTGAAGGAGTCAGGGCCTGACCAGCAGCTGGAAGTCGAAGGCGTAGCGCGAGGCCCGGTAGACGTGGCTGCCGTACTCCACGGCCCGGCCCGTGTCGTCGTACGCGGTGCGCCGCATGGTGAGCAGGGCCGCGCCCTCCTTCTCGTTCAGCAGGCCGGCCTCGTCGGCGGTGGCGCTGCGCGCGCCGATGGACTGCCGGGCGCTGTGCAGCACGATCCCGGCGGACCGCAGCATCTCGTACAGGCCCGTCGACTCCAGCCGCTCCGTGGGGAGTTCGAGCAGCGCGGGCGGCAGGAAGTTGCACAGGAACGCCACCGGCTGGCCATGGGCCGAGCGCAGCCGCTCCAGTACGGTGACCTCGGCGCCCTCCGCGATGCCGAGAGCCGCGGCCACGTCGGCGGGCGCCGGGATCCGCTCGCCCCGCAGCACCCGGGTGGTCGGGCCCTGTCCGGCCGCGGACAGGTCGTCGTAGAGGCTGCTGAGCTCCAGCGGGCGCTTGACCTGGCTGTGCACGACCTGCGTGCCGACGCCTCGGCGGCGTACCAGCAGGCCCTTGTCGACCAGGGACTGGATCGCCTGGCGGACGGTGGGACGGGACAGGCCCAGCCGTGCGGAGAGGTCGACCTCGTTGCCCAGGAGGTTGCCCGGAGCCAGCGCGCCCTGCTCGATGGCGGCCTCCAGTTGCTGTGCGAACTGGTAGTACAGCGGTACCGGACTCGTGCGGTCCAGGGCGAACGTGAGGCTGTCGAGCGCCCGGTCACCCGGTGCCGTTCGCTGCGGTGTGCGGTGTACTGGGCTCATGCCTGTCAGGTGTAGGCCCGTGAAGGTCCAGATGTCAATGATTTGTACTTACATTCGGACCTGCTCGTGAAATGATGTCTTAACAAAGTATTGACAGCGGGCTCACCAGGGACTTGGATCCCGTCCCAACGCATCAGCGTCCTTCCCCCGTCGCACGCACAGTGAGGTGCTGGAAAGATGGACCGCTCTTCTCCCTCCCGGTTTCGCCGATCGGCCCCCTTCGTGGCGGTGGCCGCGGCGGCGGCCCTCACCCTCGCCGGGTGCGCCAGCGCCCACGGCGGGAAAAAGGCCGAGGAGGCGGCCCAGAACGCCTCGGCGGGCAAGGCCAACACCCCTCGGATGACCGTCGCCATGGTCACGCACCAGGCGCCCGGCGACACCTTCTGGGACACCGTCCGCAAGGGCGCCGAGGCGGCCGCCGCCAAGGACAACATCAAGCTGGTCTACTCCGCCGACCCGAACGCGGGCAACCAGGCCAACCTGGTGCAGAACGCGATCGACCAGAAGGTGGACGGCGTCGCGGTCACCCTGGCCAAGCCGGACGCGATGAAGGCCGTCGTCGGCAAGGCCGAGCAGGCGGGTATCCCGGTAGTGGGCCTCAACTCGGGACTGAGCGACTGGAAGCAGCTCGGAATGCTGTCGTTCTTCGGCCAGGACGAGAGCGTCGCGGGCGAGGCGTTCGGCGACAAGCTGAACACGACCGGGGCCAAGAACGTCGTCTGCGTCATCCAGGAGCAGGGCAACGTGGGCCTCACCCAGCGTTGCGACGGCGTGAAGAAGACGTTCAAGGGCACCACTGAGACCCTGTACGTGAACGGCACCGACATGCCGTCCGTGCGCTCGACCATCACGGCGAAGCTGAAGCAGGACAGCTCGGTCGACACGGTCGTCACCCTGGGCGCCCCCTTCGCCCTCACCGCCGTGCAGTCGGTGGGCGACGCGGGCAGCAAGGCCAAGGTCGCCACGTTCGACCTGAACAAAGACCTCGTCAAGGCCGTCCAGAACAGCAGCATCGAGTTCGCCGTCGACCAGCAGCCCTATCTCCAGGGCTACCTGGCCGTCGACGCACTGTGGCTCTACAAGAACAACGGCAACTACAGCGGCGGCGGCGTCCAGCCGGTGCTCACCGGTCCGGCCTTCGTCGACAAGTCCAACGTCGACAAGGTCGCCGAGTTCGCCGCGAAGGGGACCCGGTGATGAGCATGGCCCAGCACGCCGAGCCGGCCGTGGGGACGACACCCCCGGCGTCCGGTCCCAAGGCGGCCGACGGCCGCACCGCCCGGCGCCCCCTGGTGCTGCGCCTGCTGGCCCGGCCGGAGGTGGGCGTCTTCCTCGGCGCCGCCGCCGTACTGATCTTCTTCCTCGTCGTCGCGCCCTCGGTCCGTCAGGGCAGCTCGATGGCCACGATCCTCTACCAGTCCTCGACCATCGGGATCATGGCCCTGCCGGTGGCCCTGCTGATGATCGGCGGCGAGTTCGACCTCTCCTCCGGCGTCGCCGTGATCTCCTCCGCCCTGACCGCGAGCATGCTCAGCTACCAGCTGACGTTGAACGTGTGGACGGGCGTGATCGTCGCCCTGGCCGTCTCCCTCGCGATCGGCTTCTTCAACGGCTGGATGGTGGTCAAGACCGGCCTGCCCAGCTTCCTGGTCACCCTCGGCACCTTCCTGATCCTCCAGGGCGTGAACCTCGCGGTGACCAAGCTCGTCACCGGGAACGTCGCCACCGACGACATCAGCGACATGGACGGCTTCGACCAGGCCAGGAAGGTCTTCGCGTCGTCGTTCGACGTCGGCGGGGTGCAGGTGAAGATCACCGTGGTGTGGTGGGTGGTCTTCGCGGCCATCGCCACCTGGGTGCTGCTGCGCACGAAGTACGGCAACTGGATCTTCGCGGTCGGCGGCAACAAGGAGAGCGCGCGGGCCGTCGGTGTCCCGGTGACGTTCACGAAGATCTCGCTGTTCATGCTGGTCGGCTTCGGCGCCTGGTTCATCGGCATGCACCAGCTGTTCTCCTTCAACACGGTGCAGTCCGGCGAGGGCATCGGCCAGGAGCTGCTCTACATCGCCGCGGCCGTCATCGGCGGCTGTCTGCTGACCGGCGGCGCGGGTTCGGCGATCGGCCCGGTCTTCGGCGCGTTCATGTTCGGCATGGTGCAGCAGGGCATCGTGTACGCCGGCTGGAACCCGGACTGGTTCAAGGCCTTCCTCGGCGTGATGCTCCTCGGCGCCGTCCTGATCAATCTGTGGGTCAGCCGCGCGGCGACCCGGAGGTGAAGCGATGACTGACAACAAGGCAGCCACCCACGGCGCCGTGCTCGCCGACACCCCGCCCGCCGGTGAGGGGGCCCTGGTCGAACTGCGCGGTGCGGGCAAGTCCTACGGCAACATCCGCGCGCTGCACGGCGTGGACCTCACCGTGCACGCGAACAAGGTGACCTGCGTGCTCGGTGACAACGGCGCCGGCAAGTCCACCCTGATCAAGATCATCTCGGGTCTGCACCAGCACACCGAGGGCGAGTTCCTCGTCGACGGCACCCCGGTACGCTTCTCCAGCCCGCGCGAGGCCCTCGACAAGGGCATCGCCACCGTCTACCAGGACCTGGCGACGGTGCCGCTGATGCCGGTGTGGCGCAACTTCTTCCTGGGCTCGGAGATGACGAAGGGCCCCTGGCCGGTCCGGCGCCTGGACATCGCCGGGATGAAGGCCACGGCGGACGAGGAACTGCGCAACATGGGCATCGTCCTGGACGACCTGGAACAGCCCATCGGCACCCTCTCCGGCGGCCAGCGCCAGTGCGTCGCCATCGCCCGCGCCGTCTACTTCGGCGCCCGCGTCCTGATCCTCGACGAGCCGACCGCCGCACTCGGCGTCAAGCAGTCCGGCGTGGTCCTGAAGTACATCGCCGCCGCCCGCGACCGCGGCCTCGGCGTCATCTTCATCACCCACAACCCCCACCACGCCTACATGGTCGGCGACCACTTCAGCGTCCTGCGCCTCGGCACCCTCGAACTGTCCGCCGAGCGCGCGCAGATCAGCCTGGAGGAGCTGACCAACCACATGGCAGGCGGCGCCGAACTCGCCGCGCTCAAGCACGAACTGGCCCAGGTACGCGGCGTCGACACCGAGGAACTCCCCGAGGAGAGCGACCTCACCGCACCCGTGGCGACCTCCCCGGAAGGAAACACCTGACCATGGCGCACCCCACCCCGCTGGACCGCATCCGGGTCGGCTCGGCTCCCGACTCCTGGGGCGTCTGGTTCCCCGACGACCCCCAGCAGGTCCCCTGGGACCGCTTCCTGGACGAGGTCGCCGAGGCGGGCTACGAGTGGATCGAACTCGGCCCCTACGGCTACCTCCCCACCGACCCGGCACGTCTGCGCGACGAGGTGGCCCGGCGCGACCTGAAGGTCTCGGCGGGCACGGTCTTCACCGGCATGCACCGCGGCCCCTCCGTCTGGGACGCGACCTGGGCGCACGTCAGCCAGGTCGCCGAGCTCACCCGGGCCACGGGCGCGCGGCACCTGGTGGTCATCCCCTCGTTCTGGCGGGACGACAAGACCGCCGAGATCCTGGAGCCGCCGGAGCTGACCGCCGAGCAGTGGGCGCACCTGACCAAGGGCATGGAACGGCTCGGGCACGAGGTCAAGGAGGAGTTCGGCCTGGACATCGTGGTCCACCCGCACGCCGACACCCACATCGACACCGAGGAGCACGTCGAACGGTTCCTGGACTCGACCGACACCGAGCTGGTCAACCTCTGCCTGGACACCGGGCACTACGCGTACTGCGGCGGGGACAGCGTCAAGCTGATCGAGACCTACGGCGAGCGCATCGGCTATCTGCACCTCAAGCAGGTGGACCCGGAGATCCTGGCCGACGTGCGGGCGAAGGGCACCCCCTTCGGACCGGCCGTGGCCCAGGGCGTGATGTGCGAACCGCCCACCGGCGTACCGGAGCTGGGCCCCGTCCTGGCGGCGGCCCAGCGGCTGGGCGTGGACCTGTTCGCCATCGTCGAGCAGGACATGTACCCGTGCGAGCCGGACCGGCCCCTGCCGATCGCGGTGCGCACCCGCAGGTTCCTGCGCTCCTGCGGGGCCTGAGCACCCGGACACGTCGCGGGCATTCCTCCGTGCCCCCGGTGGATTCGGCCGCAGGACGGCCGGGAACCAACCGGGGGCACGCGGGCGTTGAGGGGACGACGGGGGAGGCCCGCGCAGACGGGAGGACGCGATGACACACCGTACCGAAGCACGCAAGGCGCCCCAGGAGGCCGACGGCGCGGCGGCCTCGCGCCACGAACGCTTCGGCTCGCTGCCCGAGCGGATACGCCCGCAGGACATGGTCGAGACCAGGCCGGCGACCGCACCGGACCCGGCGCGGGACACGTACAACCCGGACGAGTGGCTGATCCGCTACTGCGGCTGACACGCTTACCGCCGGCACACGCGAAGCGGCGCCGGGCACGCGCCCGGCGCCGCTCCCCCCCCTACTGGCTCACGCCTGCCGTACCTCGGCGATCGTCACCGGGCGGTGCTCGCGCAGGGACAGCGTGCAGGCCTCGGCGATCCAGCCGGCCTCCAGGGCGTCCTCGACGGTGCAGGGCGACGGGCGGGTGCCGGCCACGACCTCCGTGAACGCGCTGAGTTCGGCGCGGTAGGCCTCGGTGAAGCGGTCCATGAAGAAGTCGTGCGGGGTGCCGGCCGGGAAGGTCACGCCCGGCTCCACCGAGCGCAGCGGGAGCTTGTCGTCCAGGCCCACGGCGATGGAGTCCGCGAAGCCGTGCAGCTCCATGCGGACGTCGTAACCCCGGGCGTTGTGACGGGAGTTGGAGACGACCGCGATCGTGCCGTCGTCCAGGGTGAGGATCGCGCCGGTGGTGTCGGCGTCGCCGGCCTCCTTGATGTAGTCGGCGCCCCGGTTGCCGCCGACCGCGTACACCTCGGTGACCTCGCGGCCCGTCACCCAGCGGATGATGTCGAAGTCGTGCACGGAACAGTCGCGGAAGATCCCGCCCGACGCGGCGACGTACGCGGCCGGCGGCGGCGCCGGGTCCAGGGTCGTGCAGCGGACCGTGTGCAGTGCGCCCAGCTCGCCCGCCCGCACGGCGGCCCGGGCGGCGGCGAAGCCCGTGTCGAAGCGCCGGTTGTAGCCGATCTGGATGGGCACGCCACGGCCCTGGACGGCCTTGAGCACGTCCACGCCCTCGGTCATCGTCTTCGCGACGGGCTTCTCGCAGAAGACCGGGACGCCGGCCTCGACGCCGGCCAGGATCAGGGCGGGGTGGGCGTCGGTGGCGGCCGCGACCACGACGGCGTCCACGCCGGCGGCCAGCAGCGCCTCCGGCGAGTCGACGACCGTGGCGAACTCGGCGCCGAACTTCTCGGCGGCGGCCTTGGCCGCGTCCGCGAACGGGTCGGTGACGACGAGCGACTCGACGACGTCGAGGCGGGAGAGGGTCTCGGCGTGGAAGGCGCCGATGCGGCCGAGGCCGAGGATTCCGATACGCATGAGGGGTGCTGCTCCTAGGGGATCGCGAGGGTGGGTGCGGAGAGTTCTAGTCGAGGCCGCCGAGCACGTTCTGGTCCCAGTCGATCACCGAGCCCGTGACCACGCCCGAGCGGTCGGACAGCAGGAAGACGACGAAGTCGGCGATTTCGTCCGGCTGGCCGAGCTTGCCCATCGGCAGCCTCGCCGCCGCCTGTTCGCGCCAGTCGTCGCCCGCGCCGTGGAAGGCGCGCTGGGTGGCGTCCTCGCCCTCCGTCGCCGTCCAGCCGATGTTCAGGCCGTTGATCCGGATCCGGTCGAAGCGGTGGGCGTGCGCCGCGTTCCGGGTCAGACCCACGAGGCCCGCCTTGGCGGCGACGTACGGCGCGAGGAACGGCTGACCGCCGTGTGCCGAGGAGGTGATGATGTTGACGATCGTGCCGGGCGCCTTGCGGGCCACCATGTCGGCGACCGACGCCTGCATCGCGAAGAACGGCGCCTTGAGGTTGATCGCGATGTGCTGGTCGAACAGCTCCGGCGTGGTGTCCAGCAGCGTGCCCCGGGAGGTGAGGCCCGCCGAGTTCACCAGGCAGTCGACGCGGCCGTACGCGTCCACCACCGCGGCGACCGCCGCCTTCGCCTGCCCGGCGTCCGCGAGGTCGGCCCGGACGAACATCGCCGTGCCGCCGTCCGCCGCCAGCTCGCTCACCAGCGTCTCGCCCGGCCCGGTCCGCCGGCCCGTGACCGCCACGGCGGCGCCCGCACGCACGGCGGCCCGCGCGATGGCGGCCCCCACGCCCTGGCTGCCGCCGTTGACGAGCACCACCTTGCCGTCGAGAAGTGCGTCATGTCCCATGCTCTGCCTGCCCTTTCAGCTCTCGCGCCGCTCGGCGCCCGACCGCAGCCCGGCCCGCAGCCGCTCCGGCTCCCAGCCCTCGCGCACCGCGCGCCGCACCAGGTCCGCCTGCGAGGGCGGGGCCAGACCGGCCACCGGCGGGTCGCTGTCGAGGTTGGTCGGGAACGGATACCCCTCGGCGCTCGCCGCGATCACATGCTCCAGCCACGCCTCGCCGGCCCCCTCGGCCGCGCGCCGCAGCAGCACCGGGAACACCGCGTTCGCCACCGCCTCCCGGTCCACCGTCTCCATCGCCCGGCCGAACGCGGACGAGATCTGGAGCAGATTGGCGGTGCGCCGTACGCCGGCCGTGCGGTTGCCGCCGGCGGCGTGGAACAGCGCGGGGTTGAAGAACACCGCGTCGCCCTTGGCGAGCGGCAGCTGCACGTGGTGCTCCGCGAAGTACGCCTGGAACTCCGGCAGCCGCCAGGCCAGATAGCCCGGCTCGAACAGCTGGGAGTACGGCAGATACAGCGTCGGACCCGACTCCACCGGCATGTCGCAGTGGGCGACCGCGCCCTGGAGGGTGAGCACGGGGGAGAGCCGGTGCACGTGCGCGGGATAGGCGGCCGCGGTCGCGTTGCTCAGGAAGCCGAGGTGGTAGTCGCGGTGCACGCTCTGCCCGGCGCCGCCCGGGTTGACCACGTTGACCTGCGAGGTCACCTGGTAGCCGGGGCCCAGCCAGGCGGTGGACACCAGGGCCAGGACGTCGTTGGCGTAGTAGTCGGCGAACGCCTCCGGGTCGTACAGGGCCGCCTTCTCCAGCGCGTTCCACACCCGGTCGTTGGCGCCCGGCCGCGCGAAGTGGTCGCCCGCGGCGGCCCCGGAGGCGCGCTGGTCGGCGACGAGCGCCTCGAAGACGGCGGTGAGCCGGTCCACGACCGCCGCGTCCGCGAACGCGCCCCGCACGACGACGATGCCGGGACCGTCGGCGAGGACCCGCACCAACTCGGCGCGCAGCGCGCCCCGGTCACCGGCCGAGCGCAGCCGGTCGGCGTCGTACAGCGGGACGCCGTCCCGCACGGACGTGGCGTGCGGGTGGTCGGCGAGGCGGGTCGTGCGGTCGGTCAGGGCACGGAAGGTGCCGAGGTCGCAGTCCTGCTCGGTCAGCCAGGCGCGGCCCGGTGCGGAGGCGAGGGACATGGGTGTCCTCATTTCGGGGATCAGGACGTGCGGCAGGCCGGAGCTCTGGGCGTTCGGCCGCGCGAGCGGCCCGGTCCTGTCATTCTTGTCATGACAAACCCCTCGAACAACCAGCAGCCAGCCATCAAAAACCCCTCAAGGAGCCGGAGCGTGGGCCATCCGTTCCCGATCCGGGAGATCGCACGTCAGGCGGGCCTCAGCGAGGCCACCGTGGACCGTGTGCTGAACGGCAGGGGAGGGGTGCGCGAGAGCACCGCGCAGGAGGTGCACCGGGCCATCGCCGACCTCGACCGGCAGCGCACCCAGGTCCGGCTGGTCGGCCGTACGTTCATGGTCGACATCGTGGTGCAGGCGCCCGAGCGGTTCTCGACCGCCGTCCGCGCCGCCCTGGAGGCCGAGCTGCCCTCGCTGCACCCCGCGGTGCTGCGCTCCCGCTTCCACTTCCGCGAGACCGGCCCGGCCGCCGAGCAGGTCAAGACGCTGGACCGGATCGCCCGGCGCGGCTCGCAGGGCGTGATCCTCAAGGCGCCGGACGTCCCCGAGGTCACCGCCGCCGTGGGCCGGCTCACGGCGGCCGGCATCCCCGTCGTCACCCTGGTCACCGACCTACCCGCGAGCGGCCGGCTCGGCTGTGTCGGCAGCGACAACCGCGCTGCCGGCGCCACCGCCGCCTATCTGATGGGCCAGTGGCTCGGCGACCGCCCGGGCAACGTCCTCACCAGCCTCAGCAGCGGATTCTTCCGCAACGAGGAGGAGCGGGAGATGGGGTTCCGCAGCCTCATGCGGGCCCGGTACCCCGAGCGGACCCTGGTGGAGACGGCCGAGGGCCAGGGCCTGGACGCCACCCAGTACGACCTCGTCCGCGCCGCGCTGACACGTGACCCCGAGATCCGCGCCGTGTACTCGATCGGCGGCGGCAACGACGCCACGCTGCGCGCCTTCGCCGACCTCGGCCGGGAGTGCGCGGTGTTCATAGCCCACGACCTGGACCACGAGAACATCCGCCTGCTGCGCGAGCACCGGCTGTCCGCCGTGCTCCACCACGATCTGCGCCAGGACCTGCGCGAGGCCTGCCACCTGGTCATGCGGGCACACGGCGCGCTGCCCCCGGCCGCACCGCCGCCGCCGTCCGCGATCCAGGTCGTCACGCCGTACAACATGCCGGCACAGCCGGGGGAACGAGGAGAACGGTGACGCGCACCGCACGCGTGGAGCGGGTGACGATCGAGGGGGTCGCGCTGCTCGCGACCCTCGTCCCCGGCGACGGCGTCGGGCTGCTGGCGCTGCACGGCAGCAACGAGGGCGGCACCGCCGAACTCGCCGGGATCCTGGCCCGGCGCTGCGGTGCCACCAGCCTCGTCTTCACCCAGCCGGGAAACCCGCGGCCGGTGCACATCACGTCGCCGCGGATGGCTGCCGAACACTGCGCGCTGCTGCGGGAGTTCCTGGCACGGGTCTCCCTCACGGTGTCCCTGCACGGTCACATGCGCGCGGCGCACACGGTCTTCCTCGGCGGCCGCAACCGGGCGGCGGCCCGCGTCGTGGCCGAGGCGCTGGCCGCCCGCGCCCCGCACTTCCCGGCGGTCACCGACCTCACGGCGATCCCGTCCGACCTGCGCGGCGTCCACCCCAGGAACCCGGTCAACCTGACCCGACTCGGCGGAGTCCAGGTCGAGTTGCCCCTGCTGGCCCGCACGAGCGGCGACACGAACCGTCCGCCGGACGCGGTGGTGGAGGCGCTGGCGGCGGGAGTCGAGGCGCTGGGCCACGGGGGCACGGGGGACCGCGCCGACACGTCGGCCGAGTTCACAGACTGATCGCGTACGCCTTGCGCAGCGTCTCGTGCACGATCCACCGCGTACGGTCCCCCTCCCGCAGCACCGCCATGTCCCCCGGCCCCACGCGCAGCGTCGCCCCGCCCTCCACCTCGATCGTCGCCGAGCCGCTGATCACCACGAACACCTCGTCCGCCTCCGTGTCCGTGACCACGCCCGGCGTGATCTGCCAGATCCCGCGGATCTGCCTGCCGTCCGGCGACTGCCAGACCACCTTCCCGGTGACCTCCGGGTTCCCGGAGACGATCTGCTCCGGATCGAGGGGCTCGGGTTCGAGGCCGGCGTCCGGGATGTGGAGCGCGAAGCTGTGCGTCATGAGGCGACCCTAGCCAGGGCGCCGGGCGGGCCGGGGGCGACAGGGTGTGGGGCATCGGGGCCGGTCACGGGACACTTCGTCGGGGCGCCACCGCTGGCGGCCGTACCGGGCCCAAGGGACCGTGGGAAGCATGGCTGACTCCACGGCGGCCGCCGCCGAGCCCGGCGGGCCGCAGCCGGACCGGCAGCACGGCACGCGCGAGGCGGTCCTCTTCGGCGGGGTCTACGGCGCCGTCCTCGCCAGCTCGATGGTCGCCGCGCTCTCCCAGTACGGCCGCACGACCCAGGCCGGCCGCCGCTACGACGCCGTCTGGCTGCTGGTGACCGCCCTGGCCTCCGCCCTGGCCCACGGCTACGCCCACTACATCGCCGAGCGTGCCCCGCACCGCCGCTGGGACGTCCTGCGCACCCTGCGCGACGAGTGGCCGCTGGTCACGGCCGTCCTGCCGACGGTCTTCATCCTCGCGGGCGCGGGCTGGGGCTGGTGGCCCCCGAAGGGGCTGGAGTATCCGGCCTTCCTCCTCAACATCGTGATCCTCTTCTCCCTCGGCCTGATCACCGCCCGCTGGTCGGCCCGCCGCTGGCCCACCGCGATCCTGATGGGGCTGGGGGACGCGCTGCTCGGAGTGATCGTGGTGGTGGCGAACGCGGTGATCAAGTAGGGCGCCCGCGGCGGGGGCTCAGCGGCCGGTGCGCACGCCGTCCAGGGCGATCGCGAGGACCCGGTCGCGCTGGGCGTCGTCGTCGAACACCGTCGCCGTGATCCCGGCGACCATCCGCAGCAGGTCGGTGAAGTTCATGTCCGGCCGGGCCACGCCCGCCTGCTGTGCGCGCTCCAGCAACGGGCCTCCGGCGGCGTACATCGAGTCGCGGCAGGACTGGAAGATCTCCGACTCGTCGTTGAGGGCCTCGCGCACCGCGCGCTTGGTGACCATGTACCCGGCGAACCGGTCCAGCCAGGCGGTCAGCGCCTCCCACGGCTCCCGGTCCGCGACCTCCAGGGCCGCCGTGCACAGGGCGTCGACCTCGTCGGCGTAGACGCTCTCGAACAGATCGCGGCGGGTGGGGAAGTTGCGGTACAGCGTGCCGATGCCGACGCCCGCGCGGCGCGCGATGTCCTCCAGGGAGGCGTCCGAGCCGTGCTCGGCGAACGCCTCGCGGGCGGCCGCGAGCAGGGCGTCGTAGTTGCGGGCGGCGTCCTTGCGGTGCGGCCGGCGGGCCGCCACGAATGCGCCGACGGGGAACGGCGTGGCCGTCACGGCTGCCTCCTGGGGTACGTGGACGATCCAGCGATCTGGAGGGTCACCTCCGCATCTTGAAACGGAGGCATGCCTCCGTTAGAGTGGAGGCGCACCTCCACTTTAGCAATCGCTCGTGCACTCCACACTTCCCTGTCCCGGTTTTCCGGAGAGGCTCCTTCATGCCCCGCACGTCCACCCGCCTCACCTTCGCGGTCCTCGCGACCGGTGCGGGCGTGTTCTCCATGCTCCAGTCCCTGATCGCGCCGGCCCTGCCGACCGTCCAGCACGCCCTGCACACCTCCCAGTCGACCGCGACCTGGGTGATGACGGCCTATCTGCTGTCCGCCTCGGTCTTCACCCCGATCCTCGGCCGCATCGGCGACCTCGTCGGCAAGAAGCGCACGCTCGTCGCCGTCCTGCTGACCGTCCTCGCCGGCTGCCTCGTGGCCGCGCTCGCGCCGGACATCGGCGTGCTCATCGTCGCCCGGGTCGTCCAGGGCGTCGGCGGCGCCCTCTTCCCGCTGTCCTTCGGCATCATCCGGGACGAGTTCACCGCGGCCGAGGTCAGCGGCAGCATCAGCAACCTCTCCGCGGTGATCGCCGCCGGCGGCGGGGTCGGCATGGTGGCCGCCGGCCCGATCGTCTCCGCGCTCGACTACCGCTGGCTCTTCTGGATCCCCGTGGCGATCGTCGCCGCCACCGTCCTGATCGCCGTGCGCTATGTCCCCGAATCCCCCAGGCGGGCCCGGGGGACGGTGAGTTGGGCCGGTGCCGCGCTGCTCTCCGCTTGGCTGGTGGCCCTGCTGCTGCCGCTGAGCCAGGCCGGGCAGTGGGGCTGGGGCTCGCCGAAGGTGCTCGGCCTGTTCGCCGCCGCCGTCGTGCTGTTCGCCGCGTGGCTGACCGCCGAGGCCCGCTCCCGCAGCCCGCTGATCGACCTGCGCGTGATGCGGCTGCCGGCGGTGTGGACGACCAACACGGCCGCCCTGCTCTTCGGCGCCGGCATGTACGCGATCTGGTCCTTCCTGCCCGGCTTCGTCCAGACCCCGGCCGCGGCCGGATACGGCTTCGGCGCCAGCGTCACCGCCTCCGGGCTGCTCATGCTGCCGATGCTGCTCGCGATGTTCCTCTCCGGCGTCCTCTCCGGCCGTCTGGAGCCCCGCGTCGGCGCCAAGGCGCTGCTCACCACGGGTGCCGCGCTCGGCGCGCTGGCCTGCGGTGTCCTCACCCTCTGGCATGACGCCCAGTGGCAGATAGCCGTGGTCGCGGGCCTCTTCGGCCTGGGCATCGGCCTCGCCTTCGCCTCCATGGCCAACCTGGTCGTCGGCAGCGTCCCGCCCGAGCAGACCGGCGCCGCGACCGGCATGAACGCCAACATCCGCACCATCGGGGGCTCCATCGGCGCCGCGCTCACCAGCGTCCTGGTGACCGGCCGCCTCCAGCCCTCCGGCCTGCCCTACGCCTCCGGCTACACCCACGGCTGGACCCTGCTCGCCCTCCTCTGCCTGGCCGCGGCCGGCGCCGCCCTCCTGGTCCCGGCCCGCCGCCCCGGCCGTACCCCGGCACCCGCCGCGACGGGGGTGACACGGGCACCGGCACGGGTGCGGTAAGGTTGACCTGCGTGATCACGCGGGACACCCCGCGTGGATCGCAACGGGACGTGGCGCAGCTTGGTAGCGCACTTGACTGGGGGTCAAGGGGTCGCAGGTTCAAATCCTGTCGTCCCGACGTTGCGAAACGCGGGAAGGCGCCGTACCGGATCTCTCCGGTACGGCGCCTTTTGCCTGCCCCGATCGGCCTCCGCGTCCTACGACGCGTTCCGCCGGCGGCGGGCCGCGAGGATCGCGTAGCCGAGGACGCCGGCGAACAGGAACAGCGTGCCCTGGTAGACCGCCGCGTATCCGGCGCCCGCCATCAGCCACAGGGAGAAGCCGGCGGCGACCGTGGTGATCACCGCGTCCCGCACCAGCCGGGCGCGGTTCACCGACTCGCCCTTGCCGGAGATCAGGTGGAAGAGCTGCGCGGCCGTCGCCAGCAGGTAGGGCACGGTCGCCGTGAAGGTGGTGACCAGGACCAGGACCTCGAAGACCCTGGTCGAGCCCGACAGGTAGTTGTACGCCGTGAGCAGCGAGGCGAGGACGGCCGTGACGGCGACGCCGAAGGTCGGCACGCCCCGGCGGCGCCGGGCGAAGGCGGCCGGGAACAGGCCGTCCTTGGCGGCGGCGTACGGGGTCTGGGCGCTGAGCAGCGTCCAGCCGTTGAGGCAGCCGGTCATCGAGATCACCGCCGCCACCGCCACCGCCGTACCGCCCCAGCCGCCGCCGAACATCGCGTTCACGGCGTCCGAGAACGGCGCGGTGGAGTGCACCAGCCGGTCGTGCGGGACCGTGCCGAAGACGGACAGGGTGCCCAGCAGGTACACCACGGCGGCGCCCGTGGTGCCGATGACGGTGGCGCGGCCCACGTTGCGGCGGGCGTCCCTGACCTCGCCCGCGCTGACGGCGGCGGACTCCACGCCCAGGTAGGAGAAGAGCAGCAGGGCGGCGGAGGCGGACACCGCGCCGACCGGACCGTGACCGCTGGAGTTGAACGGCCCCATGCGGGACGGGTCGAAGAAGAACAGCCCGCCGACCGCGACGAGCAGCAGCGGCACGAACTTCAGCACCGTGGAGACGAGTTGGACGGCGCCCACGTACCGGGTGCCGGCGAAGTTGGCGACGGCCGGCAGCCAGAGCAGGACGAGGGCGGCCAGGCACGCGGACCAGTGGCTGCCGCCCACCGGGAGCACCACGTTCAGATAGCCGACGGCGGCCACGGCGAGCGCGGCGTTCGACACCCAGCCGGTGATCCAGTACGACCAGGCGGTCAGGAAGCCCGCGAAGTCACCGAAGGCCTCGCGGGCGTAGACGTACGGCCCGCCGGTACGCGGGTCGCGGGCGGCGAGGCGGCCGAAGACCAGGGCCAGGGCGATGGCGGCGACGGTCAGCACGCCGAAGGCGATCAGGCTGACCGTGCCGTAGGGGGCGATGGAGGCGGGGAGCGTGAAGATCCCGCCGCCGATGATGTTGCCCATGACCAGCGCGGTGGCGACCGGGAGGCCGAAGCTCCGGGCGTGCTTGCTGGTGCCGGAGGGGTCCGTGGTGTCCGCGGTGTCCGTGGTGTCGGCGTGTGTGGTGTCGACGGCCGTGGCCATGTGGGTGGTCTGCCTCTCATCGAACAGATGTCCCGGGATCGCCGGAACGGGAGTATGGTCCGGGAAGCTCCCACCCACCGCAAAATTGGCGGTCGTTCTGGTGTCCGGCCGGGTCGATGACGTAAAAAGTGCAGATCAAGAGCATCAGGGCCGTGAAATATGCGGTAGCGCCCTAGTCGCTGTCTTCGCCCGCCGCCCACAGGCTGCGGACATGTCCCAGGTGCCGGGTCATGATCTCGTGGACGGACCGTTCGTCGCGCTCCAGGAGGGCGTCGAGGAGTTCGAGGTGTTCCTGGGCGGAGGCGAGGAGCCGGCCCGCCCGCACGAGGGCGGTCAGACCGTAGAGGCGGGAGCGGCCGCGCAGGTCGGCGACCACCTCGACCAGGTGGGCGTTTCCGGCGAGGGCGAGCAGGCCGAGGTGGAAGCGCGTGTCGGCCTCCACGTAGGCGATCAGATCGCCGGCCGCCGCAGCCGTGACGATCTCCCGGGCCGCCGGCCGCAGCGCCTCCAGGGAGACCCGGTCGGCCGTGCGGGCCAGGGCGGCCACGGTGGGGATCTCGATCAGCGCGCGGACGTGCGTGTACTCGTCCAGCTGCCGGTCGGAGACGGCGGTGACCCGGAAGCCCTTGTTGGGCACGGTGTCGACCAGGCCCTCCTTGGCGAGGTCCAGCATCGCCTCCCGTACCGGCGTCGCCGAGACACCGAAGCGGGCGGCGAGCGAGGGCGCGGAGTAGACCTCGCCCGGCCGCAGCTCACCCGCGATCAGCGCGGCGCGCAGCGCGTCGGCGACCCGCTCGCGGTAACTGCTGCGCCGGCCCCCGAGCCGGGGGAGCGCCGGCAGCCCCGGGTCCGGGTCCGGCTTGTGCTGTTCCTGTGCCATGTCACGCATCACCGGCGGGAGTCTAGAGGACGAAGCCTTCCGGGAACGGGTCGGCGGGGTCGAGCAGATACTGCGCGGTGCCGGTGATCCACGCGCGGCCGGTGAAGCTCGGCAGCACGGCCGGGACTCCGGCCACCTCCGTCTCGCCGAGCAGGCGTCCTGTGAACCGGGTGCCGATGAAGGACTCGTTCACGAACTCGGTGTGCAACGGCAGTTCGCCGCGCGCGTGCAGCTGCGCCATGCGCGCGCACGTACCCGTGCCGCACGGTGAGCGGTCGAACCAGCCCGGGTGGACGACCATCGCGTGCCGCGAGAGCCGCGCGGTGGCGCCGGGCGCGTAGAGGTGCACGTGGTGGCAGCCGCGGATCGACGGATCCTCGGGATGCACCGGCTGCGCCTCGGAGTCGATCGCCTCCATCAGCGCGAGACCGGCCGCGAGGATGTCGTCCTTGCGGGCGCGGTCGAAAGGGATGCCGAAGGCGTCGAGGGGGAGGATCGCGTAGAAGTTGCCGCCGTAGGCGAGGTCGTAGGTCACCGTACGGCCGTCCGGGAGGGTGATCTCGCGGTCCAGGGCGACGGCGAACGAGGGCACGTTCCTCAGGGTCACGTGCCGCGCGGCGCCGTTCTCGACCGCCACCTCGGCCACCACCAGCCCCGCCGGGGTGTCCAGCCGGATGGTGGTCACCGGCTCCACGACCTCCACCACGCCGGTCTCGACCAGCACGGTCGCCACCCCGATCGTGCCGTGCCCGCACATCGGCAGATATCCCGAGACCTCGATGTAGAGAACCCCCCAGTCGCAGTCGGGACGGCTCGGCGGCTGGAGGACCGCGCCGCTCATCGCGGAGTGGCCGCGCGGCTCGTTCATCAGCAACTGCTTGATCCCGTCGCGGTGTTCACGGAAGTACAGCCGCCGTTCGTTCATCGTCGCGCCGGGCACGGTGCCGATCCCGCCGGTGATCACGCGGGTCGGCATGCCCTCGGTGTGCGAGTCGACGGCGTGCAGGACGAGCTTGCTGCGCATGGTCCGACTACCTCCTGCGTGTGTGGGTGCTTACGCGAGGCCCGCGGCGGCGGCCTTCTCGGTGGCCGCGCGGACCGCGGCCGCCTGCTCCGGCAGGAGCGGGACGCGCGGCGGGCGCACCGGGCCGCCGTACCGGCCGACGACGTCCATGGACAGCTTGATCGCCTGCACGAACTCCGTCCGCGAGTCCCAGCGCAGCAGGGGATGCAGCTGCCGGTACAGGGGGAGCGCGGTGGTGAGGTCGCCGGCCGCGGCCGCGCGGTACAGCTGCGCCGAGGCGCGCGGCAGCGCGTTGGGGTAGCCCGCCACCCACCCCTTGGCACCGGCCACCGCCAGCTCCAGCAGGACGTCGTCGGCACCGATCAACAGGTCGAGTTCCGGGGCGAGTTCCGCGAGGCGGTAGGCGCGGCGGACATCGCCCGAGAACTCCTTGACGGCGTGGATGTGGCCCTCGCCGTGCAGCCGGGCGAGGAGTTCGGGCACCAGGTCGACCTTCGTGTCGATCGGGTTGTTGTACGCCACCACCGGCAGGCCGGAGCGGGCCACCTCCGCGTAGTGGGCGAGCACCGAGCGCTCGTCGGCCCGGTAGGCGTTGGGCGGCAGCAGCATCACCGACGCGCAGCCCGCCTCGCCCGCCTGCTCGGCCCAGCGCCGCGCCTCGGCGGAGCCGTACGCCGCGACGCCCGGCATCACCCGCTCCCCGCCGATCGCCGCCACCGCCGTCTCCACCACCCGGGCCCGCTCCTCGGGGGTGAGCACCTGGTACTCGCCGAGCGAGCCGTTGGGCACGACGCCGTCGCAGCCGCTGTCGACCAGCCAGGAGCAGTGCTCGGCGTAGCGGTCGTGGTCGACGGAGAGGTCGGCGCGCAGCGGAAGCGCGGTGGCGACGAGGACGCCGCGCCAGGGGCGGTTCTCCGGGTGGGTCATGAGCGGTCCCCAATCCATAAGTATGTGACATATCACTGTGGTGCGGGTGAATCGTCGTCCGGCAGGCCCGCCAGCACGCCGAGCGGGACGGGACGTGCGAACGGGCGGCGTCCCGGCGTGAGCGGGCAGCCGGTCAGGCCGGCCACCGCGGGCGCGCACATCCGGCCCTGGCACCAGCCCATGCCGGCCCGGGTGAGCAGCTTCGCGGAGCGCAGGTCGGTGGCCCCGAGCGTCCTTGCGGCCGCACGGACCTCGCCGGCGGTGACCTCCTCGCACCGGCACACCACCGTGTCGTCCGGGATCCGCTCCGCCCAGCCCGCGGGCGGCGCGTACACCGTGTCGAGCGCCGCGAAGAAGGCCCGGTGCCGGGTCCTGGCCCGGTCGGCGGCGGCCCAGGCGTGCGGGTCGGGGGCGGTGCCCCGCAAGCGGGCGGCCGCCGAGCGGCCGGCGATGTGGCCCTCGGCGAGGGCGAGGGCCGCGCCGCCGATGCCGGTGGCCTCGCCGGCGGCCCACACCCCGGGCACGTCGGTGCGCTGCTCCGCGTCCACCCGCACGGCCGTTCCGGCGAGCGCGCAGCCGAGGGTCTCGGCGAGGTCGGTGTGCGGCAGCATGCCGTGGCCGACGGCGAGGGTGTCGCAGGGGATGCGGCGCACGGTGCCGGGCCGGATCCGGCCGGTGCGGTCGAGCGCGGCGACGGTGACCGCCGTCAGCCGTTCCGTGCCGTGCGCCTCCACCACCGTGTGCCGGGCCAGGGCGCGCACCCGGTACCGCGCCAACAGCCCCGCGTACCAGGCGCCTTCGGCGAGCTTGCCGGGCTGCGAGGCGAGGTCCGGAGCGCGGCGCAGCAGGGCTTCGGGGCCGGCGGACTCCACCAGCGCGGCCACCCGCGCCCCCGCCGCGGCGAGCCCCGTGGCCACCGGCAGCAGCAGCGGTCCGGTGCCCGCGACCACGACCGTACGGCCCGGCAGCACCAGGCCGCCCTTGAGCATGGCCTGCGCGCCGCCGGCTGTGACGACTCCGGGCAGTGTCCAGCCCGGGAAGGGCAGCACACGCTCGTAACCGCCGGTCGCGAGCAGGACGGCGTCGGCGCGCACGGTGACGCCTTCCTCCTGCTCCGGTCCGAGCAGGGCGTGCACCGCGAAGGAGTCCGACTCCCGCCGCACACACCACACATGATGGTCCGTCAGATGTGTGAGGCGCCCGGCCTCGGTGTGCCGGGCCAGGCCGTCCGCGAGTCGCCGCCAGGTGCGCCACTGGTGGTGCAGGGCCTGTGGGCGGCGGGCGTTCAGGGCGGGGGCGGGCTGCCGGTAGAACTGGCCGCCCGCCCGGGCGGCCGCGTCGACCAGGGTGACGTGCACGCCCCGGGAAGCCGCCGCCAGCGCCCCGGCGAGGCCCGCCGGACCCGCGCCGACGACGGCGAGACGAACGCGCTCACTCATCGCCCCGCCCCGTCCCCTCCTGGGTGCGGATCACGTCGCCCGGGTGCGCCGGGACCAGGCAAGCGCGTTGGTTCGCACGGCCGTTGACGGTCACCAGGCAGTCGAAGCACACCCCGATCCCGCAGAACACCCCGCGCGGCCGGCCCGCACCGCGCGTGCTGCGCCAGGCCGTCACGCCCGCCGCCCACAGTGCCGCCGCGACGGTCTGCCCGGGCAGCGCCGCGACGGGGCGCCCGTCCAGGGTGACGGTGAAGTGCTCGCCCGGCCGGGCCCGGGCCAACTCCAGGGGATTCACGGCGTGTCGCCTCCGTCCGAGTCGAACCGCTCCGGGCGGAACGGGGTGAGGTCCAGCTCCGGTGTCGCGCCGGTGAGCGCCTGGGCGATCAGCCGGCCGGTGCCGGTGGCGAGTCCGATGCCGGCGCCCTCGTGCCCGCAGGCGTGGAAGAGCCCGGGCGCCCGGGGGTCGGGGCCGATCGCCGGGAGGTGGTCGGGCAGATACGGCCGGAAGCCGGCGTACGTGCGCAGCGCGCGGACCCGGTGCAGGAACGGGAACAGGCCGATCGCCCCGGCCGCGAGCGCCCGTACGGCGGACAGGGACAGCGAGCGGTCGAAGCCGACCCGCTCCCGGCTCGCGCCGATCAGCACGGGTCCGGCGGCCGTGCCCTCCACGACCGGCGAGGTGCGCAGGGCGGCCGAGTCGCTCGCCACGTCCGCCACATAGTCCGCCGCGTACACCTTGTGCCGGACCATGCGCGGCAGCGGCTCGGTGACGAGGACGAAGCCGCGCCGGGGGAGGACCGGCAGCCGGACACCCGCGAGTGCCGCGAGGTCGCCGCCCCAGGTGCCGGCCGCGTTCACCACCGCCGGTGCGGACAGCTCGCCCCGGTCGGTGCGGACGCCGCGGACCGTGCCGTCCGCCCCGCGGATCACCCCGGTCACGGTCCAGCCCGTGTGCAGCGAGGCGCCGGAGGCGCGCAGCAGATGCGCCGCGGCCAGGGCGGGCATGACCTGGGCGTCCTGCGGATAGTGCACCCCGCCCGCCATGCCCGCGGCCAAGTGGGGCTCCAGGTGGGGCAGTTCGGCCGCGCTCACCGGCTCGGCGACGACGCCGGCGGCGCGCTGTCCGGCCGCGAAGTCCGTCAGCGCGGCCAGGGCGGCGGGCGCCCGGGCGACCACCAGGCCGCCCTTGGGCTCGTACTCGGCCGCCGCACCCGGCCCGTCGGCCAGGCGCTCCCACAACCGGGCCGACAGCAGGGCGAGTTCGAGCTCCGGGCCCGGTTCCTTGTCCGAGACGAGGAGGTTGCCCTCGCCCGCCCCGGTGGTGCCGCCGGCCACCGGTCCCCGGTCCACCACCCGTACGTCGAGGCCGGCCCGCGCGGCGTACAGGGCACAGGCCGCGCCGACCATGCCGGCTCCGACGACCACGACATCGCAGGTCAATCGCTTTGCCACGGGCAGTACTATGTCACATGGCGCACCGTCTGAGGAGACCTCGGACACGCCCGGCCGCAGCATCGCGCGCCGACCGGCTCGTGGACCCCCTCTTGACGTCGCACGGAGCCGGATCGACACTTCAGGACGGGAATCCTAGTGAATTGGTAGGGAATGATGGCGCGCCTCGAAACGGTCGCCGGCCGCGCAGGCCGTACGCCGCTCCGCGCCCCCCTGCTCACCTCCCGCCGCCACATCGATCTGCTGCGTGTGTGCAGCGCGATCAGCCCGCTCCGCTGAACCGGGCTCCCGCGCGCCCACCGGCCGACGCCGTCCGCCGGCGCGCCCCACCGCACACCCATCACCCGGGGAGACGCATGTCCAGCACTCCGCTCGCCGCCGTCCCGTCCGTCCACCGCGCCGCTCCCGTCTTCCGGGGGCGGATCGGCCGGGATGCCCGCAGCGGCCATTACGCCGTGGCCCACCGCTACCGGCTCCACCTGTCCACCGCCTGTCCCGACGGACTGCGCCTCGCCGTCGGACACGACGTCCTCGGCCTGGGCGACAGGTGTCCCGTCACCCTCCTGTCCGCCGTTCCGGACCGTCCCGGCGGCGGTCACGCCGCGCTGCGCCCGCTGTACGAGGCCAGCGCCCACCACTACACCGGGCCGGCCCTTGCCCCCGTGCTCAGCGACGACTGGTCCGGCCGCATCGTCAGCACCCGGGCCCGCGAGATCCTGCGCGACCTCGACCGCTTCCCGCACGCGGGGCACGCCTCGCTGTACCCGTGCGGCCAGGAGTCCGTGATCGAGGCCGTCGAGGGGATGTGCGACGACATCGAGGAGGCCGCGCAGCGGGCCGGACAGGCGGGCGGCGACCCGGACGGGCGCGCCGCCGCCCTCGACGTGCTCCTCGACACGCTGGGCCGGCTGGAGAACCGGCTGGCGGGGGAGGAGTACCTGGTCGACGACCGGCTCACCGCCGCCGACGTCGAACTGTGGGTGACCCTGGTCCAGCTCGACACCGTCCACCGCTGCCACCTCGACGCCTCCGCCGTGCACCGCATCGCCGGCCACCGCGCCCTGTGGGCCTGGGCCCGTCGGCTGGCCGCGCGTCCCGCCTTCGGCCGGCACCTCGACCTCGACGGCATCTCCCGCCGTCACCACGGCCGTTGCCAGGGGCTGGAGGCCGCCGGGGCAGCCGTCCAGATCCTGGACTGGGCGGCTCACGCCGCCGACGCCGAGGATGCTTCCCGCAGGTGAGAGCGGTGCATGAGGGACGTCGAACGTCCACTTGGCGGACGGCCGTTGACATACCGGCGGCCGGCTGCCTTAACTGACGGCCAGAACGGTCATGAGCGTCAGCGCCAAGCCCTGGCTCGCTGACCGGCAACCCTCGCAGCGCGGTGGGGTGCCCCAGGTGACGACCGGACCGGAACGACGCATTTCGGTAAGCGCGAGGGCCCCGCGGGGCCGGAACAGTGACAGGTGACGCCATGGACGCAAGCCCCCGGACGGCCCTGAGCCGCCCCCAGGGCCGCGTCCCGTCGTACGCCGGCCTCCTCGTCGCCGACCGCGCCGTCGATCTGCTCCGGGTCAACAGCGCGCTGTGTACCGTGCCGGGCACCGCCCGCCGCCGCGGCTGAACTCCCTTTCCAGCCACTCGCGTTCCCGACGCACACCGCCCGCGGTGTGCCGTTGTCCGCCCCGCCCCAGCCCCCGGTGTCCCGTGCGCCGCCGTGGGCCGCCTCGCGCCGTAGCGCCGTCGCGGCCCACGCCCGTGCGGCGTGCGACGACCGGGGCGCCGACCCAAGC
The DNA here is from genome assembly GCF_042269865.1 of Streptomyces sp. NPDC055966. Classification (NCBI taxonomy): domain Bacteria; kingdom Bacillati; phylum Actinomycetota; class Actinomycetes; order Kitasatosporales; family Streptomycetaceae; genus Streptomyces; species Streptomyces sp. NPDC055966. The sequence continues at coordinate 153,490 of NZ_JBHJYK010000016.1, forward strand.
CGGAGCCCCGCCATGAGTGAACCCCCAGGCGCCGCCGTCTCCCTGGCCGAGGCGCCACCCGCCGACGCACCGTCAAAATCCCTCACTGCACAGCGAGTTCTGCCACTGCACCGGCCCGGACGGTGGATCGCCACGGCCGTCGTCCTGGTCCTCGTCGCCCAGATCGGGCACGGACTGGCCACGAACCCCTTCTTCCAGTGGGACCGCTTCCGCTACTGGTTCCTGCGCCCCACCGTCCTCGACGGGCTCGGCGTCACCCTCGAAGTCACGGCCCTGAGCGCGGTGTCCGGCCTCGTCGGCGGCGTCGTGCTGGCACTCGGCCGGCTCTCCGGCAGCCCCGTGCTGCGCGCGGTCAGCTGGACGTACACCTGGCTCTTCCGCTCGGTGCCGCTCATCGTGGTGCTGATCTTCCTGTACAACTTCAGTGCCCTGTACAAGACCCTGAGCCTCGGCGTGCCGTTCGGTCCTGCCTTCGTCACCTTCGACGAGTCGAAGCTGGCCACCGACATGGCGATCGCGGTCGTCGGCCTCAGCCTCAACGAGGCGGCCTACGCGGCCGAGGTGGTCCGCGGCGGCATCCTCTCCGTCGACCAGGGACAGCACGAGGCGGCCGCCGCGCTCGGTCTGCCCAGGGGCTACCGGTTCCGCCGGATCGTCCTCCCGCAGGCCCTGCGGTCCATCACCCCGAACTACGTCAACCAGCTGATCGGGCTCGTCAAGAGCACGTCCCTGGTGTTCTACGTGTCCCTGCTCGACCTGTTCGGCTCGGTGCAGACGATGGGCAGCACCTACCCCGGCGACGTCGTACCGCTCCTGCTCGTCGCCACCGTCTGGTACCTGATCCTGACCAGCGCCGTGTCCGTCGTCCAGTTCTACGTCGAGCGGTACGTCGCCCGGGGCGCCACGCGCACCCTGCCGCCGACTCCCTGGCAGAGGGCCCGCGCGGCCGTCACCGGGTTCCGGGCCCGACTGCGCCGGGAGGCCGCCGTATGACCACCACCGCGACCACCCTCCACACCACCGCCCCCGTCTCCGTCGACGTCCACGGCGTCCACAAGTGGTACGGCGCCCACCGTGTCCTCGACGGCATCGACCTGACCATCCGCCCCGGCGAGGTCACGGTGATCATCGGACCGTCCGGCTCCGGCAAGTCGACGCTGCTCCGCGTCGTCAACCACCTGGAGAAGCCCGAGATCGGCCATGTCAGCGTCGGCGGCGAGCCGATCGGCGTCCGGCGGGGCAGCGGCGGCCGGCTGAAGGAGCTGAGCGAGCGCGCCATCCTGGCCCAGCGCAGCCGGATCGGCTTCGTCTTCCAGAACTTCCACCTCTTCCCGCACCTGACCGCCCTCGACAACGTCGCCGCCGCCCCCGCCGCCACCGGCCGGCTGACCAGGCCGGCGGCCCGGGACCTGGCCCGCGAACTGCTCACCCGGGTCGGCCTCGGCGACCGGACCGGCCACTATCCGCGGCAGCTGTCCGGCGGCCAGCAGCAGCGTGTCGCGATCGCCCGTGCCCTCGCCCTGCGGCCCGGCGTCATCCTCTTCGACGAGCCGACCTCGGCCCTCGACCCCGAACTCGTCGGCGAGGTACTGGCCGTCATCAAGGACCTCGCCGCCGGCGGCACCACCCTCGTCATCGTCACCCACGAGATCGGCTTCGCCCGCGAGGTCGCCGACCGGATCGTCTTCCTCGACGAGGGCCGCATCGTCGAACAGGGACCGCCGAGCCAGGTGCTGGACCGGCCCCGGCACGAACGGACCCGCGAGTTCCTCGCCAAGGTCCTGTGAAACCACCCCAGTTGATCCCCAGCACCCACCGAACGACAAGGACAGCCATGACCGGCCACCTCTTCCGACGCAGCCTGATCCGAGGCATCACCGCGGCGACCGCCGTCGCCACCCTCGCCACCGGGCTCGCCGCCTGCGGGGGCGACAGCGAGGCCGCCACCACGACCGACGCGGCGGGCACGGTCACCGTGGGCCGGCTGTCCAACGGCGCCGCGAAGCAGACCACGCTGAAGGTCTCCGAGGTGGCGTCGATCAGCGCCGAACTGCCCGCCTCCGTCCGCAGGAGCGGCACGCTCGCCATCGGCGTCGGCGCGCTGCCCGCGGGGTCCGCGCCGCTCGACTACGTGGGCAGCGACCAGAAGACCCTCACCGGCTCCGAGCCCGACCTCGGCCGGCTGGTGGCCGCGGTGCTCGGCCTGAAGCCCGAGGTCAAGAGCTTCACCTGGGAGAACCTCTTCGTCGGTGTCGACAGCGGCAAGGTCGACGTCGCCTTCTCCAACGTCACCGACACCGAGGAGCGCAAGAAGAAGTACGAGTTCGCCACCTACCGCAAGGACAACCTGGCGTTCGAGACGCTGAAGAAGAGCACCTGGACGTTCGACGGGAACTACGAGAACCTCGCGGGCCGGACGGTGTCCGTGGGCTCCGGCACCAACCAGGAGAAGATCCTGCTGGAGTGGAAGGCCCGGCTGGCCAAGCAGGGCAAGCAGCTCACCGTCAAGTACTTCCCGGACCAGAACGCCGTCAACCTGGCGCTGAGCAGCGGCAGGATCGACGCCTACTTCGGACCCAACCCGGGGGTCGCCTACCGCGTCCGGCAGACCGCGAACACCCCGCAGGCCACCCGCAACGCGGGCACCTTCTCCGGTGCCGGAGAGTCGCTGCAGGGGCTGATCGCGGCCACCGCCAAGAAGGGCAGCGGGCTCGCCAAACCGCTCGCCGACGCCGTCAACTACCTGATCCGGCACGGGCAGTACGCCAAGTGGCTGGCCGCCTACAACCTCTCCAACGAGGCGGTCCCCACGTCCGAGATCAACCCGCCCGGCCTGCCGCTGAGCAATTCCTGACCATGCGTCACTCGACACTTGTCCCTCGCCGGCCGAAAGGGAACGTCGCCCCCGTGCTCCAGCAGACCGATCTCGGCGGCCTCGACAACGCCGTCTGGGCCGCCCTGACCGGCCCGCACACCCGCCTCGCCGAGCGCGTGGGCCGCGCCGCCCGCTACCGCGACGGCATCTACGCCTTCGCCGCGCTCGCCGACCCGGCGGACCCGGCCGCCTGGCACGACCTGCGCACCCTGGTCGGGCCGGGAACAACCGTACGGATCAAACCCGTCGACCGGGTGCCCGACGGCTGGCAGCTCCAAGGGGCCGGGGTGGGCGTGCAGTTGGTCGACACCGCGCTGCGCGCCGAACCCGCGCCGGAGGCCGTACGGCTCGGGCCCGGCGACGTCCCCGAGATCCTCGACCTCGTCGCCCGCACCCGGCCCGGTCCGTATCTGCGGCGGACCGTCGAGATGGGCACCTACCTCGGGATCCGGCACGACGGGCGGCTGATCGCGATGGCGGGGGAGCGAAGCGAGATGGGGGTCCCCCCGGCCGGAGGCTGGGGGAGGCTGCGGCTGCCCGGCTGGACCGAGATCAGCGCCGTGTGCACCGACCCCGCACACCGCGGCCGGGGGCTCGCCACCCGGCTGGTACGCGCGGTCGCGTGGGGCATCCGGGAGCGCGGGGACACCCCGTTCCTGCACGCCGCCGCCGACAACACCCCCGCGATCCGGCTCTACGAGTCCCTCGGGTTCACCCTGCGCCGCCGCTCACGGATCGTGCGCGTCCGCAGCGCGGGAACAGCGGGTACAGCGGGAACAAGCGAAGCCGGCGGCGCGTTGTGAGTGTCGAGGAGAATCGCCGGGCAGCACGTACGGAGGTGACGGCCGTGACACGCGTACACCCGCCGCGCGCCCCGCACGCGTACCGGTCCGTCCGTCTCCACTCCCGGCCGCACATAGATCTCCAGCGCGTGTCCGCCGCACTCTGTCGTCACTGACCTTCTCCCGGGGCCGTTCCGGGCCCGGGTTCTCCGCTGCCGCACCGGCCCTCGCCGACGCCTGGCCCCGCGAGCCGGTGTTCGCCGTGCCCCACCCTCGTACGGACGTCAAGGAAGGCACCGACGTGTCCCCAACTACCGCATCTCCCCTCCACCTTGCCGTCGCGCTGGACGGCACCGGCTGGCACCCGGCCTCCTGGCGCGAGCCGGTCGCCCGCCCCCGGGACCTGTTCACCGCCGGCTACTGGGCCGGCCTGGTCGCCGAGGCCGAGCGCGGCCTGCTCGACTTCGTGACCATCGAGGACGGCCTCGGCCCGCAGTCCTCGCACCTGTTTGATCCCGACGACCGCACCGACCAGGTCCGCGGCCGGCTCGACGCGGTGCTCATCGCCTCCCGGGTCGCCCCGCTCACCCGGCACATAGGCCTGGTCCCGACCGTCGTGGCCACGCACACCGAGCCGTTCCACATCTCCAAGGCGATCGCCACCCTCGACTACGTCAGCACCGGCCGCGCCGGTCTGCGCGTGCAGGTCAGCGGCCGGCCGAACGAGGCCGCCCACTTCGGGCGCCGCACCGTCGGCCGGATCGAGGCCTACGACAGCCCGGCCGCGCGGGAGATCGTCTCCGAGCTGTTCGCCGAGGCCGCCGACCACGTGGAGGTGGTGCGCCGGCTCTGGGACAGCTGGGAGGACGACGCCGAGATCCGGGACGTGGCGACCGGCCGCTTCGTCGACCGGGACAAGCTGCACTACATCGACTTCGAGGGCCGGCACTTCAGCGTCAAGGGCCCCTCGATCACCCCCCGCCCGCCGCAGGGCCAGCCCCTGGTCACCGCGCTGGCTCACGGGACGGTGCCGTACCGGCTCGTGGCCCGGCAGGCCGACGTCGGCTACGTCACCCCGCACGACGCGGACGAGGCCCGCGCCATTGTCGCCGAGATCCGCGCCGAACAGGAGGCGGCTGGCCGGGCCGGGGACACCCTGCACGTCTTCGGCGACCTGGTCGTCCTCCTGGACGACAGCCGGGCCGAGGCACAGGCCCGGCGGGAGCGGCTGGACGGGCTCGCGGGTGCGCCGTACACGAGTGACGCCCCGGTCTTCACCGGGACCGCAGAACAACTCGCCGACGTGTTGGAGGAGTTGGCGGCCGCCGGGCTGACCGGGTTCCGGCTGCGGCCCGCCGTCGCCGGGCACGACCTGCCCCGCGTCAGCCGTGACCTGGTGCCCGAGCTCCAGCGCCGGGGCCGGTTCCGCAGCGCCTACGAGGCCGGCACCCTGCGCGGCCTGCTGGGCCTCGCCCGCCCCGCCAACCGCTATGCCGCGACCGCCGTGTCCGCCACGGCCGCCGTGTCCGCCTGAGCAGCCGGAGAGGACGACCGACACCGCCATGAGCAAGCCCCTGAAGCAGATCCACCTGGCCGCGCACTTCCCCGGCGTCAACAACACCACCGTGTGGAGCGACCCGGCCGCCGGCAGCCACATCGAGTTCAGCTCCTTCGCGCACTTCGCGCGGACCGCCGAACGCGCCAAGTTCGACTTCCTGTTCCTCGCCGAGGGACTCAGGCTGCGCGAACAGGGCGGCGAGATCTACGACCTGGACGTCGTCGGCCGCCCGGACACCTTCACCGTGCTGGCCGCGCTGGCCGCCGTCACCGACCGGCTCGGGCTGACCGGCACGATCAACTCCACGTTCAACGAGCCCTACGAGGTGGCCCGTCAGTTCGCGAGTCTCGACCACCTCTCCGGCGGCCGCGCCGCCTGGAACGTGGTCACCTCGTGGGACGCCTTCACCGGCGAGAACTTCCGCCGCGGCGGCTTCCTGCCGAAGGACGAGCGCTACTCCCGCGCCAAGGAGTTCCTCACCACGGCGCACGAGCTCTTCGACTCCTGGCACGGCGACGAGATCCTCGCCGACCAGGCCACCGGCACCTTCCTCACGGACGCCCGGGCCGGCTCCTTCGTCCACCGGGGGCAGCACTTCGACATCCACGGCCGGTTCAACGTGCCCCGCTCCCCGCAGGGCCGCCCGGTGATCTTCCAGGCGGGCGACTCCGACGAGGGCCGCGAGTTCGCCGCCGCCGACGCGGACGCCATCTTCAGCCGCTACTCCACGCTGAAGGAGGGCCAGGCCTTCTACACGGACGTCAAGTCCCGCCTCGCGAAGTACGGCCGCCGCCCCGCCGACCTGCTCATCCTGCCCGCCGCGACCTTCGTGCTCGGCGACACCGACGCGGAGGCCGCCGAACTCGCCCACGAGGTACGCCGGTTGCAGGTCAGCGGCGCGACGGCCCTCAAGCACCTGGAGTTCGTCTGGAACCGCGACCTGTCGGCGTACGACCCGGAGGGCCCGCTGCCCGACGTCGACCCGCTGGTGGGGGAGGAGCACATCTCGCGGGGCCGCGCCCAGGTGCGGATGTACCGGGACCCGGTCGCCGTCGCCCGTGAGTGGCGCCGGCTCGCCGAGGCCAACAAGTGGTCCATCCGCGACCTGGTCATCAACACCGGCAACCGGCAGACCTTCGTGGGCTCCCCGGCCACCGTCGCGCGGACCATCAACGAGTTCGTGCAGGCGGACGCCTCCGACGGCTTCATCCTCGTCCCGCACATCACGCCCGGCGGCCTCGACCCGTTCGCCGACCAGGTCGTCCCGCTCCTCCAGGAACAGGGCGTGTTCCGCGCCGACTACGAGGGCACGACCCTGCGCGACCACCTGGGCCTCACCCACCCGGACGCGGCCCTGGGCGAACGGGCCGCCTCATGACGCACGCCGAGTGAAGCACGCCGTGCGGCGGAGAAACGGCGCGGCCGCGGCCCGGCCCCCCCCCCGGGGGGGGGGCCGCCGGCCCCCCCCCCGGCCCCGCCAGTGGGGCTGGGGGGGCCCCGGCCCGAACCCCCGAGGGGGAGAA
>NZ_JBHJYK010000016.1:160237-263576 GCF_042269865.1 Streptomyces sp. NPDC055966
GCCCCTATTTTCCCCCCGGGTTTTTAACCCGGGGGGGGGGTTTTTTCTGGGGGGGGGGGGGGCCCCCCCCCCCCCGGGGGGGGCCGGCCCGCGGCCGCTCCCCCGGCGCCGGACTGTGGCTGTCGTCGTCCCCGTGCCGTCACCAGCACATGACCGCTGTCTCTCCCGAACCCCAGGTCGAGTACGACCGGACCCGGACGGCATAGCGGCGGCCCTTCACGAGCCGGACGCGGACGGCGGCGTTGTCCGGACTGCCGCCGTCGTCGTGCCCCGCGAGGAAACGCGGCTCCCCCTCCCGCTCCTCGAAGACCACGAGCACGGTGTCGGCGTCGCCGAAGGTGCCCACGGTGTACTCGCGGGTCTCCGGCGGCTCGACGGTGAAGTCGGCCTGCTCGCCCGGTCCGAGCCCGAGCGGCGCCGAACGGAACGGCACCAGCGCGGTCGGAGCGGCCGGGCCGGCCGGCGGATACCAGCGGAGCACGAACTCCTTGTCGGCCGGGGACGGAGCACCGGAGGGGTGCAGTCCCCCGCGGTACTGCTCCGGCTCCAGCACCAGCCCAGGCCCGAACGGAAACGCCATCACCGACTGCGGATCCCACACGGATCCGCTCGCCTCGCCCGCGTCGAGCGCGCGCAGGACGTTGGTGTCCGTCGTCTCCCGGCTCCAGAAGTTCGGCGGGCCCGCCAGTTCGGCGTACACGGCCTCGTCGTCCCAGTGGAGCCCGGCGTACGGGCTCTGGTGCTCGTGCACCATGCCGAGCGCGTGCCCGATCACATGCAGGATCGTGCCGCGCTCCTGGGGCCCCGTCACATCCCATCCCAGGTTCATGGTGCGCTCGCCCCGGCCGACCGACAGCGCTTCCCGGCCCACCGCGGACCAGGAACCACCGCCATGCTGGAACCCGATCCGCAGCTCCGCCTCGTGCCGGTCGCCGACCTCGGTGAACATGACACCGATGCCGAGCCCCTGCCACTCGCGCAGACAGTCGCGAACCGCGTCCCGTTGTGCTTCCCCACCGGCCCACGGCACCCGGCGCAGCTCCCCGGTCCCGGGAACCGGGATCACGGAGGCGTCGGAGCCGTGCTCGTAGAAGCAGTAGTGCAGGACCGTGCCGTTGACCCACATCCGCCGCCCGGCGAGCAGCGCGCCCAGCCGCTCGGCTGTCAGCCCCGGTGCGAAGTCCGGGACCGGCTGCCGTGGTAGCGAGCACAGGCGTCGGGTCATGTGCCCAGACTGCCCGTCGGCCGCGGCCGGGCGCCTGAGTCGGGGTCTACTCAAGTCACCCTGTATCAAAGCTGAGTACGCGCGCTCCTGATGATGTGACGACTTACGAACAGGACGCGACGACCCCTCGGCCGCCCTGGCCGTTCACCGGCCGGGACGACGAGCTGGAGCGGGTGCGCGGCGCATGGGCGGCCGGCCGCCGGGGCATCGTGGTGACCGGCCCGGCCGGTCACGGAAAGACCCGGCTGATCACGGAGGCGGTCCGGGGCTCCGACCACGCCCTGGTCACCGGCACGCCCGAGGCCCGGGAGCTGCCCTTCGCCGCCTTCGCGCACCTGCTGCCCGACGCCGTCTCGCCGCAGCGCGCGGTCCAGATCCTGTCCGGGGTACGGCTCCTCGTCCTGGACGACGCCCATCTGCTGGACGAGGCCTCGGCCGCCCTGGTCCACCAGCTCGCCGTGCACGGGCGTACCCGGCTCGTCGTGGCCGCGGTGGACGGGGTGCCCACGCCCGGCGCGGTCTCCCGGCTGTGGACCGGCGAACTGCTGCCCCGGCTGGCCCTTGCGCCGCTGCCGTACGAGGACGTCGTGCAGCTCCTCGCCCCCAGCGGGCTGGAACCGCTCACCGTGCGCCGCCTGCACGGAGTGTGCCGGGGCGATCTGCGGCTGCTGCGGGACCTGGTCGCCGCGCCGGCCGGCGCCGGCCTGCTGACGTCCCTTCCCGGCACCGGCGAGCAGCGCGGGCGCGGCCCGCTGCCGGTCACCCCGGCCGTGCGCGAACGGCTCGTCCCGCTGCTGGAGCGCTCCGGCCCCGGCGAACGGGAGACGCTGGAACGCCTCGCGTTCGCCGAGCCGCTCGCCCTGCCGCTGGACGGCCTCGACCTCGACGCCCTGGAGCGACTGGAGGAGGACGGCCTGATCCAGGTCGACGACCGGGCGGCGGCCGTCACCCTCGCCCACCCCCTGCACGGCCCGGCCCTGCGGGCCGTGACCGGCCGGCTGCGCGCCCGCCGGCTGACGCGTGCGCCGCGCGACCTCGGCCCCGCACTGGAGGCCGAACGGCGCGCCCTGGCACGGGGGATCGAGCGGCTGGACGTCCGGCCGGTGCCCACCCCGGTGGGGGAGTGGCTGGTCGCGGAGGGCATGCCGGTCCCGGCCGGATACGCCGCCGTACGGGCGCGGTTCGCGCGGCTGCGGGGCGAGGTACGGGACGCTGCCGCCTGGGCGCGCGAGGGGGTGCGGGAGACGCCGGGTGATGCCGCCTGCGAGGCGGAACTCCGGCTGACCGACAGTGAATTGGCGGCCCATGACTCGGACGGTGTGTTCGCCGTGTATGCGGCGGTGCGCTCGGGGAAGCCCGGGCGGGCGGTGGGGCGGCTGCCCGAAGGGAGTGTGTTCGCGCGTCACGCCGACGCGCTGCGGCGCGGTGACGGAGGCGGACTGGACCGGGCCGCCGAGGCGTTGGAGGAGCGCGGGTTCCTGCTGTTCGCGGCCGAGGCGTACGCGCAGGCCGTACGGGCGCACCGGGATCCGCGGGCGGCACGGCTCTCCCGCACCCGGGCCGTCGCGCTCGCACGCCACTGCCAGGGGGCGCGGACGCCCGCGCTGGACGGACTCGTGCTCGGCGAACTGACCGCCCGGCAACGGCAGATCGTCACCCTCGCCGCGGCCGGGCTGAGCAACCGCGAGATCGCCGAGCGGCTGACGCTGTCCGTGCGGACGGTGGGCAACCACCTGTACAGCGCGTACACCCGCCTCGGCACGGGCGACCGCGGCGCACTGCCGTGGCTGGTCGAACTGCCGGAGTGCGTCTCGGCCTAGGGGGTATCGTTTGGATCATCCCGGCGTCGCGGGGTCTGGCACGCCCTCCCCCAGAGGGGGCACCCCCAGCCGGGTTGTCGTCACTCGCCGACTCCCCCACGCTCGGCTTCGCTCGCGCGGGAGGGGCCCCACGATCCCGCTCGGGTCGGCCGATCCGCACCGTTCGTCTCGGCCGGCCTGATCCAAAAGACACCCCTTGGGGCCGACAGGCCCCAGCGGTCCTCACGCCGCCCCGAAGGCCGCGAACGCCCAGCCCGTCGCCTGGTGGAGGGGGTCGTTCGGCAGGGTCGTGCGGGCGTCGCGCAGGGCCTCGGCCAGGGAGAGGCCGGTGTCGAGGCCCTTGTGCAGGGCGAGCATCAGCGGGACCACCGCCGCGTCGTTGACCGGGGCGCTGCTCGCCACCACACCGGCCGTGCCCAGCGGGAGCAACGCGGTGACCAGGCCGAGGAGTTCGTCGGCGCCGACCGAGGCGAGGCGGGCGGTGTCGCAGCTGGAGAGGATGATCCGGTACGGGCTGCGGGCGAGGCGCTCGAAGTCGTGCACGATCAGCGGGCCGTCGGCCATCCGCAGGCTGCTGAACAGCGGGCTGTCCGCGCGGAACGTGCCGTGCGCCGCGAGGTGCGCGAGCGCCGCGCCGTCGAGGTGCTCCAGGACCCGGGGGACCTGGGCACCGGCGCCCTCCAGCACCGTCGCCGTGCCGTACCGGTCGGCCACTTCCGGCACTTCCGCGCCGCCGGTGGCGAGGCCGGGGCCGCGCACCAGGACGTGCCGGCCGCCCGGCGGCGGCTCGGTCTCGCGGGCGCGCAGCCAACTGCTCGCCGACGGCGACACGCTGAGCACCCGCTCGCGCAGCGCGGGCAGCAGCGCCCACGGCACCCGGTGCAGCGCGCCCGGCGGCACGATCACCACGGGAGCGCCGCCGAGGTGCTCGGCCGCGCCGCCCAGCAGCAGCTCCTGGAGCCGCCGCCCGCCCGCCTCCACCATCGGCAGCCGCGCCTCGGCGCCGGGGTGGGCGAGCCGGCGCAGCCCCGCCTGGACGTACTCGGCCTCCGCCAGCGCCTCCGTCAGCGCCCCGCCGGCGAACCGCCGTACCCGGCCCTGCCCGCACAGCAGGATGTGCACCCGGCCGTCCACGACGGCGAGTTCGACCAGGCGGGCGTCGCCGAGCCGTGCCAGCAGCCGGACCGTGTCGAAGCGGTCCCCCTCGTCGGACGCGGCGCCGCGGATGTGGTGGGTACGTGAGCGGATCTCCCGCTCCAGACGCCGCTGTTCCCGCTCCAGCGCGGGCACCGGGCGGCCCTCCATGCGGGCCTCCTCCGCGCGGGCCGCTATCTCCCGGTAGGCGGTCAGGCCGCTGAGCAGGGCCGGGTCGGCCGGCGGCCGGGCCGGCGGCGTGGACAGGACCGTGGCCCGCCAGCGCTCGCTCCACTCCAGCAGCCGCCGCGGGCCGCCCTGTGCGAGGCTCACCTCCTGGGCGAGCGCCGCCAGTTCGGCGCCCTGCGCGGTCGTGCGGGCACGCAGCTCGGAGGCGCCGAGCGTCATCCGGTGGTCGTCCAGCACGTCCAGGCCGCGCCGGCAGGCCTCCAGCACCCCGCGCCGGGACCCGGCGGCCCGGGCCCGCAGCGCCTGGGCGGCCCAGCCCGTCACCCGGGCCGGCGGCGGCCCGCCGTGCCGGCTGCGCGCGGCCACCGCCAGGTGCCGTTCGGCGTCCGCCGTCCAGCCCAGCGCGAGCGCGATCCGGCCCGCGAGCAGCGAGGCCTCGGGCGCGGCGGGCGAACCGAAGGAGGCGAGCTTCTCGGCGACCGCGGCCGCGTCCGCGACCAGGCGCCCCGAGCTGCGCCCGGCCGCCACCCGGGCCTCGATCAGCACCAGCCGGGCATGCGTCTCCCACCACATCCGCCGCTGGGCCGCGAACAGCCGTACGGCGACGGCGGCGCGGGCCACGGCGGTGTGCGGGTCCCCGGCCGAGCGGGCCGCGCGCGCCGCCGCCAGCAGCAGCTCGGCCTTGCGGGTGGACTGCCCGCCGATCCGGTCCAGCAGCGCGATCGTCGCGTCCGCCTCGGCCAGCGCCTCCGGGGCGAGGCCGGCCGCCATCAGCACCTCGCAGCGCCGGATGGACAGCATGTACGTCGGCGTGCCGAGCTTGGCGTAGCGCTCCTCGGCCTCGTCCAGCAGCCGCAGCGAGGCCGGGATGTCCCCGGACCGGAAGGCGGCGAGGCCGCGGCTCTCCACCGCGTCGGCCTTGTCGTGCTCCTGGCCGGTGGTGTCCCACAGCCGCTCGGCCGCCGTGAAGTCCGCGACGGCCCGGTCCACCGCGCCGAGCGCCAGGTGCACGGTGGCCCGCAGGGTCAGCGCCCGCGCGGTCCAGATGTCGTCGCCGACCTGCCGCAGCACCGGCAGCGCCCGCCGTACGTCCTCCAGCGCCTCGCGGTGATGCCCCAGCACCCACCACACGTACGCCCGCCGGTACAGCACCCGGGCCCGGGTGTGTCCGCTGCCCCGGGCGACCCCGCGCTCGAAGGAGGTGAGCCCCTGCCGTGTGCGCCCCGCGTGCACCAGTGCGACCCCGAGGGTCGCGAGCACGTCGGCCTCCCGGTCGGCCGAGTCAGCGCGGGCGGCGAGGTCCCGGGCGCGGCGCAGATGCCCGAGCGCGATCCGCAGGTCGCCGAAGTCCCGCTGCCAGATACCGAGAACCTGGTGGGCGACGCTGGCGTGCAGCGGCGGCGGTCCGGCTCGCAGCACCTGTTCCGCGCGCGCCCGGGCCTCGCCCGGGTCGGCGAAGACCAGGGGCAGCAATTCGGAAACTGACTCGCTTCCCGGCGTCACGTCTCGCATGGTAGTGGCCAGCTGTATCAGACGGTGTGCTCGGGACTCTCACTGTCGAGCACCGTCTTGTCGGGGGAGGAGACACCATGGCACCACAGCGCTTCCACGAGCAGTTCGACCACATCCAGCGGTCCATGCCCGGCACCGCCCTGGCGATGGGTCCGGACGACTCCGGGCACTTCCTGTACGAGCGGGGAGTCGTCCTCGCCAGGGACGGCGAGGAGGCCCGGCTCGTCGAGGACACCGTGCGCGCCCACTTCACGGTGACCGCGGGGCTCGTCCCCGACCACGTGCGCCGGGACGGCCCGCAGACCAACCGCACCGGCGTCACCCGTATCCGGATCGGCGACCCTGCCGAGGGCGACGACGCCGTGCCGCACGCCCTGCGCGCCCTGCGCGAGGCCGAGGGCCGCCACGGCCGGCGGCTGGTGAGCCGCAACCACGTGGTGCACATCGCGGTCAACGCCTGCCCCGGCGACGAGCCGGTGCCCGTCGCACGCGCCCGGCAGGCCAACCCGGCCGTCGCCGAGGACCGGCACGGCGCGCGGAGCGACGAGGGCCGCGTGGGCGTCCTCGTGATCGACACCGGCCTCGTGCACGACCACGCGGCCTACCCGCCGCTCGCCCACACCACGGGCGACGACCAGCCGGCCGAGACCGACGCCGACGGGGTGCTGCGCCAGTACGTCGGCCACGGCACGTTCATCGCCGGGATCCTCGCGGCCGTCGCGCCCCACACCGAGGTGACCGTCCGCAACACGCTGAGCGACGCGGGCGCCATCCTGGAGTCGGAGTTCGGCGCCCGGCTCTTCGACGCGGTCGACGGCGGAGGCTGGCCCGACATCATCAGCCTCTCCGCCGGCACCACCACCGAGGGCGTCACCGACGGCCTCATCGGCCTCGACGCCTTCATGGCGGAACTGCGCGAGCAGCGCACCCTGCTGGTGGCCGCCGCCGGGAACAACTCCAGCCACGCGCCGTTCTGGCCCGCCGCCTACGCCGGCCTGCCCGCGTACCGGGACAGCGTCCTGTCGGTCGGCGCGCTGAGCGCGGACGGGGAGTGCGAGGCCTGCTTCAGCAACCACGGGCCCTGGGTGCAGGTCTTCGCCCCGGGCGAGCGCCTCACCAGCGCTCTCACCGGCTTCGACACGCCCGTGCCGTACGTCTACCAGCACTCCACCTACGAGGCCTGCCGGTTCGACTACGACTACGCCTGCACCTGCCAGTTCCCGCGCCACACCGGCGCGTTGAGCGAGAGCCGGGAGAGCACCGGCGCCAAGCCGCACCAGGTGATGTTCGACGGTCTCGCGCAGTGGAGCGGCACGTCGTTCGCCACCCCGGTCGTCGCGGGCCTCGTCGCCGCGCACATGACGGCGTACGGGGAGCGCGACCCGCGCGCCGCCCGTGACGCGCTGCTCGCGGCGGCCACCGGCAGCGCGGAGGTGCGCGGGGCGCGCGTCCCGGTGCTCAGGCCGCCCACCTGGCGTCCGGCCGCCGTCGTCGACCCGGCGGTACCGGTATGAGGTCCGGAACGCTCCACTCCACGGCGTACGATGACGTGCCGTACACGAGGGGTGGAGCCGTGGACCGTACAGAGGTCGGGGGGTTGGTCCAGTCCGCCGTCGACGGGGACGCCGCGGCCTGGAAGGCGCTGGTGGAGGGGATGAGTCCGCTGGTGTGGTCGGTGGTGCGCGCACACCGGCTCTCCGACGCGGACGCCCATGAGGTCTACCAGACCGTCTGGTTCCGCTTCGCCCAGAACCTGGGGCGGATCCGCGAGCCGGACAAGGCCGGTTCCTGGCTGGCCAGCACGGCCCGGCACGAGTGCCTGAAGGTGCTCAAGAGCCTGACGCGGCTGACCCTGACGGACGATCCGCAGGTGCTGGACCGGGCCAGCGACGACCGGACACCGGAGGAGTCGCTGATCGACTCGGAGGAGGCGGCGGACCGTGCCGAGCGGGTGCGCCGCCTGTGGCAGGAGCTGGAGGGGATGGGCGAGCGCTGCCGGCAGCTGCTGCGCGTGCTGGTCTCGTCCCCGCCGCCCAGCTATGTGGAGATCTCGGCCGCGCTCGGTATCGCGGTCGGCAGTATCGGGCCTCTGCGCCAGCGCTGTCTGCGCCGGCTGCGGGCGCGAATGGACGCACGAGGTGCGGCATGAGCGGCAATGACGGCAACGGCGTGCCCCCGGAGGGCGCGGACGAAGCGGACGGTTTCGCCCCGGCGGGCGCGGACGACGAGGGCGTGCCGTCCGACGAGGACGCGGGCGACGGCGGGTTCGCGATGGCGCTGCTGGAGGAGGAGCTGCGGCAGGCGGCCGCCGTCCTGGACCCTGTCCCGGACATTCTGCGCCAACTGGCGCTGGACGCCTACGCGTTGCACGACCTGGACGCGCAGATCGCCGAGCTGACCTTCGACTCGCTGGTGGACGCGCTGCCCATCAGGGGCGTCACGGATCCGCCGCGGATGCTGACGTTCCGGTCCGGCGAGGTGACCGTGGACGTCGAGGTCACCGAGGGCGGGCTGATCGGGCAGGTGATGCCGGCGGGGTCGGCGCGCATCGAGGTGCTCGGCGGCCCGCAGACCGCCCGCCCGGTCATGGTCGACACGCTCGGCCGCTTCACCAGCGACACGCCCCCGGCCGGCCCGTTCGCCCTCAGGCTGCGGACCGGCGCCGAGGTGATCGTCACCGAGTGGCTGCGGGCCTGAACCCGGGCCCGCGCGGTCAGCCGGACCAGGTGACGGGCAGCGTCCGCGGGCCGCGGATCATCGTCCGGTGCCGCCACTGCACCTGCTCCGGCGGCACGGCGAGCCGCAGTCCGGGCAGCCGCTCCAGCAGCGTGTCGACCAGCAGTTCGGTCTGCAGCCGGGCCAGCAGCGTTCCGGTGCAGAAGTGCGGGCCGTTGCCGAACGCCACGTGCGGGTTCGGCTCGCGGTCGGGGTCGATGCGGTCAGGGTCGGGGAAGACGGCCGGGTCGCGGTTGGCCGCGAGGTAGGAGACATACACCGGCTCGCCCGCGGCGATCCGGTGGCCGGCGATCTCCACGTCCTGAAGCGCGATCCGGGACAGTCCGACCGAGCTGCGGTGCGGGATCCACCGGAACAACTCGTCCAGCACCGGGCCGCGCGCGTCGGGACGCGCCCGCATCCGCTCCATCAGTTCCGGCCGGGTCAGCATCAGGTACAGCATCTGGCCGCAGTTGTTCGTGACGGCCTCGCCGCCGATCTGCAGCGGTCCGGCGAGCCCGACGGCCTCCTCCTCCCGGACGTCCCCGCGCGCCACGGCCGCGCCGAGCATCGAGTAGACGTCCTCGCCCGGACTCGCGGCCCGGGCCCGGATGGTCTGGGTGATCCACCCGTACAGGCCCTCCTTGGCCCGGCCGGCCGCCTCGGCCCCGTTGGTGGAGATGATCTCCCGGGTCCAGGCGTGCACCTGTCCCCGGTCGGCGGCGGGCACGCCCATCACCTCGCTGACGACGCTGAGGGGGAACGGCTCCAGCACCCGCTCGATCAGCTCGGCGGGCGGACCGTCCCGTACGACCCCGTCCACCAGGTCGTCCAGGATCTCCTGGGCGCGGGGCCGCAGCCGCTTCATGGCGCTGACCGTGAAGGCGCCGGCCACCGGCTTGCGCAGCCGGTTGTGGTCGGGCTGGTCGGCCCAGGCGAGCGAGCCGGGACGGGGAGCGAAGTTCGGTGCCATGCGGGTGACCTGACGACGCGTCACCTCGGCGCGGCTGAAGCGCGGGTCGTTGGTGATCAGCTTCACGTCGTCGTAGCGGGTCGCCAGCCACGCCCAGCCCTCGCCGAACGGCAGCCGGATCCGGGTCAGCGGCCCCTCGCGCATGAGGCCGGCGAGGCACGGGTCGAAGTCCGTTCCGTCCAGGTCGGGTGTGGACCAGTCCCGCACGGGCGGCGGGGCCTGGCCGGTGAGCGTGGTCTCCTCGGTCATGCACTCCACCCTGGTACGGGGGCGGGGCGGTGTCCTGCGGGAGTGCTCCAGGCGGGGTGCCAGACGCGTGTCAGACGGTGTCGACGAGCGCGGCCAGCGCCCCGGCCAACCGCTTGAGTCCCGGCCCCGCCGCCCCTCCCGGCTCCGTCATGTAGGTGTCCCGGCGGATCTCCACCATCAGGGCGCCGACCCGGTTGTCCCCGCCGTAGAACTCCAGGGGCACGTACGTCCCGGCGAACGGGCTGTCCAGCCCCGTCTCCCCGCAGGCCGCGAACGCCTCGCGGGCGGCCCCGGCCAGCCGCGGCGGCGTGTGGAAGGCGTCCGTGCCCAGGCACACCGCGGGACGCGGGCCCTCGGCGTGCAGCTCGTAGGGCAGCGGTGCGGTCGGGTAGGAGTGCACGTCGATGATCACGGCCCGCCCGGTCGCCGCCAGCCGGTCCGCCACCGCCTCGGTCATGGCGCGCGCGTACGGCCGGAACCAGCGCTCCAGCAGGGGCTCCGGATCGGTGTCCGGCCGGCGCAGCTCGCCCTGGTGCGTGGTCCGGGTGTACACGGCGCCCATGCCGACGGCCGCCATCTCCTCGCGCTCGTCCGGGAACCGCTCCGGGTCCACGACCAGCCGGGACAGCCGGTTCACGAACCGCCACGGTGTCAGTCCGGCCAACGCGGCGGCACGCTGGGCGAGTTCGGCGGTGTGGGCGTCCGTGATGTGGTCGAGCTCCCGCTCCAGCGCGGCCTCGTCCAGGACGATGTCGCGGCGCACGTCCGCCGGGATCGCCCGCGCCGAGTGCGGCACGTGCAGCAGGACGGGCGAGTCGGGGGCGCCGGGGAGCAGTTCGAAGGAGGGCACGTATGACTCCGGAGGCCGGGTGACCAGGTCGCAGGTCACCGAGACGGCTCCGCCCCGGCCGGGAGGTACCGGCCGGGGCGGAGTGCGGCACGGCGGGCCGGCCGCCGTGGGCGGTCAGCTCAGGGACGCGAGCATCGCGTTCCAGGTGGCCGACGGGCGCATGACCGCGTCCGCCTTGGCCTGGTCGACCTGGTAGTAGCCGCCGAGGTCGGCCGGCTTGCCCTGGACGGCGTTCAGCTCGTCCACGATCTTCTGCTCGTCGGCCGCGAGGGACTCGGCGAACGGCGCGAAGGCCTTGGCCAGGTCGGCGTCGTCGGTCTGCCGGGCCAGCTCCTGCGCCCAGTACAGGGACAGGTAGAAGTGGCTGCCGCGGTTGTCGATGCCGCCGACGCGACGGGTCGGGGACTTGTCCTCGTTGAGGAAGGTCGCCGTGGCGCGGTCGAGGGTGTCGGCGAGGACCTTGGCACGGGCGTTGCCGGTGGCCTCGGCGTACTGCTCGAAGGACGGCACCAGGGCGAAGAACTCGCCCAGGGAGTCCCAGCGCAGGTAGTTCTCCTTGACCAGCTGCTGGACGTGCTTCGGCGCGGAACCGCCGGCGCCCGTCTCGAACAGGCCGCCGCCCGCCATCAGCGGGACGACCGACAGCATCTTGGCGCTGGTGCCCAGCTCCAGGATCGGGAAGAGGTCGGTCAGGTAGTCACGCAGCACGTTGCCGGTCACCGAGATGGTGTTCTCGCCGCGGCGGATGCGCTCCAGCGACAGCTTGGCGGCCTCGACCGGGGAGAGGATCTTGATGTCCAGGCCCTCGGTGTCGTGCTCGGGCAGGTACGCCTTGACCTTCTCGATGATCACGCGGTCGTGGCCGCGGGTCTCGTCCAGCCAGAACACCGCCGGGTCGCCGGTGGCGCGGGCGCGGGTGACGGCCAGCTTGACCCAGTCGCGGATCGGGAGGTCCTTGGTCTGGCAGGCGCGGAAGATGTCGCCCTTGGCGACGGCCTGCTCCAGGACGACGTTGCCGGCCGCGTCGACCAGGCGGACCGTGCCGTCGGCCGGGATCTCGAAGGTCTTGTCGTGGGAGCCGTACTCCTCGGCCTTCTGCGCCATCAGGCCGACGTTCGGGACCGAGCCCATGGTCGACGGGTCGAGGGCGCCGTGGGCGCGGCAGTCCTCGATGACGGCCTGGTAGACGCCCGAGTAGCTGTGGTCCGGCAGGACGGCGAGGGTGTCGGCCTCCTGGCCGTCGGGACCCCACATGTGGCCGGAGGTGCGGATCATCGCCGGCATCGAGGCGTCCACGATCACGTCGGACGGCACGTGCAGGTTGGTGATGCCCTTGTCCGAGTCGACCATGGCGAGGGCCGGGCCGTCGGCCAGCTCGGCCTCGAAGGAGGCCTTGATCGCGTCGCCCTCGGGCAGGTTCGCCAGGCCCCCCAGGATGGTGCCGAGGCCGTCGTTCGGGGACAGGCCGGCGGCGGCCAGCGTCTCGCCGTACTGCGCGAAGGTCTTCGGGAAGAAGGCGCGGACGACATGGCCGAAGATGATCGGGTCGGAGACCTTCATCATCGTGGCCTTCAGGTGCACGGAGAACAGCACGCCCTCGGCCTTGGCGCGGGCGACCTGCGCGGCGAGGAACTCCTTGAGCGCGGCGACGCGCAGCACGGCGGCGTCGACGACCTCGCCCGCGATGACCTTCAGGGGCTCGCGCAGCTCGGTGGCGGTGCCGTCCGCGCCGACCAGCTCGAAGCGGAGCGTGCCGTCCTCGGCGATGACCGCGGACTTCTCGGTGGCGGCGAAGTCGTTCTCGCTCATCGTCGCCACGTTCGTCTTGGACTCGGCGGTCCAGGCGCCCATGCGGTGCGGGTGGGTCTTGGCGTAGTTCTTCACCGAGGCCGGGGCGCGGCGGTCGGAGTTGCCCTCACGCAGCACCGGGTTGACGGCGGAGCCCTTGACCTTGTCGTAGCGGGCGCGGATCTCGCGCTCCTCGTCGGTCTTCGGGTCGTCCGGGTAGTCCGGCAGCGCGTAGCCCTTGCCCTGGAGCTCGGCGACGGCGGCCTTCAGCTGCGGGATGGACGCCGAGATGTTCGGCAGCTTGACGATGTTGGCCGCGGGGGTCTTGGCCAGCTCGCCCAGCTCGGCCAGCGCGTCGGGGATGCGCTGGTCCTCGGTCAGGTACTCCGGGAAGTGGGCGATGATGCGCCCGGCCAGCGAGATGTCGCGCGTCGTGACCGGCACACCGGCCTGCGAGGCGTACGCCTGGATCACCGGCAGGAACGAATGCGTCGCCAGGGCCGGGGCCTCGTCTGTGTAGGTGTAGATGATGGTCGAGTCAGTCACCGGGTGCTCCGCTCCACGTCTGCAACATTGCTCGACATCAAGATATCTCGTGATCGGGGTCGGCTCGACAGGGGTCCGCGATCGGGCCGGCGTTTTCCGATCTCCCGGTGCCGCCGGCCGGGACGCTTCCGTTGCATCGAACGTATGCGCTATTCCGTGGCTGCCGGGATCACGTCCTCCCCGCTGCGCTGCTGCGGAATCACCACCGCTCCCTGCTGGAGCGCCACCGTGCGGGCCGGGGCCGGGATGCGGATGCCCTCCTCGTGGTAGCGGCGGTGCAGGCGCTTGATGAACTCGTGCTTGATGCGGTACTGGTCGCTGAACTCGCCGACGCCGAGGATCACCGTGAAGCCGATGCGGGAGTCGCCGAAGGTGTGGAAGCGGACGGCGGGCTCGTGCTCCGGGACCGCTCCGGGGACCTCGCGCATGGTCGCCGCGACGACCTGCGAGGTCACCCGCTCCACGTGCTCCAGGTCGGAGTCGTACGCCACCCCGACCTGCACCAGCACCGTCAGCCGCTGCTCGGGGCGCGTGAAGTTGGTCATGTTGGCCTTGGCGAGCTGGCCGTTGGGGATGACCACCAGGTTGTTGGAGAGCTGGCGGACCGTCGTCTGGCGCCAGTTGATGTCCACCACATAGCCCTCCTCGCCGCTGCTGAGCCGGATGTAGTCGCCCGGCTGGACGGTCTTGGCGGCCAGGATGTGGATGCCCGCGAAGAGGTTGGCGAGCGTGTCCTGGAGGGCGAGGGCCACCGCCAGACCGCCCACGCCCAGGGCGGTGAGCAGGGGCGCGATGGAGACGCCGAGCGTCTGCAGGACGATCAGGAAGCCGATCGCGAGGACCAGGACGCGGGTGATGTTGACGAAGATGGTCGCCGAGCCCGCCACGCCCGAGCGGGACTGGGTGACCGTGCGGACCAGGCCGGCGATCACCCGGGCCGCGGACAGGGTCACCACGAAGATCAGCCACACCTGGAGGACCTGGTCGGTGTGGTGCTGGACCGTGCGGGTCAGAGGCAGTGCGGCCGCCGCGACCGCCGCGCCGCCTGCGATCGCCGCCCACGGCACGACCGAGCGCAGCGCGTCCACGATGACGTCGTCGCCGCTCCACTTGGTCCGCTTGGCGTGCTTGGCGAGCCAGCGCAGCACCGCGCGCGACAGGAAGGCGAGCAGCAGGCCCGCGGCGAGCGAGATGCCGGCGAGGACGAGGTCGTCCAGGGTCAGCGCGCGGTTCACCGGTCACCTCCGGGTCTCGCGGCGGCTGCGGGGTGGGGAGGACGCGTCACGTGATCACCTGCTCGATGTGCGGGATGTGCGAGCGCGCCGGCCCCGAACTGCGGTGACCGGCGCGATCGTTCATCCTGCCGTATCCGGAACACCAGTTCGTACCCGGACCGGTGCCCCGCGGGCGGGCGGATCAGATGATGCCCTCCGCGAGTTCGGCCTGGTCGCGGTCGTCGCCGTACGCCGCGGTGGTGGGCGTGCCGTACGAACGGCGGGCGACGTACCACCAGACGCTCGCCAGCACCAGGACGGCGACGAGCGCCACCGAGGCGTAGTTCATCGTGTCGACGGTGACCGGCGAGGCCTGTGGCAGGCAGAACAGCACCGTCACACCGGCCACCCAGATCACCGCGATCCAGCCGATCGGCCTGCTCCAGCGGCCCAGTTGCCACGGCCCAGGCCGGAACCGGTCGCCCGCGCGCAGCCGCAGCAGCACCGGGATGGCGTAGGCGGGCGTGATGCCGATGACGTTGATGGCGGTCACGGCGTTGTACGCGGTCGCCGAGTACAGCGAGGGCAGGGCGAGCACACAGGCGACGATCACCGCGAGCCACACGGCGGCGACCGGCGTCTGGGTGCGGCCGCTCACCTTGCGCCACAGGTGCGAGCCCGGCAGCGCGCCGTCCCGGCTGAACGCGAACACCATCCGGCTGGCCGCCGCGACCTCGGCGTTGCCGCAGAAGAGCTGGGCGATGATCACGACCAGCAGCAGGGCGCTCGCGCCGTCGGAGCCGAGGCCGTCGAGCAGGATCTGCGCGGGCGGCACACCGGTGGCGGTGGTGCGCGTCGCGTCGTAGTCCTGGATGGCGAAGGTCAGCCCGGCGAGCAGGACGAAGCCGGCGAGCCAGGACGCCCAGATGGACCGCACGATGCCCTTGGCCGCGGACACCGAGGCCTGCGAGGTCTCCTCGGACAGGTGCGCGGAGGCGTCGTAGCCGGAGAAGGTGTACTGCGCGAGGAGCAGGCCGATCGCCGCCACGTAGACCGGGTTGTGCCAGCCGGTCTCGTCGACGAACTTCGTGAACACGAAGGACGCCGACCGGTGGTGGTCGGGGATGATCGCGAGCGCGCCGACGATGACCGCGACGCCCGCCAGGTGCCACCAGACGCTGACGGAGTTGAGCAGGCTCACCAGGCGGACGCCGAACAGGTTCAGCACCGCGTGCAGCAGCAGGATGGCGCAGAAGATCAGCATGGTCCGGCCGGGCGTCGGCGTGAAGCCCCACTGGAGGTTCGCGAACGCCCCGGTGAACAGGGCGGCGCCGTAGTCGATACCGGCGATGGCACCGAGCAGACCGAGCAGATTCAGCCAGCCCGTGTACCAGCCCCAGCGCCGGCCGCCGAGCCGGTCGGCCATGTAGTACAGCGCGCCCGAGGTCGGATAGGCGCTGGTGACCTCGGCGAGCGCGAGACCGACGCAGAGGACGAACAGGCCGACGCCCGCCCAGCCCCACAGCATCACGGCGGGGCCGCCGGTGTTCAGGCCGAAGCCGTACAGCGTCATGCAGCCCGACAGGACCGAGATCACCGAGAAGCTGATCGCGAAGTTGCCGAAGCCGCCCATGCGGCGGGCCAGCACCGGCCGGTAGCCGAGTTCGCGCAGCCGCCGCTCCTCGTCCTGCTGGGGAAGGGCCGACGAGAGCGACGGCGATGGATCGGGGGCGGCGGACATACGGGGGACCTCCGGTCGACAGCGGTTGCGGACGGGGGTGTTGCGTTCAGGGGCGGGCCGCCCGGCAGCGGTCCCGGGCCCGGAGGAAGACCTCCACGGCGCGGTCACGGCCGGGGGCGCGGTACATCCAGGGCGCGGGCGTGAAGTACGGGCCGATCGCGTCGAACACCCGGGCCGCGTCCGGGAACTGGAGCGAGCCCCACAGCGCGTGGGCCACGTGGTTGAGGTCCAGCAGCGAGCGCTCGCCGCGGTGCGTGTGCTCGAACCAGGAGCGCAGGGCGTGCCGCGCCTCACGGGCCGCGTCCTGCGCGACCCAGTGCAGGTCGAGCGCCGCGTCGCGGCCGCTCTCGCGCCGGTAGCGCTCGACCCGGACGTACAGCGGCAGCACGTGCAGCGCGGAGCCGGCCGGGGCCTGCGCGGCGGCCCACTGGGCGTAGCCGGCGGCCTGCGCGAGCATGCCCGTGCCGCCGCGCGCGTAGAGGAACTGGAGCATCCGGTGGTGGGCCTCGCGGTTGTGCGGATCGCGCTTGCCCGCCTCGGCCAGCAGCCCCCAGGGGCCCGGCGGCAGCATCGGCCCGGGCGCGGGCTGCCGGTGTTCCTCCCAGCGCTGCTCCGGGTCCAGCTGCGCGAGGGCCACCAGGCACACCCAGGGCACCGGGTCGTGCGGCGCGGCCCCGGTGGCGCACTGGGCGGCGTCCCAGGCCTCGATCCACAGTTCGTGGGTCCGCAGATGCCGCTCCCGCCGGGCGCGCAGGGCCCGCTCCACCGCGACCCGGGCGTGCATCACCAACGCGTGGGCGCTGCCCGGCTCCTCGGCGAGCCACGCGCGCACCACGTCGGAGCCGGCCGCGGCCGCCGCGAGGACCTGGGTGCGCTGGGTCCAGTGCCACCAGTCCGCGGTGTCCGCGAGCAGGGCACGCATGGCCATCCAGCGGCCGGTGCGCAGGTCCTGGAGGGCGGCACGCAGCGCGCGGTCGGGGCCGGCCGGGTCGTAGGCGGGACGTGCTCCTTCTCCGGCCATCAGCCGTCGGTCCGCGGCCACTGGCACACGGGCGAGGTGGCGGGGTGGCGTGGCAACAGCGCTCCAAGGGGCGGGGGTTGGGCGCGGGGCGGTGGTCGGCGGTCACTATAGAGGGACAGGTACCGGCCCACCATTGTTGTCAACTCAACCAACCGTCCGGCCATGTCGACGGTCCGCCGATGCTTGACTCCGGACGCGGCGCGACGGCAGGCTGACGCGGTGTGATCTTCGACGCGCGACGGGAGAAGGTGCGATGACCGGGCCGGTGCTCGCCGTCGACCAGGGCACGTCCGGCACCAAGGCCCTCGTGGTCTGCCCCGAGCGCGGCGTCCTCGGCACCGGATTCGCCGAGGTCCGCCCCCGGTACCTGCCCGGCGGCCTGGTCGAGGCCGACCCCGACGGGCTGTACGACTCGGTGCTCGCCGCCGGGCGCCAGGCGCTCGCCGAGGCCGCCGAGCCGGTCGTGGCGCTCGGCCTCGCCAACCAGGGCGAGACCGTCCTCGCCTGGGACCCGGCCACCGGCCGCCCGCTCACCGAGGCCCTGGTCTGGCAGGACCGCCGCGCGGACTCGATCTGCACCGAACTCGCCGGACACGCCGATGAGTTGAGGCACCTGACCGGTCTGCCCCTCGACCCGTACTTCGCCGCCCCCAAGATGGCCTGGATCCGCCGCCGGCTCACCCGCGAGGGCGTCGTGACGACCTCCGACGCCTGGCTCGTCCACCGCCTCACCGGCGCCTGCGCCACCGACGCCGCCACCGCCGGCCGCACCCAGCTCCTCGACCTCGACAGCGCTCGGTGGTCGCCGCGCGCGCTGGAGATCTACGGCCTGGCGGACGAACGGCTCCCGCAGGTGAGCGACAACGCCCAGCACATCGGCACGACCACGGCCTTCGGCCCCGAGATCCCGCTCACCGGTCTGGCCGTCGACCAGCAGGCCGCCCTGCTCGCCCAGCGCGTCACCCGCCCCGGCGCCGCCAAGTGCACCTACGGCACCGGCGCGTTCCTGCTCGCGCACACCGGCGAGCGCGCCCGGCGCGGCGGCTCCGGCCTGGTCACCTGCGTCGCCTGGCGGATCGCCGGCACGACCAGCTACTGCCTCGACGGCCAGGTCTTCGCGGCCGCCTCCGCCGTCCGCTGGCTCACCGACCTCGGTGTCATCTCCGGCGCCGCCGACCTCGACGCCGTCGGCGGCGCCGTCCCCGACAGCGGCGGCGTCACCTTCGTCCCCGCCCTCGCCGGACTCGCCGCCCCCTGGTGGCGCGGCGACCTGCGCGGCTCGCTCACCGGACTCGGCCTCGACACCACCGCCGGCCACGTCGTGCGCGCCCTGTGCGAGGGCATCGCCGCCCAGGTCGCCGAACTCGCCGACGCCGCCGCCGAGGATCTCGGCACCGGCCTGGACCTGCTGCGCGTCGACGGCGGCCTGACCCGCTCCGCGCTCCTCATGCAGACCCAGGCCGACCTGCTGCAACGCCCCGTCGAGGTGTCCGCGCTGCCCGACGCCACCGCCCTCGGCGCCGCCACGCTCGCCCGCCTCGGCGCGGACCGCACGCTGGACGTCGGCCACGCGCTGCCCGAGGGGAGGCCCGCCGCCGTGTACGAACCCCGCATCAGCGCCGACCGGGCCGCCGAGCGCCGCGCCCGCTTCCGCACCGCCGTCCGGGCCCTGCTCGACTCATGACCGGCACGGTCACCGTCACCGCACACGGCCCGCTGCCCGCGAAGCCGTACGACGTGGCGATCGTGGGCGCCGGCGTCGTCGGCTGCGCCATCGCCCGGGAGCTCGGCCGCCACCCGGAGCTCCGCATCGCCCTGCTGGAGGCCCAGGACGACGTCGGCCAGGGCACGTCGAAGGCCAACACCGCGATCCTGCACACCGGTTTCGACGCGACGCCCGGCACCCTGGAGGCCCGCCTGGTCCGCGAGGGGTACGAGCGGCTGGGGGCCTACGCCGCCGAGACCGGCATCCCCGTCGAACGCGTCGGCGCCCTGCTCGTCGCCTGGGACGAGGAACAGCGGGCCGCCCTGCCCCGGCTGGCCGGCAAGGCCGCGCGCAACGGCTACGACGCGGCGCGCCTGCTGCCCGCCGACGAGGTGTACGCCCGCGAGCCCCACCTCGGCCCCGGCGCCCTCGGCGCCCTGCACGTCCCCGGCGAGAGCATCATCTGCCCCTGGACGACGACCCTCGCGTACGCCACCCAGGCGGTCCGCGCCGGAGTCGATCTGCACCTCAACACCACGGTGGAGCAGATCAGTTGGCAGGGCGGCCACCGGCTGCTCACCTCCCGGGGCACCCTGCACGCCCGCCGCCTGGTCAACGCGGCCGGACTGCACGCCGACACCCTCGACCGGCTGCTCGGCCACGAGGACTTCACCGTCACCCCGCGCCGCGGCCAGCTCCTGGTCCACGACAAGCTCGCCCGGCCCCTCGTACGGCACATCCTGCTGCCCGTCCCGACCGCGCTCGGCAAGGGCGTCCTGGTCGCGCCCACCGTTCACGGCAACGTCCTGCTCGGCCCCACCGCCGAGGACCTGGACGACAAGCGGGCCACCGGCTCCACCGCCGACGGCCTCGCCGGCCTCCGGGAGCAGGGCCGCCGCATCCTGCCCGCCCTGCTGGACGAGGAGGTCACCGCCGTCTACGCCGGGCTGCGCGCGGCGACCGGCCGGGAGGACTACCGCATCGCCGCCCACCCCGAGCAGGGGTACGTCACCGTCGGCGGCATCCGCTCCACCGGCCTGACCGCGTCCCTGGCCGTCGCCGCGCACGTCACCGGCCTGCTGGCGGACACCGGGCTCGGCCTGGGCCCCGTCCGGGACCTGGCGCCGCTGACCATGCCCAACCTCGGCGAGGCCTTCCCGCGCCCCTACCAGCGGCCCGAGCTCATCGCCGCCGACCCCGAGTACGGCACCCTCGTCTGCCACTGCGAGCGCGTCTCCCGCGGCGAGATCCGCGACGCGCTGGCGAGCCCGGTCCCACCGCGCAGCCTGGAGGGCCTGCGCCGCCGCACCCGGGCCCGCGCGGGCCGCTGCCAGGGGTTCTACTGCGGCGCGGCGGTACGGGAGTTGTTCGAGACGGCGCGGGGCGAGGAGCGGGGGTACGGCCATGACCGCTGAGGCAGGCGCGCCGGGTCCGCCGGTCCGCCGGGTCGACGTCCTCGTCGTCGGCGCGGGACCCGCGGGTCTGGCGACCGCCGCCCGCCTGGCCGCATCCGGTGCCGGCCGGGTCGAGGTGCTGGAGCGTGAGCAGGCGGCCGGGGGAGTGCCCCGGCACTGCGCCCACGGCGGCTTCGGCACGCGCGCACACCCGCTGACCGGCCCCGCGTACGCCCGGCTGCTGACACGGGCCGCCGCGCGGGCGGGCGCCGTGATCCGGACCGGGGTGACCGTCCTGGACTGGGGGACCCCCGCGTCCGTGGCCGGTGCGGAGTGCGCCGCCGCCCGCCCGGTGCTCACCGCCGTCGGCCCCGGCGGACCCGAGACCGTCGAGGCGCGGGCCGTCGTCCTCGCCACCGGCGCCCGGGAACGGCCGCGCGCGGCCCGGCTGGTGCCCGGCACCCGTCCCGCCGGTGTCTACACCACCGGCGAACTCCAGCAGTCCGTGCACCTGTTCGGGCAGCGCATCGGCACCCGCGCGGTCGTCGTCGGTGCCGAGGGCGTCTCCTACGCGGCCGCCGACACCGTGCGCGCCGCCGGTGCCGAGGTCGTCGCCCTGGTCACGGAGCTGCCCCGCGCCCACGTCCCCGCGTTCCGGGCCCAGTCGGCCCGGCTGCGGCACCGCGTCCCGCTGCTGACGGACACCACGGTCACCGAACTCCTCGGCCACGGCCGCCTGTCGGGGGTCCGCGTCCGCCACCGTGACGGCCGTACGACCGTGCTGGCTTGCGACACGGTCGTGTTCACCGCAGACTTCGTCCCGGAGCACGAACTCGCCCGCCGCGGCGCCCTCGCGCTGGACCCGGGCACCCGCGGCCCCGCCGTCGACGGCACCCTGCACACCTCACGGCCCGGGGTGTTCGCCGCCGGGAACGTCCTGCACGCCGTCGAGCCCGCCGGCACCGCCGCCCGGGAGGGCGCCCGGGCGGCCCGCGCCGTCCTGGACCTCCTCGCGGGCAGCGCCTGGCCCGGTCCCGGCGTCCCGCTCACCGTCGAGGCCCCGCTGCGCTGGATCGCCCCGAACCGCGTCACGCCCGCGGCCCGGCCCGAGCGCTACGTCCTGCGCGACGACGCCCCGTCGCGCGAGCTCGTCGTGTTGCACGTCCATCAGGACGGCCGCCTGCTGCACCGCGAACGCCCCTGGCCCAGGGCGGTGTTGCCCCGCCACCCCCTGACCCTCACCGCCCGCTGGCACGACCGGGTCGATCCCGAAGGCGGCGAGGTGCGGGTGAGCCGCGGCTGAGCGGCCGGGGTCGGCCCGTGTCTCGCGGTCCTTCCGCCACCGGCGGGCCGGCCCGCTTCCGGGACGTACCGCGCCGAGCCGACACACCGGCGGGGCCGGACCGGTGCCGCGCGCTCAGATCCCGTCGAACGAGCCGTGCCGTCCGGCGCCCGAGGCGAAGCGGGCCGCGCCCTGCGTGCTCTGTGCCAACACGCCCATGCCGTGGCGGAGTTCGGTGCGCAGTGCCGCCTCCTCGGTCAGCCCCTGCTGGTCGAGGACCGACGCGCGGTCGCTGCGCAGACACGCCTGCGGGAACCGGGCGATCTCGGCCGCGAGCGCCTCCGCCTCGGCGCGGGCGGACCCGGCCGGCACCACGCGGTTGGCGAGGCCCATCTCGTACGCCTCGCGGGCCGGTACCGGGCGGCCGGTCAGGATCAGGTCCATGGCCCGGCTCGCGCCGATCAGCCGGGGCAGCCGTACCGTCCCGCCGTCGATCAGGGGGACGCCCCAGCGGCGGCAGAACACGCCGAAGACGGCGTCCTCCTCGGCGATCCGCAGATCGCACCACAGGGCGAGTTCCAGGCCGCCCGCGACCGCGTGCCCGGCCACGGCCGCGATCACCGGCTTGGACAGCCGCATCCGGGTCGGCCCCATCGGAGCGTCGCCGTCCCCGGCCACGCGGTTGCCGCGCGCGGTACCGATCGCCTTCAGGTCCGCGCCCGCGCAGAACGTGCCGCCCTCGCCCCACAGCACCGCCACCCGGGCGCTGTCATCGGCCTCGAACTCCCTGAAGGCGGCGGCGAGTTCGCCAGCCGTGGGGCCGTCCACCGCGTTGCGGCACCCGGGCCGGGACAGGACGACCGTCGTGACGTACCCCTCGCGCTCCACACGGACCGGCACGGTGAACTCCCTCGTCTGGGCTGGGAGGGCCACTCTGCCTCAGATGACCTTGAGCCGCACCAGCGCCCCCAGCGTCAGCGCCCCGGGCACCAGCGGCACCCACACCGTGATGATCCGGTAGGCGAGCACCACCGCCGTGGCCACCGCCACCGGGCCGCCCGCCGCGACCAGCGCCACGATCAGCGCGGCCTCGACGGAGCCGATGCCGCCCGGCGTGGGCACCAGCGCCACCGCCACCGTCGCGGCCAGGTACGCCAGCGCCATGTGCGCGGGCGGCACCGGCAGCCCCAGCGCCTGCCCGACCGCCACCAGACCGGTGGCCTGCAGCGCCGGGAACGCGAGCGAGCCGCCCCACAGGGCGAGCGCCCGGGCCGGACGCGTGTGCACGGAGCGGGCTTCGCCCAGGGCGGTGCGGACGAAGCCGAGCGCGGCCGTGCGCAGCCGTCGTACGAGCGCCAGCGCGGCCGCCGCCACCACCAGCACCGCCCCCGCGATCACCAGCAGCGGGCCGACGGCCCCGGCGGGGACCAGGGTGCCGATCCGCAGCGCGTCGGGGAAGGCGAACAGCAGCGCGGCCAGCAGGCTCAGCCGGCCGACCGACTCGGCGAGCAGATACAGCGCGAGCGCGGCGGAGGAGCGGGCGAGCGGCACCCCGCACACGGTCATGAACCGCAGGTTGACCGCGCCCGCGCCGAGCCCCGTCGGCAGCAGGTGGTTCGCCGAACCGGCCGCGAACTGCGTGGCCAGCAGCCGCCACCGGGGCAGCGGCTGGATGACGGCGCCCTGCCGGGTGAAGGCGGCGGCCACCCAGGTCAGACACGTGGCGCCGCCCGCCGCCAGCAGCCAGGGCCACGAGGCCGTGCGCAGCCGGGCGAAGCCCTCGACGAGCACCGACCGGTTCTGCACGGCGACGACCGTCACGAGCACGAGCGGCAGCAGACACAGGATCTGCCGCACGGGCAGACGCCGGGCGAGCGCCGGCAGGCGGCCCGTGCGCAGGGCGGGGAAGTGGGGCGCGGTCACACCCGGAGAGGTTTTCCGTGCCGTCCCAACGGCGGGTGGCGGATTCGAGGACGGCGGTTTACAGGCTGTGGTCATCGGGGCCTTCGGGAGTGAAATGCGGCGGACATTGACCTCAACGAAGCTTGAGGTTCTACGTTCTTGCACATGAGCATGGAGACCACCGCATGGACGCAGCTGCACAGCGTCATGAACGCCCAGGACGACCGCCGTCCCTTCGCCCGCGCCACCCTGCGCCGTATCGCCGCCTTCGCCCGGCCGCACCGCGCGGGCATCATCCGGTTCGTCCTGTTCGGGGTGGTGACCGCCCTGCTCGCCGTCGCGACCCCCGTGCTCGCCGGCCGCGTCGTCGACGCGATCGTGGCGGGGCACGACTCCGGGAAGGTCGTACGGCTGTCCCTGCTGATCGCGCTCGTGGCGCTCGCGGAGGCGGGGCTCGGCGTCCTCGGGCGGCGGCTGTCGTCGTCGCTCGGGGAGGGACTCATCCTCGACCTCAGAACGGCTGTGTTCGATCATGTGCAGCGCATGCCCGTCGCGTTCTTCACACGGACTCGTACGGGCGCGCTGGTCAGCCGACTCAACAACGACGTGATCGGCGCCCAGCGGGCGTTCGCCAACACCCTGTCCGGCGTGGTGAGCAACCTGGTCACGCTGGTGCTCACGCTCGCGGTGATGCTGACCCTGTCCTGGCAGATCACCCTGCTCGCGCTGGTGCTGCTGCCGGTGTTCGTGCTCCCCGCCCGCCGCATGGGCAGCCGGATGGCCCGGATGCAGCGGGAGGCGGCGGCGCTGAACGCGGCCATGGGCACCCGGATGACCGAGCGGTTCTCCGCGCCCGGCGCCACCCTGGTTAAGCTGTTCGGGCGGCCCGAGGAGGAGTCCGCGGAGTTCGCGGCGCGCGCCGCCCGGGTCCGCGACATCGGGGTGCGCACGGCCACCGCCCAGTCGGTGTTCATCACCTCCCTCACCCTGGTCTCCGCCCTCGCGCTCGCCCTCGTCTACGGCCTCGGCGGCTGGTTCGCGCTGCACGGCACCCTCCAGGCGGGCGCGGTCGTCTCCCTCTCCCTCCTGCTGACCCGGCTCTACGCCCCGCTCACCGCGCTCGCCGGCGCCCGGGTCGAGGTGATGAGCGCGCTCGTCAGCTTCGAGCGGGTCTTCGAGGTGCTGGACCTCACGCCGCTCATCGAGGAGAAGCCGGACGCCGTCGAGGTCCCCGAGGGCCCGGTCGCCGTCGAGTTCGACGACGTCCGCTTCTCCTACCCGGCCGCCGACCAGGTCTCCCTCGCCTCGCTGGAGGAGGTGGCCACCCTCGACACGCGCGGCGGCGCCGAGGTCCTGCACGGCATCTCCTTCCGCGCCGAACCCGGTGAGACCGTCGCCCTCGTCGGCTCCTCCGGCGCCGGGAAGTCCACCATCGCCCAGCTGCTGCCGCGCCTGTACGACGTCGACGCGGGCGCGGTGCGCATCGGCGGGAGCGACGTCCGCGACCTGACCGCCGCCTCGCTGCGGGCCACCCTCGGCATGGTCACCCAGGACGGCCACCTCTTCCACGACACCGTCCGCGCCAACCTGCTGCTGGCCCGCCCCGGTGCCGGGGACGAGGAGCTG
This sequence comes from Streptomyces sp. NPDC055966, assembly GCF_042269865.1. Taxonomy (NCBI): domain Bacteria; kingdom Bacillati; phylum Actinomycetota; class Actinomycetes; order Kitasatosporales; family Streptomycetaceae; genus Streptomyces; species Streptomyces sp. NPDC055966. Next base: position 185,124 of record NZ_JBHJYK010000016.1, read on the forward strand.
TGGGACGCCCTCGGCCGGGCCCGCCTGGACGGTGTCGTACGGTCCCTGCCGGACGGCCTGGACACGGTCGTCGGCGAGCGCGGTTACCGGCTGTCAGGCGGGGAGCGCCAGCGCATGACGATCGCCCGGCTGCTGCTGGCCCGCCAGCGCGTGGTCATCCTGGACGAGGCCACCGCCCACCTGGACAACACCTCCGAGGCGGCCGTCCAGGAGGCGCTCACCGAGGCCCTTCAGGGGCGTACCGCCGTGGTCATCGCCCACCGGCTGTCCACGGTCCGGGCCGCCGACCAGATCCTGGTCGTGGAGTCCGGCCGGATCGCGGAACGCGGCACGCACGAGGAACTGCTGGCGGCCGGCGGCAGGTACGCCGAGCTGTACCGGACGCAGTTCGCCGAGCGGGACGACGAGGTGGCGCCGGCCTGAGCGGGCGCGGCGGGCGGGGTGGGCGGCGACGGGGTCGCCGCCCACCCTCTTGACGTCAGTGGTCCGGACCTTTAACTTCACGCTTTAACTTCACGCCTTAATCAAAGACTCCGGACGCGCTCAACACCCCATCACACCAACGGTGTTGGCCTGCCTCCGTCCCCCCACCCGAAAGGCCGCCCCCGCATGCGCAAACCCCTCCCCGCCGCGGTCGCCGTCGGTGTCGTCGCACTCTCCGCCGGCCTGCTCACGGCGTCCCCCGCCCAGGCCGCCACCGGCGCCATCACCGGCCTCGCCGGCAAGTGCCTGGACGTCGCCGGGGCCAACTCCGCCGACGGCACCGCCGTCCAGCTCTACGACTGCAACGGCACGAACGCCCAGCAGTGGACGGTCGGCGGCGACGGCACGATCCGCGCCCTCGGCAAGTGCCTCGACGTGACCGGCAACTCGGTCGCCGACGGAGCCCGGGCGCAGCTGTGGTCCTGCACCGGCGGAGCCAACCAGAAGTGGACCGTCACCGCCGCCCACGACATCGTCAACCCGCAGGCGGACAAGTGCCTCGACGTCACCGGCGACAACTCCGCCAACGGCACCCGCGCGCAGATCTGGAGCTGCACCGGCGGCGCCAACCAGAAGTGGACCGCGCCCGGTTCGGACGGCGGCACCACCCCGGCCGCGCCGATGGCCGTCGCGCCGTACCTCTACAACGGCTGGGGCAGCCCGCCGAACCCCACCACCATCACCCAGGCCACCGGCGTGAAGTGGTTCACGCTCGCCTTCGTGCTCAGCAACGGCTACTGCGACCCGCAGTGGGACGGCAGCCGCCCGCTGACCGGCGGGGTGGACCAGCAGACGGTCACCACCGTGCGCGCGAACGGCGGCGACATCGTCCCGTCCTTCGGCGGCTACAGCGGCAACAAGCTGGAGAGCTCCTGCAACAGCGCGGGCGAACTCGCGGGCGCCTACCAGAAGGTGATCGACGCCTACGGCCTGAAGGCGATCGACATCGACATCGAGGCCGACGCCTACAGCAGCGCGACCGTGCAGCAGCGGACCGTGGACGCGCTGAAGACCGTGAAGGCGGACAACCCCGGCCTGAAGGTGTACGTCACCATCGGCACCGGCCAGTCCGGCCCCGACACCGGCCTCATCGACCGGGCCGCCTCGTCCGGGCTGACCGTGGACGCCTGGACCATCATGCCGTTCGACTTCGGCGGCGCCGGACAGAACATGGGCAACCTCACCACCCAGGCCGCCGAGGGTCTGAAGAGCGCGCTGAAGTCGGCGTACGGCTACGGCGACGACCAGGCCTACCGGGACATGGGCATCTCGTCCATGAACGGCATCACCGACAACAACGAAACCGTCACGGTGAACGACTTCCGTGCCATCCTCGGCTACGCCCAGCAGCACCACCTCGCCCGGCTCACCTTCTGGTCCGCCAACCGCGACCGTCCGTGCACCGGCGGCCCCGCCGACAGCTGTTCCGGAGTGAGCCAGTCCGACTGGGACTACACCCGCGTCCTCGCCGGCTACACCGGCTGACCCCCGGCCCCGAAGGAGAACCCCGTGCCTCCCCTTTCCCGCGGCCGAACGCCGCGTGGCCGCAGATCCGCGCTGGTCGCCCTCGTCGGCGCCGCGGCCGCCTGTGTGCTCACCGCCGCCCCGACGCCCCTGCTCGGGGCCACGTCCGCGCACGCCGCCACGGCCCTGCCCACCGGCTTCGCCACCGTCCTCGACGCGGCGAGCGGCAAGTGCCTGGACGCCAAGGCCGCGGCCACCGCCAACGGCACCGTCGTACAGCAGTACACGTGCAACGGCACCACCGCCCAGCGCTGGAGCTTCACCGACGTCGGCAACGGATACGTCGGCATCGACAACGCCAACGACACCAGCCAGGTCGTGGACGTCACCGACGTCTCCACGGCCGACAGCGCGCCCGTCCAGCTGTGGAGCTACGGCGGCGGCGCCAACCAGCAGTGGCAGCCCGTGGACGACGGCGGCGGCGCCTTCCACTTCGTGAACCGGAACAGCGGCAAGTGCCTGGACGTTCCGGGCGCGTCGCTCGCCGACAGCACCCAGCTCCAGCAGTACACGTGCAACGGCACCGCCGCCCAGCGCTTCCAGGTGGTCCCCGTCACCCAGTCGTCCGCGAACGACCCCGACCTCGGCCCGAACGTCGTCGTCTTCGACCCGTCGATGCCGGCCTCCACCATCCAGAGCAGGCTGGACACGATCTTCAAGCAGCAGGAGACCAACCAGTTCGGCTCCCAGCGCTACGCCGTCCTCTTCAAGCCCGGCGCCTACAGCGCGGACGTCAACGTCGGCTTCTACACCCAGGTGCTGGGCCTCGGGCTGACCCCGGACGCGGTGTCCGTGGGCGGCGCGGTGCACGCGGAGGCCGACTGGTTCCAGGGCAACGCCACGCAGAACTTCTGGCGCGGTGCCGAGAACCTCTCCGTCAACCCCACGGGCGGGCAGGACCGTTGGGCGGTCTCGCAGGCGGCGCCGTACCGGCGGATGCATCTGCGGGGCAACCTCGCCCTCGACGACGGCGGCTGGTCGTCCGGCGGCTATCTCGCCGACAGCAGGGTCGACGGGCAGGTCGACTCCGGTACCCAGCAGCAGTGGATGACCCGCAACTCCCAGCTGGGCAGCTGGACCGGGTCCAACTGGAACATGGTGTTCACCGGCAGCCAGGGCGTGCCGTCCACCAGCTTCCCGAACCCGCCGTACACCAGCGTCGCGCAGAGTCCGGTCACCCGCGAGAAGCCGTTCCTGTACGTCGACGGGGGCGGCAGCTACCAGGTGTTCGTGCCGTCCGCGCGCACCGACACCTCGGGGACCAGCTGGGCGAGCGGCGGCGCGGCCGGCACCTCGCTGCCGCTGAGCCGGTTCTACGTCGTCAAGCCGGGCGCGACCGCCGCGCAGATGAACGCGGCCCTCGCGGCCGGGCAGAACCTGCTGGTGACGCCCGGGGTCTACCACCTCGACCAGACCCTGAAGGTGACCCGCCCCGACACCGTCGTCCTCGGCCTCGGGCTCGCCACCCTCGTCCCGGACAACGGCGTCACCGCGATGACCGTGGCCGACGTGGACGGCGTCCAGCTCGCGGGCCTGCTCTTCGACGCCGGCACCACCAGCTCGAAGACCCTGGTCGAGGTCGGGCCGGCCGGCTCCGCCGCCTCCCACGCGGCCGACCCGACCTCCCTGCACGACGTCTACGTCCGCGTCGGCGGCGCGGGCGTCGGCAAGGCGGCCACCGGCCTCGTCGTCAACAGCAGCGACGTCATCGGCGACCACATGTGGCTCTGGCGCGCCGACCACGGCAGCGGGGTCGGCTGGACCAGCAACACCGCCGACACCGGGCTGGTGGTCAACGGCGCGGACGTGACCATGTACGGGCTGTTCGTGGAGCACTTCCAGAAGGACCAGGTGATCTGGAACGGCAACGGCGGGCGGACCTACTTCTTCCAGAACGAGATGCCGTACGACCCGCCGGACCAGTCCTCCTGGATGAACGGCGCCACGAAGGGCTACGCCGCCTACAAGGTCGCCGACTCCGTCACCAGCCACCAGGCGTACGGCCTCGGCAGCTACTGCTACTTCAGTGCCGACCCGAGCGTGACGGCCGACCACGCCATCGAGGCGCCGGACAACCCGAACGTCCGCTTCACCAGCATGGTGACGGTCTCCCTCGGCGGCACCGGCACCATCAGCCATGTCATCAACGACAGGGGAGGGCCGTCGAACGCGTCGTCGAACGTGGCGGACCTGGCCGGCTACCCCTGACCGTCCCCCGTCCGGCCTAGTCAGAGGACACCTCACCCGGTCCCGTCGCTGCACAATCGCCCCATGGAGCCGTACACCGGCAGGGCGCGACGGGACCGGGGCCGGGGCGCCGTGCACCCGCCCGGCCGGGGCGGCACGGCGCCTTGGATCGTTTGCGCGTTCGATTGGAGTCCCCTGGCCAAGGGGCGGCGGTGACGGGGCCGACCTGGGAGTACGACGGCTACCGGCCGCAGGAGGAGCGGCTGCGGGAGTCCCTGTGCACCCTCGGCAACGGCTACTTCGCCACCCGCGGCGCGCTGCCCGAGTGCGCCGCCGACGACGTCCACTACCCGGGCACCTACGCGGCAGGCTGCTACAACCGCCTCACCTCCGAGGTCGCCGGGCGGCGGGTCGAGAACGAGGACATGGTCAACCTGCCCAACTGGCTGCCGCTGCGCTTCCGCCTCGCGGGCGGGGACTGGCTCACCCCGGACACCGCCCCCGTCACCGCACACCACCAGGTCCTCCACCTCGACCCCGGCCTGCTGGAGCGCCGCACCGGCTACGGCCTCCCCGGCGGCGGCACGCTCCAGGTGCGCCAGCTGCGCCTGGTCCACCTCGCCGACCCGCATCTCGCCGCCCTGCGCACGGAGCTGACCGTCGAGGGCCGCGCCGTCGGCCTGGAGGCGGAGGCCGCGCTCGACGGCGGCGTCACCAACTCCGGCGTGGCCCGCTACCGCGAGCTGGACGGCCGGCACCTCACCCGCTTCGACACCGGCACCGCCGCACCCTCCACGGTGTGGCTGCACTGCCGTACCCGCGCCTCCGACATCGGCTTCGGGCTGGCCCACCGGCTGACCGTCGACGCGCCGGTCACGCACGCCAACGAGGCGCACCGCGCCGTACAGCGCGTGCACCTGCACCTCGCGCCGGGCCGTACCGTCACCGTCGACAAGACCGTCGCCCTGCACACCTCACGCGACCCCGCCATCGGCGACCCCCGGCACGCCGCCGTCGAGCGGGTCGAGGCCGCCCCCGGCTTCGACGCGCTGCGCGAGACGCACGCCGCGGCCTGGGAGCAGCTGTGGCGGCGCTGCGCGCTGGAGGTCCCCGGGGAGGCGGGCAGCATCCTGCGCCTGCACCTGTTCCATGTGCTCCAGACCCTCTCCCCGCACACCGCCGACCTCGACGTCGGCGTCCCCGCGCGCGGGCTGCACGGCGAGGCCTACCGCGGCCACGTCTTCTGGGACGAACTGTTCGTCCTGCCCTACCTCAACCTCCACCTTCCCGAGGTCTCCCACGCCCTGCTCCGCTACCGGCACCGGCGCCTGGACGCCGCCCGGCACGCGGCCCGGGAACTCGGCCGGCGCGGCGCGCTCTACCCCTGGCAGAGCGGCAGCGACGGCCGCGAGGAGACCCAGGAGCTGCACCTCAACCCCCGCTCCGGGCGCTGGCTGCCGGACCACTCCCACCTCCAGCACCACGTCGGCTCGGCGGTGGCGTACAACGTCTGGCAGTACTGCGAGGCCACCGGCGACACCGACTTCCTGCACGGCGAGGGCGCCGAGATGCTGCTGCACATCGCCCGCTTCTGGGCGGACTCGGCCGACTACGACCCCCGCCTCGGCCGGCACCGCATCCGGGGCGTGGTCGGGCCCGACGAGTACCACGACGCCTACCCGGGCGCGCGGACCCCCGGCCTGGACGACAACGCGTACACCAACGTGACCGCCGCCTGGGTGCTCGCCCGCGCCCTGGACCTGCTGAACGCCCTGCCCGAGCCGCGCCGCCGCGAACTCACCGACGGCATCGGCCTGGAGCAGGACGAGCCCGCCCGCTGGGACGAGGTCTCCCGCACCCTGCACGTGCCCTACCACGACGGCGTGATCAGCCAGTTCGAGGGCTACGGCCACCTCGCCGAGCTGGACTGGGCCGCCTACCGCGAACGGTACGACGACATCCGGCGCCTGGACCGGATCCTGGAGGCGGAGGGCGACACCGTCAACCGGTACAAGGCATCCAAGCAAGCCGACGTCCTCATGCTCGGCTACCTCTTCTCGGCCCCCGAACTCCGCTCCCTCTTCTCCCGGTTGGGCTACCACCTCGACGACCACACCTGGGCCGCCACCGTCGACCACTACCTGCACCGCACCAGCCACGGCTCCACGCTCAGCGGCCTGGTCCACGGCTGGATCCTGGCCCGCGCCCGGCGCGCCGACGCCTGGGCCTTCGTCCAGGAGGCGCTGCGCGGCGACATCGCCGACCTCCAGGGCGGCACCACCGGCGAGGGCATCCACCTCGGCGCGATGGCCGGCACCCTCGACCTCGTCCAGCGCGGACTGACCGGCCTGGAGACCCGGGCCGGCGTCCTCAGCCTCGACCCGGTCCCGCTCCCCGAACTCTCCTCCTACGGCTTCCCGCTCCGCTACCACGGCCACTGGGGCGTCCACGTGCGCCTGCGCAGCGGCCTGCTGGAGATCGCCGTCCCCTCCTCCGACCGCTCGCCCATCGGCGTGCGCCTGTGGGACGAGGTGATCCCCGTCGTCCCGGGCGAGACGGCCCGCCTGGTCCTGCCGGAATAAGGTTGAAGCGGCTACCAGTTGGTGCCGACGCGACAGCCGTGGGAAGGAGCCTCGCGGATGACCCCGACCGATGTCCCCTTGCGCGTGCTGGCGGTGGACGACGAGGAACCCGCGCTGGAGGAACTGCTGTACCTCCTGGGGCAGGACCCGCGGGTCGGCCGTGTGCTGTCCGCGACCACGGCCACGGAGGCACTGCGCCGGCTCGGCGGGGACGCCGTCGACGTCGTCTTCCTCGACATCGACATGCCGGGCCTCGACGGACTCGAACTCGCCCGCCTGCTGGGCGCCTTCGCCGCACCGCCGCTGATCGTCTTCGTCACGGCTCACGACGACTTCGCGGTCCGCGCCTTCGACCTCAAGGCCGTCGACTACCTGCTCAAGCCCCTGCGCGAGGAGCGCTTCGCCGAGGCCGTACGACGGGCAGACGAACTCGTGCGCGCCGGACAGGGACCCCGCCCCGCCACCACCCCTGCCGTCCGCCCCGCACCCGGCCCCGGCGACCACGTCCCCGTGGAGCTGGGCGGGGTGACCCGGTTCGTGCCCATCGCCGACATCACCTACGTCGAGGCCCAGGGCGACTACGCGCGCCTGCACACCCGGCGCGGCAGCCACCTGGTGCGCATCCCGCTGTCCACGCTGGAGGAACAGTGGCGCGAGCGCGGCTTCGTCCGCATCCACCGCAGCCGCCTCGTCGCCCTCGGCCGCATCGAGGAACTCCGCCTGGACGGCGGCAACGTGACCGTCCGCGTCGGCGACCGGATCCTCGCCGTCAGCCGCCGCAACGCTCGGGAACTGCGCGACCTGCTGGCCCGCCACGCGGCGGGGGCCCGCCGGACCTGACGACCGTGACGGACGTGACGGCCGTGTGGCGATTCTCGTCCGGTCGCGTCCGGCGGCTGTCGAGCGCGTCGCGCGCTGCGTACACTCGCCGCACACCAGGTGATCAGCGCGGACTCGGGGAGTACGTCATGGGTGCGGAGTCCGTCCCGCGCAGAGAGGTGGTCACCGGTCGGCCGCGGACCGCGGAGCACCCGCGGTACCCGGAGCACCCGGACCGCGCGGCGCGGCGCCCGCCGGCCGCGTCGGGCGCGCGCCCGGCTGCCGCGCCCCAACACGACGCCGTGACACGTCGGATGATGCGCCGCCAGCTACACGCCGCCCTCGTCGTGAGCGCCCTGCTCGCGGTCCTGCTCGGCCTGCTCCCCGTCCTCCTGCGCCTCCTGCCGCTCGCCACCACGGCGCCCCGCGTCCCGCTCGCCGTCTGGCTCGTGCTGGGCGTGGCGCCGTACCCCGCGCTGCTGGCCATCGGCGCCTGGTACGTCCGCCGCGCCGAGCGCAACGAGACCGAGCCGGCCGCCCGGGTCCGTCCGGAACGCCCCTGACCGTGAACCAGACGTACGGCATCGCGGGCGTGACGGCCGTGGTCCTCGCCACGGTCCTCGTCGGCGCGCTCGGCCTGCGCATCTCCCGCACCACCTCCGACTTCTACGTCGCCTCGCGCACCGTCGCCCCCCGCCTGAACGCCTTCGCGGTCAGCGGTGAATACCTCTCCGCCGCCTCCTTCCTCGGCGTCGCCGGGCTCGTCCTCGCCCAGGGCGTCGACATGCTGTGGTTCCCCATCGGCTACACCGCGGGCTTCCTGGTGCTGCTGGCCTTCGTCGCCGCCCCGCTGCGCCGCTCCGGCGCCTACACGCTGCCCGACTTCGCCGAGGCCCGGCTGGAGTCCCGGGCGGTCCGCCGGGTCGCCGGGGTGCTCGTCGTCGGCATCGGCTGGCTCTACCTGCTTCCCCAACTCCGGGGCGCGGGGCTCACGTTGAGGCTGCTCACCGGTGCCCCCGGCTGGCTCGGCGGGCTGGTCGTCGCCGTCGTGGTGACCGCTGCCGTGGCCGCGGGCGGCATGCGCAGCATCACCTTCGTGCAGGCCTTCCAGTACTGGCTGAAACTCACCGCCCTGCTGGTGCCCGTGCTGTTCCTGCTGCTCGCCTGGCGCGCCGACCGGGCCCCCGCGCCCGTCTGGGACCAGCGGCCCGTCTTCCACCGCTCCACCGAGGTCCGTATCGACCGCCCGCTCACCGTCACCGTGCGCGAGCCGGTCGGCGTGACGGCGTCGGGAACCGTCGACGGCCGTACGGTGCACGGGGTTTCGCTGCGGCTGGACGAGGGCCGGCACCGGCTCGGCGCGGACACGACCGTCCGCTTCCCGGCCGGCGCCGTCGTCCCGCTGCCCGACCGCACCGCCGACCGGGCCTCCGCGGGGTGGGCCGAGCCGCTGTCCTCGTCCCGCGAACAGCACGGCCTCTACGCCACCTACGGGCTGATCCTCGCCACCTTCCTCGGCACCATGGGCCTGCCGCACGTCGTCGTGCGCTTCTACACCAACCCCGACGGCCGCGCCGCCCGCCGCACCACCGTGAGCGTGCTGGGCCTGCTCGGCGCCTTCTACCTGCTGATGCCGCTGTACGGCATGCTCGGCCGCCTCTACGCCCCCGACCTGCTGCTGACCGGCGACACCGACGCCGCCGTCCTCGTCCTGCCGCAGCGGCTGATCGGCGGGGCCGCCGGGAACCTGCTCGGCGCGCTCGTCGCCGGCGGCGCCTGCGCGGCGTTCCTGTCCACCGCCTCCGGACTCACCATGTCCGTCGCGGGCGTGCTCGCCCAGGACGTCCTGCCGACCCTCGGCGTACGCCACTTCCGGCTCGCCACGCTGCCCGCGATCGCGGTGCCCACGGCCGCGTCGGCACTGGTCGGCGACCTGCCCGTGGCCGACGCCGTCGGGCTGGCCTTCGCCGTCTCGGCGTCCTCCTTCTGTCCGCTGCTCGTCCTCGGCATCTGGTGGCGCGGCCTGACCCCGCCGGGGGCGATCGCCGGACTCCTCCTGGGCGGCGGCTCGGCGCTGACCGCGGTGACGGCCACCATCGCCGGCGGCGCCGACTCCGGCTGGCTGCACACCCTGCTGGCCTGGCCCGCGGTGTGGTCCGTCCCGGCCGGCTTCGCCGCGATGATCCTGACCTCGCTGGCCACCCGCGACCGCGTCCCGCCCGGCACCGCCACCACCATGACCCGCCTCCACCTCCCGGAACCACCCCCACCGGGCCCTGCCCCCAACTGACCGAGAAGCCACCGCCACCCCCGCCCACCTCACCGCCCAGGACCACCCGGGGCGCCGCCCGTCGCCGTGTGGTTCGGGTGTGGGGTGGGCGCCGGGCTGTGTGGGGTCGGCTCGGCTCCCGCCGAGGAGCGGTGTGGGGCCGGTCCTGTCGGGCAACTTGCGCTGTCTGTAAGGTCCTTGGAGTCACCGGAGGCCGGGTCGGCCGTCGACGCCGTCAGGCATCCGCCGGCCACCGGGCCCCCACCCGCCACCGAACCCCGGGGCCCGCCCATGACCGTCCTCGGTACCGTCGCCCTCGTGCTCGCCGGGCTGGCCGTGTTCGTGCTCGGGGCCGGTCTCGGGCACGGGGCGGCGCGGCGGCAGCAGGAGCACGCGGCCGACGGCGAGGAGGCGCTTGCGCGCACCCTGCACTCCGCCGGGCTCGCCGCGGCGCCCCTGCGCGGCGGGCTCGGCCCGGACACGGCCCGCAGGGCGGCGCGGCGGCTGCGGCCCCTGCTCGCCGTCCCCGCCCTCGCCCTCACCGACGGCACCTCCGTCCTCGCCTGGGACGGCGCCGCCGATCACCACCGCGACCAACTCGCAGCCCAGCTCACCGGCCCGCCCCACAGCCGTACCTTCCCGCTCGCCTGCGACGACGACGGCTGTCCCGTCCGCTGGGGCGTCCTGGCGCCGCTCACGGCCGGCGGCCGGCCGGTGGGCGCGCTCGTCGTGTGCGCCGCCACGGACGCCGGCGCCCACGCCCGGGGCGCCGAGGCGGCGGCCGCCCGGCTCTCGCTGGAACTCGACTTGGCCGACCTCGACCGGGCCCGCGCCGACGCGCACGAGGCCGAGATGCGTGCCCTGCGCGCCCAGATCTCCCCGCACTTCATCTACAACTCCCTCGCGAGCATCGCCTCCTTCGTCCGCACCGACCCCGAGCGCGCTCGTGAACTCCTCCAGGAATTCGCCGACTTCACCCGCTACTCCTTCCGTCGCGACGGCGACTTCACCACCCTCGCCGAGGAGTTGCGCTCCATCGAGCAGTACCTGGAACTCGCCCGCGCCCGCTTCGGCCGCCGCCTCAAGGTCACCCTGCGCATCGCCCCCGAGGTGCTCCCCGTGACCCTGCCGTTCCTCTGTCTGCAACCCCTGGTCGAGAACGCCCTCAAACACGGCCTGGAGGAGTCCGTGGAGCGCAGCGTCATCACCCTCACCGCCGAGGACGAGGGCACCGAGGCCCGGGTCGTCATCGAGGACAACGGCGTCGGCATGGACCCGGAACGGCTGCGCGCGATCCTGCGCGGCACGGCCGGAGCGGCCACCGGCATCGGCCTGAGCAACGTGGACCGCCGGCTGCGCCAGGTCTACGGCGACGACCACGGCCTCGTCATCGAGACCGGCGTCGGCGCGGGCACCAGGATCACCCTCCGCCTCCCGAAGTTCCGCCCCGGTGTCCAGGCCCCACCGCCGGGTCAGTCGCCCTCGTCGTGACAGCCCTTCGGGAACGCGGTGTCGCCGTCCGGCGCGGCGAGGAAGAACACGTCGATCCGGACCTCGCCGGACGCACCGCCCTTCCAGTAACCGCGCTTGGGCGCGTGCTTGAAGTGCGAGAACCCCTTGGTGATCTGCGAGTTGACCTTGTTGGCGGCGTCCTGCCCCGGCCCCGGGTCCGGCGCCGTACCGAACGACAGCACGAAACCCGCCGTACGGCTCGCCACCCCCGCCCCGCGCAGCTGTGCGCCGAACTGCTGCCGCACCGACGCGTCGCTGCCCGTCCGCACGGTGAAGCTGCACGGCTTGAGCACCAGTCCGCGCTCGGCCGGCTGGGTGCTCGGCGAGCCTGCCGAGTCGCTCGGCGTCGGCGACGGATGCGCGTCCGCCCGCTGTTCGCGCGGCAGGGAGCCCAGTGCGATCACGAGCAGCAGCAGAAGCAGGTCGGCGAAGAGCCACCCGGCCAGCAGCACCGTACGCCCGGCCGCGCCCTGTGGCGGCAGCCCCTTCACGGCCGCCCCCGGTACGGCGGCGGGTCGGCGTTGTCCAGGCCGGCGGGCGGCAGCTGTCCCGAGCGGGTGTCGAGCCGGTCGACGAGCTGCCAGATGCCCCGGGTGGAGTCGACCAGGTTCTCCGCCCGCTCGGTGAACACCATCAGCGTCTCGCCGAGGCTGCGGGCCAGTTCACGCACCGCGGCGACGGCGAGGTCGTGCCGGTGGATCTCCTGCCCGGTCGCCTCCTGCGCCCGCCGCAGATCGCCGACGAGCGTCTCGATGGCGGCCCGCAGCTTCGCCTCGTCCTCGGCGGTCTGCTCCCGGATCCGGATCAGGTCCTGGGCCAGCTGGCTCGGCGGGGTGAGCGCGCGGATCAGCCGGGTCAGCTCGTCCACCGTCTTCGTCCAGCCGTCCAGCGCGGTCTGGATCCGGCTGCCGGGCCCGGTCTCCAGGACGGCCTGGATCTCCTCGGAGGTCCGGCGCAGCGCCGTCTCCAGTTGCTGCGTACCGGCGTTGAGCTGGGCTGCCAGCCGGTCCGCGCTGCGGCTGTCCAGCGGCTTGCCGGCCGGCCGTGCGGGCGTGGCCAGCAGGAACGTCGCGAGGGTCAGCTCGGCGGCGAGCTCGTGGCGCTCCTGCTCGCGCGACAGGTTCCGCTCCCGGTTCTGGTGCAGGGCGTGCACCGCCAGCGTCAGCGCGACGACGACCAGGATGAGCAGGGTGACATGGAGCGCGGAGGTGCCCAGCGTCACCGTCGTCGCCTCGGCCGGGCTGCCCTGCGGGAAGCCGCGCGCCCAGCCGAGCAGGAAGGGCTCCTCGCTGCGGCTGGCCTGGTAGGCGCTGAGGGCGCCGCGCAGCCGCCACCAGGTCAGCGCGATCGGCGCGAAGACCAGCACGTCACGGGCGACGCCGAGCCAGCCCTCCAGCGTGCTGCGGCCCCTCGCGGTGGCGTCCGGGAGCAGCACCTCGGGCGGATAGGCGGCGACCAGGTCGGTGCCGGCGAGCGTGGCACCGCCCCGTTCCAGGTCCTCGACGACGCGGTCCAGGACCCGGGTGTCGGATCCGTCGGCGCGGCCCCGCTGGGCCAGGGCACGGATGCGTCCGGCGATCCGGTCGAGTTCCGGATCGGTGCCGGTGCGCTGCGCGGGAACCGCCCTGGGGGGCGGCGGCGTTGACTCTTCAGTGGATGTCATGCGGCGTCATTCGTGTCGTCCGGCGGGGGAGGTCAGAGCATGGAGTTCAGCAGGACGTAGCCGAGCGCGCCGACCAGGATGAGGACGAGCGCGCCCAGGAAGAACACGGTCACCCCGTCGAGCCCCAGGCGGTCCGGCCCCCGGCGGCCGCCGTCGCCCGCTGGCGACGGCGGGCCGGTCCCGGTGCGCGGATCGCCCGGACCGTGGGCCGTCTGCCCGGGCGGCACGGGCGTGTCCCAGTGCGCGGGGTCCGGGTCGACCCGCTGCGTGGGGTGGGCCGCGTCGGCGGCGACGGGATGCGCCCACTCGGTGTGCGTGTGCGTGCCTGCTTGTGTGGCGTACGGCTGGGGCCGGGTTGCCGGGGCGGGGGCCGGGCGTGCGGTGGACGCGGCCGGTGCGGCTGGCGGGGTGTGCGCGGCGGGTCCGCCGGTCACCGGTCCGCGCGGCCGGGTTCCGTACGCGGAAGCGGCGGTCGATCCCGTGACGGGCCCGGCGTAGCCGTGGTCGCGCAGGAACTGTTCCGACAGCTCGTGGCGGATCGGCTGCTGGGCCGCGTCGTCGGCCGCCAGCTCCAGCGCGGCGGCGTAGAGCCCGAGCGGCGCCTGGACGCCCGCCCGTTCGACCAGTTCCCGGGCGGCCGTGCGGTCCAGTCGCGGGCCGTGGGCGGCGATGAGCAGGTGACGGAAGCAGTCGGTCTCCTTGGCGCGGTCGCCGGCGGCGATCCGGTCGACCGGGCCGAGCAGCAGCCCGTGGCCGTACCACAGCCGTGCGGTGTCCGGGCCGTGTCCGGCGTCGGCGAGGTGGCGCAGCACCAGGTGCGCGGCGTCCGGGAAGTGCTCGGCGTGGCGGGCGACGAAGTCCAGCAGTTCGTCCGCCGGGCTGGCGGCGAGGAGGCCGCCGTGGTGCAGTGTGCCGGCGGGCAGGCCGAGGTGCAGGGCCACGACCAGCAGCCGGCGGTGCGCGGCCCCGCTCAGGTCGAGGCCCCCGTCCGGCACGTGCCGCAGGAAGGCGGCGGCCACTGTCGGGGCCGGGGGCTCCGCGTCGGCCGTCGCGTACACCAGCGCGTCGGGCCCGCCGGCCAGACATGCCTCCACGGCCTCGCTCACCAGGAGGTCCCGCAGTTCGTGACGGCGTATCGCGCGCTGCTCCAGGCGGCGCCAGCGGCGCAGTGCCGCGGCCAGCCAGTCCGCCGGCTGCCGTCTCAACTCCCCGGCGAGCTCGGCCTGTCCGGACACGAGGGCGCCGCGCGCGGCGGCCTGCTCCAGCAGGACGTCGTCGAGGAAGACGTCCGGTCCGGGCCGCGGGTCGGCGATCCGGCCGTCCACGATCGGTACCGACCGTCGCCAGGCGGTCACGTCGACCGCGTCGGTCAGCGGCCGGCGCGGGCGGATCCGCTCCAGGGCCGGGTGCCCGGCCGTCCGGTACAGCTCGACCAGCTGGGCGGCGAAGCGGGCGGTCTCCGACGCGGGCGGCGGTTCGGTGACGTCGACGCGCAGGCGCTGGTTGATGTACATCGACTGGGGCGGTCGGGCGGCGAGGAACACCACCCGGGGCTGGTGGCTGCCCTTGTCGGTGGACTCCCGGCCGGCGAAGGTCCACGGGCGGCCGGCGACCGGTCCGACGATGTCGAGCAGGGCCGTCATCATCGGCAGGGCGAGCTGCGGCCGGGCGATGACGCTGAAGTCCTCCGCCGGGTCGGCGAGCACCCGGGCGACGAGCGTGGTGAGCTGGTCCGCCGGGACTCCGGCAGCCTCCTCGCGCAGCGCGGCCAGCCCCGGCCGCGCGGCCTGTTCGAGTCCGGCCAGGTCGAGCGGGGCCAGCGCGGCACGGGTGCCGTCCGGTTCGCGGTCCTGCCAGCCCGGCCAGTCGTGCAGCCCGAGCGCGAGCCGCGAGTCGATCGCGCGGGGGTCGCCGACGAGGACATGGGTCAGGGTGGCGCCGCCCCGGCCGTGCGGATTGCGGGAGGGCAGCTTGCGCAGGACGGCCGCCTCGTCCTCGAACACCAGGTGGACGAGGCTGGCCGACGCCTCCGGCTGGTCGCCCTGGCCGTCCTGGGTGGCCCACACGTACTGGAGGCGTTTGGCCCAGCGGTCGATGGTGCGCAGCCCGGAGTGCGCGACGGGGCGTACCCCGGCGTTGCCTTCGTGGTCCCGTTCGGCCCAGCCGAAGAGGATCTGGTCGACCGTCGTCATCCGGTAGCTCCCTGGCCGAGGTCGGTGGGGCCGAGCACCCCGCACATCGCGAAGAGGGCGAGCATGGGTTTGAGCGTGCGGCGGGGCGCGAAACTCCCGTGCGGGGAGCGCTGGACGCCGTCCGCCTCGACGGCCTTGTGGCCGGTCGCCGTGGCGAAGTGCAGGGTGGAGTGGGCGCAGCGGACGAAGGGCGCGAGCCAGCCACGGGCTTCCCGGGAGCTCAGGAAGGCGTACGCGTCCTCGCTCTCCTCCTCCACGGTGGCGAGGTGCAGTTCCTCGTCGGGCGAGGCGTTCTGGAACCAGCGGTCGACGAGGGTCTCGTGATGCCGCAGCAGATCGCACTTGCCGATCACGACGGCGGCCGGCAGCGGCAGGAACTGGGAGCCGTCGACCCCGCGCAGCCGCGCGATCTTGTCGAGGACGACACCGAAGGACGGGTCGCCGGTGACGCTGCCGCCGGCGGCGGTCAGCCCGCGGATCCGGGTCGGGTCGACCACGAAGACCAGCGCGCTGACCGCGCCGAGGAACGGCACCTCCGCGTCGTGGTCGGCGAGCCACTCGCCGGAGACGTCGAAGAAGGCGACGGCGAAACTGCGGCCGGTGTTGCTGTTGTGGATCCACAGCGCGTCGGTGAATTCCGGAGGCTGCGCCGGGGTTCCCGCCAGGCCCAGCCCCTGGTCGAGGAAGGGGCGGACGACGTCCTTCAGATAGCGCTGGTGCAGTTTCAGGTCGAGGCCGCCGACGACCAGCCCGAGCCGGGCCATCCGGTCGACGTCGGAGAGCATGCCGAGCATGGCGGCGAGCAGATGGCTCTTTCCGGCGGCGGACTCGCCGACCACCCCGATGACCAGGGGCTCGCCGAAGTCGCCGTAGCGGCCGGGCAGGACATGCGGTTCGCCGCCGCCTCCGGCGCACAGCCGGTAGGCGTCGAGGCGGCGGTGGTTCCAGCGCACGTCGTCCTCGTCGGGCAGCCGGACGAGGGGTTCGGGCCGGCCGTCGGCGTTGAGGGTGACGGTCTCGGCCTGCGCCCAGTCGACGGTGCTCAGGCAGATGGGGCACCTCACGTGGTCTGTCACGTCACTCCTCCTGTCAGGCCACCGCGACCACGGCGGCGACCACGGCGATCAGGGCGACGGCCAGGACGGTGTACACGACGACGGTCTGCCACCGGCGGGGGCCCGGGTCCGGGGGCCGGGCGGTCCGACCGGCGGGCCCCGGGGCGCCGCCGGGGTCGTACGCCGGTCTGCGCGAGGCCTGGTGGAAGGCGTGCTGCCGGGCGCGCAGGTCCCGGAAGTGCTGCCGGGCCTCCTGCTCCCGCTCGGCCATCCCGGGCACGCGGCGCACGCCCGGTCCCTGTGCGGTGATGCGGCCGGTCCGGGTGTCGTGGCGCAGCTGGAGGGTGTACCCGGTGACGCGGTGGCGGGCCTCGTCGGTGAAGACCCCGTCCAGCAGGGTGCGCAGACCGGGGTCGAGCCAGCGCACCCGGTCCCGCATCTCCGCCGCCGTGGTGACCTCCTCGCCGGTGGCGAGGTGGAAGAGGACGGCACCGGCGGCGTACACGTCGTCGCGGCAGTCGGCGGGGCCCCGGCCGCCCGCCTGTTCCGGTGAACGCCACGGGTCGGTGCCAGCCGGGCCGCCGCGCGGATCGCCCTCGTCCAGGGTGAGACCGAAGTCGGCGAGCTGCACGGTGGTGCCGTCCCACCACAGGGTGGCGGGCCGGATGTCGCGGTGCACCAGGCGCAGGTCGTTCAGGTGCCGCAGCACCGTGAGGACGCCGCCCGCGACGGCCGACAGCTCGTCGGCCGGCAGTGGCAAGTCGGCCAGTTCGGCGAGGGGGCGGCCGCGCCGGGTGGCCACCAGGAAGGGCGCCCGGTCGTCCGGCCGGTAGCCGATGACCCGGCCGAGCTCGGGCGGGTAGCGGGTGACGCCGAGCCGGCGGACCAGCACGTCGGCGGTGCGCACGGTGCGCTCCAGTTCCCGGCGCGCCCCGTCGGTGTGCGCGATGCGCTGCACGACGTGTTGGCCGCCGCCGTGCACCAGTACGCCGTGGCGCTCCCGGAATCCGCCGCGGGAACTCTCTCCCTGTTGATCAAAGTCGATCTCGAAGATCGACTTTCCGGCTTCGCGGCCACCACAGGTGATCATTTCCAGACGCTCGATCAAACCCGCCCCCGATAAGTGTGCTGCGGAATCCGAAACTACACCCGTCGGGCGCCACTGCGCGTACTCTTCTCCCCAAGGGCCTGTGCAGCAACGGTAGTTGTCTCGGGGGACGACGGATGGCCAGTCCGACATGGAAACTTCTGCGCGACGCCGGCGCATTCGAAACACTGGGCGAATTGTTTCCGGACATGCTCAGCAGTCACGCATTTCTCGAAGACGTGGGAATAAGCCCTGCCCTGCTGCCGCCTTTCGGCGGGCCCCTGCCCGCCGCCTCCTGGTGGCGCGCGGTGTGCCGCACCGTCGACCAGGGCCGCTTCGCGGGCATCACCCTGGGCGACCTCGTCGCCGCGGCGGCCGCCCTCTTCCCGGGACACGAGGGCCTCACCGCCCTCGCCGGCCCGGCCGGCCACGGCGCGCCGGCCGGGCTGCGGGTGCTGTGCCTGATGGCCGCGCCGCTGGACGAGGCCAGGCTGCGCCTCGGCGCCGAGCAGCGCGTCATCCAGGACGCGGCGGCCCGCTCCGCCGGCCGGCTGACGGTGACCGTCCACCCGGCCGTCCGGATCTCCGACCTCCTTCCCCGGCTCCGCACGGCACGGCCTCACCTCGTGCACTTCGCCGGGCACGGCACCGACGACGGGCGCCTCCTCCTGGAGGACGACACGGGCACCTCCGCGCCGGTCCCGGTGCGCGCCCTGGCCGCCGCGCTCGCCCTGTCCGCGCCCCTCGTCTGCGTGGTCCTCAACTCCTGCTGGTCGGGGGCGTACGCGGACGGCCTGCTCGACTGCGCCGACACCGTCGTGGGCACCCGCGGCGCGCTCGACGACGCCGCCGCGCTCGTCTTCGCCGAGGGCTTCTACGGCTCGCTCGCCCACTCCACCGCCGTCGACCGGGCGTGCGACGCCGCCCGCGCGGCCCTCGCCCTCGCCGGCCACGCACCGGACGAGGTGCACCAGTGCTCCCGAAGGAGCCGCGCCGCATGACGACTCCCGAGACGCCCGCCGGGACCTCCGCCCCGGCCGACGTCGCCAGCGCCTTCGAGCGCGGGCTGCAGCGCGGCGACAACCCGCAGGTGGCGGGCGCCGACGGCCCGGCCTCCACCACCCTGGACTCCCGCTGGCTCGGCACCTGGCGGCGGCCCGGCTCCCCGCGCCGCGCCCCCTGCCGGGTGTGCGGGCACACCTTCCGGCTCGACGACACCGTGTACCTGCGCCACGCCGAGGACGGCAGACTGGCCGACGTCACCCACCACCTGCGCAACCTGCCGTGCAGCGGCGAGGCCCCGGCGGCGTCCGGACCGCCCGACCCGGACGCGCAGGCCGCGTTCTTCCACGGCGTCGACGACACCGACCCCCGCCCGGACACCCTGCACACCGTCCGGCTGATGCCCGGCGACCCGGTGCTCGGCCGCCCCGGCCGGCGCAACGCCTGCTTCGTGTGCACCCACACCTTCCGGCTGTTCGAGACCGTCGTCGTCTGCCCCTGCTCGCCCGAGGCACCCGGCTGCCGCAAGGCCGTCCACCAGGACCCGGCGCGCGGCCTCGGCTGCTTCGAGCAGTGGCGCAGCGAACTGACCGTCAAACAGTGCCCGATGAACTTCCGCACCCTGAGGCGGGAGTAGCCATGGGACGCTTCGACCGGCACGCCCTGATCGCCGGCTGGGACCAGCGACGCCTCGCCGGGGCCACCGTCGTCCTGTGCGGAGCGGGCGCGCTCGGCAGCCAGTGCGCGCAGGCCCTCGCCCTCGCCGGCGTCGGCCGGCTGGTGCTGTGCGACCCCGACACGGTCTCGGAGTCGAACCTCAGCCGCGCCCCGCTGTTCCGCGCCGCCGACATCGGCGCGCCCAAGGCGGCCGTCGCGGCCCGGTACCTCGCCGAGCTGTCCCCGGTGACCGGTGTCGACGCCCGCACCGCCCCCCTGGTCAGCGGGGTGGGCCTCGCGGAACTGCGGGACGCCTCCCTGGTCGTGAGCTGCCTGGACAGCCTCGCTGCCCGGCTCCAACTCGCGGGCCGCTGCCTCCAGGTGGGCGCGGCCCTGCTGGACGGCGGCACCAGCGCCTGGGGCGGCGAGATACGGCTGTACGAGCCGGACGGCCCCTGCTTCGGCTGCGGTCTGACCGCCCGCGACCGCGCCGCCCAGGACGACCCCTGGTCCTGCACGGACGCCGTCGTCCCCGAGGCCGGCGCCTCGGCGCCCGTCTCCGCGCTCATCGGCTCCTGGCTGGCGGTCACCGCGGTACGGCAGCTGTGCGGCGCCGGCCCCGCGCCCGGCGTGGTCCGGGTCGACGCCGCCGGCGGTACGGCGAACCCGGTCACCGCGCGCCGCGACCCCGGCTGCCCGCTGCACAGCCGTATCCCCGCCGACCTCGTCCGCGCCGTCCCGTGCACGGCACAGTCCACCGCGGCCGACCTGACCGGCCGACTCGCCCCCGAGGAGACCGTGATGACCTGGGCGCCGCTGCCCGGTACCGCGCCCACGCGCGAATCCACCCGGCTCGCCGACGCGCCCCCGCGCGCCCGGCTCGCCGATCTCGGCGTGGCCCCACGCGAGATCCTGCCGGTCGTCACGACCGGCCGCACCCGCGGAATCCGCTACCTGGAACTCTCCGGGGCCGGCGGGAAAGGAACGCCCCGATGAGCTACGACACGGGCAAGCTGCCAGGCGAGATCAAACGCGTCCTGGTCGACACACTGGCCGACATCTACCGCACCCAGGGCCAGGCCGAGGAACTGCTGGAGGACATGGACTTCCCGCCGCTGACCCGGCCCCGCTGGGACGCGGCCCAGGAGGTCGCCGCCTACTGGCGGCAGGTGGTGCGCGCCCTGGAGCTGGGCGCCCTCCAGCGCGACGGCGTCCGGCAACTGGTGGACGCGGTGCTGCGGCGCTGGCCCGGCAACCAGGACCTGACCAAGATCCGCGGCTTCCTCGAATCGCAGGAGCAGGAACAGGAGGGCGGCGGCGGAAACGCCGAGACCCTGTACCGCACGGTGGAGTTCGTGGGCAGCGAGGCCTACCCCGAACTGCTCAGACTCGTGCGCGAACTGCTCGACGCCGACGCCGTCCAGCTCTACGCCGGCCACCGGCAGGCCGCCTTCCGCATCGCCGCCATGCCCGCCGACCGGCTGGAGGAGCTGCGCGAGCGGGCCGCGCGCATCGCCCCCGGCGTCGAAGTGCTCTACGGCGAGTACGACTTCCGGCCCACCCTGTACACGCGCCTGGAGGTCATGGGCCCCGACGGCCAGCAGTTCGAGATCCCGTACGTGCCCAACACGACCCTGCCGGGCGAACTCGTCCCTGCCGTCTGGGCGCAGTACCGGCCCGAGGTGGCCCAGGACGCCAACGGCCATCTGCTGCGCGCCGTCGTCGACTACCGCGACGAGAACGGCGAGGCCCACCGGCTCGACCCCGAGGAACCGCTGCACAACCAAGGGGTCCGGGACGGCGGCCAGTTGCAGATGTCCGCCGAGTCCACCGCCGGTGTCGACAGCTGGCTGCGGCTGGAGGCCCTCGCCCGGGCCCGCGACGACATCGTCGACTTCGCCGCCGAGCACCCGGAGTTCACGCTCGTCGAGATGGACGACGACCGGCTGCCGCTGGAGTACACGGTGGAGCTGCACGTCCCCGGCTTCGCCCCGCCCGAGGACCTGGAGGCCTGGCCGCCGGACCCGCAGCGCATCGACCGGCACGAGCTGATCGTCTGGATGCCCGCCGAGTTCCCCATCCAGGCGCCGCGCGTGCGCTGGCAGTCGGACGTGTTCCACCCGAACATCGCCCGCGACAAGGACCACAAGGGCGGCGTGTGCCTCGGCCCGCTGATGACCGACTACACCCCCGACCTCAGCATGTACTCCCTGTGCCAGATGCTCATCGACATGGTGCGCTACCGCAACTACGAGATCCTGCCGCACGACTACCGCATGGCCCGGGACTACGACAGCCTGGTGCAGGACATCCTCCAGCGCGGCGAGTACCTCGACGCCGACGCCGCCGCCTGGGCGTTCTCCTGGGAGGGCCAGGAACGCATCAAGGAGATCGGCGGCACCACCTGGCTGACCCGGGCCGGTCTGACCGAGCGGGCCGACCGCTCCCGATTCCTTCAGGTGGAGCGCGTGGAAGCGAGCCCGGATGAGTGACGAAGCCCGCGCCGGCGCGGCCATGGTGCTGCTCTACAAGGGCACCTCCTTCGAACTGGTCGGCAAGATGACCCTCTCCTCACTGCTGGTCGAGGCGGTGCGCAGGGAACTGGCCGGCGGCGACCCGGACGAGCAGCTGGTCCTGGAGATCCGCTATCTGCGCCGGCCGGACCCCCGGCTGGCGGACGGCCCGCGCACGATCCACAACCTCCGCAGCCAGATCGGCAGACTGGCACTGACCGTCACGCGCGGCTCGGAGAAGGTGGTCGACGGCGAGTTCCCGGTGCGTGAACTGCTCGGCCCGGTCCTCCAGCACGTGGTCCAGCAGATCGATCCCGACGAGGAGGTGTGGGGCTTCTGCCTCGACCACCCCTCCCTCAGCGGAGTCGCCCTCGGCCGCTCCACCCCCGAGGTCGAGGGCACGATGGACCTCAACCTGCGGGAGAGCAGGCGCAGTTTCACCGTGCGCAAGGTCGCCGAGCCGCCGATGCCCGGCCTGGACCCGGACACGCTGGGAATCGACGCGGCCGGACTCGGCCCGGTGACGGTCCTGCTCTCCGCCGACCTCCACGACCATCTGCACGAGATGAAGCTCTCCCGCCGGCTGGAGGAGGGCGGCTTCCTGCTCGGCAAGGTCCTCAGGGTCCTGCGCCCCGACCGGGCGACGGCGGACGGCAGCGACGGCGAGGCACCGGCCGACCGCTATCTCGTGGAGATCACCGAGGTCACCCCCGCCGAGCACTCGGGCGCCGGAGCGCTGCACTTCACCTTCACCGGCGACTCCTTCCGCGACATGAACCAGCGCATCACCGCCTCCGGACAGGACCGCCAGCTGATGGGCTGGTACCACACCCATCTGTTCTCCGGGAACGACTCGGGGCTCTCCAGCATCGACGTCGATCTGCACCTCGGCACCTTCCGGCAGCCCTGGCAGGTGGCCGGACTGATCAACCTCTCCGGCGACGAGCGTCTGCTGCGCTTCTACGCCCGTCGTGGCGACTCGGTACGCGAATGCGAACAGTGGGTGAAAGATGACCGCGGTCGATACCGCCTCGCGCGTGCTGCTGTGGTCGACGACGACTGACGGCACGGCGGCGGCCCCGGCCCCGCCCGAAGGCGAACTGACAGATCCCCAGGAACTGGCCGTGCCACCGCCCGACGTCGGCGCGGCCGTCGTCCGGCTGGCCGCACAGAGCGCGGCCCGGCTCCGGCTGGACGCACTGGCGTCGGGGGAGCGGCGCCCGGTCGGCGTGGGCGCCCTGCTGCTCGCCGCCGCCGTCGGCGGCCGGGACCGGGCCCGCCTCGCGGCCGAGACGGTACGGGCGGTGCCGCCCGCCCGCTCGCTGTGGGACGTGCTCGCCCACCACGCCGTCGTCGCACCCGCCCTGCCGCACGTCGCCGACCCGACACTGGCCGGTCGGCTGCGCGCCGCCTCGCCGCTCACCGCGCTGCTCGACCGGCCCGACCCCGTCGGCGAGAGCGACGCCGAACTCCTCCTGGAGGACCGACTGCTGACGCACCCCCAAGGGCGACGACTGATCACCACCGTCTACTGCGAGGCCCCGGCCTCCCCGGCCCAGGCCCTGTGGCGCGGCCGACTGCTCGACCAACTCCGCATGAGCGAACGCGAGTTGGTGATCGATGTGTACGAGGCGGCCCTGCTGCGCCACACCGCGGCCCACCTGGCACTGATCCGCCGGGCACGCATCGGCCTGGCCGTGCCGCCCGACCTGGAGGCGGCCCGCCCCGTCGCCCGCTGGTGGGCCGCGCTGGCCCGGCTGGAGCGCTCGCACCGGCAGCTGCTGCGCGCCCGCTCCGGCATCGGCAAGGAGTACCTGGCGGGCGTACGCCTGTACCGGCAGGTGGAACGGCTGGAAGCAAGAGGGGGAAGTCCCGCATGACCACGAGCGTGCGCCGTATCTCCGTCGTCGCGCCGGACGAGCCTTCCCGGGCCGCCCTGCGCCGGCAGCCGCCCCATGTCACCGTCGAACAGGCGCTGGCCTCCGGGCCGTACATGCTGCTCCTGCCGCTCCCGCGGGGCTGGGACCTGCTGGCCTGGGAGACCGTCTCGGCCGACCTGCTCCTCCAGGCCGACCTCTCGCCCGGCACCCCGCTCTATCCGCCGACGTACGCCTCGGCCCGGCCGGACCTCGCCAAGGCGCCCGCCCCACGGAGCGAGGACCCGCCGCCGCGCGAGCAGGCCCCGACCGAGGCGCCCGTCCACCGGCACCCGCAGCCCGCCGAACTCCACGAGGACGAGGCCACCGTCCTCGCCTACGGCCGGGACATCGCCCAGGTCTCCTCGCTGCTACGGGCCGGGCTGTCCGTGCTGGTCGTGGCCGAGAAGCCGGTGGTGCCGCACCTGTGGCGGGAGATGGCGACCCGGGCCGGACTGCGCGCCGAGGTCCTGGAGGAGCCCCCGGACGGCGACGACGCCGGGGCCGAGGACCAGCCGCCGGGCGGGGAGCCGCTCATCCCGGTGCAGCAGAACCCGCGCCAGCGCCTGCTGGGCCGGCTGCGCGAGCTGGTGCGCGCCCTCAACGACGACACCGTGCTCGTCGTCCAGCACCTCGACCTGCTCGCGGGCGGCTCCGACGGGCAGCTCTCGCCGGAGGCCCGCGAGGTGACCGAGCTGCTGCACGGGGCGCCCGAACGCGTGATGCTCGCCTTCGCCGCCCCCTCGCTGTCGGTGCCCGAGGTGCTGGGCGAGCGGTTCAGCACCCGCGTCACCATCACCGGCGTCCCGCGCACCGTCTGGTTCCGCGACGACCAGGAGGAACAGCCGCTGGGCCGGGCCCTGGTGACGGTCGGCGAGTCGGCGCGATTCGAGCGCTACGACCCCGTCGAGTTCTACAAACACGTCGCCGGCATGAACCCGGTGCTGCTCCGCCAGGCCCTGCGCTACGCGATGAGCGTCCACCGGGACCACCCGGCCCCCGTCGCCCGCGACCTGTACGCCACGATCCGGGCGTTCAAGGCCCAGATGTCCAGCAACTTCGAGGTGCCGGACGTGGGTTTCGACGACATCGCCGGCTACGACGAGGTCAAGGCCCACATCCAGCGGGCCATCGACATCGTGATGGGCCACCACCGGCTGCCGCAGGAGTTCGACCACCTGCGCACCAAGCTGATCCCGCGCGGCTTCATCTTCCACGGCCCGCCCGGCACCGGTAAGACCCTGTTCGCCAAGGCGATCGCCAACCGCATGAACGCCACGATCCTCGTCGTCTCCGGCCCCGAGGTCATGGGCACCTACGTCGGCGAGAGCGAGCGCAACGTCCGGGAGATCTTCGCCGAGGCGCGGCGCAACGCCCCCTCGGTCGTGGTCTTCGACGAGTTCGACTCCATCGCCTCGCGCCGCTCGGAACACTCCGACGGCGGCACCCGGGCCGGCAATGCCGTGGTCGCCCAGATCCTCACCGAGATGGACGGTTTCCGGCCCGAGGTGCCCACCCTGGTGATCGGCACCACCAACCGGCTGAACCTCATCGACGAGGCCCTGCTGCGGCCCAGCCGCTTCGAGTCCATCGCCATCGACCTGCCCAACGACGAGGCCAGGCTGAAGATGATCAGCCTGCACGCGGCCAAGTTCGGCATCGACGTCGGCGGCGGCGTCGACGAACTGATCGCGTCCGCGCTGCGCGGGCGCAACGGCGACGACATCCACTCGGTCTTCCGGGACGCCTTCGTCGCCGCCCACTTCCAGGACCCGCCGGTGCCGCCCACCCCCGAGCAACTCGGCCAGATCGTCGGCCGGTTGCAGCGCAAACGGCGCGAGCAGCGCCGCTCGGGCAGGCGCTGACACCGTGACGGACACGAGGGACACGAGGCAGGAGGCGCGGTGAGCTGGGGCCAGGACACCGTCGACACCATCAGGGACCTGGAGTACGTACGGCGACGGCTCGGCGACGAGTTCGTCGGCCGTGAGCGGGCCGTACGACTGCTGCAACTCGCCGTGGTCTGCCGGGAACACGCGCTGCTGCTCGGTCCCACCGGCACCGCCAAGAGCGAGCTGATCTCCGCCCTCGCCCGGCACGTCGAGGCCCGCCGGTTCAGCTATCTGCTCACCCGGTTCACGGAACCGTCGGAGATCTTCGGCGCGCTGGACTTCGAGCGGTTCCGCGAGGGCACCTACCAGGTGCGCACCGAGGGCATGCTGCCGACGGCCGAACTCGTCTTCCTGGACGAGGTGTTCCAGGGCAGCAGCGCCATCCTCAACACCCTGCTGACCCTGCTCAACGAGCGCCGCTACCACAACGGCGCGGCGGCCCAGAGCGCCCCGTTGATCAGCCTGCTCGGCGCCACCAACGAGATACCGGACGACCCGGGCCTGACCGCCTTCTCCGACCGCTTCCTGCTCCGCCTCCAGGTCGAACCGGTCGGCGGCACCGACCTGGAACGGCTGCTCCAGGTGGGCTGGGGCCACGAGACCCGCCGCTTCACCGAGGCCGTGCACACGGCCGAAGAGGCACGGCGCACGGGCGCCCCCGTCCCGGCCGGTACCGACGACGGCTCGGGCACGCTCACCGTCGAACGGCTCGGCCGCCTCACCCTCCGGCTGCGGGACGTCGACCTGGACCCCGTCCTCGGTGAACACCGGGAACTGGTACGGCAGTTGCTGATCCAGGGCGTACGGCTCTCGGACCGCCGGCTGGTGCGCAGCCTGAAGCTGGTCGCCGCGGCCGCGCTGCTGCGCGAGTCGCGCACCGCCGCGCCGGCCGACCTGTGGCCGCTGGCCCACATCTGGACCGACCCGGCCGACCGCACCACCGTCGAGGAGGCCGTCCAGGCCGTCGTCGAGAAGCACGGCGGGGAACCGGCCCGGCGCCGCCGCTCCGACCACGAGATCCTGCTCGACGCCCGCGAGATCGGCGCGCCGCTCAGAAGCGAACGGCAGCCCAGCGAGTGGAGCGTCGTCGAAGGACTGCACAAACTCGCCGACCTGGCACGGGAGTTGCGAGAACATCCGCCGGTGAACACCGGGACCGAGGCAGAGCTGTCTCGTATCATTGCCGAAGTGAACGCCCTGCTCGACCAGTTCGAGTGAGGGCGGGAACACCCAAGGGGGTACCCCACCATGTGCAATCCCCGACGCGTCCGCGTCCGGGCCTCCAGCCGGCTCACCCGCATGTGGCAGGAGGAGATCAGCCGCACGGCCAGCGCCAGCACCGAGGTGGCCGCGGAGGCCACCCTGCGCCAGGAGTTCGGGACTCTGCTCGGTGTCCCGGCCCGCAAGGCCTTCGAGTCCGCGCTGGGCGCCGACACCCGCTGGACCTGGCAGGACGACGCCTACCGGCTCGACACCGACCACGGCACCGTCGTCTACCACCTCGCCACCGGCGAGATCGAGATGACCGCCCGGCTCACCGACGTCGTCACCGCCGAGGCCGAGGTGACCCGCACCCTGCGGGGCACGGTGGAGGTGAACGCCGTCGCCGAGGAGAGCGCGCGCTACTACGACGACAGCTGGGGCGGCCTGAGCCGGTCGGTGGCCGAGCGCACCGCCCGGATGCAGGCCCAGGAACGCGCCGACCGCGAGGCCGCCGAACAGATCGCGCGCGAGGAGGAACAGCAGCGCCTCGCCGGACAGCGCCAACTCGCCGGCCAGCGCGACGACATCGACGCCGAGGCCCGCGCCGAGGCCGAACGCCGGGCCGCCGCCGGCGCCGGCCGGCGCCGCGAGGAACTCGAACGCGACGCCGCGGTCCGGCTGCGCGACACCCGCACCGGCCTCCTGCGCCCCGTGCACGAGGTGCTGGCCGTGGCCTACCGCGACGCCATCGTGACGTACGCCCGCGAACACGGCGTACAGGACCTGCGGGTCGACGAGTCGGACGGGATGCTCAACATTCAGTTCGAGATGGAGGCCTGAGCGATGCGGGTCAGGGTCGAGTTCCGGTACAACGCCGAGACCGGCGAGGTCGAGCTGTTCCGGGTGGACGACATCGGCCGCGCCACCCGGGTCGGCGACCACGACGCCACCCACGACGAGATCGCCCACGGCATCGGGCGGGTGCTG
The DNA here is from genome assembly GCF_042269865.1 of Streptomyces sp. NPDC055966. Classification (NCBI taxonomy): domain Bacteria; kingdom Bacillati; phylum Actinomycetota; class Actinomycetes; order Kitasatosporales; family Streptomycetaceae; genus Streptomyces; species Streptomyces sp. NPDC055966. The sequence goes on from NZ_JBHJYK010000016.1 coordinate 212,667, forward strand.
GACCGCAGGCCCGGTGTCGAGGAGGTCGTACCCGGCCGGGAGCCGGTGCCCGAGCCGCCACGGCCGCACGAGCGGGACCAGCCGGGCGAGGCGCCCCCCGAGCGGGAACGCCTCCAGTGAGGACGCGACCGCCCGACCTGTTGGTGCGCGCCGCCCACTGCTACGAGCAGACCGGCGACTACGCCCAGGCCGCCCGCTGCCACGACGAGGCCGGCCACCCGCTGAAGGCGGCCGAACTGTGGGAACAGGCGGGCGACGTGACGCGCGCCGCCGACTGCTGGCAGCGCGCCCGCCGGCCGACCCGGGCCGCCGAGTGCCTGCTGTCCGCACACCGCTACGAGGAGGCCGCCGCGTGCTTCGAGGCGGGCGGTGACCTGCTGCGCGCCGGATTCACCCTGGTCACCCTCACCCGGTCCTTCGCCACCGCCGAGCAGCTGTTCGCCACCGCACGGGCGCAGACCCCGGGCGGGCAACTGCGGCGCCGGCTCGGCCGGCAGCTCGCCGCCGCCCGGGCCTACGGCGACAGCGGACCCCTGCTGCACACCCTGGCGGAGGTGCCGGAGCGCATCGGCACGCTCACCCCGGCCCGGGAGCGGGCCGACGTCGAGCGGTGGGCGGTCGTCGCGGCCGGCCTGATCCACCGCCCGGACCTCGGCGCCCTCGTCTTCGCCGCCTCCTACCGGGCCGGTGTCGGCGGCTGCGCCGAGCGCTGGCAGCACTGGGCCGCGGAGCACCTGGGCGACACCACCGGCGTACCCACCGGAACCGCACCGCCGGACCCGGTACCGCACCCGGTCCCGGCTTAGGCGAGCGCGCGGCGGCAGCACCAGATCCACTCATCGGGGGACCCATGACCACTCCTTGGCGGCGCAAGAAGCGTCCGTTCCCGTTCGTCTTTCCCGCGCAGCAGTCCGCGCCGCCCCAGCCGTCCGCGCCGCCACCGCCCGCCGGGCCCGCGGAGGTGCCGCCGCCCCGCTTCACCGCGGTCCCCGTGATCCCCGGCGGTCACGACGGGCCGCCCGCGCCGCCCGACGACCCCCCGTCCGCCGACCCGGGCGAGCGCGGTGAATCCCCGGCCTGGTCGGTCGCGGTCCGCTTCCCCTCCGCCCGCGCAGCCCTCGGGCATGTCGCGGCCACGGTGGAACTGGGCCCGCGGGCGCTGCGCAGATCGCCCCACGACCACTCCGTGTGGACCCTGCTCCACCCCGGACAACAGCCCGCCCTCGCCCTCGCCCCCGCCTACGGCGGCCTGGCCTGCCACGCCGACGCCGACGGCCTGCTGTGGCCCGACGGGCTGCCGGGGCACGGCTCGGCGCCCGGCCACGACACGGCGCACGGCCACGACGGACCCGCGGGGCGGTCCGCACGGGCTGTCGGGCACCTGTCCACCGTCGCCGGATGGGACAAGTTCGGCCTCGCCGAACTCGCCGCGCACAGCCCCGAGGACACCCCGCCCCCCGGGCTCAGGGAGGTCACGGTCCTCGCCCCGGGCGCCCTCGCCCGCTGGCTGCTGCGCCGCTGCCTGGCCACCGGGGTGGCGATCACCTTCCAGCCCGTGGAGCGGATCGGCCGGGACGGCGGGCGCGACCCGGGCTGGCTGCTGCTGCGGCTGAGCGCCCCGTCCGGCGCCGTACCCGCCGGACTGGTCGAGGCGTGCGGCCGACTGCCCGGGACGGTGGCCTGCCGGGCGGCGGACCCGGACTGCCGGCTCCTGATCGACCTGCGGCTGCGACTGCCCCTGGACGACGCCGTGCTGCTGGAGGACATCCCGCTCGGACGGCACCTCGTCGTGGAGCGCGCCGGGTCCGGCATGCCGTGGCAGTGGCGGCCCAGTGACGACGAGCGGCCGGGCGAACTCCTCGACGCGCGCCCGGTGCTGGCCACCGGGGAGCCCGCGCGCACCTCCGTGCCCGTGCCGCCCCTCGGTCCCGCCGTGCCGGTCCGCCTGGTGACCAGCGCCCGCGCCCCGCACCGGGTCGACGCCGTGCTGATCGCGGACGCCGAACTCGCCCTGCTGCGCCGCTTCCTGCGCTCCCGGCCGCTGCACGAGACCGCCGTGATCGCCTTCGGACCGGGCCGCCACCTGGTGACCGAACCCCCCGGACTCTGCCAGACCCTGCCCTTCGGCGTCCCCGTCTACCAGGCCGGACCCGGCGCCCTGTACCTGGAGAGCGGCTGCGTGCTCAACCCGCCGCTGCCCGACACCGCACGCGACGAGGTGCTCGGCCTCGGCCCCGACGTCGTCACCGTGCTGTGCCGGGACGGCGCCTGGCGGCTGCGCCTGGAGGACGTACGGCCGGCCTGGCACCTGTGGGTGCCCGAACCGCCCGCCTTCGCCGCCGGACTGTCCGGCCCCGCACGGGAGTTGCTGGACCGGGTCGCCGCCGCCGTACCCGCCCCCGAGCCCGCCGCCCCGGCCGCGCCCCGCACCCCCGAGGCCGAGCGGCGCCGGCTCAACCAGGCCGCCATGGAGCACTCCCTGCGCGGCGAGTACCGCGAGGCCGCCGAACTCCTCGAACAGGCGGGCCACTTCCAGCGCGCCGCGCAGATGTACGAGCGGGCCGCCGCCGAGCTGGGCGAGGGCCGGTGAGCACACCGGCCGCCGGCGCCTGGAACGCCCAGCAGATCCTCACCGTGCCCGCGCCGGACGCCCGCTGCCTGTGCCTGTCGCCCGACGGCACCGGACTCGTCGTGGTGCACGCCGAGGACGTCGTGCGCTACGACGACGAGGGGCGCGTCGTGTGGCGGCTGCCCTGGCCCGGCCCGACCCCCGGCACCGTCCGGCACTCCGGCACCGACGCGGCCGTGTGGAGCCCCGACGGCGACCGCCTGTTCATGCTCGGCGCGGGCCGCGCGGTCCTGCTGGACGCCGACACCGGCGACGCCGTGGAACTCCCCGCCGCGCTGCACACCGAGGGCGAGATCACGGCCCTCGCCCTGTCGCCCGACGCCCGGCACCTCGCGGCCGGGCTGGGCTCGGGCGACGTGCTGCTGCTCGGCCGCGCCGACGGCACGGTGACCCGGCTGCGCGGGGTCGACCCGGTGGTGGAGGTGTGCTGGATCCCGGGCCGCCAGGACACCCTGTGCGTGGCCACCGCGACCTCCGCGCAGCTGTGGGAACCGCACGGCGGCACCATGACCGGCACCCTCGGCGGGCTGTTCGAGGGCCTGCGCCGGGTCGCCTGCTCCCCGGAGGGCCGGACGATCGCCGTCGAGGACTACGCGGGGCTGCGGCTGCTGGATCCCGGCTCCGGCCGGGAGCTGGGCCGCGAGTTCGTGCCGTACCGGATGAACGCGCTGACGTTCAGCCACGACGGCTCCCTGCTGGTCGCCGGCTCCGCGCTGGAGGGCCTGCGCGTCCTCGGCCCGCGCCTGGACCTCCTCGGACAGCTGCCCGGCCGGGTCACCGGCCCCGGCGAACTGAGCCTGTCCGCCAGCGGACTGTTCGCCGCCCGGCTCGATCCCGACACGGTCGCGGTGTGGGAGCCGACCGGCGCCGTACCGCGCTCGCACCGGCGCCGCGCCCCGGCCGCGCTGCACCGCTGGGCCAACGCGATGGGCGTGACCGTCGGCAAGGTCCACACCCGCACCGGGGAACGGCCCCCGGGCGTGCTGCGCGCGCTGCGGCTGCCCGAGGCGGGGACCGGCTGTGTCGCACCCGCCCTGGTCTGGTCGCCCGACGGCGCCGGCCACTGGTGCGAGTCCGGCCCCGGCCGCATCCTGGCCTACGCCGCCGACGCCACCGAACCGCACGGCTCGGCACCCGTGCCGAGCTTCCCGCACGGCTGGTACGACGCCGCCTGCCTGGCCGGCGACCGCCCGGTGCTGGTCCTGGCCGCCCACTACGAACAGGGCGTCAACCGCCTCGTGGACCCGCGCGACGGCACCGTGCTCGCCGAGCGCACCGCGGGGCAGGCGGTCAGCGCCGACCCGGTGCGCCCGCTGCGCTGGGCGGTGCCCGAACCGGGCGCCGACCCGCGGATGTTGCAGGTGCACGACCTCGGCCCGGGTGCCGGCGGACCGCAGCGGCTGCCCGTCGAGGACGGGGTGCGCCGGCCCGCCTGGTCCCCGGACGGCCGGCTGCTCGCCGCCGGCACCCGCGGCCGTGTCGTCGTCTGGGGCGTCGGCGCGGGCGGCCGCTGCCGACGGGTGCACGTGCTCGACTGGCCCGACCCGCGGGCCCTGGTGTGCCGGGTGGCCTGGTCCCCGGACGGCAGCCGGCTCGCCGCGACAGCGGGCAGCGCCGGCGGCCCGGTCGTGGTCTGGGACACCGGTACCTGGCAGCGCCTGCGGACGTTCGGCGAGGCCGGCGGCCGGGACTGGGCGCCCGCGCTGTCCTGGTGCGCCGACTCCCGGCTGCTGGCCTTCGCCACCGCCGAACAGGACTCCGTGGCCGAGGTCTGGGACACCGAGGAACCACGCCGCATCCGCGTGCTCGTGCCCCCGGACGGGGTCGGCGGGCATCTGTGGACGCTGCGCTGGTCACCGGTCGGCGACCAGCTCGCGGCCACCTACAACTCGGGCGCCGCGGTCCTGTGGGAGCTGTTCACCGGCGGCCCGCGCACCGCCGCCGCGCCGGTCGCGCCGAACGGCCAGGAGGAACTGGTACGCCTCGGGGTGCTGGCGGCCGTCCACGGCTTCGGCGTACCGCTGGACCTGCTCGGCGACGTCCTGGCCCTGCTGCGCGGCACTGTCCCGCCCCGGCTGCGCGCCCTCGCCGACCACCGCGGCCTGCACGCACTGCGCGAACTGGGCTGGCCGGGGCCCGCGTTGGCGGGACTGGCGCTGCTGCTGGTGGCGGACCTGCCCGCCGCGCCGGCGTACCTGGCCCCGCCCGAGGTCACCCCGGCCGACCTCGCCCAGGCGCTGGGCCGGGCGCTGACCGGCTCCTCGATCCCCGCCCGCGCCTCCGCACCGGCGCTGACCGAACTGACCGCCGCCCTGGGCACGGTGGACGACCGGCTGGTGGCCCTCCTGCGCATCCTGGGCCCCGAGGCGGTCGCCGTCGATCCCACACTGCCCGCCCGGATGCGCCTCCTGCGCCTCTCCCTCACCCCGCCCGGCCCCGCCCAGCGCGCCCTGCTCGGCCTGCGTCTCCTGGACGGCGACACCGGGCTCGCCATGGGCGGCGCCGGCGGCACCGGCCGCTCCGGACTGGCCCGGCACGGCCCCGCCACCCGGCTGCTGCCCACCCAACTCGCCCTGCCCATCGATCTGTTGCGGGCCCGGCACGCCCGGGACGAGCTGCTGTACCGCACCAGCAGCGGCCGGCTGCCACGCGATCCGCACGGACTGGTGCTGGTGCTGGACGACACCCCCGCCACGCACGGCAAGGTCGGCTCCGTGCTGCGGCTGGCCGCCCATCTGATGGCCGTTACGGTGCTCCGGCTCGGCCGGCCCTGCGCGCTCGTTCCGCTCGGTGAGCCCTGGCGGTCCCGGCTGCTGCTCGGCCCGGAGGACCTGGTCCATGTGTGGGCCGCCGGACCGCTGTCGGCGGGCGATGTGCCGACCGCGTTCCGCGAGGCCGAGGTGGTCGCGGCCCGGCTCACCGCCGACCTGTCCGGGCCGCCCCGGATGGTCCTGCTGTCGCACCCCTACCTACGGCCCGTGCCCCGGCCCGGACTGCGCGAACTGCGCGTGCACTACCCGGGCGTCCCGTGGCGTGAGCCCGCCCGGCACCGCCAGGTGCTGGCGCCCGAACCCGCCCCGGAGGACCTGCGGGCGGCGCTGACGGCACTGCTGTCGGACGACTGAGTCCCGTGCCGTCGCTCAGCCGCAGAGCATCTGCTCGATCGCGTCGGGGCCCAGCCGCTCCAGCAACTGCTCCAGCACCTCGGGCCGGAAGGCGTCGCCGAGCACCTGGACCCCGTCGCCGTCGACACGGATGCTGATCCGCACCAGTCGCCCCTCGGGATGTTCCTCGTACTCCTCGGGCTGGATCAGGTCGGGGATGTGCTCGACCATCCGGTACTCGGTCATCGCCTCACCATCGTCCTTCCGCCACGGTGCCGCACCGCGGGCACCTGCCGTCGTCGAGAACGTTCCGGCCCAGCGCCCAGACGTCCCGGGCCACCACGGTCGTACGGCATCCCGCGCACCGCGTGGCCCGGCCGTCCGCGCCGAGGGCCCGCTCCACGTACACGTGCCGCAGCCCCGCCTCGTGCCCGATCCGCACCCCGGCCGCCAGGTCGGCCACCGGGGTGGGCGCGTGGCCGGTGCGGCGGTGGGCGGGGGTGGCGCGGACCAGATGCCAGGGGATCGCGGGGTCCAGCGCGGCGAGCGCCCGGGCGATCGGGCGCAGTGTGCCGGGCCCGGCGGTGAGGCCGGGGATCAGCGGGGTCGACACCTCCACCCAGACCCCGCGCTCCCGCAGGCCCGCGAGGGTGTCGAGGACGGGTCCGGGCCGGGCGCCGGTGAGTTCGCGGTGGTCGCGTTCGTCGAGGGTCTTCACGTCGACGTTGACGGCGGCGACGTGGCGCGCCGCGAGGTCGACGGCCTCGGGGGTGAGGAAGCCGTTGCTCTTCCAGACCACGTCCACCCCGAGCGGGCGGCCCGACTCGGCGAGCGCGGCCGTGAGTTCGATGGCCAGCGAGGGCTCGGTGTACGAGATCGCGACACAGCCCCCGCGCGCGGCGGCCTCCGCGGTCACGTCCTCGGGGTCGACCGGCTCGGCGTCCCAGCGGACGGAGTCCTCGCGGCCGTACTGGGACATGCGGTGGTTGATGCAGTAGTCGCAGGCGAAGGTGCAGCCGGGTGCCGCCAGGGTGAGACAGGGTGTGCCCGGGCGGTAGTGGAAGAGCGGCTTGCGCTCGACGGTGTCCCAGTGCCGTACGGACGACGCGAACGTCGCCGTCTCCAGCCGGTCACCGGAGCGGCGGCGCACCCCGCACAGCCCCGTCTCGCCGTCCTTCAGCGCACACCGGAAGGGACACAGCAGGCACTGCACCCTCCCGTGCCGCTCGCGCTGCAGGACCGCCGGTGTCCACCGCATCCCCATCCGCCGTCCCCCGTCCGGTCGGCACGCCACCGCCAGCGTACCTCTGATGTACCGCCAACTCGCCATGATCAACGATGAGTTGACTCCTCCACGGCGTCGAGCGCGGCGAGCACGGCAAGGCCCGCCGCCCCGTGTGTGCTGCTGTGCCGTTGCTCGTCCGGTGGTTCCGGTCCGGCGCCTGCACGGGTGCCGGACGCCCGCAGTGCCAGCACCTCGGTGACGGCACGCTCGCCGACGTCACGCCGGTCGTACGCGGTCGGGTCGCACCGGAAGGCCAGGGCGGCCGCGGCCAGCACCCCGGCCGCCGAGGAGCACCGGGACGGGCCCCCGGCCAGCAGCCGCCGGGCCCCCTCGGACACGGTCGCGCCGGCGGACGCGCGCTCCGGGACGAGCAGTCCGGCGAGCGACAGCCCGTGCAGCCCGGACCAGCCGCCCGTCGTCAACGCCCGTGCCACGACGGCCGCTTCCTGGCCGTACGCGTTGTCCTTGCCGTCCTCGACATCCCCGGCCTGCGCGTCCGGGTGTCCGGCGAGGCGGGCGGCGGCAGCGGCCAGCCGTAGGCGGGCTGCCGGGGGTGGGTGCGGGCCGTCGAAGTCCCGTTCGTCCACGCCACTTTCACCGCCGTCGCCGCATTCGCCGTCGCCGCTGTCGAGCAGGTCGGCGAGTACGGCGGCGTAGGCGGGGCCGCACAGCACGGCGGCGCACACGTCGGCGAACGCCTCGCCCGCCCAGCGCACCCAGTGCGCGCGGCGGTCCGGCGCCAGCGGGGCGCCCGCGACCCGCTCGCGGATCTCCGTGCCGAGGCCGCAGTCGTCGTCGATGTGGTGGGCGGCCTCGTGTGCCACGGTCAGCAGGGCGGGCAGATGGGAGCCGAAGGACCAGGGCACGTCGATCACCGGGAACGGCAGCCGGGCCGCGGCCGCCCGCCCCTCGGGGGTGTGGATGCCGCCCCGGGGCAGCAGATCGTGGTAGGCGCCGCCCCTGCGGTGCGCCCGCGGCGAGGCCGCCCGGCTGAACCCGACGAGCGGCGGCTCCTTGGGCCGGGCGCCGGGGAGCCGTACGACCGGGCCGTACGTCTCCCAGGCCAGCTCGTCGGCGACGTCCAGGAAGCGGCGGTACGCGCGCACGTGGCGCAGCATGAACCGGGTGCGGTAGAAATCCCACACGTGGTGCAGGTCCAGCACCCGGCCCGGCACCTCGCAGGCGCGCCCGTCCGTGAGCCGGACGCGCACGTCGGCCACCGCGGCACCCAACAGCACGCCGACCGCGTCGAGTTGACTGCGGTGCTTCTCCAGCGGCCCGCCCGCGCGGCTCACCGCCTCCCACTGACGCAGCTCCGCCTCCAGCCCGGCGACGGCGTGCTCACGGACGGCGGTGCGCCGGGCGGGGGAGGTCAGGGGGCGTCCTGGGCCGGGGCCGTCGTCGGCTCCGCCGCCGGGAGGGGCTGGGGCGGGGATTCGAGGACGGCGGCGGGGTCGTCGCCGGCCTGCTCCAGCAGGAGGGGCGGTACGGGCTCCGCGTCCAGGCCGCGCCCGGGCTGGACCGGCCCGTACTCCTCGCGCACCCCGCCGAGCCAGGTGGTCCGCAGCCGTACGACGCGGTGGAGCGGCGTGACGCACGCGCCGATCCACTGGAAGCCCAGGTGCCGGCTGCCCGCGATCCGTGCCGCGCCGGCGAGGTCGAGCAGGGACAGCGGGCCGACGCCCGCGGACGTGGTCAGACGCAGCTCGACGGCCGCTCCCGCACCGGCGGCCACGAGCACGGCGGCGGCCTCGGCCCGGACCACCTCGGTCACGGCGAGCAGCTCCGCGTCCCACCGGCCCTCCCAGTAGCGGCGCACGAGCGCGCGGGCCAGGGCACGGGTGTCCGTGACCCCGCTGCCGGTCATGCCGCGGTACGCCACCAGCGCCGCCCGCTCCCGGGCGAACCGCAGCAGCACACCGGCGTCCGCGTCGACGAGGGCCGAGAACAGCGGGTCGGTGGCGCCGGACGCCTTGAAACGCAGGTCGATCCCGCCCCCGGCGTCGTACACGAACGAACCCCGGGCCGCGGGTGCCGTCTCCTCGCACGTGATCCGCCGGTCGCCCAGCGTCCCGGCCGTGCGGACGGAACCCCGGGCGTCGTGCAGGACGTCCCCGACGGCCACGTCCTGGAGCAGGGGCCAGGTCAGCCACCAGTCGCCCCACGCCTCGCGCAGGGCGTCCCGGTACACGGCGAACGCTTCGACCACGGCGGTCAGCTCCTCCCTGCCCCACGCGGGTTCCGCTCGGGCACCGCCCGGGGCCTCTGCGCGCAGGCTAGCAGCGGCATCACCGGGACACGCCCGAACCGCCGTGATCGGCGAGGGGAGTTGACCGAGCACTCAGGGGCTCTCCACCCGTGGACGGAGACCGGTGGAGGCCTCTCCATCGACCCGTGGGTTGTGGTGATCGGCCGTGCCGCGGAGCAGCCTGGAGGCATGGCAAATCTGCACGCGCTACTCGTCCTGATCACCACCGTCTGCGTCACCGTCCTCCTCCTGGCCCGGACCGCGGGCGCGCTGGGTGCCGGGCGCGATCCGGGCGAGCGTCCCGCTGGTCGGGGAACACCACCTGCGGGGCCGGTGCCGGCGGCGGTGTGGACGAGCGGTCCGGTACGCACCCGTGAGCGGCGTCCCCGCGCGGAGCTACGCTGCGGTCATGGAACTGACGGTCCTGGTCGTGCCGGCGTGCCCGCACACCGCGCCGCTGCACGAGCGCCTGACCCTCGCCCTGGAGGGGCGTGACGACGTCACCGTGACCTGGCGCGAGGTGACCGACCCGGAGGAGGCCGAGCACCTGGGCATGCACGGCTCACCGACGCTGCTGGTCGACGGCACCGATCCGTTCGCCCGCCCGGGCGAGGAACCGAGTCTGTCGTGCCGCGTCGTCGGCCTGCCCTCGCTGGACCGGCTCCGCCGGGCCGTCGCCCGGCCGGACGGCCCCTGAGACGCCGGCTGCCGCCGGTGCCACCGGCCGGTGCCGGCAGCCGGTCCAGGTGTATGTCGACGGGTTCTGGGCCGACGATGGATGAAGGCAGCACACCCGCCGGTACGGCAAGCGCCGAGGCGCCGAGCGGGAAGGACGATGAGGCATGGGCACGATGGACTCCTCCCGAGCAGGCCATGGCCGGTCGGTGGCGGGTCCCGCCGCGCCCCCGAGCGGGCTGCTCGATCTGCTCAGCGTCGCCGCGGTGGTGCTGAACGCGCAGGGCCAGGTGGTCTTCTGGAGCCCGAAGGCCGAGGAGCTGTTCGGTTACACCGCGATGGAGGCGCTGGGTCAGCACGCGGCTCGGCTCACCGTCCACGAGGAGCACCGGGACGCGGTGATCAAGGTGTTCGCCGAGATCATGGAATCCGGCACCGACTGGGCGGGGGCGTTCCCGATCCGGCGCAAGGACGGCAGCACCCGCCTGGTGGAGTTCCGCAACATGCGACTGCTGGACGACCTCGGTGACGTCTACGCCCTGGGCCTCATCGCGGACCAGGCCGCCGTGGAGCGGGTCGAGCGAGATGCCGCCCTGGCCATGCGCCTGGTGTCCCAGTCCCCGGTCGGGCTGGCCATTCTGGACCCGGACCTGCGGTACCTGGCCGTGAACCCTGCTCTCGAACGCATCACCGGCCAGTCCGCCGCCGAGCGTCTGGGCCGGCCGGCCGGCGAGGTCCTGACCTTCCTGGACACGGACCCCGAGGCACGTCTGCGCCGTGTCCTGGAGACCGGCGAGTCGGTCGTGGACCGGGACATCGTCTGTCATCCGCCCGGCGACCCGGACCACGAGCATGCCTGGTCCGTCTCGTACTACCGGCTGGAGGACTCCGGCGGGCGGGTGCTGGGACTGGCCTACTCCGTCATCGACGTCACCGAGCGTCACCGGGCCGCTGCCGAGGCGGCACAGGCCCGGCAACGGCTGGCACTGATCGCCAGAGCCTCCGCCTGTGTGGGTACCACCCTCGATCTGGAGACGACGGCGCGCGAGCTCGCGGACGTCGTCGTGCCGGACCTGGCCGACGTGGCGGCCGTGGACGTACTCGACAGCGCCCTCGACTGCCGGAGCGCGCCGCACGAGGGACCCGCCCGCTTCCGCGCCCTCGCGGTCAGCGCGGCCCACGCCACCGAGGCGGTCCACGCGGCCGACCCGCCGGGGGAACTCGCCATCTACGACAGCGACCGCCTGATCACCCGCTGCGTGCGCACCCGCCGACCGGTGCTGGTGCCCCACACCACCCGTCAGGATCTGGAGCGCATCGCCCGGCACGGCGAGGCCGCCTCCGCCCTCGCCGCGGGCGGCGTTCACTCCTATCTGGCCGTGCCGCTCCTGGCCCGGGGCGAAGTCCTGGGCGCCCTCGACCTCGTCCGCACCCGCAATCCCGTGCCCTTCGACGACGACGACGCCTTCCTCGCCGGCGAGTTGGCCGCCCGAGCCGCGGTGTGCATCGACAACGCCCGCGGATACCAGGCCCAGCGTCATGCGGCCCTCACCCTCCAGCGCAGCCTGCTTCCGGAGCGCCCGTCGCACCTGCCCGGCCTGGAGGTCGCCTGCCGCTACCAACCCGCAGGCGCCGCGAGCGAGATCGGCGGTGACTGGTACGACGCCGTCCCGCTCCAGGGCGACCGCACCGCCCTGGTCGTCGGGGACGTCATGGGCAGCGGCATCAACGCCGCCGCCACCATGGGCCAACTCCGCAGCGCCGCCCGTGCCTTCGCCGAGCTGTCCCTCGCCCCCGCCGAGGCCCTCCATCACCTGGACCGCCTCACCGAAGGCATCGAGCAGACCATCACCACCTGCATCTACTGCGTCTACGATCCGCACCGGGGCGAGTGCGAGATCTGCCTCGCCGGCCATCTGCCCCCGGCCCTGCTGCGTGCCGGGCGGGCGGCACGGCTGCTGGACCTGCCCACCGGCGCGCCGCTGGGCGTCGGCGGGGTGCCCTTCGAGGCCGCCACGATCGCCTTCCGCCCCGGCGACGCGCTGGTCCTGTACACCGACGGCCTGGTCGAGACCCGGAACGAACCCATCGATGCCCGCCTGGACGCCCTCCTCGACGCCCTCACCGCGACCTGCGGCCACGATCTGGAGTGCACCTGCGACCGCATCCTGGAGCTTCTGCGCTCGCCCGGCGGTGAGGACGACGTGGCGCTGCTCATCGCCCGGGCCCGGCCCTGAGCCCTGGACCCGAGCGGGGCGTGCCGCGGAGGATGGCGGTGTGGACAGGATCGCGGATGCCGCCGGGGCCGAGCCGGTGGACGTGCTCGCCGCGGCGCCGACACCCCGGACGGCGGTGGCCTGGCTGCCGCCGCCGGAGCTCTGGCCGGCGATCCAGGAGATCCGCCTGGAGCACGATCCGCAGGTACGGCGCTGGCCGCCGCATGTGAATCTGCTGTTCGGCTTCGTGCCGGAGGAGGAGTTCGCGCGGGCGCTGCCGCTGCTGCGCGCCGGGGCGGCGCAGACGGCGCCGTTCCCGGCGCGACTGGCCGGGGCGCGGTACTTCCGCCACCGGCACTACGCGACGGTGTGGCTCGATCCGGCGTCGGCGGGCGCGGCGCCCTGGGCCCGGCTGTACAGGGCGCTGGAGGCGCGGTTCCCGCTCTGCGGCGGCCGTGGCGGCCGTTTCACCCCGCATCTGTCGCTCGGCCGGACACAGGACCCGCGGCGGCTCGCCGCCGAGTGCGCCGCCCGGCTCGGCACCCTGTCGGCCACGGTCGAGGACGTGGTCCTGCTCTCGCGGCACGGTGACGAACCGATGCGCCCCCGGGCCGTCATCGCTCTGGGCACGGGCGAGATCTGCCGTCCACGCCCGCCGCCCGGGCTCTGAGCGGCTCGCACCCGACCGGGTCCGCTCGTCGCACCCCTCATGGGCGGCGGGGATCGTCACGGCCGGCCGGAGACGGCCTTCGCCCAGCCCCGGGTGACCGTCTCCCGCGCCTTCTCCAGTTGTGCGTCCGACGGGAACTGCGGCGTTCCCTCGACCGTCGGCAGTCGTGCCGCGGTGGCCTTGTCGAGGGTGCCGTCCTGCCGCATGACGTCCATGAGCACCGGGCGGGCGTAGGCGCGCAGCCGGAGGTTCTGGCCCTCGGCACTGAAGAGGTACTCCTGCCACAGGCGGGCCGCCGCCGGGTGCGGGGCGCGCCTGTTGACCGCCAGCGCGTAGTACTGGGCGAAGCTGCCGTCGAACGGGATCGCGACCTGCCAGTTCACGCCCTTGCCGCGGAGCTGGTCGGCGTAGCCGAGGTTGACGTAGTCCCAGTTGATGCCGACCGGGGTCCGGCCGCTGGTGATCGTCGCCGAGTCGGAGTCGGCAGGGTTGAAGTTGCCGCGCTTGTGGAGTTCGGCGAAGAAGTCGAGGCCGGGCTGGACATCGTCGAACGACCCGTTGTTCGCCAGCGCGGCCGCATAGACGCTGGCGAAGGCGGTGGCCGACCGGGGCGGGTCGCCTTCGAGCGCGACCTTGCCCCGGTAGGCGGGCTTCAGCAGATCGGCGAAGGTCTGCGGACAGGGGGTGACCCGATGGGCGTCGCAGCCGATGGAGATGTAACCCCCGTAGTTGTTGGTCCAGCGGGCGTTCGCGTCCTTCTGATTGGCGGGGATCTGGTCGAAGGCGGCCACCTTGTACGGTGCGAGAAGGTTCTGTTCCGCCGCTTTGCGGGCGAACGTGTCGCCCACGTCGATCACGTCCGGCGCTGTCGGCCGGTTCCCCCTCTTCGCCAGGGCGTCGATCTCGTCCTCGCTGTGGCCCAGCGGGTTCTCGACCGTGACCCTGATCCCGTACTTCTTCTCGAAGCCGTCGATCAGACTGCCGTAGCCGGCCCAGTCACGCGGCAGCGCCACCGCCCTGAGCGCGCCCTCGTGTCTCGCCGCGGCGATCAGCGCGCGCAGGCCGCCCACGCTCTCGGCGGACGTGGCCGCCGACGGCTTCACGGGGCCGGCGGGCGGTGCGCTCTCGCACGCGCTCACACCGAGTGCCGCGAGGGCGAAGCAGCCGAGGACCGCCGCTGCTCGGGCACACGGTACGGTCACGGCTGCTCCCGGACGTGAGGGGACGAGGCGGTCACCTCACCCCGCCTGTTCGGCTCCACGGCGCCGACAAACATCGACAAAATGGTCATCGAGGCCAGGGTACCCGGCCGCCTCGACGGCGGAATGCCGTCCGGGAAGCCCGGGATCGCCGTCTTCTACGGCACTTCTACAGCGCGATGTCGTCCCACTGGTCGAGCAGGGAGTCGCCGAGTCCCTCCGCCTCCGGTGTGGCGTCGTGCGCCAGGGACCGCTCGGCCCAGATGACCTTGCCGGTGGCGGTGTAGCGGGTCCCCCAGCGTTCGGCGAAGCGGGCGACCAGGAAGAGTCCGCGGCCGCCCTCGTCGGTGACCTTGGCCCGGCGCAGCCGCGGCGAGGTGCTGCTGCCGTCGGCGACCTCGAAGATCAGGGTGCCCGCATCGGGGCTGCCGTCCGGCTCCGTGCGGAGCAGCCGTACGGTGATGGGCTCGGCGCCGTAGCGGACGGCGTTGGTGATCAGCTCGCTGAGGATGAGTTCGGCGGTGAAGACGACCTGCTCCAGCCCCCATTCCGTCAGCCGGCGGGCGCAGGCGGCGCGCACCGGGGCCACCGCCGCCGGGTCACGGGGCACCTCCCACTCGGCGACCTGATCCGGTCCGAGCCGGCGCGTGCGGGCCACCAGCAGCGCGATGTCGTCCCGGGGCCGGTCGGACAGCATGGCCTCCATCACCGCCGTGCAGGTGGCCTCCGGCGTGCGCGCGGGCCCGGTCAGGGCGTCGCGCAGGGCCGCCGTGCCGGCGTCCGGGTCACGGGTGCGGTCCTCGATCAGCCCGTTGGTGTAGAGCACCAGCCGGGCATCCTCGGGCACGGTGAGCTCGGTGGTCTCAACCGGCAGGCCGGCGCCGAGTCCCAGCGGCGGGGAGACGGACAGCCGGGGAAAGTCGACGGTCCCGTCGGGCCGGACCACCGCCGGTCCGGGGTGGCCGGCGCTGGCGACGGCCAGTCTCCCGGAGGTGGGGTCGTAGACGGCGTACTGGCAGGTCGCCCCCGTGATCACGTCCTGCTCGTGCTCCGCCGCGCCGGCCTCCTCGGCGTCGATCTGTGCCACCAGCTCGTCCAGCCGGCCCAGCAGCTCCTCCACGGGCATGTCCAGGCCGGCGAAGTTGTGCACGGCGGTGCGCAGCCGGCCCATCGTCGCCGCGGCGTGCAGACCGTGGCCGACGACATCGCCGACGACCAGCGCCACCCGGGTACCGGACAGCGGGATGACGTCGAACCAGTCCCCGCCCACCCCGGACTGGGCCGGCAGATAGCGGTAGGCGACCTCCAGGGCGGCTTGCTGGGGCAGTGCGCGGGGCAGCAGGCTGCGCTGGAGGGCGACGGCCATGGAGTGCTCGCGGGTGTAGCGGCGGGCGTTGTCGATGCACACCGCTGCCCGGGCGGCCAGCTCCTCGGCGAAGGACACGTCCTCGTCCTCGAACGGCGGGGATCCCCGCGCGCGCCAGTAGACCACCGCGCCCAGCACCACGCCGCGGGCGCGCAGGGGCACCGCGAGCATGGAGTGGATACCGTGCTCAAGGATCCGCCGGGCACCTTCGGGCTGCTGGGCCTGCCAGGCGCCGGCGGTGCCCAGGTCCCCGACCCGGACCGGGCGGCCCTCGGCCATCGCCACGCAGACGGGGTGGGCCGGGACGGGCCGGATCAGTTCGCCGACGGGGTGGAGGGGATGGTCCGCGTCGAGTCCCGCGACGGCGCTGCGGCGCAGCTCGGTGATCTCGGCGGGCGCACAGGCGATCTCCTCGCCGCGCAGGACCGGGTCCAGCAGATCGACGGTGGCGACGTCGGCGAACCGGGTCACCGCCACCTCGGCCAGTTCCTCGGCCGTGCGCTTCACGTCGAGCGTGGTGCCGATCCGCATTCCGGCGTCGTAGAGGGACTGCAGCCGTTCGCGTGCCACCTCCGCCCGGCCGGTGAGGGCCCGCAGCTCGGTGGTGTCCCGGAGCGTGACCACGCTGCCGCCCGGTCCGTGCGGTGCGGTGAGCCGCTTGCTGACCGCGAGCAGCCGGTCGGCCGCCAGGTACACCTCGTCGGTGGCGGGGCGCTCGGAGGCCAGCAGGTCGGCGAGGTCCTCGTCCAGCCCCAGATCGGTGATGTGCCGCCGCTCCGCGTCCGCCGGCAGGCCCAGCAGCCGTCGGGCCTCGTCGTTGGCCAGCAGCAGCCGGCCGTCACCGCCGACGATCAGCACTCCTTCGCGCACCGCGTGCAGCACCGCGTCGTGGTGCTCGTACATCCGGGTCATCTCGGTCGGCCCCAGGCCGCGGGTCTGCCGCCGCAGCCGCCGGCTCACCAGGGCCGACCCGCCCACGGCGACGACCAGGGCGGTGGTGGCGCCGACGAGGAGGACCGGCAGCTGCTGGTTCACCCGGTGCTGCACCCTCTCGACCCTGACGGGCACGGAGACGATGGCAATGACCGAACCGCCGGGATCCTTGACGGGCACCGCCGAGACCACGGAGAGCCCCAGTGCGCCCTGGAACGTACTCGTGAACGGCTGCCCGGTCGCCGCCGCCGCGTAGGGCCCGATGACGCGTTTGCCGACCAGGCGCGGGTCGCTGTGGGCGATGGTGATCCCGTTCAGCCCGTACACGATGACCGCGTCCACGCCGGTGGTCCGCTGGGTCGCCTCGACGTGCGGCTGCAGCGCCGCGGTCGGGTTCGCGCTGTTCAGTGCCGCCACGGTCCCCGGGGCGTTCGCGAACGTCTGCGCCACGGTGAGAGTCCGGTTTCGGGCGTCCGCCCGCACGTCGCGTTGCGCCTGCACGACGAGCGCCACCAGGGCGGCGGCGACGAGCAGCATCGCAACCGCCAGCTGGAGCAGGAAGACCTGACCCGCGAGGCTGCGCAGGCTCAACAGCGAGCCCGACCGCCACGGCGCTACCGCCCGACGGCGCCGACCGGGCCGAGGGGTCCGCAGGGACGCATCGGACGCGCCGGACGCATCCTGCCCGGACTGACCGGAAACTCCGCTCATACCACCTTTCTATCGTTTCGAGGGGATGACCACGAAGCGGCGAGGGCGGACGGGTCTGCTCGGGGACGCCGTGACGACGGCGAGTGGATCACCGTGTCCGGACCGCCGAGGCGGTCCCGCTGGCGCAGGAGGGGGCACGGCCGCCGGGGATCGCCGCGAGCAGCTCACGGGTGTACGCGTGGCGGGGGCGGGTGAACAGCTCTTCCGGAGGACCCGTCTCGACGACGCGGCCGGCCCGCATCACGGCGACCTGGTGCGCGATCTGGCGTACGACGGCCAGGTCGTGCGAGATGAAGAGGTACGCCACGCCCGTGTCGGTCTGCAACTCGGCCAGCAGGTCCAGGACTTGGGCCTGTACGGACACGTCGAGCGCGGAGACCGGCTCGTCGCACACCACCAGGTCGGGGGAGAGGGCGAGAGCACGGGCGACGGCCACCCGCTGACGCTGCCCGCCGGACAGCTCCGCCGGGCGGCGCTCCAGCGTGGCGGCCGGCAGCGCCACCCGGTCGAGCAGCTCGCGGGCCCGGTCGCGCCGGGAGAGGCGGTCGCCGACCCCGAAGGCGCGCAGCGGCTCGGTGATCACCTCGGCGACGGAGAAACGGGGGTCGAGCGAGGCGTACGGATTCTGGTAGACGAGCTGGGCGCGCCGGCGCAGCTGCCTCGCCCGGGCGCCTCGCGCGGTGGTGACGTCGGTACCGTCGAACAGCACCTGTCCGGCGGTCGCCTCGGCCAGCCGGAGCACCAGGCGGGCCGTGGTGGACTTGCCCGAGCCGGACTCGCCGACCAGGGCGAGGGTCCGGCCGCGGTGGAGGGCGAAGCTGACGTCGTCGACCGCGCGCAGGGTCCGGGGCCCGTCCCCGGTGCGGGGCAGCCTGAACTCCTTGACCAGGTTGCGCGCTTCGAGCAGGGGCGCGGTGTCCGCCCGCGGCGCGGGTACGGCCGTACGGGGCCGGGTGGTGGCCATGCTCGGGGCGCCGGCCAGCAGGTGGCGGGTGTACTCGTCCTGCGGGTCGGCGAGGATGTCGTGGGTCGGTCCCGCCTCCACCACCCTGCCCTGCTCCATGACCACCAGGCGCTGGGCCCGGTCGGCGGCGACGGCGAGGTCGTGGGTCACGAGCAGGACCGCGGTGCCCGACTCCTCGGTGAGGTGCTGGAGATGGTCGAGGATGACCCGCTGCACGGTGACGTCGAGGGCGCTGGTCGGCTCGTCGGCGATGATCAGTTCGGGCTCGGCGGCGACGGCGATGGCGATCAGGACGCGTTGCCGCATGCCGCCGGAGAGTTCGTGCGGGTACTGCCGGGCCCGGACGGCCGCATCGGGCAGCCCGGCCCGGTCCAGGACGGCGACCGCCTCGGCGGGGGCCGAGCGGCGGGTCGCCAGACCATGGATACGCAGGACCTCCGCGACCTGTTCGCCGATCCGCTTGACCGGGTTGAGCGAGACCGCCGGGTCCTGGGGGACCAGCCCGATCCGCGCTCCGCGCACCGTACGCAGCTCCGCCTCGGACAGTGCGGCGAGGTCGTGGCGGCCGAAGCGGATCGTACCGGCGGCGATGCTGCCGTTGCCCGGCAGGAGCCGGGTGATGGCGTGGGCGGTCGTGCTCTTGCCGGAGCCGGACTCACCGACCACCGCCGTCACCTGCCCCGGCCGGACGTCGAGGTCCACGCCCCGGACGGCCGCGACCGTGCCGCCCCGGGTGCGGTACGACACGGACAGGCCGCGTATCTCCAGCAGTGGTGCGGTCACGTCGTCACCGTCCACGTCGTTCTCCCGTTCAGCGCGGTTCTCACGGTCACTGCGGTTCTCCCGTTCCTCGGTCATCGCTGCCGGGACCATTCGCCGTCCAGCGCGCGGGCGATGCGGTTGGCGGCCAGCACGGTCGCGGCGATCGCCAGCCCGGGCAGCGCGCTCAACCACCAGGCGTTGGCGAGGTAGTTGCGGCCGTCGGAGATCAACGTCCCCCACTCCGGGGCCGGCGGGGGCGCCCCGTAGCCGAGGAAGCTCAGCGCCGACACGGCCAGGATGGCGGAGCCGAAGTCGAGGGTGGCCAGGACGATCACCGGGCCCGCGGCATTGGGCAGCACATGCCGGCCCAGCACCGAGTACCAGCGGGCCCCGCACGACCGCGACGCCTCGACGAACACCGCCTGACGCACCCGGAGCACCTCCGCGCGAGCCACCCGGGCGAACGCGGCGACACTGGCGATGCCGACCGCGACCGCGACCTTCACCGTCCCGTATCCCAGCGCGGTGACGAGGGCCAGGGACAGGAACAGCGCGGGGATGGACAGGAGCACGTCGACGAAGCGCATGAGCACGTCGTCCACCCAGCGGCCCACGAACCCGGCGACCACGCCGAGCAGACCGCCGACGACGAACGCGACCAGCACCGCGATCAGCGTGGCCTTCAGGGACAGCTGGGCGCCGTGGACCACCCGGGAGAACACATCGCGGCCCAGCTCGTCCGTGCCGAACCAGTGGGCGCCGCTCGGGCCGCGGAAGTTCTGCGACGGCACGCCTCTCAACGGGTCCTGCGAGGTGAACAGGCCCGGCCGGAACGAGGCCAGTACCACCAGCACGAGGACGACCACCGACAGCAGCAGACCCGGGCGGCGCACCACGAAGCGCAGCAGCCGACGCACGTCCACGCGGCGCCCCGGCCGGGGCCCCACCCCGACGCGGCGGGCCGGTCCCGGCGCCGCCTCGACCGCGTCGTCGACAAGGCTCCGGCTCATGCGACACCCGCCCTTCCGCCCGAGGCCACCACGACCCGCGGGTCGAGCAGTGGATAGACCAGGTCGACGACCAGGTTGGTCGTCACGAAGATCAGCGACCCGAACAAGACCACCCCTTGGACCAGCGGAATGTCCTGGGCCGTGACCGCGGCCGCGGTCACCCGGCCGAGGCCGTCGCGGGAGAACACCGTCTCGACGACCACCGAACCGGCGATCAGCTGCCCCACCAGCAGACCGACGACCGTCAGCGCCGGCAGGGACGCGTTGCGCAGCGCGTGCCGCAGATGCACCCGCCACCGGCCGGCGCCCTTGGCCCGCGCGGTCCCCACATACGCCTGATCGAGCGCCGTGAGCAGGCTCTTGGCAAGCACCTGGGCGACCTGCGCGCCGGTCGGGACCGCCAGCGTCAGGGCCGGCAGCACCAGCCCCCTCAGGCCGTCGTTGCCGAACGCCGGGAACCAGCGCAGCCGGAAGGAGAACGCCTCGACGAGCAGCAGCCCCACCCAGAACGTCGGGACGGACACCCCCAGCGGCGGCAGCGACAGCAGGAGCTGCCGCAGCCATCGCCGAGCGGTGTACGTCGCCACCACCGCCAGACCACCGCCGAGGACCACCGCGAGCAGCAGCGCCACGCCGGTCAGCTGGACGGTCTGCGGCAGCGCGTCGGCAAGCACCCGGGTGACCGGCCGGCCGGTCGCGACCGAGTCGCCGAAGTCCCCGCGCACCGCCCGGCCGAGGTACTCGGCGTACTGGACCGGTACCGGCTTGTCGAAGCCGTACTCGTGCCGCAGGGCGGCTGTCTGCCGGGGGTCGACCTGTCCCGAGTCCATTCCGGCACTGGCCATCGCCGTGACCGGGTCACCCGGCAGGTAGTCCAGCACCAGGAACGAGACCGTGTAGGCCGCCCAGAGCACCCCGACCGCCTGGGCGAGCCGTTTGATCACATAGCGGCGCACGGGCTAGCCGATCCAGGTGTCGTGCAGCTGGATCCGGCTGGAGGCGTCGAAGTCCAGGTCGTGCACCCTCTTCGAGACCCCCAGCTGGGTCTGCAGCTCCACCACCGGCGCGTAGTAGGCGTTCCGCACGATCAACTGCTCTGCCCGGGCCACCAGTTGCTCGCGTTCGGCCGGGGCCGTGGTCGTGGCCTGCGCCGACAGCGCCGTGTCCAGATCTCCCGCCGGCACGCGGTAGAAGTTGGCCAGCCCGGTGGAGAAGGAGCTGCGCAGGATGTCCGGGTCGGCACGGGTGCCGTTGCCCCAGGCCGCGTCGTAGTCGCCCGACTGGAGCGTCGGGGCGAACCGGGTGACCTGGAGCTGCTTGAGGGTCACCGCCACGCCGATGGCCTTGAGCTGCTGCTGGACCAGCTCCAGCGCGGGCTGGTTGGTGGCCGCGTTGGGGAACCAGTCGACGGTCAGGCTCAGCCTCCTGCCGTCCTTGGTCCGGATGCCGTCGCCGGCGGACTTCCAGCCGGCCTCGTCCAGCAGGGACTTCGCCTTCGCCGCGTCGAAGGCCAGATCCGGGCCGAGGCCGGTGTAGTCGGGCGTGGTGTGCGCGAGGATGCCGGTGGCCGCCCGGGTGCCGGTGGGGAACACCGTGTCGGCGATCTGCTGCCTGTCGATGCCGAACACGATCGCCCGGCGTACCCGCGCGTCCTTCAGCAGCGGTCGCGCGTTGTTGAACCCGAGGCCGAACACCACACCGGGGTTGGCCCGCCGCTGGAGCGTGACCCGGCCTCCCCCGAGCGCCGCCTCGTCGGCCCTGCCGACGCTGCCGATCGCGTCCACCTGGCCGGACTGCAGACTGCCGGTGCGCACCCCCGCCTCGGGTACGACCTTGAACACCAGCCTGTCCAGGTACGCCTCGCCCTTCTTGCTCCACAGCGAGGAACCCCAGGCGTACCCGCTGCGCCTGGCCAGGGTGATCGACTGGTTCTGCACGTACCGCTGCAGCGTGAAGGGTCCGGAGCCGACCACTCCGGCACTGCACTTCTGCTGCGGTGTCCTGCGCACGCTCGCCGATGACTCGATTCCCAGCGAGTGTGTCGAAGTGGCCTGCAAGAACTGGGCGTTGGGCTTCCTGAAGGCCACCCTGACGGTGAGGGGGTCGACCACCGTGGTGCTCCTGACGCCGCTGAGGTAGCCCTCGGCCAGCGTGCCCAGCGCGCCGAGCTTCGGCACCGCGTCGAAGTTGTCCTTGACCACCTGCGCGGTCAGCCCGGACCCGTCGCTGAAGGTGACGCCCGACCTCAGGTGGAAGGTGAACGTGGTCGCGTCGGAGCTGATGTCCCAGCTCTTCGCCAGCCACGGCACGATCTTGCCGGTCCTGGGGTCCTGGTCCGTCAGGGAGTCCACGATCTGGCGCACCGAGTAGATGGTGTCGTTGCTGGCGACCTGCTGGGGGTCCACGCAGCCGGCGTCCGAACCCACCGCGAAGGTCAGGGTGCCGCCGGACCTCGCCCGGCCGCTGTCCGAGCCGGAGCCGGCGGTGCTCGACCCGCACGCGGTCAGCAGCACACTGGTGGTGAGAAGGGCGGCCAGCGCCGTCCATCGGGAGGATCTGACATCGGGAAGTGCAGTCACGGAGGGGTTTCTCCTACTCGTGTCACCAGGCACGGGGTCCCGTCCGAGGCACGGCCGCGCACAGGCGTGCGGCCCCGGCCGACAGGCGGAAACGGGGATCAGACGGAAACGGGGATCAGGCGCTGAGGGGGATCAGACGGAGACGGGAGCGGCGACGGCCGCTCCCGGCCGTCTACCGGCGGCGGGAAGGCCCGTCAGTCCTGACAGAAGCAGCTGGTCGAGCGCTTCAGGTCGATGTGACGGCGGCGCGCAAGCCGGGAGAACACCATCGCGACGGCGAAGGAGGCACGGGGGTCGTCGCTGCGCCGCATGGCCCTCCTCCGTGTCTCCGGCCCGGTCAAGGGGCCACGCGCTTGCGGGGATCGTCGGTGATTCCGCCGGGCTTTCACCTGGAGCACCCCGCCGCTTGGGAGGGTTGCCGGTCAGCGAGCCAGGGCTTCACGCTGACACTCGATGCCGATCGCGATGCTACGGAGCGGTCTCGGCGTACGTCAATGCCGTCACCGGACGCCCTACGGCCGCCCGGCTCAGGATCCGCCGCGTTCGCGGGGAATCTTCTGACCTGCCTCGATCGCCACCGGCAGTCGGTTCTCGGCCGGTGGCAGCGGGCAGGTGGCCAGGTCCGTGTAGGCGCACGGCAGGTTCGCGGCGCGGTTGAAGTCCAGGACGACCGTGCCGTCGGCGGCGGGCGGCTCGACGGTCAGCACCCGGTTGGCGGCGTAGGTGGTGACCCCGGAGGTCGCGTCGGTGAACAGCACCATCAACCGGCCGGCACCCTGTCCGGGGAACGCGGTGAGGGACAGCTGACGCCCGTCCAGCTCGAACTCGACCCTGCCCGGAGCGTCGTACACGTGCTCAAGGCCCTCGACCGCGGCGCCCACGGTGGTCGGCCGCGGCTCGTCGAAGGGGACGTACCGGCCTGTCACCGCCCAGCGCGGGTCGGGGGAGTAGGCGGGCGTTCCGGTGAAGGCGGTGCGCAGCGGCGCGTCCGGGTGCCGTGGGCGCACGATGTCGCTGCCGCCGCGCTTGGCGACCTCGATGACGGCGTCTCCCCAGACCGCGTCGACGCCGCCGCGCTCGGGAAGCACACCGAAGCGGTGTTCGCCCCGCACCGGCGCTCCGTCGACGACCAGTTCCTCGCCGTCGTCGAGGGTGACGACGACCCCGTCGGCGCCGGTGTGCCACGCCCCGGGCGCGTCGGGGAAGCGCCGCGGCCGGTCGTCGAGCCAGTGCAGGCCGGTGACCGCCAGGAACCCGTGCGGCGCGGCGAGCCGGGCCTCCTGGGCGCGGTACCAGTCCAGCCAGTTCTCGGTGAAGGCCTGGGGGTCTGCTGTGGTCGGTTCGGTGGTCATGGGTTCCCTGTCTCTTCTCGGTCGCGCGAGGCTCGTCCTCGCACAGGAGGGGACGGCTGCCGGGCCGACGGCCCGACGGGCCTGCTCAGCCGGCCAGTTCGCCGAGGAGCGCCCAGGTGCGCCGGCGGTCGGCTTCTCCCGCGATCTCGGTGCCGGAGAAGACGACCTCGGTGGCCCCGGCGTCGCGGTAACGCCGTACCTCGGCTGCGACCGTCTTCTCGTCGCCGATCACCGCCAGGTCGCCGGCCCGTTGGCCGCCGGAGAGTTCGACGACCCGTGCGTAGGACGGGATCTGTTCGTAGAACGCGAGGCTCTCGACGGCCTTCGCCCGCACCGCGTCCACGTCGTCCGTGACGACGCCGGGCACCAGGGCCACGACCCGGGGCGCGGGACGGCCGGCGGCCTCGGCCGCGGCGGTCAGGGCGGGAACGATGTGGTCCGCCAGGGCGCGCGGTCCCACCAGATACGGCAGGATCCCGTCCGCCAGCTCACCGCTGACCCGCAGCGCCTGCGGCCCCATCGCGGCGACCAGCACGGGGACGCCGCCCTCCGCACCCGGCACGCGCGCCGGTACCGGAGTGGTGGCGGTGAGCAGCTCACCGTGGAAGTCGGCCGTACCGGTCCGGGTCAACTGCCGCAGTGCCGTGAGGAATTCACGCAACCGCGCGATGGGGCGTTCGAAGGGCAGGCCGAAGCCGGTCTCCGTCAGCAGTTTGGTGCCGAGGGCGAGACCGAGGTGGTAGCGGCCGTGGGTCGCGGCCTGGGCGGTCTGGGCCTGGCTGGAGACGAGCAGCGGGTGCCGGCCGAAGACGGGGATCGCGGAGGTGCCCACCTGCAGCGAAGGCACCGAGCGCCCGACGATCGCGGCGAGCTGGGGTGAGTCCGCGCCGAAGGTCTGGCCGAACCAGGCCGACCGCAGGCCGGCGGCCGCGGCCTCTTGGGCGAGCTGCACGGTGGCGTCGACCTGGTTCCGGGCGTCGGTCGCGTTGAGCGCTACTCCAACAGTCATGCCAGTCAGAACGGGCGCCGGCCGCACACGCATTCCGGCCCGCGTGTGACAGCTTCTTGTCAGTCATGTGTACAGGAGCCGAGCCTCCCTCCGATCCCGAGGGCGCCAACTGGCCGAAGACGCCGAAGGGTTCGGCATTCGTGACCGGTACGACGGGCGCGATCCCGGTGGGGCCCGCGGGGCCGGACAAGGGCGTTCCTGCCAGGTCGTCGCCACCACCGACACGGCGCTCGAAGAGCCGTTGATCCCACATTGCTAAAAGACCCGCATATAGGCTCATATCGCGTCAATTCAGGACTGCGTCCCCCGTAAGAAAGGGTCGAACCATGCGTAGGATTCAGCGTGCTGCCGTCGTGGCCGCGGTGGTCACGGGGCTGTCCGCCCTCGGTGCCGGCGCCAGCTTCGCCGACGGCTACGACGCCCCTCCCAGCCCTCCGCAGATCACCGCCGTGGCCCATTCCCAGGCCCGCGCCGTAGCCGTCGGAGGCGGTACCGCGGTGGCCAACTCGCAGGCCAACGCCGTGGCGACGTGGGGCGGATACCAGTACGGTCAACCGCAGTACGCCGCCCCGTCGGCGTGACGCGGCCGACTGACGTCGGGCGCGCGGATGCTGCTGGTGCCCAGCCGGTCGAACGACCCGGCCGGGCCCCGGCTAGCGTTTGATGCCCACGCCCGCCAACAGGCTGATCTGGGCGTCCGTGGGCTCCGTCCCGTCGGCCGGTCCGGCGGGACGCCAGCGGTGACAGCACACGATGCCGGGGTCGACCAGGTCGAGTCCGTCGAAGAAGCGGCGGACGTCGCTGTGCGAACGGAACTGCACCGGAGACCCGGACTTGGTGTAGACCTCCGCGACCTTGTTCCAGGTGACGGGGTCGAAGTCGGGCGTGCAGTGGTTCATGGCGAGGGCGCTGCCCACCGGGAGCGGGTCGAGCAGCCGGCGGACGATGGCGTACGGGTCGTGCGGGTCGGTGATGAAGTGCATGAGCGCGTTGAGGGAGAGGGCGATGGGCTGGTCGAAGTCCAGGACCTCCGAGGCCTCCACGGCGCTCATCAGCGCATCGGGGTCCCTGACGTCGCCCTCGATGTAGGCCGTGCGTCCCTGCGTCGTGCTGCGCATGAGGCGTTCGGCGTACTTCAGGACGAGGGGGTCGTTGTCGGCGTACACGACGCGGGCGTCGACCGCGACGGACTGGGCGACCTGGTGCAGGTTGGGCTCGGTCGGGATGCCCGTGCCGATGTCCAGCCACTGGCGGATGCCGTGCTCCTGCGCCAGGACCCGGGTGGCCCGGTGCATGAACGCCCGGTTCTCGCGGGCCGTCACATAGATGCCGGGGTGGGCCTGGGCGGCGACGAGGGCCGCCTCCTTGTCGATCTCGAAGTGGTCCTTGCCGCCGAGGAAGTAGTCGTACATCCGGGCCGAGTGCGCCTTGCTCGTGTCGAGATCCCGGCCGGCCTGCCTGGTGGTCATGTTCTCCCCTTCACGCGTGTGTCTGTCGGCCCAAAGGCCCGGAGCGGGACCGGTGTCGTCGTCCCGTACGTCCGCCGCCGGTCACCCGGCGGCCAAGTGATCGGCCAGGCCCTCTTTGACCCCGCGGACGAACGCGGCGATCTCCTCCGGCGCGTAGATCAGCGCCGGACCGGCCGGGTCGGTCGACTGCCGTACGGCCACACGGCCGTCGGCGAGCAGTTTCGTCTCGACGCACTGGCCGCCGTTCGGTCCGCTCCAGGGGCGCTCCCAGCCCTGCTCCCCGAGGTCGCGGGCCGGCATCCCGTTGTAGACGCCCTCGTCGGTGAATGTCACGAGTACTCCTTGCGTATGCGGTTCAAGAGCGCCCTGCTGTCCTCCGACGACGTCAGCAGCGCCATACGGGAATGCGCTTCGAGATGGGAGACGACGTCCGCGCGCTGGTCCAGGTAGACGGAGGCGGAGAGAAGTTCGCTGTAGACGATGTCGGGCAGCTCGGGTTCCTCGAACCGGAAATACGTGAACGGGGCACACGCCCCGACATGCGCACCCGCGGCGAAGGGCACGACGTCGATGCTGACGTGCGCGAGCTCGGACATGTCCAGCAGCCGCTCGATCTGCTCCCGCATCACGTCCGGGCTGCCCACCACCCGGTGCAGGACCGCTTCCTCCATCACCACCCACAACGTGGGGGCGTCCTCCCGCTCCAGCAGGCTCTGGCGGCGCAGCCGCAGCTCCACGCGGCGCGCGAGCTCCTCCTCGCTCCCGTTCGGCAACCCGCCGCGCAGTACGGCGTGGGCGTAGTCGCGGGTCTGCAGAAGGCCGGTGACGTACAGGGGTTCATAGGTGCGCAGGGTCTTGGCGCTGGTCTCCAGGCTGACGTACGCGGTGAACCAGCTGGGGACGGCGTCGCGGTACGAGTGCCACCAGCCGGGCTCGTTGGCCTGCTCGGCCAGGTCGACGAACTCGTCGACCACCTGGCGGTCCGCCCCGTAGGTCTCCAGGAGCTTCTCCACGTAGAGAGGCTTCAGCGCGACCTCGGCCTTTTCCAGCCGGCGGATCGTCAGGGGCGTCACGCGCAGGGCTTTTGCCGCGTCCTCCAGCGAGGCACCGGCGTCGAGCCGCATGTCCTGCAGCCGACGGCCGAGGATCATACGCAGGACCGTCGGTGCGCTGGTCCCGGAACGGGCCTCGCTCACGCCCAACCTCCTGAAGAACTGTCAACGCCGCCATTCTGGCAGTGGCTTGATGGTGCCGCCAGGGTGATACCCGCACTGCTGAAATTATCAGGGAGTCGGTTGCAGCGTGAGCGCGATCACGCGCATAGTTGACATGTGAGCGGTCAAGTCACAGCTCTGACACGGCATCCGGCCCGGACGGGACACGCGACGCCGATGCCGTCGTCGGCACCCCGTCGCGGGGCGCCTGCCTCGTCATACGCCTCTCACCGCTCGTGCTGGAGCCCGCATCCCCCCACCGAGCCCGCCCCCGAGAAGGCACTGGAAGGCGACATCCGTGACTCTGCCCACGCCCTCAGCCCCGGCCCCCGCCTTGGCCACGACCCTGCCTCGCCGGGAGTACTGGTTCGGCCTGCCCGCCCTGCGCACCAGTGTGAGATCCGCCCGCGACACCGTGCGCGACCGGCTCCGTGCCTGGCAGGTACCCGGCGACACATGCTGCGACGCGGTGCTGCTGGTCTCCGAGCTGACCACGAACGCCGTGCTCCACACCGACAGCGGTCATGTCCTGTGCGGCCTCACGCTGACCGGCGACGCGCGGCGCCTGCGGATCGAACTCCACGACGACGGCCCCACCCCGGTCCGCCCGCCCGAGGACCACGCCGGCCCCGGCGAGGAGAACGGGCGGGGCCTGTTCCTCGTGCAGCAACTTGCCGACCGCTGGGGCTCCGCATGTTCGACGCGGGCCGAAGGAAAGGTCGTCTGGGCCGAGTTGACGGCCTGCCCCTGATGCCATCGGCACCGGCCGGCGCCGCGCGGCCCCGCCACGTCCCCTTCGCGCTGCGAGGAATCCCTTCTCCTCGATCCACCTACAGAAGGCGCCCATGACCCGCCACGGCGAAACCGCTCCTCCTGTCGTGCTGTACGTATGCGCCGACCGAGCCCGGGGCGCGTCCGGGTCGGCCACGCAGTGCGCGCGGACGGAAGGCCACGCGTTCGCCCGGGAGCGCGGACTGACGATCGCCGAGGTCGTCACCGACACGTACGGTGAGCCCGACCCGGCCCGGCGCAGAGGGTGGCGGCGGGTGAGACAGCTGGTACAGACGGGCCACGTCACCGCGGTGCTCGTCCGCTGGCCCAGCGCCATCGCCCCGGAGTCCGCGCACGAACTCCGGCACCGCGAGACCGCCTGGCTCCACGACCACGGCGTGCGCGTCTGCTACACGTGGGCGCCCTTGTCGTCGAGGAGCGCACCGGATCCACCACATCCCGGATGAACTCTCCGAGGCCGGCCGGAAACGCAGCCGCGCTAGAGTGGCATGCAGCCCTTGACCTGCACAAAGCGGGCAGGGAGCCGAATTCCGGGAGCATTGCATGCTGCGTACCATGTTCAAGTCCAAGATCTAGCGTTTGGATGTTTCCGCAGGTCAGAGCATTGATGGCCCCGCTCGGGTCAGCAAACGGTCAGCATCGGGCGCGGGAGCGTCCCAGCTTGCTGACCTGGTGAACGCCATGACGGGGGACCTGGACACAGGTGCCTGGCTCCCGCTTGGGACGTTCGCTGCGTTACTCGACAGCTCGTCCGCGGCATGGGTCCTGAGTGGGTGGGCTGCGTTCGGGGCCGAAGCGGCGTGCCTTGTGGATGCCGCCTGTCCCCTCCGGCCGCTACCGCGACCTCGCCCGCCCCGGTGTCCCTCTCGTCCACTGCGCCGGCGCCATGGGCCTCGGCTTCGGCACCGTCGTCATTTCCGGCACCGAGACCGAAGCCGCAGCCGACTCCACTGCGGCGGCCCTCCGCGTGACCTGCTGCGTCATGATCACCCGCGCCCGCGAGCGGGGCTGGTCCCGGGTCTGCAGGGCAGCGGTTGCCGCGCCACCTGGGGGCCTGCGCGGGTAGGCGATGATGCGCTAAGCGCCCACTGGGTGAGATGTCCGAGGGAAGGGCGGGCGGCCGCCCGACCCGTACGTACGACAGGGGATCCCCGTATCAGCCATGCCGCCGCCTCCCACCAGCGATACTGGATGCATGGACACGACGATCACCGCCCCCCGCGCCGAGGTGCTGCGGGACCGCTACCGCAGCCGACTGCCCGAGCGCTTGCAGGAGCTGGTCGGCCCCGTCGAGGGCGACGTGGACCTACCGCTCCACATCGTCTGGTCCGGGCGGACGAGCTACAGCCTGGACCGTCCGAAGTCCCGCATGACGCTCTACCGGACCGTCCTCACCGAAGGACTGAGTGAGGACCTGGTGGCCCTCCTGCACCACCGGCTGCTCACCGAGCAATGGCCCGTGCTACGGCGCTTGATCAGCCCCTACATCCGCGAGGTCTGGGAGGACGCCTTCCCCGAGCTGCTCCGCACCGCTCCGGCCGACACGACCGCCGCGTGAAGCTCACTCCGCTCCACGAGCGTCTCCTCGCCGACATCCTCGACCTCGGCTCCCCCTACCCTCTGGTCCTCACCGGCGGATACGCCGTGCAGGCCCACGGCCTGGTCGAACGCTTCAGCCGTGACCTCGACGTCGCCACCGAGAACCCCGCTCCGATGCAGGAGATCGTCGCCTCACTCACAGCAGGCCTCAGCGCGCGCGGATGGCGGACCACGCACGTCCAGACCGATCCGCTCAGCGGCCGGTTCCTCGTCACCGATCCGGACACCGGCGGGGAGTGCGAGGTCGACGTCCTCAAGGAGGCGTTCTGGGCTCCGCCTGCCCAGACCCCCTACGGCCCCGTTCTTTCCCTCGACGACGTGATCGGCACCAAGGTCCGTGCCCTCGCCGACCGCGGCACCGTCCGCGACCTCATCGACGTCCAGGCTGCCTCCCGCCACCGCTCCACCGCCGACCTCGAATCCCTGGGCCGCCGTCGCGCCCACGACGAGTTCAGCCTCGAAAACCTCCGGGACCGGCTCATCGGCGCGGACTGGTACGAGGATGAGGACTACACCGCGTACGGGCTCACCTCCCGGCAGATCGAAGAACTCAAGGCGTGGGCGCTGCAGTGGGCGGAGGATCTGGGTGCGCGGATCCATGACGAGAACGCCTGAGAGGCAGTCATCGCGTCCATCCCCTCTACCGCCGTTGCAACGAGAGGATGCGGTGTAGCCCAGCAGGTTCCAACCCGGAGCCGTCCACGGTGGGTGGCTGCCCTGCACGGCGGATGTGCAGGGAAGCCGAGCGATACCCCGCAGTGGACTCACGTCGAAACCGGGCTGCGGTAACAGTCAAACACTGCATCCCGCTCCCACTCCCATGTCCAGTCCGGGTCCCGACGGTGGAACTCGGTAACGGCCAGCTCGAAGAATTGGTCGGAAGGCTTCCGGCTGGATCCATTGACTACCAGTGCAGACAGCATCGGCTCGGGACCGGTGCTTTCCCTGCGGCAGACGTCTGCCAGCAGAAGCGACATCATCCGGCTGTGGTAGTGCACCCGGTGCTCCGGTGCCACGGCCTCGCTCAGCGCCTTGTAGGTGTCGGTCCGGCCCTCTCGGGCCCACCCCTTCAGAATCGCTACCGTGGCGTTCCGGGCAGCCATGTAGTCCGCATCTCCATACTTCATGTGAGCCCCCTCCAGCCGACTGGAGCGACACGGTATCGAGTCGGGGCGGTGCTGAGGTTGGATCTGAAATAGTCGCCCGCGCGCCGTCTCGGAGGCGGGGGAGCGGGGACGTCCACCGCGACGTCCGGCTCGCCCTTCGATTGTCAGTG
This sequence comes from Streptomyces sp. NPDC055966, assembly GCF_042269865.1. NCBI lineage: Bacteria > Bacillati > Actinomycetota > Actinomycetes > Kitasatosporales > Streptomycetaceae > Streptomyces > Streptomyces sp. NPDC055966. The sequence goes on from NZ_JBHJYK010000016.1 coordinate 243,729, forward strand.
CCGCCTCCTGCGATCGCCGTTGATCAGCCTGCAGCAACGGAGGGGGTGTGATGGACGAGATCCGTCGCGGGGAGCGAGGCAAGCAGAAGGCATGGCAGTGGCTCATGGTCCTGACGGCGCATCGGGGCTTGTGTGCCTGTGTGCCAGTTCGGCTCGCGGAAGCTGAACCCCGTCACGCCTGTCCGTGTCCGTCAGTCGCCCCGCGAATACTTCTACTGAAGGTCCATAACCTTCCGAATCAAACTATGATGTAGGCCACGTTCCGGGGCTCCAGGGGAGGGAGACCCGAGGGAGCGGGGCGGTCAAGCATGGGCTGGGCCGTGTGCAAGGGGGGTGTGCATGCCCGAAGGGCAGACGGTTTCTGCGGCGTCGCGGAAGGTTGCGGAGCTGGTCCGCGCCTTTACGTCCGGAATTTCTGAGCGGGAACTGGTCGTCGAGGCCAAGAGACAGTTCCGCACACTGCCGGAGCAGCGGTTAGTCAAGCTGGTCGCCGAGGCGGTCCGTGGAGGTTTGCTGATCGCTTCGGGGGACCTTCTCCTGCCTGCTGCTCTGCAGGAATCGGCGCCCCCGGCACAGGTCGCGCCTGAACCACCCAAGCCATGCGCTGAATCCGCTATCGCTGCACGGTTGGACGAGACATCGGTGTTGCGGGCCGTCGCGCTCGACGTCGAGAGCGTCGTACGGACAACGGCGACCGCTCCCTACTTGGAGCGGCACGTCTACGAGGTGGCAGCGGTCAGGTTTGGCGCCGATCGGGAATGGGTCGCTGCGGCCCCTCGCTGGCGGCGTTACCTTAGGTTCTCTGGGGACACCAAGGAGTTGCGTGACGGCAGCGTCCGGGACGCCGTACTCGGCCAGGGGCTATCCCCGCAACAGGCGTGGCCGGAGCTGAGCGACTTCCTGTCGGATGCTGATGTTGTGGTCGCCTTTAACGGCACGACACTGGACTTCCCCGTCGTCAGTGAAGCGGCGAAGGGGGCCGGTACCCGCGATCCGCTCTCCGCCGTGCGCCCTGTCGATGCCCTGCACCTCGCTCATGCCGTGTGGCCGACAGCCCCGTCCCACCGACTTCAGGACCTCGCGCTCCAACTCGACGTCTCCCGTTCGGACCTGCGGGCCCATACTGCGGACGGTGACGCGGTCTTGCTGGTGCGCCTCCTGGAGCGGGCCGCCGCCGAGTTCGCCTGCAGGACGGCCGAGTTGCGCGATCTCATCGCCGACGTCTGCCCCGACTCCGACGCGTGGCGGCTGCTGCGGGAACTGGCCGAGGGTGAGGCCGCCAACGATCGAGAGCCGCGGGCGTGGGAGCAGGCGCACGTGGCCCGCCTGTTGGGTGCCGAGTTTGGGCAGCACGCGCCGCGTCGAACCACTGGCGAAAGGGCACCGGGCCGGGGCGCCGTGGACGTGCCGGACGTCTTACGGGGCGCTGGCGGACGGGTCGAGCCGACCGCTCTCGCCCGGGTCGTGCACGGCTCCAGCGTTGAACCCCGGCCCGCCCAGCAGGAGATGACGGCGACGCTGCACACCTGGATCGACCGCGGCGTCGGCGGCCTGCTGGAAGCGCCCACCGGCACGGGCAAGAGCTATGCGGTGCTTGCCGCCGCGCTGGACTGGCTCGCCGGTGGCGACAGCCGTACCGCTGTCATCGCCACGTACACCAAACAGTTGCAGAGCCAGATGGCGAAGGACATCCAGGACCTGGAGCGGGCCCTGCCGGGCATCCTTGGGGTCGCCGACCTGGTCAAGGGCAAGTCCAACCGGCTCTCCCTCGCCGCCCTGACGAAGAGCCTCGCCGAGGCCACGCGTCGGCGCCGCTCCGCGGGCACCGCCCGCGCCCGCTTCTCCCAGCGGCACCGGTTCCGCGAACTCGCCGTCTTCCTCACGCTGCGCCTGCTCGCGGCCAAGGAGCCCCCGCAGTCCTGGACGGCCAGATCGGTCGACCCGGTGGACCTGCCCGCCTTCTTCGCCGACTACATCGGGCGCGGCCTGCCGCTCTGGCTGGAGTCGCTGTCCCAGCGCGACGGCGACTACGGCCCCGCCGCAGGCAACCCGCTCACCGTGCACACCGACAGCGTCCGGGAGTCGATCGACAGCCACCGCCTTATCCTCGCCAACCATGCGCTCGTCCTCTCCCACCTGGACGACCTGCGTGCCGTCGGACCCGAGGTGCTCCTCGTGATAGACGAGGCGCATGAGCTGGAGAACGCCGCCACGTCCGCGCTGACCGTGACCGTCGACTACCAGGACCTGGAAGCTTTGCTGCCGGAGTACCAGGCATGGATCGCGGACGCGCACCAGGGCACCGCCAAGGAGCAGGCCGCCGCAGCGATTGCCGAGCTCGAACGGCTGCTCGATGATGAACGCCTTCCCCGGCTGGCAGCGCAGGCCTTCGACGCCCAGGCCAAGGGCGTGGGTGTACGCATCGGCAGCCGGGCGACCACGCTCGCCAGCCCCTACGCCGGCACCTCCGGCACCCGGCACACCCGGCGGCTGTCGCTGGTGCTGGAGAGCATCGCCAAGGCGCTCGTGTCCTGTCGCATCACGCTGGAGCGGTACGTGGTCCAGCACGCTGCCGGAATCGATCCCCTGGTACGCGAGCGCCTGACCGCGCTCGCGGAGCACACCGACTCCCTCGCCACGGCCCTCGACCGGATCACGGCCGACATCCGCGCCTTTCTCGACCCCGCCCTCACCCTGGACGAGGCTCTCCCTTCCCGCGTCATACATATGGAGGAAGTAGACGAACCCAGGGCGGAGCTGCGGTCCTACCGCTTCCGTGTCGCCACCAGTCCCGTCGATCTGCCCGCAGACCCGGAGTGGCGGCGCTACCTGGAGTCCTTCGACCGTGTCCACTACGTCTCCGCGACCCTGCGTGTCGCCGGGGAATGGGATTTCGTGCGGACCCGACTCGGGTTGCCCGACGATCTGCCGACGCTGGCCCTGCCTTCCCCGTTCGCCCTGCGTAGCCAGGCCGAGGTCGTGTGCTTCTCCGACTTCCCCTCCTGGGCGGAGCAGGAGGAGGGCGCCCTGCGGACCGTCGCCCACCAGGTCGCCGGATTCGCCACCGAAATGACACGTGTACGCGCCGACGGCAACGGCTTCGACGGCGGCGGCATGATCCTCACGACCGCCCGCTCGACCGCCGCGGGCATCGGCTTTCACCTCGTGCGGGAGCTGCGCTCCCGCGCCCTCGACACCCCGGTCGTCGAGGCGCTCACTCTCGGCAACGGCCGGGCCTATCAGGCCTTCACCGACCGGTGGGACGGCGGAGGGTTTCTCGTCGGCACCAAGGGACTCTGGCAGGGGGTCGACGTCTCCGACGCCGAGCGGCTGCGTCTGGTGTGGATCAACAAACTGCCCTTCGCACCGTTCGCCGCTCCGATCGTGGAGGCCCGGCGCGCAGCGGTCGCCGAACGCGCCGAGCAGGCCGGCCACCCCGATCCGGAAGGTGCCGCCACCGAGCACTACTACCTGCCGCTCGCCGCGCTCCAGCTACGTCAGGCGGTGGGCCGGCTCATCCGCTCCGACCGCCACCGCGGCGTCGTCGTCATCAGCGACCGCAAACTCGCGGGAGCAAGCAGCCTGCGCCGCTCCTACCGGCGTGCCGTCCTCGGCAGCCTCGATGACGGACTGCAGCGCCCCGACCCGGACACCGGCGACATCGGCGGCGGCAACGTCGCCACCATGGCCGAAGGATGGCGTCGCATCTGGGAGTTCATGGCGGCCCACAACCTCCTGGACCCCGCCCGGGCCGCGGAGCTGTGTACCGACGAAGCCCTCGAACGACAGACCCTCCTGCCGCACACCAGGCGCATCCGCGAACTGGCGCTGACCACCGAGGAGACTCGGAAGCTGCGTGAACAGGGCCTGCTCGTGGAGGAGATCAAGGACCGCTGTGCCCGCATTGGAGGATTGCTGCGGCTCGTCGACGAACCTGTGGCCCTCAAGCCGGCTCAGCAGGCCGTCATCGCCGCCGTGGCCGAGGGACGCAACGTACTCGGACTGCTTCCCACAGGCTTCGGCAAGAGCTTCACCTTCCAGCTGCCCGCGCTGGTCCTGCCCGGCGTCACCGTGGTCGTCAGCCCGCTCGTCGCTCTCATGCACGACCAGGCCCTCGAACTGAACCGGTCCATCGGTGGCGCGGTCCGCGCGCTCATCTCCCCGCTGCGCGAGTCCAGCAGCAGGGCCGGCAAGACAGAAGTGACGGACCAGCTCCTCGGTCGGGCCGACCACGGTATCCGCCTGGTCTACGTCAGCCCGGAACGCCTGTGCCAGCGGCGCTTCCGGGAGACCGTCCGCGCGGCCGCGGCGGCGGGCCGGGTAACCCGGATCGCCGTGGACGAGGCGCATACCCTCCCGCAATGGGAGGACTTCCGGCCCAGCATGCGCCGGGTCAGCAGGTTCTTGGACGAGCTGCGCCGGGACCACGGGGTGGCAGTCACCGCGGTGACTGCCACCGCCAACAGGGCCGTCCACGAGGCGCTGCGCGAAGGACTGTTCGGTCTGCCCGCCGAGGTCCCGGAGCCCGCTTCGGCCGAGGCGACCGCCGAAGCGGAGCATCCCGGAGTCGTCGGCGGGCTCCTGACGGTGCGCGAGAACCCGATCAGGCCCGAACTCGCCGTCTTCCGCCGCTCCCTCGACCGGCTCGGACAGGGAGGTGTGGCGGGGTTGGTCGAGCGCGTCGTCGACGCCCTCGACGGTCACGCCATCCTCTACTGCCTCACCGTCAAGGAGGTCAACACTCTCTACACCCACCTGCGCGAGTACGTGGGTGACGCCGGCGTCCGCGTGCTGCGGTTCCACGGCCGTCTGACGGAGGCGGAGAAGGCGGCCGTCATGACGGAGTTCCGGGAGGCGCCCCGGGAAGGCGACGACGGCTTCGTCCCGGTCATGGTGGTGGCCACCTCCGCATTCGGGCTTGGCGTCAACCGGCCCGACGTACGCACCGTGATGTGCGTGTCGCCGCCTACCGACCTGGCCGCGCTCTACCAGCAGTTGGGTCGGGCGGGGCGGGATGGCGCGGGCCGGGGGACGGCCGGCGACGGCCCCGTCAACAGCGGTCTCGCCCTCGTGACGAGCCGAGGTCTGCGCATGGTCCGTTTCATGACGGGCCAGGAACTGCCCCCGTCGCTGCTCCGGCGCATGGGCAGCCTCGTCCTCGCCCAGCGGGACGGCACGCTCGATCCGGTACGGCTGGCGGACCTGCTCATGGCCGAGGACGCCGCGAGCGGTGCGCTGAGCGAGGCCGAGTTGGACGACCGGCACACCCAGGAGCGCTACCAGGGCGGCATCATGCGGGCGTTCAGCGCGCTCGCCGACCTCGGCGCCGTCGAGGACCTCGGCGACCACCCGCCGTTCTGCGCGGTCAAACCCGGCGACCTCCGACCGGCCGGCCACGGCGCAGGACACACGCCTACTACTGCAGCGGAGCGCGACGAGGAAGCGGCCGGGTCCGTGCGGCTGGAGCAGACCGTCATCGACACCGCCCTGTCCTGGGACACCCCACGACAGGTCGACGTCCGAGCTCTCGACCGGGAACTCACCGCCCGGTGCCCCGACTACCGCTCGGTCGCCGATGGACCGTCGGCGACCTGGGAACTGCTCGCCGACCTCCACGACCGTGGGCTCCTGGACGTCTCCGCGGCACCCAGCCCCCGCCTGGTCACCGGTCTGACCACCCGCACCGGCACCCTGCCCGACGGGTTCCTCCCGCTGCTCGGTCGACGCGGCCGCCGAGCCGCCGAGGAACTGGCCAGGCTCCGGAACTTCTTCGACGCGAGCACGGTCTGCGCCCAACGGGTCTTCGCCGACTACTTCGGCGTCAGCGACCTGCCCGAGGGGTGTTGCACCACGGCCCGCTGCCGCTGCTCGGCCTGCTGGGACACCGGCCGCTGGCCCGTGGAAGAGCGGCGCCCTGCCGTCGCCCAGGCCTTCGACAGCCCGCGCCCCCGCGAGGGAGGCGGTGCCGACACCTCACTGCGCGACCAGCGCGTCGACCTCCAGGTCCACCGGCTGCTGCAGCTCCAGCCGCAGGGCACACACCCGCGTCGGCTCTGGCACGCACTGCGCGGCGACGAATCCTCCTACAACCCGATGAATCGAAAGATGATCCCCCTGCCGAAGGCGATCCGGGAAAGCCGCCACTTCGGCGGTCGCGCCGATCTGCCCTATACGGCAGTAGGCGAGAGCCTCACACGGCTGGCCGCAGCCGGAGCCGCGGCCGAGGGCCCGGACAGCCTCTGGCGAGCCGTCCGCCCGGTCCGACACACGAGATCCCGCCGGGCGGGAAGCGGATCCGAACGGAAGGACGGCTGGGCGTGACCACGATGATCAGCACGGGACCGGACATCTGGCGGCCGTTCGACGGCGAGCCTGTGCTCACTCCCGCCATGACCGGCGGACACCGCAGCACACCCGCCGAGGAACTGGAACGGTTGCGTCGCTACCTGAAGGCGGTCGTGGCTGACCGCGTGTGTCCGGTGCACACCGCGGTCGCCTTCAACGCCGCCTACTTCGGCTACGAACTTGGTGGTGAAGGCCACGGTAACGGCCCCTTCGACCTGGACGCGTTCCCCTCCCTGGCGCTGGGCGACGAAGTACCGGCCCTGCCCGTCGGGGCACTCGTGCGCATCGAAACCGGATCCGACCCGCTGTACGCGGAGATCGTCTACAAGGAGGGCCGCCACCCCGGCGTCGAAGAGGGTGCCGACGTACCCGCGTGGGTGTCCGGGGCACCGGCCGGTGTCCGAGGACCGAGCGAGCTGTCGGAGGCACTGCACCCAGTGCGCCGGGAGCTGCTGGTCCCTGATCCCACGGCCTTCGGCCCCGCGCTGCAGCTCAGCGAGGCGAAGCTGCAGCGGTTCCGGGCCCGCCAGAAGTGGCTCAACAAGGACGGCCACGTCGTCGTCGACGCCCGCTACGGCTCGGCGCCGCAGGCCGGGCTCGACGACTGCACCGCCTTCGTGCAGCACCTGCTGACCCACCAGCGCGAAGCACTGCTGAGCCCCCTCGTTCCCGTGTCCGTCGCCCACCTGGCCGGGGGCGGCACGGAGGAGCGATTGAAGGACGCCCTCAGCGGGCTGCTGGACACCGTCGATCACGCCTTGCGCACCAGCGACAGCCTGCGCAGCTGGGGCAACTACGCACTGACCCGTACCCGCATCGGGGCCGCCCTGGGTCACGACGGACCGCTGGGCGGCGACGACCTGAGAGCCCTCGCCGGCTCCCTGGAACGCAGTGCGGTCCCTGTCACCCGCCGACGGCACGGCCTGAACGGTTCCCGCACCGTGTACACGGCGATCGGGCCGTGGCTGCGCGGCGTCGACGGTGCCGAACCACTGCTGAGCGGAGTGGAATACGCGGTCTCGGTGTGCCGCGCCAACCTGGCGGTCGCGGACTTCGTCCGGGGAGACACGGACAACGGCATACGCACCGGGAGCGACGTACGGATCACCCTCGACGACGACTTCCAGAACGGTGGCATCTGGCGGTCCCATCACCCGGGCTCGGAGGAGGCGGATGACAGTGATCCGCTGCGCCCAGCGGGACGCGGTTGGCATGACACCGTGCATCCACCCGTGCCGCCCCGGCCTGTCGCGGTGCCGTACGCACAGAGCGTCCCCCGAGAGGAACAGCCGGAGGACGAACGGTACGTAGATGCCGAACCCGCGGACACCCCGCTCGTGGACGGTGACCGGATCGGTCCGCCGAACTACCTGAGGATCAACGACAGCGAGGTCTGCTGGCAGACCCCGCTGCGTCTCGCCCACCTCATGGAGGACCGACTGCCGTTGAGCCCCAGGGTCCGGGATGGCTTGGCATATCTCGGCACGCATACCGTCTCCGTGCGCGTACGCCTGGAACTCAGCCATCCCGGCGGCGACCTCGACGCGTCCGAGGAGGTCCAGGAGGTGCTTCTGGATCTCACCGAAGAGACCGGCATGCTGCGGAACGTCCAGTGGCCCATCGATTTCTTCCCCGGGCTGAGCCTGTACATCCAGTGGCCGCGCGGCGGCACCGTCTTCCGGGTCCACACCGTCGAACTGGGACACCCCGTCGACATCGACGGGCAACTCGTCGCGCACCGCTACGACCCGGGAGTGCTCACCCGGGAAGCAGCGCCGGGCAGTGACCGGGACGGTGACTCATCCGCCGGCCTCGACACCCGGCGTCTGGTCCTGCGTGCTGTACGGCGCTTCGGCCGCCTCACGCCCGACGGACATGCCCTCCTCGACCGGGCCACCCTCCCACGAGGCGTCTACGACACAGCTCCTGCTCCCCACCAAGTCACCGCATTGGAGCAGGCCGTGGACGAGCTACTCGCCGAACACCACCTGTACCCGGCCAGCGGCAGCCGCGGTGCGGACGGCGAGCCCCACCACCCTGCGCGCGACGGTGAGCTGCCCATCGCCCTGATCGGTTACGCGCCCAACCCCGTGGCGGTGCCACGACCGGGCTCGCGTGTCGGCGCGCCGCCGCAGGTCCACGGCGTGGAGCACTTCGTTCACGGCTTTCTGCGGAGGTTGCCCGCGGGCTCGAATCCGACCGATGCCCAGCGCGCTGCCTACCGCGAGCACTGCCGCCACGTCGGAAAGGCGGACGGCTGGGAACTGCCACCCGGCTACACCTTCGTCACGGAACACTCCCGCCGGCGCTGACCCGCCCGGGCCGGACCGGCCGGGCATGCGCGCGCCGCACGCCACACCCCCCGCATCCACATCACAGGAAACAAGAGATCGGGACTGAATGACCGCCAGCTACCCCGTAGTTGCCAAACCACCGTCCTCTCCGCACGGCACACCGGTTGGACTGCTCAAAGAACTCGCCGCAACGCTCGATGGGCTCGGCCAGGTCCTGGACGCTGCCCTCGACGACCTCACGGTCGGCGAGACGGAACTCGCGCTGAACTCCCTCGGGCCCAAGGACCGTCAGGCGATCATGAGGGGCCTCGGCTTCCGCAAGGTAGAGCCGCGGCGATTCGGACGCGTGCTCAGCGAGCAGGTGCTCAAGCGGTTGCAGCGGGTGGAGCCGACCCACCACAGGCATGCCGCGTCCCACCTTACCGCCCGGATCATGAACGACATCGATCACGTGGTCGCTGAGCACGGGGCCGCCGGCATGAGCCCCGGTCTCGTGGACCGCTGGGGCGCGTGCCTGCTCCGCCTGGCGCTCTTCTCTCACCTCCAGGCTTCGGCACACGACGCCCGACTGCTTGTATGGGCCGCGGGACACGACTGGTTCGGTATGGAGACGGACGAGGCGGCACTGGTCGCGGTACTCAAGGCTGCTCAGCAGGTGATCGACGCGACTCCCGGGTTCGACCACCTCACCGCGCTGGACCAGGATGCGGTGGCTCAGGAACCACAGCCGACCGCTGCAGTCCCGGCTCCCCGGCGACCCGATCACATCTCGGCTCCGGAACTGGCCGAGTCCTCACCGCAGCAGGGAGAGCAGCCCCCTGGTGAGGGGTGCTCCCTGGACGACCTGGCCTTGGCCGAGCAGGAGCTCAAGCACGCCGTCGAGGAGGCACGAGGTGCCGCCGACCGCGTGCGCGCCGCCCTGCTGGACGGGTGCCCGCCCGCCGACACAGATCTGGTGCCGCTCGCCACCGTCGCGCCGGCGTTCTCCCACGCGCGGGGCGTGCTCTCCGCACTCGGCGTCACCGGCGTCACCGATCGCCTCACCGATGTCCTGAGGGCGATCGACGAGGTTCGTGCACGCGTCGAACGGAAGGAGAGGAACGCCGAGGCCCGTCACGTGGTCGAGACGGTGACGGCCCTCGGCTGCTCTCCGGGCAGTGCGGTGGCCGCCGTGATAGCGGACGCCAGGCAGCGCGCGGAGGCACTGCTCGCGAAGCAGGAGTGGGACGAACAGGACGACGCCTGCGCACACGTTCTCACGCTGCTGGTGCGCCTCGCCGACATGAAGGACCGGTCCGACGCACAGCAGGAGATCATCGAGCTCCAGCAGCAGTTGTCGGTCGCACATCCGCCGTACGCCGTGGCCGCCGTCCTGTACCAGCAGATCACGTTGACCGAGCACAGGACCACCACCCACGACACGGCCGCCGCCCCGGAGGGCGAGGAATCCGCCGAGGTTTCCGAGGCGTCGGAACGGGCCATATCCCCGGACTCGGCCACCGCCGCGCAGGCTGACACCGGCGTGCCTGAGACGCAGGAACACAGCACCGCCGATTCCGTCCCGGTCGAGCAACCTCCCCGGTCCGCCGGCAACGCGGAGCAGCAGCCCCCGCCGGACGGGTGGGTCATCGCCGACCCAGCGGTCCCCGCGGCAGTCGACACCACCACGGATACCGCTGACGGCACGGGAACGGCGGGCATCGAACCCGTCCTCGCCCGGCTCATCGCCGAGAAGCGCTTCGGGCTTGCAGCCCACCTGTCGCAGGCCGCCGATCGCCCGGACACTGAGTCCGCGGTCCTGCGCCTGGCCGCCGCGGGGCCACTGCTGCACTCCAGGACCGGCCGAGCGGCTCAGGTCATCGAGGAAGCGCTGCACGAATGGGAGGCCCGTAAGGAGAGCGACAGCGACGCGCTGTCCCTGCTCCTGCTGCCCACGCTGGTCCGCGCAGCCCTCGTGACGGGTGCGCCCGTAGTCGGTGCGCAGCTGAGGGCGCTCGCCCCGCAACTGCCCGATGCCCTGCACGAGGTGGCCACCATGGTGGCAGAACGCGCACTGCAGGGCGCACTGCTCATCGCGCCACCCCATGCCGTTGTCGCCGATGTCTCCCACACCGAGAGCGCGCTGCGCGCGGCGGTGGACGCCTGCCAGGCTCTGCTCACCGTGCCTCGGCTGCGTTTCCAACGGGCCAGCGCCATGGTGCAGCGCTGGCTGGCGCCGACCGGTCTGCTCGGCAGCGTGCTGACCGCCATCGTGGTCGGGGCCTCGGACGCCGAGAACCTGGCCGACGAGCTGCTGGAGAACCTCACTCGCCGAGCTCAGGTCGAGGCGGCGATCGACGAGATGGACGCTGCGCTGCGCGGGCCAGGCGGTCGTGGCATCCAGGGGGCGGGCCGCAACAACGTCCGTCACTGCCTGGAGCGCGTCCGGGACGCCGTACGGCAGTGGCGTGCGGTCAAACGTGACCTGGAAGCGGGACGCGCGGAAGAGAACATGTGGGCGTTCCAGTCCGTCGCATCCCTGCGCCTCTCCCTCCTCGGCCTGCGCGAACGGGTAGCCGACGATCTCGCCGCGGCCGAACGCAGCTCCGCCGTCCTGGCGAAAGCCACCGCCTACGTGGCGCGGGACCTGTTCGCCGAGGTCTTCGACGGGCTGGACGCGAACAGTCGACCGGTCGAGACGGGATCCGAGCCGGACGTTCAGACGGTTCTGGACGCCGAGCTCCACAAGGCCGAACCGGCCGCGCCGGGAGAGAAGCCGACCGTGGACGGCTTGCTGAAGGCAGTGGACCGTACCTGGGACGACGCGATCGAGCACCAGCTCGCCCGTGACGAATTCGGCGTGATTCGCACCATCACGGACCTCGCGGACTTCGACGTCCTTCCTGCGGCCCACACCTTGTCGCTCTCGGAGGAGCGTCGCGCATACCTCAGCGCGATCGAGAAGGAGCGCCGCGCGGCGCTCGCCGAGAAACAGCGGCAACTGGCCGCCCGACTCCGTCGGTCCCAGGCCGACGAGGCACTCACCGTCGAACAGGACGTCAGCCTCCAGGAGCTGCTCGCGGACGCCCGAGCACACGTGGAGCACGACCGACCGGGCGAGCTGGCCGCGGTCCGACGCAACCTCGACCGAGTCGAGGAGCTGCTGCCCCGCTACCGCGAGGAAGCCGCCGACCGGCTGCGCGCCCGGCTGGCCGCGCTGACGGACGTGAGCGCGGAGGACCGGGAACGAGTTCTGCGCAATCTGGACACCGACAGCCTGGCCACTGCGGCCGAACTCGTCTACTTCCTCGAACTGGGCGAACCGGTACCGGAGATCAGGTCCGAGGACTCGCACCTGGAGGCGTTCTTCCCCGCCGTGCCGGACTCGCTGCCGGGCGGCATCGACGCTGAGCTGATCGCGGCCGTCCGCTCCCGTGGCCGCTGCGGCGACCACGCTGTGCTGGACTATGCAGGACTCTCGGAGGAGGAGGCCGAAAGGGCGGCCGCGGCCCTGATGTTGTGGAGCACGCTCGCCGCGACCAAGGACCGTATCAACATCAATCCGCGCGAGAGCCTTAATCCGGCTCTGGCACTCCTCGGATACGAGGCCCGGCGCGCACGGCCTCTGGACGACCTGCCGCGCGGCAAGGACTACCGGTTCTTCGAACTCGCACCCGTGCATGTCACCGGCCGTGCCTGGGCGCCCGCCTTCGGATCGCAGATCAAAGACCGGGGCGGCAAGCTCCGCGCCCTGCTGATCTGGGGCCGGCCCGCGGCCAAACTGCTCATCACCCGCGCTCTGCAGGACCCCGACGAGAGCAGCCTGCTCGTCGTCCACTTCGGGACGCTGGACAGCAGGACCCGAAATGAGCTGGCCGCTGCCTCCCAGGACACCAAGCCGATCATGGTGGTGGACGACGCCGCGCTGGCCTACCTCGTCGCGCACGGCAACCGGCGGGTGGATGCCACGACCGAGACGCTGCTGCCGTTCTCCGCGGTGAACCCGTACATCAAGGAGAAGCGGGGCCAGATCGGCCGGGAGATGTTCTACGGCCGGGACCGCGAGCGTAAGAGCATCCACGACCCGGCGGGGACCCAGATCCTCTACGGCGGCCGAGGTCTCGGCAAGTCGGCCCTGCTCGCCGACGCGGGGGACCGCTTCGAGGAACAGCGGCCGGGGGCCTACCGCAAGCTCTACCTCAACCTGGACAAGATCGGCATCGGCCGGGGCACCGCACTCGGTGCCGAGGCCATCTGGCCCACGCTGGACCAGGAGCTGATCAGGCAGGGAGTCCTGGAGGAGCCCCGACGCCGGGGTCCACAACAGGAGTCATGGCAGCGGGTCACCGACGGGATCGCCCGGTGGCTCGCTCAGGATGCCGACCGGCGGCTGCTCATCCTCCTCGACGAGTGCGACCGCTTCTTCGAGGCAGACGTCCCCGAGTGCACGGAGACTCGCCGGCTGCGCGGTCTGGGTGAGGACTCGCGCGGCCGGGCCAAGGTCGTGTTCGCCGGTCTGCACTCGGTGCAGCGTTTCACGCGGCTCGCCAGGAACGGCCCGTTCAGCCATCTGGCGCAGACCCCGACAGTCGTCGGACCGCTTGCCCCGCAGTTCGCCGCCGACCTGATCGTGCACCCGATGCGTGCGCTCGGCTTCGAGTTCGCCGACGTCGACCTCGTCAACCGGGTGCTCGGCTTCTGCTCGTACCAGCCCTTCCTGCTGCAGATCTTCGGCAGCCGGATGGTGCAGGTCATGCAGGACAAGCGGGCTCGCGCACCACTCGCGCCGCCTCCGTACACGATCGAGGAGTCCGATGTGGACGCGGTGGAACAGGACACCTCGCTGCGCTCGGACATCACCGCGGCCTTCAAGGACACCCTCGCCCTGGACGACCGCTACCACGTCATCGCGAATGTCCTTGCCCAGCACGCCCGGGACAACGGTCTGGAAACCCGCCTCAGTGACCGGGAGTTGCGGGAGGAATGCGCCGGCTGGTGGCCCCGCGGCTTCGAGCACCTGGACAGCGAGGGTTTCCGCGCCTATCTGCAGGAGATGGTCGGCCTCGGTGTCCTGGCGCCGAACAACGATGGGCAGGGCTGGCATCTGCGGGGGCCCAACGCGCTGCGCATGATCGGTACCGCCCAGGAGATCGAAGCGCGGTTGCTGCGGGCGGAGACAGAGTCCCGGCTGGAGGAGACCGTTGTCCTGGAGAGCCGTCCGGACCTCTACGACGGCAGGTCCGCTCCGCTCACCATCAACCAGATCGACTACCTGCTGGGCGAATATGTCAACCAGGTCCGCGTCGTTCTCGGCGCACAGGCGACCGGCGTCGCTGATGTGGAACGGACCCTGCGTGAGGTGACGGGCAGAGTGGCGGGCTGGTCCGTGCCCGCGATCGGAAGCGCCAAGACGTTCCGCAAGGAGCTCGCCGCCGGTCGCGCGGGCGAGCGGCGACTGCTGATCAGCGATCTCTCGCAGGGCAGCGAGAAGTCCTGCCGGGAATCCTTCGACCTGGCCAGGGCAGTGCTGCCCGAGGCCGCCGAGGCGACCCGCTCCGTGGTTCTCGTGTCAGGTGTGGAACAGATCGGCTTCTGGTCCGGCCTCCTCACCGGCCCCGACGCAGACCACGACACCGTCGTGGTGCTGCGCCGACATGACCTGGGCAGCCTGAAGGACTGGACGCAGCGCCACAGCCTGTGCGAGACGGAGGAACGGCTGACGCGCCTGGCGGAGGCGACCGGTGGCTGGCCGTACCTGCTGGACAAGGCGCTGCAGCTGCGTGATCGCCGACCGGACCAGGACCGGGTGCTGGCGGACCTGACGTCGTGGCTGGAGCAGAGCAGCGGCGCCGAACAGTTCGTCGACGCCGTGGGGCTGCTGGAGAACGACACCCTCAAGACCGCCTACGACGGGGTCGTCGAGCAGCTCGGTACCGACTGGCATGACGACGCCTATCTCGCCACCGCGGCCGAGATGGCCGGTCTCTCTTCCGAGGAGGCACGCTGGGCCGTCGTCTGCCTGGAGGCCCTCCAGGTGTTCGATCGGGACGGGACGCGCCTGCGCGTGGAGCCGGTCCTCCAGGCGGCGCTGGGCGTCCTTGAGGCCAAGGTCTGACGAGCCGGATGGGGCCGGGGTTGCGCCTGGCCCCATCGAAACTCGACCAACACCCGCGTCCTGTCGGCGGCCACAATCGAATACCGACGGGACGGTCTACTGTTGCCCCTTTTCCAGCTTGCTGCCGAGCTTGCTTTGCCATCGGAGACTCTTGGCGTCGATGACGATGGCCGGGGCGAGGGTCAAGCATTCGGTCGGCCCCGTCGTGGCAACGGAACGAGACGTCCCACTGGTCGCGAGGGCGTCGGGAGCTTCTCCGGAACTGAAGACCGCCGAAATCTACTGGGCCGATGCGAAGGCCGTGCGCCTGACGCCGACTGTGTGAACTCGCGGAATCTTTCGGGCTGCAATGGCCCTCCCGGGCAGCGAGTCTTCCTGTGGCCCGCATGTACCTGATGCGGCGTCAGGAAAGTCAGCACACGGTCAGCATCAGTTCCCGAACATCCTGGAAAGGTTGTCCGAACAGGAATCTGGTCGGTGGCCTCGCAACAGCCTGGTCGGCGCGGAAGCCCAGGCAGGGAGACTTCTCCCCATAGAGAAGCGATGTCCCTCACAATCATCGACTCCGACGCGTGCCGGTGTACAGTGAAGACCGCCCTTGACCTGCAGAAAGCTGGCAGGGAGCTGTCTTTCAGGAGTCCAAAGTGCTGCGTACTCTGTTCAAGTCCAAGATCCACCGCGCCACCGTCACCCAGGCCGACCTGCACTACGTGGGATCGGTGACCATCGACGCGGACCTGCTCGACGCCGCCGACCTGCTGCCCGGCGAGCTCGTGCACATCGTCGACATCACCAACGGCGCCCGGCTGGAGACGTACGTCATCGAGGGCGAGCGCGGTTCCGGGGTCATCGGGATCAACGGAGCCGCCGCCCATCTGGTGCACCCCGGCGACCTGGTGATCATCATCAGTTACGCTCAGGTCACCGACGCCGAGGCGCGACAGCTGCGGCCGCGGGTGGTACACGTCGACGGCGGCAACCGGATCGTGTCCCTCGGCGCCGACCCGTCCGAGCCGGTGCCCGGCTCGGACCAGCGGCGCAGCCCGCAGGCCCGCCCGGCCTGACGGGCCCGGACCGACGGGTCCGCCGGACCAGGACGAGACCAGGAGCGTGTGAGCCCATGAGCGAGATCGAGATCCGCGACGACCGGGCGGCGGGCCGCCTGGAGGCCGTCGGCGCCGGCGAGGTCGTCGGCCACGTCGAGTACTTCGTGCTGGAGTCGCCCGCGCGCGCCCTGGTCCCGGTCCACACCATCGTCGAGCCCGCCCACGAGGGCAAGGGCATCGCCGGCTCGCTCGCCCGCGAGCTGTACGCCCTCGCCGAGCGCGAGGGCGTCCCGGTGGCCCCGCTGTGCCCGTACGTCGTCAAGTGGGCCGAACGCCACCCCGAGGTCGCCCCGCCGGCGGACCCGGAGCTGCTGTCGGCCGCGAAGCAGTGGCTGCGGGAACACCCCGGCCGCTTCTGAGCGCACGGCCAGGGGGTCCCAGCGCGTGAGCGGAGCCGAGTGCGGGGGAGCCGCCCGCGACGCCGGGACGATCCGGACGACACCCCCTGGCCCTGTCGGGTGGGTGACCCGCGGCCGCCGGGCAGACGGGGGGACCGGTCCGGAGGGACGATGAGTCCACAAGGCCCACGCCCCGCGACCGCCCGGAGGCCCCCATGACCACCCCGGACCCCTACCCCACCCCGGTCCCACCTCCGGCACCCCCGCCCCGGCCGACCCCGCCGGAGCCGGAACCACAGCCCCCACAGCCCCCGCCGCCCCCGGCCCCGGTCCCACCGGAACCGTCGCCGTCCCCGATCCCCCCGGGCCCGGAACCGGTCCCGAACCCGGAGCCGGGACCGCCGCTCACCTGAAGACCCGGGGGCGGGAACGAAGGGGCGCGGGGCTGTGCCGATGCCGCACGAAGCGCCCGCGCCCCTACGCGGAGACCTCGCTGCGGTCCCCGCCCCACAGCGTGTGGAACGCCCCGTCCCGGTCCACCCGCCGGTACGTGTGCGCCCCGAAGAAGTCCCGCTGCCCCTGCGTGAGCGCCGCGGGCAGCCGCTCCGCCCGCAACGCGTCGTAGTACGCCAGCGCCGCGGAGAAGCCGGGCGTCGGCACGCCCTCCCGCACCGCCGCGATCACCACGTCACGCCAGTCGTCCTGCGCGCCCGCGATCTCCCGGGCGAACGTCTCGTCCGACAGCAGGCTCGGCAGGTCGGCGCGGGCGTCGTACGCCGCGCGGATGCGGTCCAGGAACGCCGCCCGGATGATGCAGCCGCCCCGCCAGATCGACGCGACCTTGCCGAGGTCGATGTCCCAGCCGTACTCCTCGCTGCCCGCGGTGATCTCGTGGAAGCCCTGCGTGTACGACACGATCTTGGACGCGTACAGCGCCTGCTCCACCTGGTCGGCGAAGGCGGCCGCCTCCTCCTTGCCCAGCGGCGCCGCCTTCGGGCCGGTCAGCCCCTGCGAGGCCGCGCGCAGCTGCGCGTGCCCGGACAGCGAGCGGGCGAAGACCGCCTCCGCGATGCCGGACACCGGAACGCCCAGGTCCAGCGCGATCTGCACCGTCCAGCGGCCGGTGCCCTTCTGCTCGGCCTGGTCGACCACGACGTCCACGAACGGCTTGCCGGTCGCCGCGTCCACGTGGGACAGCACCTCGGCGGTGATCTCGATCAGGTAGGAGTCGAGACGGCCCTGGTTCCAGGTGCGGAAGATGTCCGCGATCTCGGCGGGGGAGTACCCGGCGACATCGCGCAGCAGCTGGTACGCCTCGCCGATCAGCTGCATGTCGGCGTACTCGATGCCGTTGTGGACCATCTTCACGAAGTGCCCGGCGCCGTCGGGGCCCACGTGCGTCACACAGGGCGCGCCGTCCTTCTCCGCCTTCGCGGAGATCTTCTCCAGCATCGGGCCCAGCGAGTCGTACGACTCCTTCGGGCCGCCCGGCATGATGCTCGGCCCGTGCAGCGCGCCCTCCTCGCCGCCGGAGACGCCCATGCCGACGAAGTGGATGCCCTGCTCGCGCAACGCCTTCTCGCGGCGCCGGGTGTCCGCGAAGTGCGCGTTGCCACCGTCGATGATCATGTCGCCGGGCTCCAGCAGCGGCGCGAACTCCTCGATCACCGCGTCCGTCGGGCCGCCCGCCTTGACCATGATGACCAGGCGGCGCGGACGCTCCAGCGCCGCGACGAACTCCTCGGCGGTCTCCGCGGCGATGAAGTCGCCCTCGCCGCCGAACCCCTCCACCAGCGCCTTGGTCCGCGCCACCGTACGGTTGTGCACGGCGACGGTGTAGCCGTTGCGGGCGAAGTTCCGGGCGAGGTTGCGGCCCATGACCGCGAGGCCCGTGACACCGATCTGCGCTGAAGTGCTCATGCCGCCTGCTTCCTGGTTGCCTCGTGACTACGGCTCCGTCAGTACGAGCCCTCGCCCATCTTGACCTGCCGACCTGGCGAGCGCACATGAGACCCGCCAGGCTTGAGTACGCGGCGACGGCGCCGGAAGCCTCACCCCTTCGCCGATCAGGCCAAGAGGGGGCCGTTCCCGGCCACTTGAGGGGCGTGGGAGGCCGGATTTCCGTCTTGTCATGGCCTGTTCGCCGCGCTTAGTTTTGCCCCTCCTGACGCATGCCGAGGGGAATTCGGACATGGCCGTACGCGGCCGGCATCGCCGGTACCAGCCGAACAGGATCAACCGCGCCTCACTCACCGTCACGGCGGGCGGCGCCGGACTCGCGATTCCGCTGGTCGCCGCCGGCACCGCCGACGCGGCCGACGCCTCCACCTGGAACAAGGTCGCCGCCTGCGAGTCCAGCGGCGACTGGAGCATCAACACCGGCAACGGCTTCTACGGCGGACTCCAGTTCACCCGGTCCACCTGGGAGGCGTACGGCGGCACGCGGTACGCGCCGCGCGCCGACCTCGCGAGCCGCGAGCAGCAGATGGCCGTCGCCGAGCGGGTCCTCGACGCCCAGGGGCCCGGCGCCTGGCCGGTCTGCTCGGTGCGGGCCGGACTGAACCGCGGGGACGCCGAGCCCGGCGCCCACACGGACAGCGCCGCGACACGCCCGGTGCCCGCGGCGAAGGAGAGCACCGGGAAGAGCGCGCGGCGGAGCACCGGGGAGGGGACGTCCGTACGGGACGTGACGCCCCAGACCACCCCGCAGTCGCGGGCCGGCCGCGCCGAGATGTACACGGTGGTGCGCGGCGACACGCTCTCCGGCATCGCGCAGGACCACCAGGTGCGCGGCGGCTGGCGCGGCCTCTACGCCGGCAACCGCAGGACGATCGGCGCCGACCCCGACCTGATCCTGCCGGGCCAGCGGCTCAGCCTGCACGGCACGGCCGCCGCCGGCACCAAGTCCCCGAGGCGCAAGGCCCCTTCGGAGCACACGAGCACCCCGCACCGGACCACGAACACGGGCCGTACGCTCGTCGCCCCGGTCAACGCCCCGATCGGCACCGGCTATCGGGTGGCCGGCGTGCACTGGTCGAAGGGCTACCACACCGGCGTCGACTTCCTCGTGCCGACCGGCACCTCCGTGAAGGCCGTGGAGGCCGGGCAGGTGGTGGCCGCCGGCTGGGGCGGCTCCTACGGCTACCAGGTGGTGATCCGGCACGCCGACGGCCGCTACAGCCAGTACGGCCATCTGTCGGCGATCACCGTGCGGATCGGGCAGAGCGTCACCGCCGGCCGGCGCATCGGCCGTTCGGGCGCGACCGGAAACGTCACCGGTCCGCATCTGCACTTCGAGATGCGGACCGGACCCGACTTCGGCACGGACATCGACCCGCTCGCCTATCTGCGGGCGGGCGGCGTCACGATCTGACCCCCGCACCGGTTCGGGCGCAGGACCGGCAGCGACACGACCGCGCCCGCGGCCTGCGCCGTGTACGTCACGGGGAACACGCGGCCCGCGGGCGGGCCGGGCGGCTCGCCGCCCTCGGCGTCCGCGGTGTCCGCCCCGCCGCCCGTGGCGGGGCGGACACCGCGGGAACCGTCCCCGTCCGCGGCCGGGTCGACGGGGCGGCCCCGGGCCGGCACCAGCAGGTCGGGCACGACCGGCGCGTCGAGCCCGCCGCCGTCCTCGGCGGGCGCGGGCGGCTCCGCCTCGCCCGGCGCCGGCA
>NZ_JBHJYK010000017.1:0-261034 GCF_042269865.1 Streptomyces sp. NPDC055966
TCGCGCAGAAGCGCGTCGAGAATGGTGTCGCTGATCTGGTCAGCGATCTTGTCGGGGTGGCCCTCGGTCACGGACTCCGAGGTGAACAGGCGACGAGGCATGACTCTCCAGAGATACGGCGGTGCCCCGGACGGGACACCGTACGGACGGACGGTTCGGGTTGCCGTGCCTGCCGGCACGGCCGTTCAGAGCAGGTGCCGGCGCATCCAGTCGGCCAGCGCGCCGGAGGCCACCGCTGCCGCCTCGGGCCACTCCCGCTCGGCGGACTCGTCGGCCTGGTCGCTCACGTACTTCACGATCCGCACCGGCACGCCGAACCGTTCGGCCACGGCGGCGATCGCGTAGCCCTCCATGTCGACCAGATCGGCCCGCTCGGCCAGCAGCGCGCGGGTGCGACCGTCGGCGACGAAGGCGTCACCGGTGGCCAGGGTGGGGCCGGGCTCGGGCCGTACGGTCAGCGGACGGCTGTAGTGGACCCCGCTGAGCCGGTGGAGCACCTCGTCCGGCAGGTCGTGCTGAATGACCCGGCTCACCTCCACGACCCCGCACGGCAGGTCCCGGAGCGAGCCGGCCGTACCGACGTTGACGATCTCCCGCGGCCGGGCCGACGACAGCGCCAGCGTCAGCTCCACGGCGGCCCGTACCTTCCCCATTCCGGTGACCAGTACGGGAAAGGTGTCGTCGAAACACGCCGCCTCGGCTTCCGCCGCCACCACGATCAACGGACGGTCGGGGCGTACGGCGCCGCGGAGGCGAGCGGTGAAGGAGGCTTCGGGCAGGGGTGAGAGCTGCACGGGATTTCCTGTTCGGGAGGGGCCGTGGTGGCGGGACCGGTGTCAGGCGTTCTGGACGGCCGGCTGCGTGGCCGGCGCGGCTCCGGCGAAGTCCAGTGGCCCCGGTGACAAACCGGCAGTAAAGGGCACGTAATTGGTGGACACGGTGCTCCCGTGAAGCGAGGCGGCGGCGGACCGTGAGATCACGGCCGTTCCCATGTTTGCCTTGATTGGACCAGGAGATCCCTAAAGCGTGCACCCCCACGAGATCCCGGAAGGAGCGATCGCGAATATGTCTACTGCGGGGCCGCAGGCGGTGGCATACTCGCACAGCTTATGTTTGCTCAAAACGCCGCCGTGTTCTTCTCCGTGGACTGCGTTCTGGTCCCGGGAAGAAGCCTGTCCCGCCTCGTCGAGGAACGCCTCGGACTGAGCGGGGCCTCGGGCGTGCACGAAACAGGGCAGGCGGACGCGGAACGCTGGACGGGCATCCCGGAGAAGGCCCTGCACACCCAGCTCGCGGGCCTGCCCGTGGTGCCCGGCGTCGCGGAGACCACGCAGTGGTGCTGGAACAACGGCCTGGTGCCGATCGTCTCCAGCCTCACCTGGACCCCGATCGGCGCGCATCTCGCGGAGCGGTTCGGTTTCCACTCGTACTCGGGCCGCTTCCTGGACGCGATGAACGGCCGGTTCACCGGCCAGGCCGGAGCCCCGGTCACCTCCGCGGACCAGATCGAGTTCGTCCGGCGCCGGGCCGACGATCTCGGCGTCGCCCCCACGGACTGCGCCGCGGTGGGCGCCTGCCCGACCGACGGCCTGCTCTTCGACACCGTCGGCCTGGGCATCGCCTTCAACGCCCCGCCCGACGTGCGCGCACGCGCGACGACGTACGTCGAGGCGGAGGACCTGCGTGCCGTGATCCCCGCGCTGGAGCGTCTGACCGTCAGCAGGGTCTGAGCCTCGGCAGGGTCTGGCGGACGGCGCATCTCCCCGTCTGTTCGGCGTGCTGAACGAGCTGCCGTCGTCCATGGCGCCGCCCTCACGTTCGCATACGCGAAGCAAATCTGGCGGGGACGCGCGGCCGGTTCGAACGGTTGCCTCATGGCGGGCATGTCTGTGGTGGCCACTAGGCCTCGGTCTCGCACGGCACCGGCGACCCGTCTCTCACCGTGTATGTGACTGACGGGTGCTCAAGTCCGGGTGCCCGGTTGCCATCGCGTGTTTCTGCCGAAGGAGAGAACCATGTCCGTTGCCATGCCGGCCGAGTCGCCGGTGGAGCTGTCGGAGTTCGACCTGGACGTGCGAGTGGAGCTCGACGAGTCGGCGTCGATCGAGGGTGCCCTCTCGGTCACCCCCACCGCCACCATCGTGTTCTGCCCGTCCGAGATCGGCTGCCTCACCCCGACCTGCTCCTGATCAGCTGAGGCCGCGGGAGTTCGGGCTCAGGCCCGGGCCCCCGCGGCCGACAGACGCACATGTGCCCACAGGCGGCGCACATGTGCGGTGCCCGGCGAGAACAAGGAAGCGAACAGGACGCGAAAAGGAGCGGCGAGAACATGCCCGGCGAGAACGTGCCCTTCCGAGCGGAGCCCCTCGGGATGCTCCGCGTCCCCCTGCTTCCCCGGACG
Source organism: Streptomyces sp. NPDC055966 (assembly GCF_042269865.1). Taxonomy (NCBI): domain Bacteria; kingdom Bacillati; phylum Actinomycetota; class Actinomycetes; order Kitasatosporales; family Streptomycetaceae; genus Streptomyces; species Streptomyces sp. NPDC055966. The sequence goes on from NZ_JBHJYK010000017.1 coordinate 2,402, forward strand.
GCCGCCGCCGAGTCCCGCGCCGCGATCGATCCACGGGACCGCGACCAGGTCGCCCGGTACCTCGACGCGCTCACCTCCGACGCACGGGTCGAGGAGGCGCTCGCCGTCTCCAGCCCCTCGCTTCACCGGGCCGTCGAAACGCTGCGCGGCGGCGCGCCGATGAGGCCCAACGCCCTGCGTAAGCTCACTCTCTCGGCCACCCGCTACGTGCTGCGGGCCGCCAGCCGCGCCACCCCCTTCGGACTTCTCGCGGGTGTCGCCCCCGTCTCCTTCGGCGACGGCTGCCGGGTCCGCATGGGCACCCGTCACCGCAAGGCGGTGCGCCCGGACGGCGGTTGGCTGCTCGGCGTCCTCGCCACGTGGGAGGGTGACATGGACGTGCTCCGCGGGCTGCGCGTCGTCACCAACGACCTCGGGTTCGCACGAGGCCGGCGCTGGGTGCTCCCCTTCGCCGACGCCGTCGAGGATCCCACGGACTCCGCAAGGCATGACTCCGCAGGGCATGACTCCGCAAGGCAGGACGCCTCGGAACGGCAGCACGAGGGCCACGGCGTCCAGGAGGTCTCCGTGCGCCACACGGCGCCGGTGAGGACCGTTCTCGCCATGGCCCATCGCCCCGTACTCGCCGGGGAGTTGCTGCAACACCTTGACGGCGCGTACCCCGGGGTGCCCGCGTCCGCCAAGGAGGGGCTGGTCCTCGGGCTCGTCCGGCAGGGATTCCTCCTCACGGAGCTGCGCCCGCCGCTCAGCGAGACCGATCCACTGCGGTACGCGATCGACGCCCTCAACGCCGCGGGCCGAGCCGACGAGGCCGGCCGACTCGCCTCCGTCGGTGACCTGTTGGAGCAGTACGGCGCACAACACGCCGGCGCCGGCCTCGGTCACTGGCGGACGGCCCTCGACACCATGGGCGCGCTGCGCACCGGCGACCGGTCGATCCAGGTCGACACCCGGCTGGACGCCGAGGTCACCCTGCCCCGGGAGGTGCTCAGGGAGGCGGAACGGGCGGCCGCCGCGCTGCGTCTCGCCGCCCCCGACGCCGCGGGGCAGTGGGCCGAACTGCGGGAGTACCGGGACGCTTTCGTCGAGCGCTACGGCACCGGCCGGGCCGTGCCGCTGAGCGACGTGCTCGATCCGCACACGGGGCTCGGCCCGCCTGCCGGGTACGACCATCCGCGCAGCGAACGGCGGCAGCCGGCGCGCGGGGAAGCGAGTGAGCGTGGCCGGTCCAGGGACGCGCTCCTGGCGGAGCTCGCCCTCGGGGCGGTCGCTTCCGGTGCCCGCGAAGTGGTGCTCGACGACGCGGTGCTCGACCGGCTGGCCGGCTCGCGGACACCGCCCGCGGCGGCACTGGATCTGTGCCTGCATCTGACCGCCCCTTCCCAACAGGCCGTCGAAGAGGGCGACTTCACGTTGGTGATCTCTCCGACGACGGCGTCACTGTCACTCGGTGACCTCTTCGGCAGGTTCGCCTATCTCCTCGACGACGTCGACGCGCTGGGCGGACTGGTCCGCCGTGCCGCCACCGATGCGGCCGGGGACGGTGCGTGCCCGGCACAGCTGGACTTCACGCCCCGGGGAGGCCGCAGCACCAACGTCGTCCGTGTGCCGTCGTTCTGGAGCGAGCGCGTCGCCGTCGGCCGCTTCGCCGACCGCTCCTCGGGTGCGGTGCGCGGAATGGGCGACCTCGCGCTCGCCGCCGACCTGGACCAGCTGTACGTGGTGGACGCGTCGACCGGACAGGAGATCGTGCCCCAGTTCCCCACCATGCTCAACCCGCACCTCGCCCCCGCCGCGGTCCGGCTGCTGCGCGAGGTGCCGAAGATGGGCACGGCGGTGCAGGGCCTGTGGTCATGGGGCGCGCTCGGCAGGCTTCCCTGCCTGCCGCGCGTCCGCTACGGCAGGTCGGTCCTCGCCCCCGCCCGCTGGCAGCTGTCGGCCACGGATCTGGCCGACTCCTCCCTCCCGGACGAGGAATGGGGACGTCGCCTGGACGCCTGGCGTGCCCGGTGGAACGTCCCCGACCGGGTGGTCGTCGGCAGCACCGACCGCCGGACGGAGCTGGACCTGACGGCACCGCTGCACCGGATGCTGCTGCGCCGCGAGCTGGGCCGGGGAGCGCCGGTGGCGGCGTACGAGACCCCTGAGGACGCGGGCGCGGGCGATGGCTGGCTGGCGACCGACGCGGGCGCCTTCACCAGCGAACTGGTGCTCCCCCTCCTCCCTGCCCCGTCCCCTGCCACGCCGCCGTCACCTACGGGCGCGCAGCCGTCCGCCGCCCCGCGGCCCCCTGCCGCCGGGCCTCGGACGCCGCGCTTCAGCCCGGTCGCCCCGCCCGCCCCGCGCCACAGCCGCGCATGGCTCTACGGCCGGCTCTACGCCGCCGCGGCCCGCCACAACGAGATCCTCACCGAGCAGCTGCCCCGGTTGCTGGCGGCCCTGCCGCCCGGGGTCGACCGCTGGTTCTTCATCCGCTACAGCGACCCCACCGGCGCGCATCTGCGCCTGCGCTTCCACGGCGACCCCGACATGCTCCACGGCGAGCTGACACCGGGTGTCCTGGACTGGGTCGAGCAGCTTCGCGGCATGCGTCTGGCCGGGGCGTTCGTCCTCGACGGCTACGAGCCCGAAGCCCATCGCTACGGCGGCCACGAGGCCCTCGAAGCCGCCGAGGAGGTCTTCCACCGCGACAGCGCCGCCGTCCTGGAACAGCTGCGGCTGCGGGCGACGGACGCCGTGACCGTCGAGCCAGCGGTGCTCGCCGCGGCCAACTACCTCGACCTCTCCCGCCAGGTGCACGGCGACCAGTGGCCCGACTGGCACCTCACGCGTCCGCGCGACGAGGAGAACCACGCCTACTTCCGCGATCACCGCGCGGCGGCGCTGCGCCTGTTGGACGACGGCGGGATCAGGGCCGCGTTCCCGGCCGGAAAGGCCGACGCGGTGCTGGCCGCCTGTGCCGCCAGGGCGGCGGCCATGCGCGTGTACGCCTCCGTCGCCCGCGAACCATCGGTGCTGGCAAGCGTGTTCCACATGCACCACAACCGGCTCGTCGGCACCTCGCGCACCTCGGAGAACCGCTCGCTCGCGGTGGCGCGCGGCCTCGCCCAGGCCGAACACGGACGCAGGAAGCACCTGCGATGACGGCTACCGCACCGAAGCGGTGGGACGCCGAGACGGTGGTGGCCGAGATCCTGGCCCGCGCTCGCGACCGCCTCACCGACCCGCGGCTCTTCACCACCTCCGGACTCGCAGGCGGCCCCTCGGGGGCGGCGCTGCTGTTCGGCGAGGTCAGCAGGAGCGACGCGAGCCTGCGCCCAACTGCCCATGCCCTGCTGGCGGCTGAGGCCGAAGCGGCCGGGCGCGCCGGCGGGATCGGGATCCTTTCCGGACTGGGCGGTCTCGGCTTCGCCGCGAAGCACGCCACCCGCTCGCCCCGGGATTACGCCACCCTGCGGGCCCGCATCGACACGGCCCTGCGCGACGGCCTGGTGAGAATCCTCGAAACGGAGTACGCCCGTATCGAGTCGGGCACCCCCGGCGCCGACCGGGCGCACTTCGACGTCATCTCCGGCGTGACCGGCCTCGGCCGGTACTTCCTCGCCGAGCCCGCCGCCACGGCCGACACCGATGCCGTCCGGAACGTGCTGCGCTACCTCGTCGCCCTCACCGAGCCGGTCGGGACAGAGGCAGGACCGCTGCCCGGCTGGTCCAGCCCCCCGTGGCCCTTCGCGGCGGACGAGCGCGGGCGGGAGTGCGTACTCGACCTGGGCCTGGCACACGGCGCGGCGGGGCCGCTCGCGCTGCTGTCCCTGTGCTGGACGCGCGGACTGCGCGTCCCCGGCCAGGACACCGCCGTCCGCCGTATCGCCTCGTGGCTGATGAGCTGGCGCCAAGAGGACCGACAGGACGCGGACGCGGGGCCGTGGTGGCCCGGCACGGTCACCGCTGACCAGGAACTCGCCCCCGCCATGCCCTCCGTGGAGCGCGGGCGCCCGAGCTGGTGCTACGGCACGCCGGGCATCGCCCGTGCGCTCCAACTCGCCGGTACGGCACTGGGAGAGGACGAGTGGCAGGACAACGCGGCCCGCGCGATGAGGGCGCTCTTCTCCCACCCCGACCGGCTGCGCGGGCTTGAGGACGCGGGCCTGTGCCACGGCCTTGCCGGACTGATGCAGACCGCCGGGCGCATGGCCGCCGATCTGGACGACGCCTCACTGTCCGCGCGAGCCGACGAACTCGCCGAGCGGCTGTGCGCCCGCTTCGACCCCTCGTCGGCCTTCGGCTTCCCCACCGTCCCCGCGCCTCCGCACCGACCGGAACCACTCGACTCCCCGGCATACCTCGAAGGTGCCGCCGGAGTCGCCCTCGCCCTGCACGACCGGATCACCCGGCCGCCCGCATCTGACGGCGACGACCTCCCCTGGGACGCCGCCCTGCTCCTGGCTTGACTGCTCGGCGGAGGAGATCCGGTTCAACGAGAGCTTCCGCGGGGCGTCGGCCCACTCCTGCGCGTTCTCCGCCGTGTACTGCCCGCGTGTGCCGGAGTGCCCGCCACCCCTCGCCCAAGGGGAACGCGTCACGGAACGGCCCGCTGCACCACGACGGTGCTGCTCACCCCCAGTACCTGGGGCGCTGACCGGGTCGGCCGACCGTTGAGTTGGTGTGATCAAGAGCACAGAGTCCGACATCGGTGCCGTCTCCCTCGTACGGGTGGTGACTGCCCCTGCTCGCGGCACTGGATACTCGATCCGTCACATGATCGATTCGCGGCTCGGTGGTTGCCGTGCCGAACCCACCTCAGAAGGCAGATCCCAGCGTGTTCCAGGAAACCCCGATCTTCAATCGCCTTGTCGCTGAGCGCGGTGACGTGCCGGCTCAGGCTCGTGGTGAAGCCGACCGCATACGCCACGAGCTGGCGCGAGTCTTGCCCACCGCTCCCTGGCCCGCCGCCCCCACGGCCCGGCAGCAGCCTCACCTGCCTGGCGGAAGCGTCTCTTCGGCCGCCCTGTGAGACGCGCTCGCGCATGCGAGCGCCATGGGCAGGAAACGGCACCGGGTTGGTCAGCCGGCGTCCGGCAACGGCCCGGAGATCCGGCCTCGTTGCACTCACGGGCCGGGGCCGGCCACGCCCACGGTTTGATCTCGTCCAAGGGGGGAGGCCGGGGGCAGGCCGGTTGGTGCGTGGCTCGGGGCCGGTCACGCCGTCGACGGCGGCCTGCTCCCGGTCCGCTGGCTCCCACGGCTGCCGAGTGCCGACGGGTGGCTGCCGGACGCTGTCCGGGCTGGACCCGGGTAACGGGATGATGCTGTCCTCGCGCTCGACGGTGCGATCCGGGCACGGCGACGGGCAGCAGGCCCTGTTGCACTTCTATCGGTGATGGACATGTAGAGGCAGGCGCTACGGAAGGAAGCCATGCCCATCCATACCGAGGCTGAGTTCACGGACGTGTACCGGGCTCACTACGAGGACGTGCTGCGGTTCGTGCGCCGCCGTGCCCACTCGATGAACGTCGACGACATCGTGGGGGAGACGTTCCTCGCCGCGTGGCGCCGCCGGCGCGAACTCCCCGCACATCCGCGGCCGTGGCTGTTCGGCGTGGCCCGCAACGTGATGCTGAACGCGGACCGCAGCGCACGCCGACAGTCGGCCCTCGTGGTGCACATCCGGCAAGCCACCGAGGCGGGTTGCCACGAAACGGCGATCGACGCGACGGCCCAGGTGGACAGCCGGATCGACCTCGTCGCTGCCTGGCAGTCACTCACCCCGGCCGACCAGGAGGTCCTCGCGCTGCACGTCTGGGAGGAACTCAAGGCTCGGGACGCGGCCACGGTCCTCGGCTGCACCCGTGCGGCATACGCCATGCGCCTGACGCGTGCGAAGCGGCGTCTCGCCAGCCGTGTCAGACCTGCCGCCCCCGCCTCACCCGACCTCTCTCCGACGCACTGACAGGAGCTCCGCATGAGAAACGCTCTCCTCTCCCGCCTCACCGAACTCGACGCCGCACCGCGCACCGAACTCTCCGCCGCCGATCTCGACCGAAGGGAACGGCTGCTGCGGACGGTTCTGAGCGACACCGCCCGTCCCGGCCGTTCCGCCGTCGTCCCGTTTCGCCGGCCGCTGGTGCGCAGCATTGCGCTCACGGTGGCCGGCACACTGGCGGCAGGTGCCGCCCTGCTGGCCGTGCTGTCGGATCGGCCTGGGCCTGGGGGCTCCGGACCGTTGTCGGCGGCCCAAGTAGCCACCTGGACGGCCACTGCCACACCCACCGCCGGCGACGTGACTGATGCCGGCAGCGCGAAATCCTCCCCTCTGATCCGGTGCCTCAAGGAGACGAAGGAGGCTTCCGGGGAAGGAGGACCAGGAGAGCTCAGCAACACGGACATGCGTGGAACCATCGCCTCCATGATCATCACACGCCACGGCCACGCGGCGTACTGCCTGGCGGGATCCGATGGCTCGGGCGTCGCGGTGGCCGTCGGCCCTGCGGTCGAAGTACCCGCGGACGGCGTCACGCTGGACGCGCAGGGCGCCCAGGGCGGCGGCTCCGCCCGGTTCCATTACGCGGTCGGATCGATGGGCTCCGACGTGAAGGAGATCACCGTTCGAGACCACCGGCGCACCGTCCATGCCACCGTGCGGCAAATCCGCACACTGCCGTACGGCCGGTGGACCGCCTGGTGGCCGGAGAGCGACTCCCACGACCAGCTCACCGGCACCACCATCACCGTCACCCTCAACGACGGCACGACTCGGACCGTCAACGGAAACTCGCTGATGAGGTAGGCAGGAGTTTCCTCCCCCAGAGGTCGCCGCCCTCGTACTCGACAACTCGACCCGCGCAGCAGAAATGAAGATGATCGGAAGTCGAACAGGCCCCTAACCTGGCCGACATGACCTCACCTGCGTATCCGGCCAAGCCTGTGCCGGGCGACCGTATAGCCGTCATCTCGCCGGGGTCCGGACTGCCGGCGCTCTTCCCTCAGCCGCACGAGCTGGGGCTCAAGCGACTGCGCGAGGACTTCGGACTCGAACCGGTGGAGTACCCGGCGACGCGCAAAATGGGCTCCACCCCCAGGGAACGAGCCGACGACATCCACGCCGCGTTCGCCGATCCCACGGTCAAAGCGGTGATGGCCACCATCGGCGGCGACGACCAGATCACCGTGCTTCCCTTCCTGGACCGCGAGTTGATCCGCGCCAACCCCAAGCCCTTCTTCGGAATGAGCGACAACACCAACCTGCTGGTCTTCCTGCACAACCTGGGCATCGTCGCCTACCACGGCGGCTGCCTGATGACCGAGCTCGGCCGCCCGTACGCACTCCACCCCATGACCGCAGATTCGGTACGCGCGGCCTTGTTCACCTCGGGCCCGTACGAACTCCGCCCCGCCCCGCGCTACCGTGACACCGCCCGTGACTGGGCCGACCCCGCCACCTTCGAGACGGAGCCGGACTCGCAGCCCGCCGACGGCTGGATCTGGCACCAGCCCGACCAATTCGTCGAGGGCCGTGCCTGGGGCGGCAACCTGGAAATCCTGTCATGGCTGCTGATGGCCGACCGCGAGATCGCACGCGACCCGGCCGTCTACGAGGGCGGCGTGCTGTTCCTGGAGACCTCGGAGGAGCTGCCGAGCGGGGAGGACGTCTTCCGGATCTTGCGCAACATGGGAGAACGGGGCCTGCTGGCGCGGTTCCCGGCCCTGTTGATGGGCCGCGCCAAGGCGTGGTCCTTCCAGCAGCCGAACAAGACGGAGGACAAGCGGCGCTACGCCACTGAGCAGCGCGAAGCGGTGCTGCGCGCGCTGGCGACGTATGCCCCGCACACGATGGCGGTGTTCGACGTCGACTTCGGACACACCGATCCCCAACTGGTGATCCCGTACGGCGGGTGGATCAGCGTCGACGGCCCGGCGCAGCGGATCACGGTGACGTACTGACGGCGCTGGAGGTCGGGACCCGAGCCCGGCCTGGAAGGCGCATCCGGACTCCCTGACCCGCCCTCCGCGGGAGACACCTACGGGCGTGGCCTACCCGATCGATTCCCTCGGGCGATTCACCCTTTCGAGTGGAGCTTTGGCGGGAATTTCGGCCCTGTGGCACCATTCTCCGATGCCTCCGCGTTGCCCGCTCACCTCGCCCAGCACGACCGCGCTGGTCCTCCTACAACATGTAGTACTAGTGTGTGCTTGAGGAGCTGCCGCGTTCCCCCGTGCAGGGGCGCCCTGGTGTGTCGCTGGTCAGGATGGTTGGTTCCTTCATGCCGAGGAATGGCGTGAGACGACCTCACGGGTGTCCGAGCGTGCAACACATACACACCGACACTTGCCTGGAGGGCATGTGGCAACGACTGACACCCCGGCCGTGCAACCGTCCGTAGAGGTACTCATCAGTATCGTCCTGCCCGTCTACCAGGTGCAGGAGTATCTGGAGGAGTGCCTCGACTCGGTCCTCGGGGCGTCGCAGTCCTTCCAGGACATCGAGGTCGTGGCCGTGGACGACTGTTCCCCTGACGGCAGCGGTGCCCTGCTCGACGCGTACGCGGCCCGGGACCAGCGGCTGCGCGTGGTCCACCTGCCGCAGAACGTCGGCCTCGGCCGGGCGCGCGGTGAGGGACTGGCCCGGGCCCGTGGTGACTACGTGTGGTTCGTCGACAGCGACGACCGGCTGGCCGACGGGGCGCTCGCCGCGGTCGCCGAGCGGCTGAAGCGGACCGAGCCCGACGTGCTGCTCGTCGACCACGCCCTCCTCGGCCCGGAGGGAGGCGTGGAGCGCAACGTGCGTGCGCATCTGTTCCGGGACGCCCCCGAGACGTTCACGCTCGCGGAGCGCCCGAGCACCCTGGACCTCATCATGACCGCGTGGGGCAGGGTGCTGCGCCGCGAGTTCCTGCTGGGCCTGGACGTGGAATTCGGGCACGGGTACTACGAGGACATCTCCGTCACCTATCCCGTCCTGCTCGCGGCGCGCCGGCTCAGCATGCTCGACCGTGTCTGCTACCACTACCGGCGCGGGCGCGAGGGCGCGATCACCAACACCTCCAGCCCGAAGCACTTCGATCTCTTCGCCCAGTACGAGCGGATCTTCGCCTTCATCGACCGCGAGGCCGAGACCGCCGAGCCCTTCCGCAGGGCGGTGTTCGACCGGACCGTACGCCATGCGACGACGGTGCTCGCCACCCCGGGACTCGTGCCGGAGAGCATGCGGCGCGACTTCTTCCGGCAGGCGTCGGAGCACTTCCGGAGATTCCGGCCACGCGACTACTCCCACCCGTCCGGGCTGCGCGGCCTGCAGTACCGGCTGGTGGAGCGGGGCGCCTACCCCGCCTACGCGGCCCTGGAACCGGTGAACCGGCTTCGTCTCGCACTGCGTACCGCCCTCGGCCGGGCGCGTCGTGCGGCACGGCGGGCACCCCGCCTCGTGGCCACGGCGCTGCGGCGGGCCTACTATCGCGCTTGTCTGCTGCTACCCGTCGACGACAGCCTCGCCGTCTACGCCGCCTACTGGAACCGCGGCTACGCCTGCAACCCCGCGGCCGTCTACGAGAAGGCCCGCGAGCTCGCGCCCGGCATCCGCGGGGTGTGGGTGGTCGCCAGGGACAGGACGGCATCCATCCCGCCGGGGGTCGAGTACGTGGTGGACGGGTCGGCACGATGCCTGCGCACCATGGCGCGGGCCAAGTATCTGGTCAACAACGTCAACTTCCCTTATGAACTTCCCAAGCGGCGCGGCGCGGTACTGGTGCAGACACAGCACGGCACCCCCCTGAAGAAGATGGGAACCGACCTGCGGGACCACCCCGCAGCCGCACGCGGCATGAACTTCGACCGGCTGGTGGAGCAGTGCGGGCGATGGGACTTCCTGGTCTCGCCGAACCCGCACACCACCGAGGTGTTCACCAGGGTCTACCCCGGCGGCTACGAGGTACTTGAGACGGGGTATCCGCGCGTCGACCGGCTGGTCAACGCCTCGCTCGACGAGGTGAACCGGGTTCGGGACGAACTGGGCATCGCCCCTGGGCAGACCGCGGTCCTCTACGCGCCCACCCACCGCGACCACCAGGACCAGGCGGCACCCCTGCTCGACGTGCGGCGGTTCGCCGATCAGCTCGGTGACGACCACGTCCTGCTGGTGCGTGCGCACTACTTCGACACCCCTGGGACCGTCCCGTCGCCGGGCGTCGTGGACGTCTCGTCCCACCCGTCGATCGAAGACCTGTGCATCGCTGCCGACGCACTGATCACCGACTACTCCTCGGTGATGTTCGACTACGCCGCCCTGGACCGGCCGGTCGTGATCTACGCGCCCGACTGGGACACGTACCGCCGCGCACGAGGCGTCTACTTCGACCTCCTCGCCGAGGCGCCCGGAGCGGTCGCCACCACGCAGGAGCAACTCGCCGAGATCTTCCTCAGCGGCGAGTACACGGGGCCGCACATGGCCAAGCGGCGCTCCGGATTCCGGGCACGCTTCTGCCCCTACGACGACGGGCACGCGGCCGAACGCGTGGTGCGCAGCGTCTTCCTGCGAAAGCCGGCCGACACGAACGGACCTGTACCGGCGGGCAGTTGACCTCGTCGCCGTTCAGCGCCGCACGCGGCGGGCGATCCGTCCCGCGACAACGCGGCGCATCCCGGAAAGGCCATCCGTGACGCGCACGGCGAGGCAGCCACTGGTGGTGGCGTACGGCTGGAGCAACAGCACCCGTCCCCCGCGGCCCATCCGTACCAGCCGCCTGAGTCCGGATCCCGCGCGAAGTGGTCTCGTGGCCGACGCGCCGTCCCGGAAGGTCAGGGTCACCCAGGCATCCCAGGTGGTGATCGTGCCGCCTTCACAGAGCGCCGCCACGTCGGCAGTGACGACGGCACGCCAGCCGTGTCCGCCCGGCTCGGCTTCCCACGCTGCCTCGTACCGGTGTGCCGTGCCCGTCACCCGGTGCCGCAACTCGACGGCCGCCCGCTCCGGGCCGGCGTGCGCGGTCCTGCCGTAGAGGTCGGCCAGTCGTAGTTCGAGCACGAGGCGGCGACCCGCGCCCACGTTCCCGAGGACGTGGAAGGGCAGCAGTGCGACAGGGGTGTCGTCAAGACCGTCGAGCACGATCTCGTCCGCCGCCTCGGGGAGGGAACCCGCCTCGTCCCACAGCGGTCGCCGCGCGTCACCGGCGTACGGCGGCGCCAGCCGCGGCGGGTCGGCCGCCAGCTCGGCCAGCCGCCGGACGTCCACGGCATCTCGCTCGCGGCCGAGCAGCACCTCGGTACGCCAGCGGGCAGCGGGAGTGGCCCGGCGAACGGCCTCGGTCTCGAAGGCCCCCACGTGCTCACGGGCGATCCGCCACCAGGCGTCCTGGTACTCCGGCGTGCGCTGCGGCAGTTCGCGCAGATAGACAGCGAGATCGAACTCAAGGAATTTCGTCTGCGCGGCGATCAGCAGATCCTGGTCGCCGCTGTCCCGCATGATCTCCAACACCTGCCGATGGGCGGCGACCCGGTCCTGCCAGTTCTGGATCAGGTTCCGGCGCAGCGAGATCGAAGCCTGGCCGGTGCCATAGCGCACATGCCAGATGTAGACGGTTTCGGGGGTGACGGCGAAGCGCGGCCCGGCCGCGTAGACACGCGCGGTGAACACGAAGTCCTCGTAGTGCGCGGCGCCGTCGGGGAAGCGGATCCGCCGGGACAGCAGGAAGTCACGGCGGTAGATCTTGTTCACCGACAGCGTGTCCCACAGCGTCCGCGGACGCCCGGCCACCCCGTCGTGCACCGACTCCGCCGTGAACAGCTGTTCCTGCCAGGGGATCTCACGTCCACCGGGCAGCTCGCGCCGCACGCACAGGCCTGCCGTCACGTCGGCGTCATGCCGGAGTGCGACGGCGAGGAGCGTGTCCACGGCCTTCGGCGGAAGCACGTCGTCGCTGTCGAGGAAGACGAGCCACGGGTGGCGGGCCGCGTCGATACCGTCGTTGCGCGGGGTGCCGCAGCCGCCGCTGTTGACCGCACGGCGTACGACGCGCACGCGCGGCTCGGCGGCCGCGAGCTGTGCCAGTACGTGAGGTGTGTCGTCGGTGGACGCGTCGTCGACGACGACGACCTCGCCGACCGCATCACCCTGTGCGAGGGCCGAGGCCACCGCCTCCCCGACGTGCTCCGCGTCGTTGTAGGCGATGACCACCACCGTGACCGCCCCGTCGTGTGCGCTGGACAACTCTGCTCCCGTTCGTGCGGTCGTGACAGGCGCTCTCCGTCGTTGATGGAGCAGAGGACCCGGTGGGCGGCGCCCGATGAACTCCTACATTATGTAGGACTGGCCTGATGGGCTCCGGCACCGTGTGCGGCACGACAGTCGGCCGGCATGTCCGTGCGTTCCCCTCGCGCTGAGCAGCAGCCCTGGACCTGTCTGGGAACACCACCAGCCCACAAGGCACTCAACACCCTCCTCACTTCACTCGGCTGACCGACCACGATGCGTCAGTCTCCGTCGGTGGCGGGCTGGATCTCGACGGTGAAGGCCGCGTCGGCGGGACCGGTGCCTTCCTCGCCCTCCCAGACGATCACGCGCACATGCTTGCGGACGGCGCCCTCGCGGTCCCACTCGGTCACGAGGTCGGTGACGACGAGGGCGGCGACGTACTCGGCGTTCTCCTTCGGGTCGTCGGTGGTGACGGTTCCCCGCCAACGCCCTGGATCGTCGCCGTAGGGGCGCCACCCCTCGGAGCCGTGCGGCTCCTCCACCCGGTATGTCCAGTCCGTCTCGGTACTCATGGTGCCGATCCTGTCGCTTTCCCTGCGGCTGCCCGGTGATGCGAACGAGTGGAAGCGGGGTGTCGCCGGGCGAAGCATTCGCCGGCCTCTGCGGGCGGCCTCACGGAAGCCCCGAGCGGGCCGCCGATCCGACCCGCCCAAGGTCTTCCCTGTCCTTCCTACTCCGCGTCGTCCGCATGGAGTTCGAGTCGCTGGTGGACGAGACGGGCGAGGTGGTTCAGGGTTCGCCCGGTGGCCAGATCCGGCGGTGCGAGTCGGATGGCGAAGAGGTCTCGGGCCTGGACCAGGAAGTGTGTGCCGAGCAGGGAGTCGAGTCCGAAGTCGGTGACGGGGCGGGCGGGGTCCATGTCGGCGGGATCGGTCTGCAGGACGCCTGCCAGGAGGTGGGCCAGTCTGTCGGTGATCGTGCCGAGGGCCTTGTCCGCGGGCAGGGTGGCCAGCGTCCGCAGGAGTTCGTCGCGGGCGTCCGCGGAGGCCGCGGAGGTGGGCGGGAGCAGGGGCGCGAATCGGGGTGTGGACAGTGCGGGCAGCAGGTCGCGTACGGCGCCCCAGCGGTAGCGGCCCGCTCCGGCGACTTCGGTGCCTGCCGCCAGGAGGTGACCGGCGGTGGTCAGGACCTCGGCGGGGGTGAGGAGTTCGAGGCCGCGTTCGGTCATGACGGTTTCCATGGCGTTGCGGGCGACGTATCCGGTTTCGCCGATCGGTCCCCAGGCCAGTGCCGTGCCGGGCTGTCCGCAGGCGCGTCGGGCCCGGGCGAGGGCCTCCAGGTAGGCGTTGGCCGCGGCGTAGGCGGCTTGGCCGGGGTTGCCGATCGCGGCGGAGACGGAGGAGTGGGCGAGGAACAGGTCCAGGTCGTGGTCCTCGGTGAGGCGGTGAAGGACGGCCGCTCCCGTGGCCTTGGGTGAGAGCACGGCGGCGAATCGGGCGTCGGTGAGTTCCGACAGCGGGGCGTCGTCCATGTGCATGGCCGCGTGGACGACGCCCCGCAGCCGGTGTCCGGAGGCGTTCACGGTGTCGATGACCTGTCGCAGGGCGTCCTCGTCGGTGACGTCGGCGGCGTGGGCGGTGGCACGCACACCGCGTTCGGTGAGCTGCTGGAGCAGGGCGGGGGCTTCGGGGGCCTCGGGGCCGCGACGGGACAGCAGGGCCAGGTGCCGGGCTCCGTGGTCGGCCAGCCAGTGGGCGGTGGCGGCGCCGAGCCCGCTCAGCCCGCCGGTGATCAGGTAGGTGCCGGTGGCGTCGAGGGCGGGGGTGCCGGGTGCGGGTTCGACGGGGACGGGTTCGTCGAGTGGGTCGAAGGAGATGACGATCTTGCCGGTGTGCCGGGAGTGCTGCAGGAGGTGGAAGGCTTCGTCGACGCGGGCGGCGGGGTAGACCGAGTGGGGCAGCGGGCGGTACGTGCCGGCGGCGATCTGTGATGCGCACGCGCCGGCGAGCCGGCTGCCTCGGGTCCGGTCGTGCACGACGGCGTCGAGGTTGAAGCCGATGAAGGTCAGGCTGCGGTGGAAGGGCCGGAGCGGCAGGGAGTTGTCGAGGAAGATGTCCTTCTTGCCGAGTTCGATGAACCGTCCGTTGGGGCGGAGCAGATCGACGTTGTGGGCGATCGCCTCGCCGCTGAGGGAGTTGACGACGACGTCCACGCCCTGTCCGCCGGTCAGCTCCCGTACCTGCGGAACGAAGTCCAGGCTGCGGGAGTCAAGGACGTGTTCGACGCCCAGGGTGCGCAGCAGGTCCCGCTTGGTCTCGGTCCCGGCGGTGGCGATGACGCGGGCGCCGCAGGCGCGGGCGCACTGCAGGACGGCCAGGCCGACCGCACCCGCTCCGCCGTGTACGAGCACGGTGTCCCCGGGGCCGAGGCGGCTCTGTTCGACGAGGGTGTGGTGGACGGTCAGGAAGGCGACGGGGAAGGTCGCTGCTTCGGCGAAGCTCATGTCCTCGGGGATACGGTGCAGGCCGTAGGCAGGGCTCGTCGCGTGGGAGGCGAGGCCGGCGGGGACGAGGCCGAAGACCCGGTCGCCGGGCTTGAGATGGTCAACGCCCGGCCCGACGGCGCAGACGACGCCGGCGCCGTCCGTGCCCAGACCGCGGCTGAGGGGGCTGTTCTCGACTGCCTCGGGCGGCAGCAACCCATTGGCGCGCATGGGGTCGCGGTAGTTCAGGGCCACGGCCCGCATCTCGATGGCGACCTCGCCCGGCCCGGGCTCGACGATGTCTGTCTGCCGCCATACCAGGCGGCGATTCAGGCTCGGGTTGCGTACGTCCAGGATGAACGGTGTCGTGGCGGGGTGGGCCGGCAGCTCGTCGGCGGGGTGCTGGACGTGCCGGGGGACGAAGCGTCCCTGCGGGGTGAGAACGATCTCGTCCTCCCGGCCGTCTCCGGAGCCTGCGTGCGTGGCGAGGAGCTCTTCGGCCATGCGCTGGGCGTCGGCCAGGGCGTCGTCGGTGCGGTGGCAGGAGACGCGTCGTACGTGGAGGTCCGGGCGTTCGTTGGCGAGTGTGCGGCACGCCGCCCAGATGGCCGCGTCGTCCGGCTGCTCGGGTTGTTCAGGTGCCGGGAACAGGCCGGTCGGGCGGGTGATGAGCCAGAGGTGCGGACTGGCTGTGCCCGGGAGGTTCTCGCAGGCGGTGGCCAGGGCACGCAGGAATGCGGCGCGGCGGACGGTTCGTGGGACGGTCTCGTGCGGGGCGGACGCGGCGAGCAGCAGCACGACGCGCGGGACTGTGTCCTTCGCCAGTACGGCGGTCCAGGTGGCCGTCTCGTCGGCCGCGGGGACGACCACGGCGTCGCCCAGCAGGGCGGCGAGCGCCTGTGCGGTCGGCACCTCGGTGGCGTCCTCGACGGCGACCACCCATGTGGCGCCGGGCACCGGTCGCGGTGCGTGCGCGTCCGCAACGGTGTCGGGGCCGGCCGCGGCCAGAAGGACGGATCGGTCGTAGGGTCCGGTCTGCACCACCTGGGTGAAGCCGCACCGTTCCAGCAGCGGGACCCACTGATCACGGTCGAGTACGCGGGACGCAGGGCGCAGAGTGTGGTCGGCGCGCTCCCAGAAGTCCTCCGAAGCCGCGAACAGCACGGCTTGGAGCTGGGCATGGTGCGGTTCGGTGGCCAGCAGCTGTCCGCCCGGGGCCAGCAGTGTGCGCAGGTGCCGCAGGGTCGTGGCCAGATCGGCGGTGTCCTGTAGGGCATCGCCGGCAAGGACCAGGTCGAAGCCGCCTCGGGGCAGGTCCTGTCCGGCCGGACCGGCGTTCAGGTCCACGGTGCGGTAGTCGACGAAGTCGTGGCGGCCGAAGCGGTGTTCGGCGCGGGTGAGGACACTGTCGTGGGGAGCGGTGCAGGTGTAACGGGTCCGGTCGGCCGGCAGCACGGGCAGGACTGCCGCCGTCAGGGCGCTGGTGGTCGCGCCGACCTCCAGGATCCGCAATGGTCGGTCGGCGGGCCAGCGGGCGACGATGTCGCCCAGCAGCGCCTGCACGACGCGGTGGGTGAAGCGGTGGGCGGGGCTGGTGTCCCGCATCTGCTCATAGGCGCTCTCCCCGGTCGACAGGAGCTCGCGTGGGTCGAGGCGTCCCCCGAGGACGTCGGGCAGGTGCCGCAGTTGCCGGTTGATGAGCAGGGTCTCGGCGCCGTACCCGGGATGGTCCTCCACCAGGCTGCGCAGCAGCGGCACGGCGCGGTCACCGGCGTCGGTCAACTGCCAGTTCTCGCCCGCTGTCCGGGCCAGGCCATGGCTGAGCAGCAGAGGCATCATCAGGCGCACCAGCCGCCGGTGCTGTGGCTGAAGGCCCCCGGTCACCAGGTCGTGCATCGCGAAAGGGGCTGCCGGATCGGTGAGAAGGCCGCGCAGCGTCCGGGCCCAGCAGCGGGCCGTGGCCTGTTCGGCGGCGGTGATGAAACGCTGGTGGCCGCTGTCGTCCAGGGCGGCGCGAGCGGCGGCGATGCGCGGCCCGGCCGCACGCGCCACCTCGCTCGGGGCGGGAAGCACAGAGGGCGGTGCGGGGCTGCCAGGGTGCGGGGCTGCCCTCAGGACGGTGCGCTGGACGGCCAGTGGGACGTGCTCGGTCAGCCCGCCGCGGCGGGTGCGGCAGCCGTCGATCTCGGCGGTGACGGTGCCGTCGGTGTCGGCGTAGGTGATGTCCCAGCAGATCTCGTTGGCGCTGCGGGTGCGGCGGCGCAGATGCACGATGCCCGTGGCGGCGGGGGTGCGCCATACGCGCACGGCCGCGAACACCGTCGGCAGGAAGGCGGCGGATTCCGTCGTCAGCTCGGACAGAGCCACGGTGGCCTGCAGCGGCGCGTCGAGCAGGACCGGGTGGGCGGTGTAGGCGTCGGCGGCGTGCCGGAGCCGATAGGAGAGAAGGACCTCGTCGTCGCCGACGTCCAGGCGGTCGATCAGCTGGAAGGCGGGGCCGCAGTTCAGCCCGATGCGATGGCAGGTCCGGTAGAAGTCCGGGCCGTCGATGTGCCGTTGACACCGCGTCCGCAGGGAGTCGACGTCGAGCGGTCGGGGTGCCGTGCCGAGCAGGCTGCGCACCCGCGCCCGTACGGCGGGCCGGCACTCGCCGCCGTGTTCCTCGCGCACGCTGATGGTCAGGGCGCCGTCGTCGGGGGTGACCGCGGTCTGCAGGGCGGCCGGCGTCGGGTCCGGCCACTGCAGGGACAGCAGACGGCCGATCTCCAGATGCCGCACCTCCACCGGCTGATCGAGGGCTCGGCGGCCCGCACTCAGCGCCATCTCGACGTAGGCGGCCGCCGGCATGAGCACGTCGTCGCCGATCTTGTGGTCACCCAGCCAGGGCACCAGCTGCGGCTCGACGGTGCCGTGCCAGACGGGGTGCGGGGCGGGCATCCGCTCACCGACCAGCGGATGGTCCAGCTCACCGGAGCCGCTGGTCCGTGCCACCCAGTCAGGGGCGCTGCCGTGCCAGTGCCGTTCGTGCTGCCACGGGTAGGCGGGCAGGTCCATGACGCGGCCCGGGCGGGGGAAGTGCTGCCGCCAGTCGGTCGTGGGGTCGGCGGCGAGCGCTGCGGCGACGGCGGCTGCGGCCTCGCGGCGGCCGTCGCCGTCACGGAGCAGGGTCGCGATGCAGGTGGCGTCCGTACGGCGCAGGTAGGGGCGTAGTACCGGGTGCGGGCCGATCTCGACCAGGACGCCCGCGTGCTCGGCCGTGAGGTGGCTGACGGCGTCGGCGAAGCGGACCGGCTCGCGGACGTTGCGCCACCAGTAGGGGGCGTCCAGTTCGCTGCCGGTCAGGGCGGTGCCGGTGACGGTGGAGACGAACGGGATCTTGGCGGCAGAAGGGGCGAGGCCGTCCAGCGCGGTACGCAGCGCCTCCTCGGTGGAGTCCATGGCGCGGCTGTGGAAGGCGTAGTCAAGGTCCAGCTCGCGGAAGAAGACGCCTCGGCCTGCCAGTTCGGCGCCCCAGGCGGCCAGCGCGTCGGCGCAGCCGGCGACCGTCACATCACGGTCGCTGTTGACACCGGCGATCTCCAACGCCCCACCACGGCGGAGCAGTTCCTCACGGGCCTGGTTCTCGGGCAGGCCGACGGCGGCCATGCGCCCCCGGCCCGCCGTGGTGCCCTGGGTGCGGCTGCGTTCGGCGATCACCAGCGCCGCCTGTTCCAGGGGCAGGGCCCCGGCGGCGTGGGCGGCGGCGACTTCTCCGACGCTGTGTCCGGCCACGGCGCGCGGCCGCAGGCCATGGGAGGCCAGCAGCGCGGTCAGGCCCACCTGCACGGCGAAGAGGGCCGGCTGGGCGATCTCGGTGCGCTGCCAGGCGCGGGGGGAGGGGGACGCGAGTTCCTTGGCCACCGACCAGCCCAGGTGCGGGGCCAGGGCCGTGTCCGCCTCTTCGACGGCCGCCCGGAAGGCCGGTTCGTGCTCCAGCAGGTCGGCGGCCATGCCCGGCCACTGCGAGCCGTTGCCGGAGTACACGAACGCGACGCCGCCCCGCGCACTCGTGCGCACGGTGGCTGCGTGGCCGGGCTGTCCGGCCGCGAGCTGGTCAAGTTGCCGGGCGGCGTCCTGCGGGTCGCGGGCCAGTACGGCGGCCCGGTGCGGGTGCGCGCTGCGCCGCACGGTGCTGGTGTGGGCGAGGTCGTAGAAGTCTTCGGGCCGCGCGGCGCGCAGGCGCTCTGCCATCCGGGCGGCCAGCTGGTCTCGTGCCTTCGCGGAACGGGCGGAGATCACCAGCGGCAGCGGGCGCGTGCTCGGTGCGGGGCCCACGTCGGCCTGAAGGGGCGCGGGCGGCAGGGTGACGATGGCGTGGGCGTTGGCTCCGCCGAAGCCGAAGGCGCTCACCCCCACGGCGGATCGTTCCCCCAGCGTCAAGGGGAGGGGTTCGACGGTGGGTGCCAGCTTGAGGCCGTCGAAGTCGATCGCGGGGTTGAGCGGAAGGGCATGCAGAGACGCCGGCGCCAGTCGATGACGCAGAACCAGGATCGCCTTCAGCAGGCCCGCCATCGCGGACGCGGGCTCCAGGTGACCCAGGTTCGTCTTCACCGAGCCGATGGGCAGTGCGCCGCTGCTGCGGTGCCGGCCGAGCGCCCGGCCGACGGCCTCGGCCTCCGCCGGGTCCCCGGCCGGGGTTCCGGTGCCGTGCGCCTCGAAGTACACCACGTCGTCCGCGCTGATCTCCGCCTCCGCGTACAGCGCACGCAGCAGCGCTTCCTGCGTCTCGCTGCTGGGCAGGACCATGCCGGTGCTGCGGCCGTCGGTGTTGTTGCCGGTGGCGGCCAGCACGGCGTGGACGCGGTCTCCGTCGGCCACCGCGTCCACCAGGCGTTTGAGGACGATCACCGCGCCGCCCTCCGCCCGCGCGAACCCGTCGGCGTCGGCGGAGAACGCCGCACAGCGCCCGCGGCGCGACAGCATGCCCGCATAGGAAAAGCCGGCGAAGGAATAGGGATTGGCCAGCACGTTGACGCCACCGACCAGGGCGACGCGGCTGGTGCCCTCGCGCAGGGTGCGGCACGCGCGGTCCAGCGCGACCATCGCGGACGAACAGGCGGTGTCGATCACCATGCTCGGTCCGCGCAGGTCGAAGGCGTACGACACCCGGTTCGCCGCGATCGACAGCGTCGCGCCGGGCATGGTGTGCGGACTCGTGTGGTCCTGCATCATCGCCAGCGTCGTGCCGTAGGCGGGGTCGGAGACACCCACGTAGACACAGGTGTCGGACCCCGCCAGCGACTCGGCCGGGATCGCCGCGTCGTCGAGCGCTTCGGCGGTCATCTCCAGCAACAGCCGCTGCTGGGGGTCGGTGTGCCGCGCCTCGGCGGGGGACATGCCGAAGTAGGCGGCGTCGAACGAGGCGACATCCGTGAGGAAACCGCCGGCGGCCGTGTAGCTGCGGCCGGGGCGCACGGCCCCCGGGTCGACCATCCTGTCCCTGGGAAGACGGTCGGCGGGCATCTCACCCACCATGTCCCGCCCTTCCCGCAACACGGTCCACAGTCCGTCCAGATCCGTGATTCCGCCGGGAAGCCGGCAGCCGGCACCCACCACCGCCACGGATCGCTCAAGCTGCGTCGCCACGTTTCCGCCTTCTCACACCGAATTGCAGACCTTGGGGTGATTCGGCATTGAAGAGCATCACGGAGGCGAAAGCCAATGCGGACCACTCGTTGGGGTGGAGAACCTCTCACCAGGTGCTTTGCGGGTCCGCCGCCGTGCGCTGCGCCGCTACGGTGGCGCGGTGCCCGAAGCCCGCCGTGCCCGCATCACTGCCGTCGCCGCTCACCTGCCGTCCCACTACCGGACCATGGACGAAGTCCGCGCCAAAATCGCCGAGACGGGCGGCTACGCCCCGCCCCCGGGCCTGCTGGAGGATCTCACCGGGGTACGCGGCGTCCATGTCCGGGAGGACGGCGAGAACGCCTCCGACCTTGCCGTGGCCGCCGCACGCACGGCACTCGACGAGGCCGGCCTGAAGATCGACGACGTGGACCTGCTGCTGTTCGCCGCGACGGCGCACGACCTGATCGAGCCCGCCACCTCTCACCTCGTGGCCGCGAAACTCGGTGCGTCCTGCCCGGTGTTCGACGTCAAGAACGCCTGCAACAGCGTCCTCAACGCCATGGAGGTGGCCGCGGCCTTCATCGCGGCAGGCCACCACCGCACCGTGCTCATCGCCTGCGGGGAGGTCGGTTCCCTGGTCACGCGGTGGCACGCCCCCGACCGTCAGGCTCTGCTTCGGGCACTGCCGGGCTACACCGCGTCGGACGCCGGCGCCGCGATGGTCCTCACCGCCGGACCCGCGGGCGACGACGATCCCGGAGTACTGGCGATGCGCTTCGTCAGCAACTCCGCCGCCTGGCAGTCGTGCACCGTGGCCGGCGGGGGAACGATGCACAGCCGGTCGGTGCACGACGACCACACCACACTGCGTCTGAACGGAGACCTCCGCCAGGGCGTGCTCGACGTTCTCCCGGAGATCCTGACCGTCGCAGGCAGCGAACTCGACACGGCACGCGCCGGCGCCTTCATCGCCTTCCACCAGATCGCCATGCCGCAGTACCGGGAGGTGATCCAGCTGTTCTCCCTGCCTGAGCACAGATGCATGCCCGCCGTACTCGAACACGGCAACGCCGCTGCGGCCTCCCTGCCACTGCAACTGGTCAAGGCCCGGGAGGCCGACCGTGTCGAGAGCGGGGACATCGTGACGATGCTCGGCCTGGCCAGCGGCTTCAGCTTCGGCCTGGCGCTGCTCCGATGGTGAGCGGCACGGCCGGCCGCGCCCCGGAACCCGCTCTCGCCCCGTCGACGCGAGAGGCCGTGATCGACCGGTTGATGCCGGGCTATCCACCGCCCTGTCACTGGCGGCGGGTCCCGTCCACCGGACAGCACTATCTGGACCTCGGCACCGGTGATCCGGTGCTGTTCCTGCACGGCAACCCGTCATGGAGCTACGCCTGGCGCAAACTGGTCGGCCGTCTCTCGCCGCACGCCCGGTGCGTGGTACCGGACCTGCCCGGTTTCGGGATGTCCCGTCATCTCAGGCCGCCCGCCGGATGCCCGGACCCCTACCAGGCCCAACTCGACCACCTGGACACCCTCCACCGCCACCTGGCACAGGACCGAGAACTGCCCGAGCGGGGCTGGACGCTGGTCCTGCACGACTGGGGCGGCCCGCTCGGCATCGCCTGGGCCCTGCGGCACCCAGGCGTCGTGACCCGCCTGGTCGTCTGCAACACCGTCGCCTTCCCCTGGCCCGCCGGCTTTCAGCTCCCCTTCTATCTGCGCTGGATCCGCGACCATGCGCTGGTGTCCGGTTTCGTCCACCTCACCAACGCCTTCGCCCGCACCGCTGTTCACGCCGGGGTCCACCATCGGCTGCCCGCGGCCGAGCGCCGCGCCTTCCTGCGGCCGTATGCCCGCAGCGGCGAGCGCCGGGCCGTCGTCGACGCCATCCGCGCCATCCCGCGCGACAGCACCGACCCGGCCTGGCAACTGCTCGAACCCCCGAACCCCGACGCCGGCCTGGGCGCGGTGCCCATGCTCATCGGCTGGGGCATGCGCGACCCCGTGTTCACACCCCTCGTCCTGGAGGAATGGGCTCGCCGCTACCCGCACGCCGCCATCCACCGCTTCCCCGACGCCGGTCACTTCGTGATGGAGGACGCCGCCGGCGAACTCGGCGACCACATCCGCGACTTCTTGCGAGGGACCCCGTGACCGCCACCGCCCTGAACGTCACCGCACGCCTGTCACGCCTGGCCGAACAGCCCGAGGCCACCGCGCTCATCAGCTGCCGTAAGCAGACCGACCGCACCGTCCACCGAGGCGAACTGCTACGAGGCTGCCACGCCACCGCCCAGGCCCTGCGCGAGGCCGGGGTCCTCCCCGGCCACAAGGCCGTGGTCATGACACGCGACGCCTACGACCTCACAGCCGTGACCTACGCCCTGTGCTCCCTCGGCGCCGTCCCCGTCCTGATCGAGCCGCGCGCCGAAGTGGGCCGCTGCCTCAAGGAGATCGCCCCGGACGTCCTCATCGGCGAGCCTCTCGCCCACCTGGGACGCCGAGCACGGGGATGGGGCCGCCCCCATGTGCGGATCGCCCTGGTCACGGGCCGAACACCGCTCGCCCCGGGGCGTCGGCTGACGACTCAAGCGCCCGACGGCAGCGGGCCGTTGCCACGACTGGCGGAGCCCAGCGGCGACGACCTGGCCATGATCGCCTTCACCTCCGGCTCCACCGGCCGCCCCAGAGGAGCGGAATACCGCTACACCACCCTGACCGGGCAGCTCGACGCGCTGACCGGGCTGCTCACCCCCCGGGCCGACGACGTCCTCCTCGCGGGTTTCCTGCCGGTGGCCATGCTCGGCCCGCTCCTGGACCTGACCACCGTCGCCCCTGCCGTCAACCATCTGGCCCCGGCGCGCACACCGCCGAGGGAACTCGTCGAGCCGATCCTGAGGCACTCCGTCACCAAGATCCTCGCCTCGCCCGCCGTTCTCACCCTGATCGCCGCCCACTGCGCCCGTCACGGCATCACCCTGCCCTCGGTACGGCAGATCCTGTCCTTCGGCGCCCCGCTGCGCACCCGTCTCGCCGATGCGCTGCGCAAGGCCGTCCCGGACGACGCCGAACTCCTCAGCGTCTACGGCGCCACCGAGTGCCTGCCCGTCTCCGCGATCACCGACCACGACCTGCGGACCGCGCGCCTGCGGCCGCCCGCCGGGCAGGCCGGCACCTGCCTGGGCCGGCCGCTGCCCGGCCTCCACGCCCGGATCCTGGACGCCGACGCCACCGGACTCGGTGAGAT
Source organism: Streptomyces sp. NPDC055966 (assembly GCF_042269865.1). Lineage (NCBI taxonomy): Bacteria > Bacillati > Actinomycetota > Actinomycetes > Kitasatosporales > Streptomycetaceae > Streptomyces > Streptomyces sp. NPDC055966. The sequence continues at coordinate 25,925 of NZ_JBHJYK010000017.1, forward strand.
CTCCGTCTGCGGCCCCACCGTCAGCCCCGCCTACCACGCACAGCCCGAGGCCGACGCCGCCACCAAGATCGAGACCGACCGTGGCGTGCTGCACCGCACCGGAGACCTCGGGCGGCTCGACGACCAGGGCCGGCTGTGGTTCCTCGGCCGCCGGGCGCACCTGGTCACCACCTCCGGCTCCTCGTTGACCACCGAAGACGTCGAGATCGTGACCGACACCGCCCCGGGCGTCTCGCGCACCGCCCTGGTCGGCGTCGGCCCGGCGGGGAGCCAACTGCCCGTCCTGTGCGTGGAAGTCCAGCCCTCCGCCGACCGTGCCACGGTGCTGGCCGCGGTACGCGCCGCCCTGACGGGCCACCCGGCAGCACACCGCATCGGCGCCCTGCTGCCGCACCCGGGCTTTCCCACCGACCCCCGGCACAACTCCAAGATCGACCGGCCGCGGCTGGCCGCCTGGGCCGCCAAGCGCCTGCGCGGGAGGCCGCGGTGAAAGTACTGGTCACCGGAGCAAGCGGCTTCCTGGGACGGGAGATCTGCCGGCAGCTGACAGCACGGGGCATCGCCACGTCCTCCCTGTGCCGCCGCCCCAGCACCCCGCTGGAACACCTGGGAGTCCAGCAGCACCTGGGTGATCTCACCGACGCGGGCGCGGTCTCCAGTGCCGTCGCCGGCTGCGACGCCGTCATCCACAATGCCGCACTGGCCGGGGTCAGCGGCCCGCCGGCGCCCTACTGGGCCATCAACGTCGGCGGTACCCGCCACGTGATCGAGCAGTGCCGCGCCCATCAGGTGCGCACCCTCGTGTACACCTCGACCGCCAGCGTCGTCTTCCGCCCCGGCGGTCTGGAGGGTGTCGCCGAGGATCTTCCCTACCCGCGTCGGCACCTGGCCGCCTACCCGGCCGCGAAAGCCCGTGCCGAGGCCCTCGTGCTGGCCGCCCACAGTCCCGAGCTGGCCACCGTCTCGCTGCGTCCGCACATCATCTGGGGCCCGGGCGACCCCCACTTCGCCCCGGCCCTGGCGAGAGCCGTCCTGGCCCGCCGCCTGCTGATGCCCGGGCACGGAGGCAACCTCGTGGACACCACGCATCTGCGCACCGCCGCCCACGCCCATCTCCTTGCCCTGGACCGTCTCCAGCAGTCCCCGGCGGCCGGCGGCCGTGCCTACTTCATCGGCCAGGACGACCCGCGTCCCCTGCGCGAGATCGTCCACCACTTCTTGGCAGCCGCCGGCATCGACGCCCGCTGGTGCGCCGTCCCACCCCGCCTCGCAACGGCCGCGGCCGCCGTCAGCGACACCTGGCTGCGCGTCATCCGCAGCCCTCGCACCCACGCCCTGAGCCGCTTCCTGGTCACCGAACTCCTGCAGCCGCAGCACTTCGACCTCACCGCAGCACGCCGCGAGCTGGGCTTCGACCCGCCGATCGGGTTCGAGACCGGCCTCGCAGAGCTGACCCGGACCACCCCGTCCGCGCCGGACGACAGCAAGGAAACCTCATGCCGGAAACGCACCAGCTCCTCTGCTCCATCCTGACCAGCACCTTCCGCATCCCAGAAGACGAGATCCAGCCCCAGGCCACGCTGGAGGAACTGGGCCTGGACTCCCTGGCCCTGGCGGATCTGTGGCTCGTCATCCACGAGAGGTTCGGGGTGACGGTCACCGGCGAGCACGCCGCCCGCAGCACGACCATCACCGAGATCGTCGATCGCCTGGACATCCTGCGCGCGGAAGACACCGGGGCGGCGGCGTCCTCATGACAGTGCCCGTCGCCATCACCGGACTCGGCCTGCTCACCCCGGGCGGGGAGCACACCGATGCCACATGGAACGCCGTGTGCCGCGGCGTGGGCACCGCGGCTCACGATCGGGCGCTCGCCGGCCTGCCTGTCGACTTCTCCTGCCGCGTCCCCCTCACCCGGGACGCTCTGGACCAGCGCGTCGGACGCACGGCCTGGCGCATGTCGCGCAACGCGAAGCTGGCTGTGCTCGCCGCCCGCGAGGCGGTGCACGACGCCGGCCTCGATCCCGCGACATGGAACGGCGACCGGGTCGCCGTCGTCGTCGGCTGCGGGCTGGGCGCAGACGCAGTACGTGAAGAGCAGGGCAAGCGGCTGGACGAACGGGGACCCGACATGGTCTCCGCGCTCACCATCCCCCAGCTCGTCCCGAACATGGCGGCCGCAGAGGTGTCCATCGACCTCCACGCGCACGGCCCCAGTCTCGCCCCGGCCACCGCCTGCGCCTCCGGCGCCACCGCCATCGCGCTGGCCCGCGACCTGCTCGCATCCGGCCAGTGCGACGTCGCGGTGGCCGGGGCCACGGAAGCCGCCATCACCCCGCTCACCACCACGGCGTTCTGGCGTGCAGGCACCCTGTCCCGGCGCGCCGACGCGGTCACCGCTGCCTCCCGGCCCTTCGCCGCCGACCGCGACGGCTTCGTCTTCGGGGAAGGCGCCGGCGTCCTCGTCCTCGAACGGACCGAGGACGCCACCGCGCGCGGCGCCCACGTCCGCGCCCGGCTCGTGGGCTGCGGCAGCACCTCGGACGCCCATCACCCCACCGCGCCCGTCCCGGGCACCCCAGGCGCGGAGGCGGCCCTGCGCACCGCTCTGACCGATGCGGGGCTGGCCCCGCACGACGTCGACCACGTCAACGCGCACGGCACCTCCACACCACTGAACGACGCCGGTGAAGCGGCCATGATCGCCCGCGTACTGCCGCACCGCCCCAGCGTCACCGCCCCCAAAGGCGTGCTCGGCCACGGCTGCGGCGCGGCAGGCGCCGTCGAGGCGGCCCTGACCGTGCTCGCCATCCAGCACCGCACAGTGCCGCCGATCGCCAATCTCCAGGCCCCGGCGCCCGAATTCGACATCGACTGCGTCACCGGACAACCACGTCAGCAGGACATCCGCGTCGCCGTCAGCAATTCCTTCGGCTTCGGCGGCCACAACGTCGTCCTCGCCCTGGCCACATCGTCCTGACGACACCGCGGCCCATCTGCACCCGGCCCGCCGAGACGAACTGCCCTGGAACGCCACACGCCTTGAAGGACCCACCATGAAAAGGCCTCCGCGTGAACCCGCCGCGTCCCGTACGGGCGCGTCCGTCCCATGGAGGCTGAGCGAGGCGGTGACGGGTCTCCTCGTCCGCACCGTGGTGCTGGCGTACGAGGCATGGCTGCATGTCCTCTCCCGCGACAAGACCGGACGCCGCACCGCGAGGCGCCCGCGGACATGAACGTCCGGGTCGTGGCGTGTCGGGGGTCGGGCCCGTCGGTGTGCGTCGCCGGCGGCGGATCTCCATCGACAAGCAGAGCCTCACGCCGTACCACGCGCTGGTGGAGACCGCCGAGGCGGTACGGTGACACGCCGGAGCGCCTCGCTGGTCACGCCGCCTCGCTGTAGTGGCTTGTGGGGCGCAGGAACGTCGACCAGCCGCCCGCGGGCCTCTCGCCGACCTGGAGGCTGCGCAGTTTCGTGAGTGTCTCGGGCTCCTGGGCGTCGAGCCAGTCGACGAACTGCCGGAACGAGACCAGGCGGACGTCCTCGCGGCCGGCGATCTGCTTGAGCGCCTCCTCGGCCGCGTCCATGTAGATGCCGCCGTTCCACTGTTCGAAGTGGTTGCCGATGAACAGCGGCGCCCGGTTGGTCGCGTACGCGCGCTCGAACCCGGCCACGTACGCCTGTGTCGCCTGGGCGCGCCAGAAGGGGTAGTTGTACGACGGTGCCCGCGTCGTGTTCAGGGACTGGTTCGCCAGCATGTTGTAGTCCATGGAGAGCACCTCGAACCTGTGGCCCGGGAAGGGGATGCTCTGCAGCGGCAGGTCCCAGACGCCGCCGCGCCTCCTCGGCCAGCGCTGGAGCCCGCCGGGGGAGGAGGCGTCGTAGCGCCAGCCCAGCTCCTGGGCGACCGGCAGCAGGTTGGCCTGTCCGAGCAGGCACGGGGTGCGCCCGCCGATCAGTTCCTTGTCGTAGTCGAAGGGGAGCGGTGGTTCGCTGTCCCACCCGGTGTGTGTGCGCCAGGAGGTGACGAAGGCGCGGGCCTGGTCGATCTCGGAACGCCACTGCGCCGGGGTCCAGCCGGCCACCGAGCCGGGGCCGGCGCAGAAGTGGCCGTTGAAGTGCGTGCCGATCTCATGGCCGTCGAGCCAGGCCTGACGCACGTAGGTCAGGGTCTCCTTGAGGTGATGGTCGGTGAGGTAGCCGATGTCCGAGGCGCCGACGGGGTTGTTCGGCGGCCGGTACAGCCGCTTCTTGTCCTCCGGCAGCAGATAGAGGCCGGAGAGGAAGAAGGTCATGTGTGCGCCGTGGTCCTGGGCGAGCCGCAGGAAGCGCGGGAACAGGCCGGTGCCCAACTCGCCGGCGCCGTCCCAGGAGAACACCACGAACTGCGGCGGGGTCCGGCCGGGTTCGAGGGGAGTGGGCGGGGGCGGCTGGTGGGGCTGCGGTCCGGTGTACGACGTCGAGCCGTCCCCGAGCAGCCGTGGCGCCGCCTCCGGCCCCTCGTGGCCGTCGTTGCGGTCCTGACCTCCGCATCCGGTCATCGAGGCGGCGGCCACACCGACACCGGCACCGAGCCCGAGCCGTGCCAGGCCCCGGCGGCTGATTCCACTCATCGCCCATCCCAACCCGCGCCCTTCCGCGACGCGTTGTGCGCCCCCTCGGTCAAGAATCCGAACACCTCGCACCATAGAACTGATAAACCGACAAATAGTTCATTTGGGTCGGTGTGGCGCGCAAAAGGGAGGCCATCGCCTCGGTGTGCCGGTCCGTCAGCGGAACGCCGCCGCATTGCGTGCCGCCCAGGCCGCGAAGGGTGTCGCCGGGCGGCCGAGCAGGCGGGCCACGTCGCCGGTGGGTGTCCGCTCCTGCGGGGTGGGCGTGCCGAGGATGGCGAGTGTGCCGTCGGCCACCGCGGGCGGCATGAACGCGAGCATCTGCGTGCGGGCCTCCTCGGGGCTCTGTTCCGTGAAGGTCACCGGCTCTCCCAGTGCCTCGGCGAGGGCGGCCGCGCGCTGTCGCGGTGTGAGGGGTTCCGGGCCGGTCAGGGTGTAGGTCTCGCCGGTGTGTCCGTCCTCGCGCAACGCGACCGCCGCCACCGCCGCGACATCGGCCGGGTCGACGAACGGCAGCGCCACGTCGGCGAAGGGCGCGGCGGCCGTACGGTGGCGGCGGACCGGTTCCGCCCAGGCGAGCGCGTTGGAGGCGAGGCCGCCCGAGCGCAGGACGGTGAAGGGCAGTCCGGAGCCGGCGACCGCGGTCTCGAAGGCCGCCGCCTGCGGGTATGCCCCGGGCCGGGTGCCCACGCCCTGTGAGGACAGCAGTACCACCTTCGTCACCCCGGCTGTCGCGGCCGTGCGCAGGAGGCCTTCCGGGTTCTCGCCCGCCACCAGCAGGAACAGGGACTTCGCGCCGTCCAGGGCAGGCGCGAGACTCTCCGGCTTCCCGAGGTCGGCGGACACGGCCCGGACTCCCGGCGGGACGGCATCGCCACCGATGTGCCGTGCGGCGGCCGTCACCGTCTCCCCGGCCTCGGTCAGTTCGGCGACCAGTGCTCGGCCCACGTTCCCCGTGGCGCCCGTGACGACGATCATGGTCTGTTCCCCCTGAGTTAGTTAGTTGACTGACTAAGTCGAGACATTAGCCGGATCCCGGCTCGCTGTCTATCCTCAGTCAGGTGACTGACTCAGATTCCGCCAGGGAGAAGGCCGCGCGGCCGGACCGGGGCGGCAAGCGTGAGCGCCTGGTGCGGGCGGCCGTCCAGGTCTTCCACGAGCAGGGCGTGGAGAAGACCACGCTCGGCGACATCGCCCGCGTGGCCGAGGTGCCGCTCGGCAACGTCTACTACTACTTCAAGACCAAGGACCTGCTGGTCGAGGCCGCGGTGGACGCCCACTGCGCCCAACTCGACGCCCTGACAGGGCAGTTGGAGGCCCTCCCGGACCCGGCCGCCCGGCTGAAGGCGCTCGTCGCCGGCTGGGTCGACCAGCGCGAGACCGCCGCCCGCTTCGGCTGCCCCTTCGGCACCCTCGCCACCGAACTGGACAAGCGCGACGACGGACTGGACCTCACCGCCGCGAAGGTCATGCGCGCCCTGCTCGACTGGGTGGAGTCCCAGTTCGCCCAGCTCGGCCGCGCCGACGCCGCCGCGCTCGCCGTCGAACTCGTCGCGGCCTACCAGGGCATGTCCGTCCTCACCAACACCCTGCGCGATCCCGGCCTGATGGCGGCCCAGGGGGAGCGTCTGCAGTCCTGGATCGACGGGATCGCCGCGGGGCGGTAGCGGCCGAGCGCGATCAGCCCCGGGGAACCGGTGTCACGCCGCCGTCTGCCGTTGCTCCGCGGCCACCGGCACCGTGGTGATGTTCTGGACGGCACGGCTGAGGACCACCACGCCCGCGACGATCAGCAGGGCGCCGCAGGCTTCCGGCACGAGCCACCAGCCCAGGCGGATCCGCTCGTCGAACAGGGTCATGCCGAGCGTCAGGCTCACCATCGCGTCACCGATGGTGAGCGCCGGCTGCGCGGCGACCAGGGGGCCGGCCTGGAGCGCGTTCTCCAGCAGGATCACGGAGGCGACCCCGGCGAGCGCGAAGCCGTACGTCTGCCAGGCGCGCAGGAAGGCCGCGAAGCCGTGGTCGGCGAAGGTGCCGCTGGCCGACTTCAGCAGCGCGGCGGTCAGGGCGTTGCCGGTCGCGGAGGCGGCCGCGAACAGCGCGGCGCGCCGGGCCGGCGCGTGGCCCCGGCCGGCCAGCAGCACGGCCGCAGCCATTCCGCCGACGCACACGGACAGGGCCGGGATCCAGCGGGTGAGCGGCGCGTGGTCCGTGGCCCCGTGCGGGGCGGCCGCGATCAGCAGGACCGCGAGGCCCGCCACACAGCCGCCCACGCCCCACCAGCCCGAGCGCGGCATCCGCTTGTGCATCAGCGGGGCGGCGACCAGCAGCGCGAACGGCAGCTCCAGGATGAACAGCGGCTGGACCAGTGCGAGCGGGCCGTTGACCAGGGCGAGGCTCTGGAACAGCGCGGCGCAGACCACACCGGCCATGCCGATCACCCAGAAGGGCTGCCGCGCCAGCTCCGCGAGCAGACGGATCCCGCTCCTGCGGGACGTGGACGCCGCCTTGCGCTGGAAGGCGGTGCCCACGGCATTGCTCGCCGCTCCCGCGACGGCGAACGCCGCGGCCAGTACGATCACGACCGTCTCCTGCCTGCCGGCACCTCCCGGTCCCGGAGGAGCCTCGGACCTCTTCAGCCTACGGAAGGCACGGCCCGTGTGCCGGGTCGGCCGTGGGACAGGATCACCGACCGGCCGCCGCCGACCACGTGGCAGCTGCCGTGGACGAAGGAGGCGCGGTCGGGGGCCGACGGCGTTGACGCGGCCCCGCCCGGTGAGTGCCCGGCGGGGCCGCGTGGAGGGGCGCGGTGGATCAGGCGACGCTCAGGTCGTCGGCGTACACCGCGCCCTGGCCGTACCAGCCGTGCACGTACACCGTGACCGTGCCCGAGGAGCCGGTGGTGAACGGGACGGTCAGTTTCGACCACGACGAGGGCGAGGCCCAGGTGCTGGCCGTGGCGCCTCCGCTGACGCCGAGGTAGGCGTACGGGCCCTGGACCCAGCCGCTCAGCGTGTAGGAGGTGTCGGGCTTCAGGGTGAGGGTCTGCGCGCACTGGCCGGTCTGCGAGGCCGAGGGTGCGGTCTTCAGGGCGTGGGAGCCGCCGTGCACGGGCGAGGCGACCACGGTCGCGCCGCTGTCACAGGTCCAGGGGGCGAGCGAGCCGGTCTCGAAGTCGGCGTTGGCGAGCGCGGTCGTGCCGCCGCCGGAGCCGTTCACGGTCAGGGTGAGGGAGGAGCTGTGCGAGACCGAGCCGGCCGTGCCGGTGACCGTCAGGGTGTAGGTGCCCGGTGCCGTCGAGGAGCTGGTCCGCACACTGAGGGTGGAGGTGCCGCCCGCGGTGACGGAGGCCGGGCTGAGGGAGGCGGTCACTCCGCTCGGCGCGCCGCTCACGGCCAGGTTCACGCTCTGGGCGCTGCCCGAGGTCACCGACGTCTTCACGGTCGCCGTCGTCGAGCCGCCGGGGTCGACCGACGCGGTGGTGGGGGAGAGGGAGACGTTGAAGTCGTTGGCCGGCGGGGTCGTCGTACCGCCGGTGAAGGGCGCGAAGGTGTGGCTGAAGTACCAGGTGTCCTGGGCGATGCCGGAGCAGCTGTCGGAGCCTCCGGTGCCGGGGCAGCCGCCGTTGTCGCGCTGGAGGGCCCAGAAGGAGAGGGTGTTGATGCCCTTGGCGACCGCCCAGTCGTAGACACTCGTCGCGTCGGCGGTGGTGAAGGTCTCGGCCGCGCCGTAGTCGTCGATGCCCGGCATCTCGGTGACGCCGATCGAGTTCCACAGCTGACTGTCCGACATGTTCGGGTACAGCGCGGCGAGTTGGTCGTGTAGTCCGCTCGCCGCCGTCTGGGTGTCGGTCGCCATGTGGTGGGCGGCGCCGTCGTAGTAGTCGAACGTCATGATGTTGACGACGTCGATCCTGGCGCCCGCGTTCTTCGCGCTGCGCAGCACGGCGAGCCCGCTGTCGGCGAGTCCGCTCGTGGTGGTCGGCAGGGTGTACGAGAACTGCACCGAGCGCCCGTTGGCGGCGGCCCAGTCCTGGACCTTCTTGATGGCCTGGTTGCGGCGGTCGATGCCGGCGGTGTTCGTCAGCGAGTTGTCCTCGACGTCCATGTCGAGCCGGGACACGTCGTAGGTCGTGATGATCTTCTCGTAGGCCGCGGCGACGGAGTCCACGTTCGTACAGCTGTCGGCGATCTCGGTGCCGCCGTTGTCGGCCGCGTAGCCGCCGAGCGAGGGGATCACGTCGCCGCCGCGCGAGCGGATGGTGGCGAAGTCGGAGCCGAAGACGGAGGCGTCGACCGGGGTGCCGGTGGCGCCGTTCCAGTACGGCGTGCAGGAGCCCTTTGTGTCGGCTTGGAGGAACGCCATGGTCAGGTACTTGGCGCCGGATGCCTGCGCGAGCGCGGCGGGGCTGTCGCCGTTGTAGGCCTCGAAGTAGGGTGCGAAGACGTGGGTGGGCAGCGGGGTCGCCGCCTGGGCCGTGCCGGTGGCCCCCAGGGCCAGCCCCGCGGAGGCGGCCAGGGTGGCCACGCCGACGAGCAGGGCGCGTACGGATCTCGGACGTGTCATCGGGTACTCCCGGATAGCGAACGACAGTCGATCGAACGACGGGCGGTCGAACGGGTCGAGCAGCCCGGCCGGGCTATTGGTCTAGGCCATGATTGGTCTGGACCAAAACTTCGGTCAAGGGCTGGGGGTCGCCTTTTGCACGTTCATGAGGGAGTCAACCGTCCGGGCCGATATGGATATTGACGGCACGTCACGCGAGATCCCGTCGGGTCGGCGCTCAGCTGGCCCGGGTGCCGCCGCCGCGCCGGATGCGGCCCAGCAGATCCCGGTGATAGGCGGCGAGCTGCCCGGCGGGCACCGGAGCCGGACTGCCGCTCAGGGTGTACCAGTTGTCGCTGTCGAAGGGCTGGACGGCGACGCGCGCGCTGTGGCCGTCGGGCCGCAGGATGGTCGCGACGGTCAGTTCGCCGGTGAGGACACCGGCCTCGTCGGTCAGCGCGCCACCGGGGCCTGCGGTGACGCGGTCGACGTAACTGTTGATGCTGGGCGGCTGGTTCATGACCCGCACGCTTTCATCAACCCGGCCTGTGTGTCTGCTCTCTGACGGTGTGTCGGCAGTGGGTTCCGCAGGTCTCAGCCGAACAGCGGGAACCGGTCCGCCGCCGGGCCCAGGGCGGCGTGCTCCGCCGCGGTGAGCGGAGCCCGGCCGGTGCCCACACGCGCGTAGTGTCCGTCGCTCCACTGCGGGAGCGCGGGCCGGCCCAGCAGACCGTCCAGGGTGGCGCGCACCGCTGCCAGCCCCTCGGGCGCCGGGCCCGGGGCGTGCGGGAGGCCGACGGTCAGGTCCAGGTGGTGGACGGTCGCCTCCACCGCGAGGGTGGTCAGCAGGTCCCCGGCGGTCAGCACATGTCCCTGGGTCGCCACACGCCGGTCGGGATCGGCCGCGTCCCCGGCGTGCACGGCCGCCGCCAGTGTCTCCAGGTACACGCCCCGCAGCTGTCCCCAGTCCAGGAACATGCTCGCACTCACCCGTGCCCAGCGGCGGCCGTTCGCCGCCCCGACGGGGTTCGGCCGCCAGTCCCGCCAGTACGTCACCGCGTCCCGGTCCGCCGGGCGCGGCGACGGTGTGTGCAGGGCCACCAGCCCGCGCTGGGCGTCACCGAGGCAGTGGAAGACCAGATCGCGGACCGCCCAGCCGGTACACCCGCTCGGCCGCCACGACTCCTCGTCACCCAGGTCCCTGATGACGTCCGCGGCGGCTTCGTACGCCGCGCGCAGCACCCGTGCTCCGGTGTCCATCACGCCCCCTGTCCTTCTGCCCGCCGGCCGCCCAGGGTGTCACACCCTGCTCGACGTCGCCGTGTCCCCGGACAGGCGCTGGGCGACGTAGATCGGGAGCGCGGACAGCAGGACGAGGACGGCCGCCACCACGTTGACCACCGGTGCCTGCTGCGGCCGGGTCATGTTGTCGAAGATCCAGATGGGCAGCGTCTCGATCCCCGGGCCCGCCGTGAACGTGGTGACCACGATCTCGTCGAAGGACAGCGCGAACGCGAGCAGCCCGCCCGCCAGCAGCGCGGAGCGGACCAGCGGGAAGGTGACGTCGGCGAAGGCGCGGAAGCTGGTCGCGCCGAGGTCCATGGCCGCCTCCTCGTACGAGGCCGCCGTACGGCGCAGCCGGGCCGCCACGTTGTTGAAGACGACCACGATGCAGAAGGTGGCGTGGCCGACGATCACCGTGAACAGCCCGAGGCCCACGCCGAGCGGCTGCAGGACCGTGCCGAAGGCCGAGTTGAGGGCGATGCCGGTGACGATGCCGGGCAGCGCGATCGGCAGGACCACGACGAACGAGACCGTGTCCCGGCCGAAGAAGCGGTGCCGGGTCACGGCGAACGCGATGAGCGTGCCGAGCACGAGCGCGATCGCGGTGGCCCCGAGGCCCGCCTTCACCGAGACCCACAGGGCCTGCCGCGCACCGGAGTTGTGCACGGCCACCGACCACCAGTGCCCGGTCAGCCCGGGCGGCGGCCAGCTCGCGCTGCGGTCGGGGCTGAAGGAGTTGACGAGGACGAGCAGCAGCGGCACGTAGATCACCGCGAAACCGAGCGCGGCGCCGGCGCGCAGGGCGATGCGCGCGGTGCGGCCGAGATGCATGGCACTCTTCCTTCCGGCAGGGGGTTCAGAGGCTGTTGAGGGCACCGGTGCGGCGGATCGCCAGCAGGTACAGGACGATCACGACGACGGGGACGGTGCCGAGCGCGGCGGCCATCGGCAGGTTGAGCTCGATGTTGGAGTACACGAGATTGCCGATCAGCTGCGTCTTGCCGCCGACGATCTGCACGGTGATGTAGTCGCCGAGGCTCAGCGAGAAGGTGAACACCGAGCCCGCCGCGACCGACGGCAGCACCATCGGCAGCACCACCGAGCGGAAGGTCCGCCCGGCCCGCGCCCCGAGGTCGGCCGACGCGTCGAGCAGGCTCGCCGGGAGCTGGGCGAGGGCCGTGTGGACCGGCAGGATCATGTACGGCAGCCACAGGTACGTCAGGGTCAGGACCGTGGCCGGCAGGCCGAAGCCGGGCCCGCTCAGTCCGAAAGGCGCCAGCAGCCAGTCGGCGAGGCCGCCCTGGGAGAGGATCAGCCGCCAGGCGTACACCTTCACCAGGTAACTCGCCCACAGCGGGGTGAGGATGGCCACCACGAGCAGTGGCCGCCACCGGGGCCTCGCCACGCGCGCCGTGTAGTAGGCGACCGGGAAGGCGAGCACCACGCACAGGGCGGTCACCGCGAGCGCCACGCCGACGCTGCGCCAGACGACCTCGCGGAAGACGGGCGTGGTGAACAGCTCGTGGAAGTTGTCCGTCGTCCAGACCCGCACCACCTGCGAGGTGAAGGAGTTCGTCGTCCAGAACGCGGAGGCGAACAGCACCGCCAGCGAGCCGAGGTAGAGGACGGCCAGCCACAGCAGCGGGGCGCAGAGCAGCAGGGCGAGACGCAGCCGGGGTCTGCGGTGCAGGCTTCCGGCGAGCCGCCGGAGGGTGCCCCGGCCGGCGGCGGTGCCCGCGTCGGTCGCCACGGCTCAGCCCTTGATCTCGGTCCAGGCCTGCACCCACCGGTCGTACGGCACGCAACTCACGTCCTTGCGGCCGTCGAGGCACTGCGCGATGGGTGTGTTCCAGAAGGCGATCTTCTTCCAGTAGCCCTCGTCGGCGGCGTGGTAGACCGTGCAGAAGTTCTTGTCGCTGGTCTCGGCGCAGGACCTGGAGTTCGCCGGGGCCTCCCCGAAGTACTCGGCGACCTGGGCGTTGACCTTCGGCGAGACGATCCAGTTCAGCCATTTGTAGGCGCAGTTGGGGTGCTTGGCCTTGCTGGAGACCATCCAGGTGTCGGACCAGCCGGTCGACCCCTCCTTCGGCACGAATGCCTTCACCTTCGCGCCCTCGGAGGCGGCGAGGTTGGCGATCACCTGCCAGGTGGTGCCGACCACCGAGTCACCGCTCTTGAACGCGGAGACCTCCTTCAGATAGTCGCTCCAGTACTCGCCGACGCTTCTGTTCTGCTGCTTGAGCAGGGACACGGCCGCGTCGAACTGCTTCTGGTCGAGCGCGTAGGGGTCCTGGATCTTCAACTGTGGCTTGGTGGCCTTGAGATAGAGGGCCGCGTCGGCGATGTAGATCGGGGAGTCGTAGGCGGTGACATGGCCCTTGTGGCGTGCCGCGTCCTCGAAGACCGCCGACCAGGAGGTGGGCGCGGGCCTGACCTTCTCGGTGTTGTACATCAGCAGGTTGGCGCCCCGGCCGTGCGGGATGCCGTACATCTGGCCCCTCACCGAGTTCCAGGCGCCGTTCTTCAACCCGGCGAAGACGTCCTTGTAGTTGGGGACGAGCGCGGTGTTGACGGGGGCTGCGTCGCCGGAGGCGATCAGGCGCAGGGAGGCGTCGCCGGAGGCGGAGACGGCGTCGTACTCGCCGGTCTTCATCAGCTTGACCATCTCGTCCGAGCTGGCGGCGACCTTGGAGTGCACCTGGCAGCCGGTCTGCTTCTCGAAGGCGTGGACCCAGTCGGCCTTGGGGTCGTTGGAGCCGTCCTCGACGTACCCGGCCCAGGCGATCAGATTCACCTGGCCCTCCGTCGCGCCGAGCTTCGCCGGGGCCTTGAGGTGAGGCGGGTTGAGTCCCGTGGCGGACGAGCCGCCCGAGCCGGAGGAGCCGCACGCGGCGGCGAGCAGCAGCGTGGCGGCCACCGCGGCGGCCCGGGGGATGCGGTTGAGACGCACGACGATCTCCAGGAAGGCGTAGGGACGGGAGCGGTCAGGAGGGCAGCCGTACGGCGTGCCGGTGGTGCCACGCCAGGCGCACCCGGGTGCCGCGGTAGCCGGCGACGTCCTCGGCGGAGGTCTCCAGGTTCTGCTGGAGCGCGGTGAGCCGGCCGCCGCCGTCCAGGTCGACCAGGAAGCGGGTGGCGTCGCCGAGGTAGACGACGTCGGCCACGGTGCCGGTGGCCGTGGCCGAGTCCGGCTCGTCGGCCTCGGCGGACTCCTTCAGCACGCGGATCTTCTCCGGCCGGATGTTGTACGTGCCCGGTGCGCCGACGATCCGGTGGGCCGTCTCGCCGTCGAGCAGGTTCGAGGTGCCGACGAAGGAGGCGACGAAAGGGGTCGCGGGGCGTTCGTATATCTCCGCGGGCGTGCCGACCTGGGCGATGCGGCCCTGGTCGAACACGGCGATGCGGTCGCTCATCGTCAGCGCCTCCTCCTGGTCGTGGGTGACGAAGACGAACGTGATGCCCACCTCCCGCTGGAGCGCCTTGAGTTCCACCTGCATCTGCTCGCGCAGCTTCAGGTCGAGGGCGCCGAGAGGCTCGTCGAGCAGCAGCACCCGGGGCCGGCCGACCAGGGCGCGGGCGAGCGCGACGCGCTGGCGCTGGCCGCCGGAGAGCCGGTCCGGGCGCCGCTGGCCGTAGCCCTCCAGGCGGACCTCGGCAAGGGCCTTGCGGGCGCGGACGAGGCGTTCCGCCTTGGGCACCCTGCGGACCTTCAGGCCGTAGGCGACGTTCTGCTCGACCGTCATGTGCGGGAACAGGGCGTAGTCCTGGAACACGGTGTGCACGTCCCGCTCGAACGGAGCGAGCCCGGTGACCTCCTGCCCGGCGAGTTCGATCCGGCCCCGGTCCGGGGTCTCGAAGCCGGCGACGAGCCGGAGCACCGTCGTCTTGCCGGACCCGGACGGGCCGAGCATGGAGAAGAACTCCCCGTCCCGGATCTCCAGGTCGACCCCGGCCACGGCGGTCGTCCCGCCGAACGACTTGTGCAGGTCGTGCAGCCGGATCGCCATTCCCTCCATACGGGAACCTTTCTGGCTCGCTCAACGTTGGCGTAAACATATGAAGTCATAGTTCATAGCTCAAGAGCCCCTTAGGGTAAAGCTTGAGTCAGTGCACGAGGTGGTGGCCGTGAAGCAGGACGCAAGAGAGGGCGCCGCCCGCAAGGCCGTCTTCAGCCCGGTGGACAACCGGGCTCGCGTGGAGGCGGTGGTGCGCCGCATCGGCGACGCCATAGAGCTGGGCCTGATCGCCGACGGCGAGCAACTGCCCGGCGAGAGCGAACTGGCCGGACAGCTCGGCGTCTCCACGGTCACCCTGCGTGAGGCTCTCATGGCGCTGCGCCAGCAGGGCCTGGTCACCACCCGCCGGGGCCGCGGCGGCGGAAGCTTCGTCTCCGTGCCCGAAGTCCCCGCCGACGACCGCCTCAAGGCCCGGCTGCGCGGTTGGAGCACCGAGGAACTGCGCGACCTCGGTGACCACTGGGCCGCTCTGTCCGGCGCCGCCGCCCGCCTCGCGGCCCAGCGCACCGAACCCGACGACCTGCGCCAACTGCGCCGTACCGCCGATGAGTTGGCGCGCAGCGGGGACGCGGCGGCCCGCGGCAGGCTGTACGGCCGCTTCCACGTCGAACTCGCGGCCGCCGCCCAGTCCGCCCGGCTCACCCGCGAACAGGTCGCCCTCCAGAGCGAGATCGGCGCCCTGCTCTGCCTCGTCCTCGCCGACGACGCGTTTCGTGAAGAAGTTGCGGACCGCCACCGCGCCGTGATCTCCGCCGTGCAGGATGGGACCCACGAAAAGGCCGGCACGCTGGCCGAGCGGTGCGTCAGGGAGCCGGTGGCGCGGCTCGTCGCCGTCCGCCTCGGGCTCTGACCGCGCCGCGTCCGGTTCCCGTCCGCTGGAGGACACCATGGGCTGGAGCCCCCCGCTCGCCACCCTGGACACGGACCCGGAGACGTGGGTGGCCGCGCAGGTGGGCGGCGCGCTGGAGGCCGTCTTCGACACGGTCGCCGCGATCCGCGCCGAGACCGAGGACCTGCTGCGCCGGGCGACCGCCGAGGAACGGCGGCCCGCCAGCGCCGACCTCGCCGCCCTGCGCCCCGGACTGCACCGGCAGCTGACCCACGAGGACCTGGTCTCCGGCGCCGGCTTCGTCGCGGCGCCCGGCCTGCTCGGCGACGTACCCGCCTGGCTGGAGTGGTGGCAGTCGGGCGCCGACGGCGCGGTGCGCCCGCTCCACCTCGACCTCGACTCCGGGCAGTCGGCGTACACCGACTACACCCACTGGGACTGGTTCGCGCTGCCCCGGGACACCGGGCGCCGGGCCGTCGCCGGACCCTACGTCGACTACCTCTGCTCCGACGAGTACAGCCTCACGCTGTCCGAACCGGTCCTCGTCCAGGGCCGGTTCGCCGGAGTGGCCGCCGCCGACGTGTATCTGCGGCACTTCGAGGCGGCCGTCCTGCCGCTGCTGCGGAGCCTGCCCCGGCCCGCGCATCTGGTGAACGCGCGGGGCCGGGTGGCCGCCTCCGCCGACCCGGCCCGTCTGGCCGGCTCCCTCACCCGGGGCCCGCGCTTCGGGGACCTGCTCGGCACGGCACGCCCCGGCACGCACGACGGCCTCGGCCTCGTGCCGTGCGCGGGCGTGCCCCTGGTGCTGGTGCTGGCCTGAGGCGGACGGTCAGGCACGCCCCCGGTACGGCACGCGGGCCAGTTCGTGGACCTCGCCGACGGTGGCCCACTCGTTCCCGCCCAGGCGGGCGAGGGGACGCAGACGGCCGATGTCCGGCCGGCCGTCCACCAGCACGTCCTCGCGGACGGCGGCGTGCACGACCCGGCCGAACACCACCGTCGAGTTCCCGAGGCGCAGCGTCGAGTGCAGCGTGCACTCCAGGGCGACCGGGGACGCGGCGACCCGCGGCGGCCGCACCCGCAGCGAGGGCTCCCGCTCGATGCCCACGGCCTCGAACTCGCCCTGGTCCCGGGGGAATTCGGTCGCGGTGGCGTTGATCTCGGCGAGGAGCGGTTCGGGGGCGAGGTTGACGACGAACTCCCCGGTGTCCTCGACGTTGCGCAGCGAGTCCTTGCGGCCGACCGCGGTGAACTGGACGACGGGCGGATCGGTGCAGGCGACGGTGAAGAACGAGTGCGGAGCCAGGTTCGCCGTCTCGCCGTCCGGCGCGAGGGTCGAGACCCAGGCGATCGGCCGGGGCACGACGACGGACGTGAGCAGACGGTAGAACGCCCCGGCCCCCAGGGACTCGGGCGAGTAGTCGACGCGCATGACAGCACCGTATGTCATCCGATCAGGGCCTCGGGGGCCGCCCGCGCGGTGGAGGGTCACGCGCCAGGCAGCGGGCGCACGGTGAGGGTCTGCTGGGCCTGGCCGACCGGGCCCGTCAGGTCGTGCAGGACGGAGCTGGTCAGGCCCTGGCCGGTCGGGCCGAAGACGACCGTGGTGTCCAACCCGACCCAGCGGCCCTCCGGTCGGCGGTGGAGGTGGATCGTCAGGTCGACGTTGGGGAACATCCACTCGGTCGGCGAGCGTCGTACGGCGATGCCGTTGGCGGTGTCGATCAGGGCGACGTAGGACGCGAGCGGGCTGCTCGGTTCGTCGGCGACGAGGTCGAGGTGTGTGGAGATCCAGGCCGTGGCGCGGCCCGGCTCCGCGGGAGCGAGCGGCCGGAAGTCGACGGACGCGCAGTGTCCGCCGGGCCAGACGGAGCCCAGCGACCGCGCGGCGATCGCGTCCGGCGGCGGGGTGAGGCGGGCGTCACCGCCGCCGGCCACGGCACGGGTGTCCCCCTCGGCCAGCAGCCAGGCGCGGGCCCGTACGGCCGTCCGTCCCGCGATGTCCACGACCGCTTCGAGCAGTTCGATGGTGCGGCCGGGCCGGATCGACTCCACCCGGATCTCGCACTCGTCCAGCGCGAGCCGCCCCAGGATGTCGAAGCTGATCCGGGAGACCAGCAGCGAGCCCTGCCGCGGCCGCTCGGCGAGATACCCGTCGATCGCGTGGACGACGAGCCCGGCGAGCGGGCTGAAGTGCATCTCGTCGGTGTCCCACGCACCGCTCGCGTGTGCCGTGGGCTTGTAGTGCTGCGGGTCGATGCGTTCGAAGTAGCTCGCGGACAACGGGTGACTCTCCTCGGGTGTCCATGATCACGGGGCGTCGAGCAGGTACGTGCACGGTACATCCTGCGACGTCGTACGGTCGTTGGCATCGACTGGTCTCCTGCCGCCGGCCGTGACGCGTCCCCGTCCGCGGCGGACCTTCGAGGTCCTGCTCATGGCCTGGTCGCCGCCGCCGTACCGCCGGCCTCGGTCCCGTACCGTCCGTGACCGGCGGGGCGATCTGCGCGACCTGCCGGTCACCCGCACCGCCGTACCGGCCCCGCTCGCGGCGCTCACCGTCACCGTCGGCGTGCACCTGCGGCGCCGCGACGCGCGGCTGACCGTCCTGGCGGGCACCGCGGTCGACGTCGCTCCGTCCGGCACGGTCTTCGCGCACGCACACACGTCGACCCGGGCCCGCCCTCGTCGGCGGTACCCGGGTCGGAGGGGGCGGGCTCAGGCGGCCAGGCGCTCCACGAGCTGTCCGGCCTTCGCGGCGGCCTGCTCCAGGGCGCGGTCGCGGGAGGCCTCGTACAGCGGGACCAGCTCGGCCATCGCCGGGTTCTGCGGGGCCATCGTCAGCTCCGGGACGATGAAGTCGACGTCCAGACCGAGGCCCGCGCCGAGGGCGGCACCGAGGTAGTTGCGCACGTACTCGAAGTCCTCGCGCGGGGTGCCCGGCTCGTACGAGCCGCCGCGGCTCGCGACGACGGTCACCGGGGTGCCCTTGGCGGACTGGGTCTCGCCCGCCGTGCGGCCCATCAGGATCACGTTGTCCAGCCAGGCCTTCAGGGTCGAGGGGACCGTGAAGTTGTACATCGGCGCGCCGATCAGCACCGCGTCCGCCTGCTCCAGCTCCTCGATCAGCCGGACGCGCTCGGCGAAGGCGGCGGCCTGCTCGGGCGTGTGGGCGGCGGGGTCCACGAAGCCGGCGGTGTGCGAGGCGGCGGTGATGTGCGGGACGGGCTGCGCGTTCAGGTCGCGGTAGACGACCGTGCCCTCGGGGTGCTGCTCCTCCCAGTGCTTGCGGAAGGCCGCGGTCACGGCGCGGGAGGACGAGATCTCGGCCGGGAACAGGGACGAGTCGATGTGCAGCAGAGTGGCCATGGGGAACTCCAGGAAACTGATCAAGGCAGCCCGGCACGGACGTCCCGGGCTGAAGTTTCGTACCTAACTATGAATAGCACAGGGGCTTACTTTTTTTCACCTCCCTACGGTGGAGTAGTACCCTGATCACATGGCGGCGGAGCAGAACCACGGCAGTGAGATGTGCAAGCGGGTGGACGACAGCATCACCCGTGTCTTCCAGCTGCTGGGAAAGCGCTGGAGCGGTCCCATCGTCTCCGTCCTGGTGGAGCAGCCCGCACACTTCGCGGACCTGCGCCGGGCCGTCCCCGGCATCAGCGAACGCATGCTGTCCGACCGGCTCGCCGAACTCGGCGCCGCCGGTCTCGTCGTGCGTGAGGTCGACGAGGGCCCGCCGCTGCGGGTCTCCTACCGCCTGACCGAGGCGGGTGCCGCCCTGGAGCCCGCGCTGCGGCAACTGGGAGACTGGGCCAAGACCCATCTGCCGGACGCGCCGCCGTGTCCGGGCGCGGCGTAGCGGGAGCACCCGACCAGGGCATCCGCGCAGGAGTCGGCCGAGGGGGAAGCACATGACGCTGGAGCTCGAAGACCGGGTCGCCATCGGGGAGTTGATCGCGCTGCACGGTCACCTCGTGGACGACGGACAGCTCGACCGCCTGGGCGAGCTGTTCACCCCGGACGTCGTCTACGACATGTCCGACTTCGGCCAGGACCCGCTGGTGGGCCTGGCCGCTCTCCGACAGGCGGCGCTGGCGCTCGGGGACGGCAACCCCGTCGCCCATCACGTCACCAACATCGTCGTGCGGGAGGAGCCGGACGGCCGGGTCCGCGCCCGCTCCAAGGGGCTCGGCGTCCGGGCGGACGGCACCTGCGGTTCCCTCACCTACGACGACTTCCTCGTCCGCACCCCCGACGGCTGGCGGATCAGCCACCGCACACTGACCGCGCGGCGCGTCCCCCTGAACGGCGTGCACCGGTCCGGGTGAGGCGCGTACGGGGGCTGTCCCCCGTGCCGGTGCACCGGGACACCGGATGGTGCGGCAAGGGGCGGTGCGGCGACGGTGGAGGCCGGCGTGCACCGAACCGGAAGGAACCCATCGTGCGTACCCTCACGGCCACCGTCGCCGTCCTGGCCCTCGCCGCCACAGCCGTACCGGCCGCGGCCGCCGCCCAGGCCGGCCCGCCCGGCACCGACGGCGTGTGGCGTGTCGACGGCTACGGCACCGTCCTCGTCGCCGGCGGGGGAGTGCTCCAGGAGTATCAGACGACGTCCGTCAGCTGTCTCAAGGGCGACACCTCGCGGCGGACCGGACCGGGCACCTACCTCACGGCCGACGGCTCGGTGCTGACCGTACGGATCCAGCGCGACCGCAATCACGCGCTGTTCGCCGCCGACAGCTCGGTGGGACACCGGCAGCTGCGCCGCCTGCCCGCCCTGCCCGCCGACTGCGCACGCCCGGCGTCCCCCGACCCGCGCACCGCCTTCGACGTCTTCTGGCAGACCTTCGAGGAGAACTACCCGTTCTTCGCCGCCAAGGGCATCGACTGGCACGCCGTACGCGACCGCTACCGGCCGCTGGTCCACCGGGACACCACCAAGGACCAGCTCTTCACCATCCTCAGCCGGATGGTGCGCCCGCTGTACGACGCCCATGTCGGCGTCATCGACGGCCACCGTCGGTTCGCCGAGGTGCGCCCCGGCACCGACATTCCGAGCGAGGAACTCGACGCGAAGGTCAAGAATTTCATCGTCGCCCGCGATCTCAAGGACGCCGCCCACCGCCAGGACTTCGGCGCCGGCCGGATCACCTACGCCGACCTGCCGGGCGACCTCGGCTATCTGCGCATCTCCGGCTTCGGCGGATACGCCGGCGAGAACGCGCCGTACACCGCCGAACAGGCCGAACTGGACCGGGCGTTGAACACCGTGCTCGACGCCCGTCGGACGAAGCGGCTCAAGGGGCTCGTCATCGATCTGCGTGTCAACGGCGGCGGGGCCGACAGCCTCGGCATCCGGATCGCCCGGCGGCTGACGGACACGCCCTACACCGCGTACGCCAAGCGCGCCCGCAACGACCCGGCCGACCCCGACCGGCACACCCGGCCCGAACCCGTGTCCGTCGTCCCCGCCGACGCGCCCCGCTACACCGGCCCGGTCGCCCTCCTCACCGGCGGCTCCACGGTCAGCGCCGGAGAGACCTTCACCCAGGCGCTCATCGACCGGCCCGCACGGACCGTGCGCATCGGACAGCCCACCCAGGGCGTGTTCTCTGACGTCCTGATGCGCAACCTGCCCGACGGGCTCGTCTTCGGCCTGCCCGACGAGGAGTACCTGACCCGCACCGGGCGCACCTTCGACGGCACCGGCATTCCGCCGCAGCTGACCGAACCGGTCTTCACCAAGGAGGAGTTCGCCAAGAACCGGGACTCGGCCTTCGACCGGGCCGTCAATCTGCTGAGCGGCCGCGGCTGAGCCGGATCAGTCCACCGGCCAGGTGTGCACCGGAGCGTTGAGGTGCATGTAGTCGATGTAGAGCTGGGTCATCCGGCGCAGTGTCTCGTGGCGGCTGGTGTGCGTGGTGGCGTCGAGGTGGTGGACCGTCTCCTTCTGCCACACCGCGCCGTTGCGCGCGGTCACACAGCGCTGCTCGATGATGCCGAGCAGCGGCTCGCGCCACGCCTCGTCCATGCCGGAGAGCGCGAGCCCCCGGTGCGCCAGCGGCAGCAGCCGGCGCAACACCAGTTCCGGCACCGGGACTTCGCCCATCCCGGGCCAGTACAGCAGGGCCTCGATGCCGTGCCGGGCGGCGGTGTGCAGATTGTCCTCGGCCGCCGCGAACGACATCCGCGACCACACCGGCCGGTCCTCCTCGGTCAGGGCCCGGGTGAGACCGTAGTAGAAGGCGCCGTTGGCGAGTGTGTCGGCGACGGTCGGGCCGGCCGGCAGCACCCGGTTCTCCACCCGGATGTGCGGCACGTCGTGCGTGACGGCGTACACCGGGCGGTTCCAGCGGTAGATCGTGCCGTTGTGCAGGGTGAGTTCACCGAGCTCGGGGACGTCACCCCGGTCCAGGGTCTCGGCCGGATCCTGTTCGTCGCACAGCGGGAGGAGGGCCGGGAAGTAGCGCAGGTTCTCCTCGAACAGGTCGAAGACGCTGTTGATCCACCGCTCCCCGAACCACACCCGGGGCCGTACGCCCTGCACCTTGATCTCCTCCGGGCGGGTGTCCGTGGCCTGCTCGAACAGCGGGATACGGGTCTCGTGCCACAGCTCCTTGCCGAACAGGAAGGGGGAGTTGGCCGCGAGCGCCACCTGGACGCCGGCGATCGCCTGCGCGGCGTTCCAGTAGGCGGCGAACTCCTCCGGGGAGACCTGGAGATGGAACTGGGTGCTGGTGCAGGCCGCCTCCGGGGTGATCGTGTCCGCGTAGGTCCGCAGCCGGTCGGCGCCGTCCACCTCGATGCGCAGGTCCTCGCCCCGGGCCGCGAAGATCTGGTCGTTGAGCAGGCGGTAGCGGGGGTTCTCCGACAGGGCGCCCTCGCCGATGTCCTCCTGGCGCAGCGTGGGCAGGATCCCGATCATGATCAGCCGGGTGCCGACCGTGCGGGCCCGCTCGTCGGCGTGGTTCAGCGCGGCGCGGATCTCGGCCTCCCACGCGTCGGGGCCGCCCGCCGTCAGCCGCCGGGGCGGGACGTTGATCTCCAGGTTGAAGCGGCCCAGTTCGGTGGACCAGGCGGGGTCGGAGACGGCCTGGAGCACATCGCTGTTGCGCATCGCCGGCTCTGCGTCGTCGCCCACCAGGTTCAGCTCTATCTCCAGGCCCACCTGGGGCCGCTCGGACTCGAACCGCTGCTCGCGCAGCATCTGCGCCAGCGCGTCGAGGCACCCGTGCATCTTGATCCGGTACCGGCGGCGGTCCTCGCGGGTGAAGACGAGCGCCGGGACGTCACGTCCCATCGGCCCTCCAGGACTCCCCGGGGTCGGTCACCTCTCCACCCAGCGTCGCACCATCGGACGGCACCCACCAAGCGGGCGGACCCCCCTACGACGGGCGGTGCTCACATGTGGCCGAGGCCCGGCGCCAGGCGGGCGCCGCCCGTCCCCCGGGTGCGGCCGGCCCGAGGTACGTGCATCCCGGCGTGCACCGTGCGTGGTCGCGACGGGCACGTTCGGTGACCGGGGCGTTGCCGTTGCCGTGCGCCGCGATCCTCACCCCGGCGTCGGGGGCCGCCGGGACCGCGCAGGCACTGCCTCCGGTATGAGCGAACGGGCGGGGCGAACAGTGCCGGCCGAAGCCGAACGCGGCCGCCCTCGGACCGAGCCCCCACCGCACCGGCACTCCCGCCGTCTCGTCCACGACACCCGTCGGGCACCGGTCGCGCACGAGAGCGGCGCAGGTCTCCTCGCCTCGCGTGGCAGGCCGACGGCAGCCTCCTCGAAGGGGCCGGCCACACATGCGCCGGCGCCGAGGTACGGCACCCGCACCACCCGTGCACCGGGCGGGACGCCGAACGCGGGGCCCGCCCGGCGACCGTGCGTGTGTCCGGCACGGGCTCGGCCCTGCGCCGGACACGCCGTGCTCAGGCGTTCTTCCGGGCCACGGCGCCGTAGAAGCCGATCTCCTCGGAGCCGGCCGGCGGGGTGGTGTCCGGGCGCCAGAACGGGACCTGGGTCAGGCCGGGTTCGACCAGTTCGAGGCCGTCGAAGAACCGCTCGACCTGGTCGCGGGAGCGCAGGTTCATGGTGGCGGTGGCGCCGTTGTAGACGGCCTCGGCGTCGCTGCGGTCGTCGGCGAAGTCGCCCGTCGCGTGCGAGAGGACGAGGAAGCTCCCGGCCGGCAGCGCGTCGCGCAGGGTGGCCACGATCCGCTCGGGCTCGTCCGCGTCACGGATGAAGTGGAGGATGGCGACGAGGAACAGGGCGACCGGCCGGCCGAAGTCGATGATCCGGCGGACCTCCGGATGATCGATGACGGACTGCGGATCGCGCAGGTCGGCGAGCACGATGCTGGTCGTGCCGGCCCGGCTGAGCAGCGCGTCGGCGTGCGCCTTCACGATCGGGTCGTTGTCGACGTAGGCGACGCGCACGTCCGGCGCCAGCTCCTGGGCGACCTCGTGCACGTTCGGGGAGGTGGGCAGGCCGGTGCCGATGTCCAGGATCTGGCGGACACCGCTGTCGACGACGTAGCGCACCGCACGGTGCAGGAAGGCGCGGTTGGCGCGCACGGAGATCCACACCTCGGGCGCCGCCGCGGCGAGCTGGTCGCCCGCCTGCTGGTCCACCTCGTAGTTGTCCTTGCCGCCCAGGAGGTAGTCGTAGATGCGCGCGGGATGCGGCTTGCTGGTGTCGATGTGCACGGCCTGGCCGCCGTCCTGAGTCACAGTGGGCTCCTCTCCCCGACCGTCACGGCCTTGGTCCCGTGAACGATTGGCCAAAGCTTCCCATATCAACTACCCCGCTCGTGCCCACAGTTCCGCCCGCCGACGGCTGTGCCCGGCGCGTCGCCACCGTCGAGCAGCACGCGCACACCCAGACCGAGCTGACCGTCCGCGACGTCGTCGCCCTCGGCCGGATCCCGCACCGCCGCGCCTGGGCGGCCGCCGGTCCCGCGGACACGCGGGCCGTCACCGAGGCGCTGGACCGCACGCGTCTCACCGACGGCGCGGGGCAGTCCTGGCACACCCTGTCCGGCGGCGAACGCCAGCGCACCCGGATCGCGCGCGCCCTGGCCCAGGAACCCCGCGGACTGCTTCTGGACGAGCCGCCCCACCACCTCGACATCCAGCACCAGCTCGATCTGCTGGACCTCGTCGCGAGCCTGCCGGTCACCACGGTGATCGCCCTGCACGACCTCAACCTCGCCGCGATGTACTGCGACCGGCTGCTCGTGCTGCACGGCGGCCGGGCGGTCGCCGAGGGCCCGCCCGGCGACGTCCTGACCACCGGTCTGATCAAGCGGGTCTACGGCGTCGACGCCGCGGTCACCACCGCGGACGGGCACCCGGTGATTCGCTTCCTGCGGCGCGGCGGATAGGGGGTGTCGTGTGGATCCCGGGAGGGGCCGTGTGGATCCCGGGATGGTGGGAGAGGGCGGGGAACTACCCGAGCGCATGGATTGATCGCTCCCCGCCCCCCGGTGGGTCGGCCCGCCTCGGCACGTCGTCACGGACAGGGAGGGGCGACTCGGCGACCGGTCGGACGAGGCATCGACCCACCGATCTTGTTCAGACCCTCCGCCACCGGACGCGCGACGGCCAGCGGAGACGGGCCGCCCGGGTGACGAGGGCTGCCCGGCGGGTGGTGGTGCTCAGCGCGGGCCGGGGGACTCCGGGCGCTCCCCGTCGGCGCGCCGCTCGACGGGACGGCGCCCGGCGGGGGGCCGCCAGCCGCCGGAGACCTCCTTGACCGGCTTGTGCGGGAAGCGGCGCTCGGCGTACCGCTGGGCGTCGGAGCCCGGCAGGACGTAGAGGGTCTCCGTCTTGTCCTGGAGCGGGCGCAGAACGGTCTCCAGATAGGCCTTGCGGTCGTCGAGGTACGGGCCCAGCACGTCCTCGCCGGCGGGGCACACGGCCAGGCAGTAGCCGGACTTGTAGCTCGGCTTGAACGCGAGACTCTGCCACATCGAGGCGTTCTCCGGGTCGGTCACCCGCGAGCGGAAGTCGGCCGCGTCCGCGCTGTCGGCCACGGTCTGCACCCAGTCGGTGAAGCCGCTCATGAACTCCCGGTAGTTGTGGGTCGTGCAGGCCAGGGCGTCGAACGAGCCGTCCTTGCCGATGGCGCCGATCGGACAGGCCGCGACGCACAACTTGCAGTCCACGCAGGGGCTGTAGTCCAGCGGCCGGCCGTACGCGCTGACCGGGGCGTCCACGAGCACGGTCGCGAGCAGCACGAAGTTGCCGAACCGGGGGTGGATGACATTGCGGTGCAGCCCCATGACGCCCAGGCCCGCGGCCACGGCGACCGTCTTGTGCGCGACGACCCAGATACGGCCGGGGAAACGCTCCATCTCCTGTGGGAACCCGGCGGACGGATTGAGCGCGCGGTGGCCGGCGTCCTCCAGGGCCCGGACCACCCTGCGGGCGGCGGCGTTGACCTGTTCGTCGGTCTGGTGGAACTCCTGGTTGGCCACGCTGCGCGCGGGTGAGCGGGTGTTGTCACGGTTCATCCGGACCATGAGCGAGACCAGCGCGCGCGTGCCCGGCAGGGCGGCCAGGACATGGTCCCGCTCCCCGGCGAGGTCGGGGTGGTCCAGGCTCACCGCCGCGGCGTCGTCCGCACCGGCCTCCAAGCAGAGCGCGCGCAGCCAGTCCGCGTCGATCACCGGTGGCGCGGGTGCCGGAGCGGCGTTCGCGCGGGATGCCAGTACGGCCCGTACGGACGGGTGGGCGGCCAGGCGGGCGGGCAGCTTCCGGCTCCCCGCTCCCTCTGCCCTGCGCTGCTCGCTCATGCGGCCTCCTCCTGGTGGGTTGGAAAATCAAACTCACTGGAAGGGTAGTGGACGGGGCGGCGAGGGGGGTGGTTTCGGTGCGCACTTGAAGTTGGAAACCGATCGGTTTACCGTGGGGAGCGACCGATGGGAAACCGATCGGTTTCCACGTGTGACTTCCTCTGGAGACGACATGACCGCGATCAAGAACTCCGTCGCCCTGGTCACCGGCGGCAGCCGGGGCCTGGGCAAGGCGCTGGTGGAGGAGCTGTACGCGCGCGGAGCCGCCAAGGTGTACGCCACGGCCCGGGACCCGCGCACCGTGACCCACCCGGACGCCGTTCCGCTCGCCCTGGAGGTCACCGACCCGGCCTCCGTCGCGGCGGCCGCCGCGCAGGCGCAGGACGTCACGGTCCTGATCAACAACGCGGGTGTCTCGTTCGGCGCGCACTCCTTCCTCGACGCTGAAATCGATGTCGTACGGCGGGAGTTCGAGACCAACTTCTACGGCCCGCTGCTGGTCACCCGGGCCTTCGTCCCGGTCCTGGAGCGCAATGGCGGCGGACACCTCCTCAACGTGCACTCCGTGCTCTCCTGGCTCGGGCTCGCCGGCTCCTACAGCGCCACCAAGGCCGCCTTCTGGTCCCAGACCAACTCCCTGCGCCTTGAGCTGAGTTCACGTGGCATCGGGGTGACGGGGCTGCACGTCGGCTACATCGACACCGACATGGCCGCGGCCGTGGACGCCCCCAAGTCCACACCGCACGACGTCGCCTCCCTCGCGCTCGACGGCGTCGAGACCGGGGCGTACGAAGTGCTGGCCGACGAGCTCACCCGGAACGTGAAGGCGGGCCTCTCCGGCGACCTGGCGGCGCTGTACCCGCAGTTGGCCGGCTGACCGCACGCCGTCGGCACACCCTCGGCCCGGACGGCGTCGTGGAGTGCGGGCGGGGGCGTTCGAGTCCGCCGGGCCGGTCGCCGTACGCCCCTCGGGTCGCCGTACGTCCATCGGTACGATCACGCTCGTACCGATGGAGCAGGCCCGCCCCGTCCCCGGACACGCGCCGGGGTGCGTGGCGGGACCGGCACCGACGAGGGGAACCGAACCATGGAGTACGCAAAGCTCGGCGCGAGCGGCCTGGAGGTCTCGCGGCTGGCGCTCGGTTGCATGAGCTACGGCATTCCCGACCGGGGTCCGCACCCGTGGACGCTGGCCGAGGACGTCGCCCGCCCGTTCATCCGCCAGGCCCTGGACGCGGGGATCACCTTCTTCGACACCGCCAACAGCTACTCGGCCGGCACCAGCGAGGAGATCGTCGGCCGGGCACTCGGCGAGATGGCACGGCGCGAGGACGTCGTGATCGCCACCAAGGTGTTCTTCGCGGTGGAGAACGGCGCGGCGCGCAGCGAGCGGCCCAACCGGTCCGGGCTGTCCCGCAAGGCGATCATGGCCGAGATCGACCACAGCCTGCGCCGGCTCGGCACCGACTACGTGGACCTCTACCAGATCCACCGCTTCGACCCCCGCACCCCGGTCGAGGAGACGATGGAGGCCCTGCACGACGTGGTCAGGGCGGGCAAGGCCCGCTACATCGGGGCGAGTTCGATGTACGCCTGGCAGTTCGCCAAGCTCCAGCACACCGCCGAGCTGCACGGCTGGACGAAGTTCGTCAGCATGCAGAACCACTACAACCTCCTCTACCGCGAGGAGGAGCGCGAGATGCTGCCGCTCTGCGCGGACGAGGGTGTCGGGGTGATCCCGTGGAGCCCGCTCGCCCGCGGACGGCTCACCCGGGACTGGGACGCCGGCAGTGCCCGCAGCGAGTCGGACGCCATCCTGCGCAACCTCTACCAGCCCGACGACAAGCGCATCGTCGACGCCGTCGCGGCGATCGCCGAGAGCCGCGGTGTCCCGCGGGCCCAGGTGGCCCTGGCCTGGGTCGCCTCCCGCCCGGGCGTCACCGCCCCCATCGTCGGCGCCACCAAGGCCCACCACCTCGAAGACGCCGTCGCGGCCCTCGACCTGAGGCTCACCGACGAAGAGGTGCGGCGGCTGGAGGAGCCGTACACGCCGCGCGGGATCAGCGGCCACTGAGCCCGCGCCCTCGGGGGGTGCGCCCGTACGAACCCGTCCTGCGGCGCGCATTTGGAATTCATGTACAGTATTGGAAAATCATTCCAAGTGGCGGGGCTGGTGAGTGAGGTGGCGGCGGAGTCCGACGAACACCTCGTCCGGGAGGTTGAGAAGATCGCCGTGGCGCTCGGGCGGATGTTTCCGGGCCTGTGCGAGGTGGTGCTGCACGATCTGCGGGACCCGCGGCACGCCATCCGGGTGATCGAGAACGATCTGTCGGGACGTCAGGTCGGCGACTCCGCCACCGAGTTGGGACTCGCGCGCATCGCCGACCCGGACTTCCCGAGCATCGTCCAGAACTACCCCAACCGCTTCCCGGACGGCCGCCCCGCGAAGAGCACGTCCATCGGCATCAGGAACGCCGAGGGGGAGTACGTCGCCGCGCTCTGCCTCAACCTCGACATCTCCGTCCTGTCGCCCGTCACGCGCGCCCTCTCGAACCTCGTCGCCACGGACACCGCGCACGGCGAGCGCCCGCTGGAGACCCTGCGCGACCGCACCGCCCGCGAACTGCGCCGCACCGTCGAGGAGTTGTCCGCGCAACGCGGCGCCACGCCCCGGTCGCTGGGCCGGGAGGACAAGAAGACGCTCGTACGACAGCTGTACCAGGACGGGTACTTCGACTCGCGCGACGCCGCGCAGACCATCGCGGACCTGCTCGGCGTCTCCCGGGCCACCGTCTACAACTATGCGAAATGACGCACCGGGAGAGGATCTCGCCATGGCCGCCGCTTCACCCGTCCCGTTCGACGACGTCCGTGCCGCCGCCGCACGCCTCGCGGGCGTCGCCCACCGCACCCCCGTCCTCACCTCGCGCACCCTGAACTCCCTCGTCGGCGCGGAGGTGTTCATCAAGTGCGAGAACTTCCAGCGGGTCGGCGCCTTCAAGTTCCGCGGCGCCTACAACGCGATCGCCCAGCTCCCGCCGGAGCAGCTGGCCAAGGGCGTCGCCGCCTACTCCTCCGGCAACCATGCCCAGGCCACCGCCCTCGCCGCCCGCGAACTGGGCACCACCGCCGTCGTCCTGATGCCCGAGGACGCCCCCCGCGCCAAGCGCGAGGCCACCGCCGGGTACGGGGCCGAGATCGTGACCTACGACCGCTACACCCAGGACCGCACCGCGCTCGGCCGCGCTCTCGCCGAGGAGCGTGGTCTCGCCCTCATCCCGCCCTACGACCACCCGCAGGTCATCGCCGGCCAGGGCACCGCGACCCTCGAACTCCTGGAGGAGACCGGCCCGTTGGACTCCCTCCTCGTGCCCGTCGGGGGCGGCGGACTCATCGCCGGCAGCGCCACGGCGGCCAAGGCGCTGCACCCCGCGATCCGGGTCCTCGGCGTGGAGCCCGAGGCGGGGGACGACACCAAGCAGTCGCTGGAGAGAGGCGTCCGCGTCACCCGGCCCGTCCCCCGGACCATCGCCGACGGGCAGGCGCTGCCGACGCCCGGCGAGCTCACCTTCCCGATCAACCAGCGCCTGGTCGACGGTATCGCGCTGGTCAGCGACGCGGAGATCATCACCGCCATGCGGTTCGCCTTCGAACGGCTCAAGATCGTCCTCGAACCCAGCGGCGCCACCGGCCTGGCCGCACTCCTGGCGGGCCGCGTCGACAGCCTCCCGCCGCGCGTCGGCGTCATCGCCTCCGGCGGCAACATCGACATCGAGCGGTTCGTCGAACTCCTCGGCTCCTGACGGCCGTACCGCCGCGCGGCGGGCCGCATCGCGGGAGTCGGCAGCACGGTGCGGCCTCCCGCATTCAGAAGTGGGTGCCGCCGTCGACGCGGATCTCGGTGCCGGTGATGAACCCGCCGTCCTGTGAGGCGAGCATCGCGACGACGGAGGCGACCGTCTCGGGACCGGCGAAGCCCTGTCCGAGTGCCGGGGAGAGCTTGGCGAACAGCGACATATCGGCGTCCGCGGGCAGCCCCGAACCGACGCTCTGTCCGCTGGCGCCGCTGCCGTCGGTCATGCCGGACGAGATGGAACCGGGCTGGACGGCGGTGAAGCGGATGCCCCGCTTCGCGTACTCGGCGGCGAGGGCGTGGGTCATGGACTGGATCCCGCCCTTGCTCGCCGCGTACGCCGCCATGTAGGGGTGCGCGAACGTCGCCGAGGTGGAGCTGAAGTTGACCACCGCCGCGTCGCGGCCCGCCAGCAGTGCCGGTACGGCCTCGCGGATGACGAGGAACGTGCCGACGAGGTTGACCTGGAGGATGCGGGTGAAGTCGTCAAGGGTCGTCTCGTGGGTGTGCGAGGAGCGCAGGATCCCCGCCGCGTTGACCAGCACGTCCAGCCCGCCGAGCGCGGAGACCGCGGCGGTGACGCCCTCGCGTACGGAGGTCTCGTCGGCGACGTCCACGACGAGCGTGGTCAGGCGGTCCGCGTGCGCTGCCGCCTTGGCCAGTGTGTCCTTCAGGCCCCGCTCGCTCACATCGGCGGCCACGACGGTGCCGCCCTCGGCGAGCAGGCGCAGCACGGTGGCCTGGCCGATGCCCGAGCCGCCGCCGGTGATCAGTGCGCGGCGGCCTTCGTAGCGGTTCATGTCTTCTCCTGCCCGCCCCGTCGCTGTACGGCGGAGCCTTCGCGACGCCGGATCTCCTGCCCGCCAGCGTCCCCATGCGCTTCACGTTACGCCTCGATGGCATGGTTTGCCACTTCGTCATTGCGTGCCGTGGCGTGCTGTCGGGCCGTACCCTTCTGGGGTGAGCACCAAGCCGTCCGGGGCGAGCAGCGCGCCGCCCACCTCCCTGACCGAGCGCCGCAAGGCCGCCACCCAACTCGAGATCGCGCACGCCGCGGCCGAGCTCTTCGCCGCCCAGGGCCCGCACGCGACGACGGCCGAGGAGATCGCCCGGCACGCGGGGGTCGCGCTGCGGACCTTCTACCGGTACTTCCGCTCCAAGCAGGACGCGGTGAGCCCGCTGCTCGCCGCCGGTGCCGACCGGTGGCGGGCGCTGCTGGAGTCGGCCGAACCGGGCACCGGGCTGTCCCGGGCACTTGAGGCCGCCGTGGAGGAATCGCTGGCGGCACCGGACGAGGATGCCGCCCGGGCGCTGCTGCGGACCCGGGGGCTGCTGCGTGCCGCCGCCGACGATCCCGCGCTGCGCGCGGTCTGGTACCGCGTCAACCAGGAGTCCGAGGAGCGTCTCGTGCCGGTCGTCGCCCGCCTCGCGGACGGGCACCTGGAGGCGGTACAGGTGCGCCTGGTGGCAGCGGCCGCCACGGACGCGATCCGCATCGCCCTGGAGACCTGGGCCGACACGGAGGCGGACGTCACGGGCAGGGGCTCCCCGGCCGCCCTCGCGCTCCACTGTCTGCGCCAACTGATGGGAGGGATGGGTACGTTGTCG
This sequence comes from Streptomyces sp. NPDC055966, assembly GCF_042269865.1. Lineage (NCBI taxonomy): Bacteria > Bacillati > Actinomycetota > Actinomycetes > Kitasatosporales > Streptomycetaceae > Streptomyces > Streptomyces sp. NPDC055966. The sequence goes on from NZ_JBHJYK010000017.1 coordinate 57,470, forward strand.
CCGGGCGGGACGGCCGAGAGCTAGGCACCGGCCCGTTGTCAGTGGTGGCCTCTATGGTTGTGACCAGTGAGGACCTGCGGGAACGGCCACGGGTCCATCCTGGGGAGGGGTCTGCCATGTCCACGGCGTCCGCGGTGTCGACGACGTATCTGGAGCTGTCGCAGGAGGGCGGCGGCGCCCACAAGTTCTACGAAGTCACTGTCGACGGCCTGGTGGTGACGGTGCGTTACGGCAGGATCGGTGCTGCCGGACAGGCCCAGACGACGACGTTCCCGACCGTGGAGAAGGCCAAGGCGGCCGCCGCGAGGAAGGTGGGGGAGAAGGTCCGCAAGGGATACGCCCCGGCCGTCCAGGGGCAGCGCGCCCCGCGCGCGGTGACCCGGCGTCAGGTCAGCTCCGCCCCGTCGACCGCCCGCGCCGTGGCCCCGGTGCTGTGGCGCTTTCGCACCGGCTCGTCCGCGTTCGGCATCCATGTCGACGACGACCGCTGCTGGGTGGGCAACCAGGCGGGTGACGTCTACACCCTGGACCACGAGGGCGTCGTGCTCGTCCGGTTCGGCCTGCCGGACGGCGTGAAGTGCCTGGTCGCCGACGACTTCTGGATCTACGCCGGCTGCGACGACGGCAAGGTCTACGACCTGTCCTCCAAGCTCCCGTTCGCCGCGTACGACATCGCCGCCGACGTCGACATCTTCTGGCTGGACATCCACGAGGGCGTGCTGAACGTCTCGGACCGCGCGGGCCGGCTCACCGTCATCGACCACGAGGACGAACACCAGTGGTCCCGCCGCAGCCAGGGCGAGCACGCCTGGATGGTCCGCGCCGACGACCGCGCCGTCTACCACGGCCACCACCGCGGCGTCACCGCCTACGCGCCGGACGGCGGCGGCGAGTTGTGGCACACGGCCACCCGGGGCAGTGTGCTGTTCGGCTGGCAGGAGGACGACGCCGTCTACGCGGGCACCGGGCACCACGTGGTCCAGCGGCTGTCGAAGGCCACGGGCCGGATCGAGGCGACGTACGCCTGTGACGACGCCGTCTACTCCTGCGCCACCTCACCGGGCGGCCGGTTCGTCTTCGCCGGGGACGCCGCCTCGTCCGTCTACTGCTTCGACCAGGACGGCACCCGGCTGTGGAAGCTCGGCACGGGCAGCGGCTCGGCGCTGTCGATGCAGTACCGCGACGAGCGCCTGTACCTGGTGACCACCGACGGCTCGCTGGTGTGCGTCGACGCGAGCGAGGCGGCGATCTCGGCGGCCCAGCAGGGCACGGTGCCGGTGGCGCGGGACGTCAAGCTCGCCGCCGCCCTGCCGACCTACCAGCCCGCCACCGCCGTGGCCGCGGTGTCCACCGTCGACCGGGCTCCCGTCGGATCGGTCGTGGTCGAGTGCGTCCAGCAGGGCGGCCGGATGCGGGTGCACGTGGTGTCCGAGGGCTACGACACCTCCTGGAACGTCCAGTTCCCGCGCGCGATACGGGAACCGGGCGCCCGCTACGTGGTGGACGCCCTGCACCCGGCGGCCGGCGGCTTCTACCGCGTCCGCGGCGACATCCGCCGCCTGCTGTGACCCGCCCCGTGACGCCCTGCCGCCGACCGGCGGTCCAGGACGGTACGGCCGCCCTCCCTATCGGCACCGCCCGGGTCACCGCCGGCGCGTCGGTGCCGCCACCCGCGCCCCGCTCCAGACCCGTCCGGGGCGGGCCGGAGGGTCAGGACCGTACGGCCGCCGCCTCCGCCAGCGCCTCACGTGCCACGCCGAGCGCCTCGGCGCGGTCCTCCGGGACCAGGCCGATGCGGGTGCGCCGGTCCAGCAGGTCGGATTCGTCCAGCGCGCCCTCGTGCCGGGCCGCCCACACCAGTTCGGCCCGGGTGACCGGATGGCCCGGCAGCACCGGCTCGGCCAGTGCGGGGTCCCGGGACGAGAGGGCCTGGACGGCCTCGGCCTCGGTGCCGTAGCGGCGGACCAGGCGCGGCGGTGCGGGCAGGGCGCGCAGCCGCGCGGGCGAGGCGGCGCCGACCAGGGGCAGCGCGGCGGTGCGGGAGGGGGCGGCGTGCAGACCCCGGGCGGCGGTCGCGGCGTCCACGGCGTCCTGCGCCATCCGCCGGTAGGTGGTGAGCTTGCCGCCGACGATCGTCGTGACGCCGTCGGGGGACGTCAGCACCGCGTGCCGACGGGAGATGTCGGAGGTGCGGGCCGCTTCCCCGTCGCGGCCGTCGTGGCCGGAGGTGTCCAGCAGGGGGCGCAGCCCGGCGAAGGCGCCGACGACCTCGTTCCGGGTCACCGGCGCGTCCAGGGCGGAGCCGAGGACGTCCAGCAGGAAACCGATGTCGGTCTCGGGCACCTCGGGCACGTCCGGGATGTCGCCCTCGACCGGCTCGTCGGTGAGGCCGACGTACACCCGGCCGTCGCCCTGCGGCAGGACCAGCACGAAGCGGTTGGTCTCGCCGGGGATCGGGATGTGCAGGCCGGCCGGCAGCGAGCCGAGCCGCTCCGAGCGCAGGACGAGGTGGGTGCCGCGGGAGGGGCGGATCCGGATGCCCTCGACGAGGTCGCCCGCCCACACCCCGCTCGCGTTGATCACGGCGCGGGCCCTGATCTCGCCCTCCTCGCCGGTCAGTTCGTCGCGGATCCGGGCGCCCGTGCCGGTCAGTTCCAGTGCCCGGACCCGGGTCAGCACCCGGGCCCCGTGCGCGGCGGCCGTCCGCGCGAGCGCGGTGACCAGCCGGGCGTCGTCGGTCACCTTGCCGTCCCAGGACAGCAGCCCGCCGCGCAGCCCGGCCGGGCGGACCGAGGGCGCGAGATGCCGGGCCTCCGTCCCGGTGAGCCTGCGCGGGGCGGGCAGGACCTGGCGCGGGGTGCGGGCGGCGAGGCGCAGCACGTCCCCGGCGCGCAGCCCGGCCCATGCCAGCGAGGCCTGGGCGCGGGAGACCAGCGGGGTCAGCGGCAGGACGAACGGCTGGGCCGACACCAGGTGCGGGGCCGTACGCGTCATCAGCACCCCGCGCTCGACGGCACTCTCGTGCGCGACGTCGAACTGTGCGGAGGCCAGGTAGCGCAGCCCGCCGTGGATGAGCTTCGAGCTCCACCGGGAGGTGCCGAAGGCCAGGTCGTGGGCGTCCACCGCGACCACGTCCAGTCCGCGCGCCGCCGCGTCCAGCGCGACTCCGGCACCGGTGGCGCCGAGCCCGACGACCAGGACGTCCACCACCCTGCCGTCCGCGGCCTCGCTCAGTTCCCGGGCCCGTCGCGATGCGTCGAGCGACGAGCCGGCGTCGGTCCTGGTGTGGCTCATGGCGTGAGGATCCTCTCCAGGAGGGTGCGCAGCTCGCCGAGGAAGGCGGCGGAGTCCAGCTCCGGATCTTCCTCGTCGGTCATCGTGCGCAGGGACAGGGTGAAGGACTGCACGGTCAACAGCAGTGCGCGGGACTGCCGTTCGACATGGCCGGAGCGCACGGAGCCGTCCGTGTGGCCCTCGCGCAGCGCGTCGGCCAGCAGCGCGAGCAGGGCCTCCTGGCTCGCTCCGCGCCGGTCGAGCACGTACGGCAGCAGCAGCTCCGGATCGACGTCGACGATCTTGCGGAACAGCGGATGGGCCCGGAACGCCTCGACGCCCGCCACCAGCCCGTCCACGATCCGGGTGCGGGTGTCCGTGCCGTCAGAGACCTCGGGGATGGCCCGGGTGGCGACGTCGATCCACTCCCGGGTCATCAGATCGCCCACCAGGGTCCGCAGGTCCGGCCAGCGCCGGTACAGCGTCATCCGGGAGACGCCGGCGCGGCGGGCCACGTCGGCGAGGGTGGTGCGGCGGACTCCGACGGCCAGCACGCAGTCGCGTACCGCGTCGAGCACATGATCGTTGTCCGAACCGTTGTGACGAATAGGCGTCATGTGTCACAGTGTAACGCCCCGAGGGTCCGGCAGGAGAAGACCCTCCCGGGCAACGGCCGCCGGGCCGTCGCGCGAACCGAGCACATCGAGCACCGAACCGAGCACACCGACCTGTGAGGACGACCGTTCAATGGACATGCTGTGGAACGGCTGGGGCGACCCGGCCAAGGCGGCGCCCCTGCCCGACTCGGTGACCGGCCTGCTGCGCGACCTCCTCGGCGTCAAGCCCAGCACCACCCCCGCCCTCTCGCTCGACGACATCCAGGTGCCCGCCACCACGGCCTCGCCCGTCGCGCTCAAGGCGCTCGCCGAGGCCGTCGGCGGCGCGGAGCACGTCCGCACCGACGGCGAGAGCCGCCTCCGGCACACCCGCGGCAAGTCCACGCCCGACCTGCTGCGCATGCGCGCCGCGGACGTCACGGACGTCCCGCAGGCCGTCGTCCTGCCTGGCTCGCACGACGAGGTGCTCGCCGTGCTGCGCGCCTGCGCCGCGCACGGCCTCGCCGTCGTCCCCTTCGGCGGCGGCACCTCGGTCGTCGGCGGACTCGCCCCGCAGCGCAGCGCGTTCATCGCCCTGGACCTGCGCCGCATGGACGCCCTGCTCGACCTCGACCCCGTCTCGCGCACCGCCGTCCTCCAGCCCGGACTGCGCGCCCCCGAGGCCGAGGCACTCCTCGCCGAACAGGGCTTCACCCTCGGTCACTTCCCGCAGTCCTTCGAGTGGGCCACCATCGGCGGCTTCGCCGCGGCCCGCTCCAGCGGCCAGGCCTCCGCCGGGTACGGCCGCTTCGACGAGATGGTCCTCGGCCTGACCCTCGCCACCCCCGAGGGCACCATCGAGACCGGCCGCGCCCCGCGCTCCGCCGCCGGACCCGACCTGCGCCAGCTGATCCTCGGCTCCGAGGGCGCCTTCGGCGTCATCACCTCCGTCACCGTCCGCATCCGCCCCCGCCCCGAGGCGTGCGTTTACGAGGGCTGGCGGTTCGCGTCCTTCGCGGAGGGCGCGGCCGCGCTGCGCACGCTCGCCCAGGACGGACCCCGGCCGACCGTGCTGCGCCTGTCCGACGAGACCGAGACCTTCATCGGCCTGGCCCAACCCGACTCCATCGGCGGCGACCTGAGCCAGAGCACGGCCGGCTGCCTCGCCATCGCGGGCTACGAGGGCACGCCCGAGGACACCGCGCTCCGCCGGGAGCAGGCCGCCACCGTCCTCACCGCCTGCGGCGGCACACCGGCCGGTACGGAACCCGGCGAGCGCTGGGCCCACGGCCGCTTCTCGGCGCCGTACCTGCGCGACGCGCTGCTCGACATCGGCGCCTTCGCGGAGACCCTGGAGACCGCGGCCTTCTGGTCCCGCGTCCCCGACCTCTACACCGCCGTGCGCACCGCGCTCACCGACACCCTCACCGAGGCCGGCACCCCGCCCCTGGTGATGTGCCACATCTCCCACGTGTACGAGAACGGCGCCTCGCTGTACTTCACGGTCGTCAGCGCCCAGGGCGAGGACCCGGTCGCCCACTGGGAGCCCGCCAAGCACGCGGCCAACGAGGCCGTGCTCGCCGCCGGCGGTACGATCTCCCACCACCACGGCGTCGGCACCGACCACCGCGACTGGTACGTCCGCGAGGCCGGACCGCTCGGCATCTCTGCCCTGCGCGCGGTCAAGCGCCGCCTCGACCCCGAGGGCCTGCTCAACCCCGGCGTCCTGCTGCCCGACCACGGCCTGACCGACTGACCCGGCCCGCCGGCCACCCCACCGTCCCCTCAGCGCGACCCGTCACCGCCCCGGAGGCACACCGATGCGACAGTTCACCGCCGTCGTCAACCCCACCGCGGGCGGCTCCACCGGGGCGGCGACCCTGCTGCCCCTGGCCCGGCTGCTGCGCGAGGCCGGCGCCGAACTGGAGACGGAGTACAGCCACAGCCTCGCCCACGCCCAGGACCTCGCGCGCCGGGCCGGCGAGCGCGGCCGGATCGTCCTGGCCGTCGGCGGCGACGGCATCGCCGGCGGCATCGGTGGCGCGCTGAGCGGCACCGGAGCCGTCCTCGGCCTGGTGCCCGCGGGCCGCGGCAACGACTTCGCCCGCGCCCTGAACCTGCCCTCCGACCCCGCCGCGCTCGCCGGCATTCTGCTGCGCGCCGAGCCCCGGCCGGTCGACACCGTCGAGGTGGAGTCGGCCGTCCACGCGCGCACCGTCGTCCTCGGCAGCGTGTACGCCGGGGTCGACGCCGTGGCCAACCGGCACGCCAACCACGCCCGGCTGCTGCGCGGCTCCGCCTCCTACTACGCGGGCGGCCTGCGCGCCGTCACCGGCTGGCGCGCGGCCGACTACCGCGTCACCGTCGACGGCGAGGAGCACACCCACCGCGGTTACACGGTCGTCGCGGCCAACTCGCCCTACTACGGCTCCGGACGGCTCATCGCCCCCGGCGCCCGGGTCGACGACGGGCTGCTGGACATCGTGATGATCCGCGAGGCGCCCCGCCGGCTGTTCTTCGCCCTCATGAACGAGCTGAAGACCGGCGGCCACGTCGACCGCCCCGAGGTACGCGTCCTGCGCGGCCGGGAACTGCGCATCGAGGCGAGCCGGCCCGTCTACTACGGCGCCGACGGCGAGGTCGAGGCCACCTTGCCGGTGACGGTGCGGGTACGGCCCGGGGACCTGCCGGTGCTGTACTGACCGGCACGGCGTGCGTGTGCCCGGCCCTGGGTAGGGGGAGGAGAACCCGGCCGAGCGCGCCGGGGGAGGGGTTGGTCGGTCATGACGCTGGAGCCCGCCGAAGGCGTGGTGCAGGCCGTCGTCCTGTACGACGGACGGCTGCTGCTGGCGGAGCGGGGCGAGGGCTGGAGACTGCCGTCCGGCGCTCCCGAACAGGCCGAGCCTGCCGAGGCCACCGCCGCGCGCGTCGTCTACGAACTCACCGGCTACCTCGTCGACGGCACCGAGAGCCTGACCCCGCAGGACGGTGCCACGGCGGTCGTGTGCCAGTTGCTGAGCGAGTCCCCGTCCGACGGCGCCCGTGTCGCACCGGACCGACTGCGCTGGGCCTCGCTCGCCGAGACCGCCGACGCCGACCTCCCGGCGGTCGTACGGACGTACCTGGAAGGGCACACACCGGTGTGAGGCGTGCAGGTCAGCGCCCCGCCGTCGGGTCCGGTGCCTGCGCGAGGAAGCGCTGCCGGTCCACGACCCCCCGGTCGATCTCGCCCGTCGCGACCAGCAGGCCAGCGCCGTCGACGGCCCGCACCAGGAAGGTCAGCCGCCGGTCCGTCGTGGAGGGCAGCGGCCGGGCGCTCACCTCCACCCGGCCGCCCACCCGGGTGGCCCGCACGTGCCGGACCCGCACCTCGGTGCCGACAGTGGTCTGACCGGTCGTAGTGAAGGGCGCGGCGGCCCGCACGGTGGCCGCCTCCAGCCAGGCGATCAGCCGGGGCGTGGCCAGCACGGGCACGTCACCACTGCCCACCACGGCCGCGGTGTCGGCCTCGGTCACCTCGTGACGCATGCCCCCACGCCAGTGCCGCCGAGCGCGGGCCGCCGTACGGCACGGGGCTGTCGTACGACACGGATCCGCCGGTCGGCACCGGGACGTCAGCGGTTCACCGGCAGGGCAGTTCCAATACGTCCACGGTGGTGCCGGCCGCGACACCGCCCGGTGGGACCACCGCAAGGGCGTCCGCCAGGGCGAGGCCGCGGAGCATCGCCGGGCCGTCGAAGGGCAGCGGTGTCGCCTCCTGGCCGGACGTGAACACCGGCAGCAGCCGGGTGTCGCGCGGATGGCCCGGCAGGGCGGCGGTCGTCGTCAGCCGGACCGGACCGGCCTCGCGATGGCCGCCGAGCCGACGCAGCAGCGGTTCGGCGAGCGTGACCAGGCCGGCCACCGCGGCCAGCGGGTTGCCGGGCAGCCCGACCAGCCGGCGCGCCCGGCCGTCCGTGGTCGCGGGCAGCTCGGCGAGCAGCATCGGATGGCCCGGTCGCACCGCCACGGAGTCGACCAGCAGCCGGGCGCCCACCGACCGCAGCGTGTCGTGCAGGAAGTCCACGGGGCCCGCGGCGGTGCTCCCGGTGGTGATGACGACGTCGGCGGGTGAGCTGCGCACGGCCTCACGGAGCGGGCCGGGGTCGTCCGCGACCCGGCGATGGCCGATGAGCTCGGCGCCGCGGCCCCGCAGCCAGGGCGGCAGCAGCGGGCCGAGCGCGTCCCGGACCCGCCCGCCGCGCGGCACACCCTGGTCGAGCAACTCGTCGCCGAGGACGAGGAGTTCCACGCTCGGGCGGCGGTGCACGGTCAGCCGGTCGTACCCGGCCGCCGCCGCGAGGCCCAGCACGCGTTCGGTCACGGTGGTGCCGGCCGGCAGCAGCGGCTCACCGGAGCGGCACTCCTGGCCGCGTGCCCGGATGTCCTGCCCCTCGCACACCGGCCCGGGGGAGCGGTCGTACAGCAGGTCCTGCGCGGGGTCCGCCTCGCCGTGCTCGCGGCGCAGCACGGCGGTGGCGCCGGGCGGCACCGGGGCGCCGGTCGCGATGGGGACGGCCGTGTCCCGGCCGAGCGGACCGGGCTCCGCTCCGGCGAGGACTCCGGCGCCGCCCAGCCGCCACGGGCCCGGTCCGGCCACGGCCCAGCCGTCCATGGCGGCCGTGTCGAACGACGGCAGATCGGTGAGCGCGAGGAGCGGTTCGGCGAGCGCGTGGCCGAGGGCGTCGGCGAGGGAGCGCGGGCCGGCGGGCAGCGGCCGCCCGGCACAGGACCGGGCGATCGAGCGGGCCCGCTCCCAGTCCCGGCCGGCCCGCAGCGCGTCCGGCGCGGCCGGGGCTGTGTGCGCTGCGGTGGCGCGGGACACCGCTCCGTGCGGTCCCGTGCCGTCGGCCGTGTCCGTCCCGGATGCCCTCATGCCGGTCATCGTTGATCAGGCATCCGGCGAAGTCAAAGAGGGGCCGTTTGTCGGCCGATAGATGCCGCCTATGTGATAACCGCCGCTTATCGGCTCATCGAGAACACCTCTTTGACTTCTCCGCGTGACGAGGCGGATGCTGCCGGATCATGAGCGGCATCGAGGACCCCGTAGACGACCTGTCGGTCACCCCGCCCAAGCGCTGGGCCACCGGCGTCCCGGCGGTGACGCACGCGCTGACGTACTCCCTGGAACAGACGTCCGTACGACGCACCGCGCTGACCCTGCTGAACATCAACCAGGCCAAGGGAACCGACTGCCCGGGCTGCGCCTGGCCCGAGCCCGCGGCGGGCAAGCGGCACCTCAACGAGTACTGCGAGAACGGCGCCAAGCACATCAACGACGAGGCCACCACGCGCCGCGTCACCGCCGACTTCTTCCGCGAGCACTCGATCGCCGAACTGGGCGCGAAGTCCGACTACTGGCTCAACCAGCAGGGCCGGCTCACCGAGCCCATGATCAAGCGGCCCGGCGCCGAGCACTACGAACCCGTCGGCTGGGACGAGGCGTTGGAGGTGCTCGCCGAGGAACTGCGCCGGCTGGACTCCCCGGACGAGGCCCTCTTCTACACCTCCGGCCGGGTGGGCAACGAGGCGGCCTTCCTGCTCCAGCTGTTCGCCCGCGCCTACGGCACCAACAACCTGCCGGACTGCTCCAACATGTGCCACGAGTCGAGCGGATCCGCGCTGATGGAGACGCTCGGCATCGGCAAGGGCAGCGTCTCGCTGGACGACATCCACACCGCCGACCTGGTATTCGTCGTCGGACAGAACCCGGGCACCAACCATCCCCGCATGCTGTCCGCGCTGGAGGAGACCAAGCGCAACGGCGGCAAGGTCATCGCGGTCAACCCGCTGCCCGAGGCGGGACTGCTCCGCTTCAAGCACCCCCAGAAGGCCCGCGGGGTCATCGGCCGGGGCACCGCGATCGCCGACCAGTTCCTCCAGATCCGCCCCGGCGGCGACCTCGCCCTGTTCCAGGCGCTGGGCCGGCTGCTGCTGGAGGCCGAGGACGAGCGCCCGGGAACCGTCCTCGACCACGCCTTCATCAGCGCCCACACCACCGGCTTCACCGACTTCGCCGACCACGCCCGGAAGATCGCGTGGGAGGACGTCCTCGCCGCGACCGGGCTGAGCCGCGAGGAGATCGAGGCCGTCCACGAACAGGTGCTGCGCAGCGGAAAGATCATCGTCTGCTGGGCGATGGGACTCACCCAGCACAAGCACGGCGTCCCGACCATCCGCGAGGTCGTCAACTTCCTTCTGCTGCGCGGCAATGTCGGACGGCCGGGCGCGGGTGTGTGCCCCGTGCGCGGGCACAGCAACGTCCAGGGCGACCGCACCATGGGCATCTGGGAGCGGATGCCCCAGCCGTTCCTCGACGCCCTGGAGCGCGAGTTCGGCTTCACCCCGCCCACCAAGCACGGACTGGACTCGGTCGGCAGCATCCGGGCCATGCGCGACGGCACCGCCAAGGTGTTCCTCGGTGTCGCCGGCAACTTCGTCCGGGCCACCCCGGACAGCGACGTCACCGAGGAGGCGATGCGCGGCTGCCGGCTCACCGCGCACATCTCCACCAAGCTCAACCGCTCCCACGCGGTCTGCGGCGACATCGCCCTCATCCTGCCCACCCTCGGCCGCAGCGACCGGGACGTCCAGGCGGCCGGCGAGCAGTTCGTCACCGTCGAGGACTCCATGAGCGAGGTGCACGCCTCCCGCGGCAAGCTGCCCCCGGCCTCCCCGCACCTGCTCAGCGAGGTCGCGATCATCAGCCGGCTGGCCCGCAGGACCCTCGGCGACACCCCGGCCATCCCCTGGGAGGACTTCGAGGCGGACTACGGCACCGTCCGCGACCGCATCTCCCGCGTCGTCCCCGGCTTCCAGGACTTCAACGCCCGGGTGGCCGAGCCCGGCGGCTTCCGGCTGCCCAACCCGGTCAACGAGCGCGTCTTCCGCACCCCGAGCGGCAAGGCCGTCTTCACCCGCAACGACTTCACGATGCCCGACATCCCCGAGGGGCACCTGCTGCTCCAGACGCTGCGCTCGCACGACCAGTGGAACACCGTCCCGTACGCGATGAACGACCGCTACCGGGGCATCCACAACGCCCGCCGCGTCGTCCTCGTCAACCCCGACGACCTCCAGGACCTCGGGTTCGCCGACCGTGACCTGGTGGACCTGGTCGCGGTCTGGCACGACGGACGCGAGCGCCGGGCGCCGGACTTCCGGGTCGTCGCCTACCCCACCAGCCGTGGCTCGGCCGCCTCCTACTACCCCGAGACCAACGTCCTGGTGCCGCTGGACAGCGTCGCGGACATCAGCAACACACCCACCTCCAAAGGGGTGTTGGTCCGCCTGGAGCCCGCGCGCGGAGCGGCGTCGTGGGACGGGTGACCGTACGGCGGCGGGTGCTGCGCATCCGGGACGGCGTGCCCGCGCACCGGCCCGACACCCTGGCCGCCGAGGAGCCGATGGAGATCCGGGTCGGCGGCCGGCCGCTCACGGTGACCATGCGCACCCCGGGCGACGACTTCGACCTCGCGGCCGGATTCCTGGCCGGTGAGGGCGTGGTCCACGCCGCCGACGACGTGACCGGGATCCGCTACTGCGCGGGCGCCACGGCGGACGGCGCCAACACCTACAACGTGGTCGACGTCGCCCTCGCCCCCGGGGTGGCGCTGCCCGCCGCGTCGCTGGAGCGGAACTTCTACACCACCTCCTCGTGCGGGCTGTGCGGCAAGGCGAGCCTGGACGCGGTGCGCATGGTGCGCCGCTGGTCCGTGGCCGAGGACCCGCTGAGCGTGGGTCCGGAGCTGCTCGCCGCGCTGCCCGAGCGGCTGCGGGCGGCCCAGCGGGTGTTCGACAGCACCGGCGGACTGCACGCGGCGGGCCTGTTCACGGCCGACGGCGAGCTGCTGTGCCTGCGCGAGGACGTGGGCCGGCACAACGCCGTGGACAAGGTCGTCGGACACGCCCTGCGCTCCGGTCTGCTGCCGCTGCGGGAAACCGTGCTCATGGTCAGCGGGCGCGCCTCCTTCGAGCTGGTGCAGAAGGCCGTACTGGCCGGGATCCCGCTGCTCGCCGCCGTCTCCGCGCCGTCCTCGCTGGCCGTGGACCTGGCCGCCGAGAGCGGGCTGACCCTGGTCGGGTTCCTGCGCGGCACCTCGATGAACGTCTACACCGGCGCCGAACGCCTCGTGTCCGCGCCGGTCGGCTGACCCACACGGAGCGATCAGCGGCCCGGGTCCCCGGGGACGCGCTCCAGGGCGGTGGCCACGTCGGTCGTGCGGGCGATGTCCGTCAGGGACCGGGCCATGACCGACTCCGGCTCCCGGGCGGCGACCACCAGCCCCACGGGCACCGAGGCGGCCGGCTCGACCAGCGGCACCGCCCGCATGCCGGGCGGCACACCGAACACGTGCAGCCATGCCTGCGCCACGATGCTCGCCCACCGCCCCGTCCTGACATGGGCGAACAGAGCCGCCACGGAATCGGTCTCCAGCCGGGGCGAGGCCTGCGTCCCGGCCCGCGCGAACAACTCGTCCAGCACCCGGCGCCCCTGCATGCCCTGGTTCAGCAGACACAGCGGCAACCGCGCCGCCTGCGCCCACGTGGCCGTCGTCCGCCGGGCCAGGTCGTCGTCGGCCGAGAGCAGCAGCACATGGCGCTCCCGGTACAGCGGCACCGTGTGGAAGAACTGCTCCGACACGTCCTCGCGCAGATAGGTGACGGCCGCGTCGAGCTCGAAGTTCTGCAACTGCCGCAGGATGTCCACCGACTGCATGTCCGCACTGACCTCCACCGTGACCAGCGGGTGCGCCGCGCAGAACGGGCCGGTCAGATGGGCGACGGCGGCGGACGCGGTCGGCACCGAACCGATCCGTATCCGGCCGGTCAGGCCACCGCGCAGCGCGTCGACCTCGTCCTTGAGGGCGTCGCGGTCGGCCAGGATCCGCTGCGCCCATACGACGATGCGCTCGCCCTCAGGAGTGAGGCCCTCGTACTTGCGGCCGCGCCGCACCAGGGGCACGTCGAGCTCCTCCTCCAGCTTGCGCAGAGCCTCCGACAGGGCGGGCTGGGACACGTAGCAGGCCTGGGCGGCGCGGGCGAAATGCCGCTCGCGGGAGAGTGCGACGAGGTATTCGAGCTGACGAAAGAGCACGGGACGGGTGTACCCGACGGCCGACCGGAACGCCAATCCCGTCCGGCTGCCGAACTGCCGAGCCGGACGGGCGGCGCCATGCTGGTGCGAAGGAGCCGGCCGCGATACCCCGGTGCACGAGGCATGCGGCGAGCGGTTCGTTGCACAGGATCCGCCGAGGAGGCAGACGTCCGTGGTCGAGTCGCAGCCCGTCATCGTCCCGCCGGCCAGGGCCGCCGTCTTCCTCGTCGTCACCCTCGTGCCCGGCGGCGAGGGCACCGTCCGTGACCTGCTGGAGGACGTGTCGGGCCTGCGCCGCTCGGTGGCGTTCCGCGCGCCCGCCGAGCGGCTGAGCTGTGTCGTCGGCATCGGCTCGCACGCCTGGGACCGGCTCTTCGACGGGCCCCGGCCACGCGAGCTGCACCCCTTCGTGGACCTGGTCGGTCCGCGCCACCGGGCCCTCGGCACCCCCGGTGACCTCCTCTTCCACGTCCGCTCCCTCCGGATGGACCTGTGCTTCGAACTGGCCCGGCTGCTCGGGGAGCGCCTTCAGGGCGCGGCCACCGTGGTGGACGAGGTGCACGGCTTCAGGTTCTTCGACGAACGCGATCTGCTCGGCTTCGTCGACGGCAGCGAGAACCCCGAGGGGACGGTCGCGGACGACGCCGTGTTCATCGGCGACGAGGACCCGGAATTCACCGGTGGCAGCTATGTGATCGTGCAGAAGTACCTGCACGACATGACGGCCTGGAACGCCCTGTCGGCCGAGGAACAGGACCTGGTGATCGGGCGCACCAAGCTGGCGAACGTGGAACTCCCCGACGACGTGAAGCCCGCCGACTCCCATGTCGCCCTCAACACCATCACCGACGAGAACGGCGACGAACGCAAGATCGTGCGTGAGAACATGCCCTTCGGCACCATCGGGACCGGCGAGTTCGGCACCTATTTCATCGGCTATTCCCGCACCCCGGACGTGACCGAGGAAATGCTGCGGAACATGTTCCTCGGCCGCGAGCCGGAACAGCACGACCGGATCCTCGACTTCTCCGTGCCGGTCACGGGCTGCCTCTTCCATGTGCCGAGCATCGGCTTCCTCGACGACCTCCCGGCCGCTCCGGGCGGCGCGGCGACGGCAGGACCCTGACGTCCGCGCCCGACCCGCTCCCCCCCGGCTGCTCCGTTTGCGGTGCCGTGTGCGGAGGGGTTCAGTGAGTACTGACCCCGGATCGCGTACGACCCCCCCGCGGATCACTGTTTCGCCGCGCTCAGGAGATGTCATGTCGATGTCGTTCGGTGCTCCTTTCGGTTCGTCGGATCCGTTCAGCGAGTTGTTCAACCGGTTCTTCGGGATGTCGCCGGCGTCATCACCGCCCGCGGTGCAGCGCGTGCCCATCGGACGGCTGCTGACGGAGGCCTCCCAGGAACTGCTCAACCTGGCCGCGGGGCGGGCCGTCGAGGACGGCACCACCGACCTCGACACGGAACACCTGCTCTGGGCCGCCACGAAGGTCGACCCGTCCCGGCGGCTGCTGTCCCAGCTGGGCGTCGATCCCGACACGCTCGCGGCCGAGATCGCCAAGATCCTGCCGCGCGAGTCCGGCGAGCCGTCCGCCCAGCCGGGTCTCACCCCCGCGGCCAAGCGCACGCTCGGCGCCGCCTACGCACAGTCACAGGCGGCCGGTGTGTCGTACATCGGTCCGGAGCACATCCTCGGCGCCCTGCTGGGGGACAGCGACAGCGGTGCCGCCAAGCTGCTGCGCGCCGAGGGCATGGACACGGAGAAACTGTCGGGCCTCGCCGAGCAGTCCGCCCGGGCCGACTCGGTGCCCGCCGAACGCAAGCAGCCGGCCACGACGCTGGACGAGTACGGCCGGGACCTGACGGAAGAGGCCAAGGCGGGCAGGCTCGACCCGGTGGTGGGACGCGCCGAGGAGATCGAGCAGACCGTGGAGATCCTCTCCCGGCGCTCCAAGAACAACCCCGTCCTCATCGGCGAACCCGGCGTGGGAAAGACCGCCATCGTGGAGGGGCTGGCGCAGCGCATCGTGGCGGGCGAGGTCCCGGACACCCTGAAGGACAAGAGGGTCGTCTCCCTCGACCTGTCGAGCATGGTCGCGGGAGCACAGTACCGGGGACAGTTCGAGGAGCGGCTGAAGAAGGTCATCGAGGACGTACAGGCCGCCAAGGGCCAGATCATCCTGTTCATCGACGAACTCCACACGGTCGTCGGCGCCGGCGCCACCGGCGAGGGATCCATGGACGCGGGCAACATGCTCAAGCCCGCACTCGCGCGCGGCGAACTGCGCGTGGTGGGCGCCACGACCATCGACGAGTACCGCAAGTACGTCGAGAAGGACGCGGCGTTGGAGCGCCGGTTCCAGCCCGTGATGGTGCCCGAGCCCAGCGTCGAGGAGACCGTGCAGATCCTCGAAGGGCTGCGCGACTCCTACGAGGCCCACCACCAGGTCCGCTTCGACGACGCGGCGCTGGTGGCCGCAGCCGAGATGTCCGACCGCTACATCACCGACCGCTTCCTGCCCGACAAGGCCATCGACGTCATGGACCAGGCCGGCGCCCGGGTGCGGCTGCGCCGCGTGGGCCGCTCCACCGAGGTGGTCAGCCGCGAGGACCGAATCGCCAAGCTGCGTCGGGAGCTCGAACAGGCCGTCGCCGCCGAGGACTTCGAGAAGGCGTCCGAGCTGAAGCGGGAGATCTCCGAGGTGCAGGGCGAACTCGCCGGGATCGAGGAGCGCCGCGAGGGCGTCGTGTCCGTCACGGCCGCCGACATCGCCGACGTCGTCTCCCGCCGCACCGGTATTCCGGTCGCCCAGCTCACCGCCGGCGAGAAGGAGAAACTCCTCCGGCTGGAGGAGGAGATGCACGCCCGGATCGTCGGCCAGGACGAGGCGGTCACCGCCGTCTCGCAGGCCGTGCGCCGCAACCGCGCGGGCATGGGCGACCCGAACCGGCCCGTGGGCTCCTTCCTCTTCCTCGGCCCCACCGGCGTTGGCAAGACCGAACTCGCCAAGACCCTCGCGGCGTTGCTGTTCGGCGAAGAGGACCGCATGATCCGCTTCGACATGAGCGAGTTCCAGGAGAAGCACACCGTCGCCCGGCTGGTCGGCGCCCCGCCCGGATACGTCGGCTACGAGGAAGCGGGCCAGCTGACCGAGAAGGTGCGCCGCCAGCCGTACAGCGTCGTGCTGTTCGACGAGGTGGAGAAGGCACACCCCGACGTGTTCAACACCCTGCTGCAGATCCTCGACGACGGCCGGCTCACCGACGGCCAGGGCCGTACCGTCGACTTCCGGCACTGCGTCGTCATCATGACGTCCAACATCGGCGCGCACCGCATCCTCGACCACAAGGGTGATGTGTCCGACCTGAAGGACGACTTGATGGACGACCTGCGGACCAGGTTCCTGCCGGAGTTCCTCAACCGCATCGACGACATCATCATCTTCCACGGCCTGACCGAGGACGACCTGAGCCGGATCGTCGACCATCTGCTGGACCAGAGCAAGCGCCGGGTGCACGCGCAGGGCATCGAACTGGAGGTCACGGAGTCCGCGAAGAAGCTCCTCATCGCGCACGGCCACCAGCCGGAGTTCGGCGCCCGCCCGCTGCGCCGCACCATCCAGGCGGAACTCGACAACCGCATCGCCACCCTGCTGCTGAGCGGCGAGGCCGAGCCCGGGAACACGATCGTCGCCGACGTGGTGGACGACTCGCTGCACTGCTCGGTGCGGAAGAACGGCGACTCCGGCGAGCGGGCCGGGACCGCCGGGGCAGCCGGGCCCGCCGGGCCCGCCGAGGCCGGTTCCGCGGCGACGGAGAAGTGACGGAGGAGAACTCATGACGCACCATCACCACAAGTCCAACAAGCGGGTCGAGGGCGAGCCGGACACCGGTCACGGCCGGGGCCTGCCCCGCCGGCCGGACGAGCCGGAACTCGCCGAGCGCACCCGGGAGGACCGGCGGGAAGCGGGCCTGCGCAGCGGGCGCCGGGAGGACCCCGAGGCGGCGTACGAGCAGGCACAGGCCGAGGTCGACCGCGAGGTGCGCGAGGGCCGCATGAAGTCCGGCGAGAGTCGGCGCAAGGGCCGCAGGGAATAGCGCCCTGAACATGTCCGAAACATTCGGACGAAGGATGTTTCTCGTATCGACAGGAGGTTGACATGTCCTCGAAGCGACGCAGGAAGAAGAAGGCACGGCGCAACCACGCCGCCAACCACGGCAAGCGGCCCCAGTCCTGAGGGAGAGTCGTGAGCACCTCCCGGCACTCCAGTGACGATCAGCCGCGGCGGCCGGCGCAGGGGGCGGAAGAGCGGGAGCTCCACGTGGGCCCCGCTCCCGGCGGGGAACCGTCCTTCCGCCCCTACCACCACCCCGCCGCCGGCTGGGGCGCCGCGAAGAGCGTCAGCGGATTCCTGCTGCGCGAGGGCGCGCTGGTGGACGGACCACGCGCGATCGTGAAGATGAACCACGAGAATGGCGGCTTCGACTGCCCAGGGTGCGCGTGGCCGGACGACACCAAGGGCCTGCGCCTGGACATCTGCGAGAACGGGATCAAGCACGTCACCTGGGAGATGACCCGCAAGCGGGTCGACCGCGCGTTCTTCGCGCGGCACTCGGTGGGCGACCTGTCCGAGTGGAGCGACTTCGCGCTGGAGGATCAGGGCCGGCTGACCGAGCCCATGGTCTACGACCCCGACTCCGACCACTACGTCCCGATCAGCTGGCGCGACGCCTTCGAACTGGTGGGGCGGACCCTGCGCGAGCTGGACGACCCGAACCAGGCCGCCTTCTACACCTCCGGCCGGCTCGGCAACGAGGCCACGTTCCTGTACCAGTTGATGGCCCGGGAACTGGGCACGAACAATCTGCCCGACTGCTCCAACATGTGCCACGAGGCCAGCGGACGCGCCCTGGAGGCCTCGCTCGGCACCGGCAAGGGCACGGTCGACCTGAAGGACTGGGAGATGACGGACGCCCTGTTCATCATGGGCGTGAACGCCGCCTCCAACGCACCCCGGATGCTCACCGCCCTCGCCGAGGCCTACCGCCGCGGCACCCGGATCGTGCACGTCAACCCGCTGATCGAGGCGGCCGCCCGGCGCACGATCATCCCGCACGACATCACCGACATGGCCACTTTCCACTCCACCCGCACCAGCAACCTGAACCTCCAGGTGCGTGTCGGCGGCGACATGGCCCTGCTGCGCGGCATGGCGAAGGCCTTGCTGGAGCAGGCCGGCAGCGATCCCAAGGCACTCGACCAGGAGTTCATCGACCGCCACACCGCCGGCTTCGACGACTACCGCAAACAGTGCGAGGCCACGCCCTGGGCGGAGATAGAGCGCCAGTCGGGCCTCGACCGCGCCGACATCCTCAGGGCGGCCCGCGTCTACCGTGACGCCGATCGCAGCATCGTCAGCTGGTGCCTGGGCGTGAGCCAGCACGAACACGGCGTCGACACGGTCCGCGAGATCGTCAACCTCCTTCTGCTGCGCGGCAATCTGGGCCGCGAGGGCGCCGGACCGTCGCCGGTGCGCGGGCACAGCAACGTCCAGGGCAACCGCACCTGCGGCATCGACCACCGCCCGACCGCCGAGCTCCTCGACCGGCTCGCCCAGGTGTGCGGGATCGACCCGCCCCGCGCCCACGGCCTGGACACCGTCGGCACCATCGCGGCCATGCGGCGGGGCGACGTCAGGGTGTTCGTCGGCATGGGCGGCAACTTCGCGCTCGCCGCGCCCGACACCCCGCTCACCCACGAGGCGCTGCGCTCCTGTGACCTCACCGTCCAGGTCAGCACGAAGCTGAACCGCAGCCACCTCGTCCATGGCCGCCGGGCGCTCATCCTCCCGTGCCTCGGCCGCACCGAGAAGGACCAGCAGCGCACCGGCCCGCAGAGCACCTCGGTCGAGGACTCGATGAGCATGGTGCACCTGTCCGTCGGCATGAAGCGTCCCGCCTCCCGGCACCTGCTCTCCGAGCCCGCCATCATCGCCGGCCTGGCCCGCGCCGCCCTGCCGGACAGCCCGACGCCCTGGCAGTGGTACGTCGAGGACTACGACCGGATCCGCGACACCATGGCCCAAGTCCTCGACGGATTCGAGGACTTCAACCGACGGGTGCGACTGCCGCTGGGCTTCCGCATCAAGCAGCCCGCCCGCGAGCTGGTCTTCCGCACACCGTCCGGAAAGGCGGAGTTCTCCGCCGCCCCGCTGCCCGACGTCGTCCCCGCCCCGGGCACCCTGGCCCTCGGCACCATGCGCTCCCACGACCAGTGGAACACGACCATCTACTCCGACAACGACCGCTACCGCGGCATCAGGAACCTGCGCACCCTCGTCTTCATGAACGACGACGACATGCGCGAACGAGGCATCGGCGAGTTCGACCCCGTGGACATCGTCAGCACGGCCAAGGACGGCACCACCCGCACCCTCGACGGCTTCCTCGCGATCCCGTACGACATGCCCCGCGGCTGCGCGGCCGGGTACATGCCGGAGATGAACGTGCTCGTCGCCCTGTGCGACCACAGCGAGCAGAGCGACCAGCCCCTCATGAAACACCTGCGGGTTACGATCACCCCGGCCACGTGATTCCCGACCGACATCCGACCGATATCCGACCGATTCCACGACCGATTCCACGACCGATTTCCGACACGGGACACCTCGGGGGTGCGGCATGACGTCCGCAGTCGTCGTCGGCGCCGGGCCCAACGGGCTCGCCGCCGCGGCCTTTCTCGCCAGGGCGGGGCTCGCCGTGACCGTCCTGGAAGCCGCCGACGAGATCGGCGGGGGCACCCGCAGCTCCGAGGCACTTGTGCCCGGCCTCCTCCACGACCACTGCTCGGCCGTCCACCCCACCGCCGCCGGCTCCCCGGCGCTGCGCGCGCTCGGCCTCGAACAGCACGGGCTGCGCTGGCGGACGGCGGACGTCGACTGCGTCCACCCGCTGGACGACGGCAGCGGCGGGGCCCTGCTGCGCTCGGTGCCGGACACCGCCCGTCTCCTCGGACCCGACGGCGACCGCTACCGCGCCCTGTTCGCCACCCCGGTGCGGCACTGGAACGTTCTGGCGCACGACGTCCTGGGCCCGCTGCCGCACCTGCCCGCGCACCCGCTGCTGCTCGCCCGCTTCGGCATCCCGACCACCCTGCCTGCCACCGCCCTCGCCCGCCTTTTCCGCACCCCGCAGGCGCGGGCGCTGTGGGCGGGAGTCGCGGCCCACGCCCTGCGCCCGCTGTCCCGCCCGTTCACCTCGGCCATCGCGCTCGGCATCCTCACCGCGGGCCACGACGCGGGCTGGGCCGTGGCCGAGGGCGGCTCACAGTCCATCGCCTCCAGCATGGAACGTGTGCTGCGCCGGTACGGCGGCACCGTCCACACCGGCGTCCGCGTCACCGACCACCGTCAACTCCCGCCCGCCGACGTCACCCTCCTCGACCTCGACCCGAGCCAGACCGCAGCCCTCTACGGCGACCGGCTGCCGCCCCGGACGCGCGCCGCGTACGGCCGCTTCCTTCGCGCGCCCGCCGTCTTCAAGCTCGATCTGGCCGTCGAGGGCGGTGTGCCCTGGACGAACGAGCACGCGCGCCGGGCCACCACCGTGCACCTCGGCGGCCCGCTCGCCGAGGTGGCGCGGACGCTCCAGGACGTCGTGGCCGGACGCATGCCCGAGCGGCCCTTCGTCCTGGTCGCCCAGCAGTACCTGGCCGATCCCACCCGCTCGGTCGGTGACGTGCATCCCGTGTACACCTACGCCCATGTCCCGTACGACTACGACGGCGACGCCACCGACGCGATCCTGAGGCAGCTGGAGCGGTTCGCCCCCGGTATCCGCGACCGCGTCGTGGCCCGACAGGCCGTCCGGCCCGCCCGGTTCGCCGCCGCCAACCCCAACTTCACGGGCGGCGACATCATCACCGGAGCCAAGACGACCTCTCAGCTCCTCCTCGGCCCCCGCCCGGCCCTCGACCCGTACGCCACCGGCCTGCCCGGGGTGTTCCTCTGCTCGGCCGCCACCCCGCCGGGCCCCGGCGCCCATGGCATGTGCGGCGCCGGAGCCGCCGCGGCGGCACTGCGCCACCTGGGAGTGCGGACCTCAGGGCTGTTCGACGGCGGCTGACGCCGAGGAGCCCCCTCCCGGACCGGCGACGCCAGCGGCCCCGCAGCAGGTACGGGCACTCCACGGCTCGGGCAGCCTCCCGCGCATGCTGAAGCGGTGCTCCGTCCCGGACGGGCTGTCCGGGACGGAGACGGCCGGGCGCGCGTGACATGGGGCTCCTAGGACTCCCGGGCCACGGAGGCGAGAGACATGTCGGCGTAGCGCTCGCCCGCCACCTGGCCCCCCGGCACCCGCAGGCGCAGCCGTCTGCTGGAGAACGCCGGTGCCACCCGGTGCATCACCTGCCGAAAAGTCCCCGCCGGACAACTCCTTGCCCGCGTCCGAGAAGGACCCGGTGAGAAAGCCCCGCCCGACCTGCCGCATCAGCCCGATCTGCTCGTACCGGCGCAGCGTGTGCGCACGAAGCTCGGTGAACGTGGCGACCTCACTGATCGTGCACCGCCCCTGGCCGTCGGGCCGGGGCCGCACCGAGGCGAAGGGGGAGCGCACGTCACCAGACGCACGGAAGCTCCACCACGATCACGGTAGGGCCGCCGGCCGGGCTGGACACGGTCAGTTCGCCGTCGAGCGCGGCCACCCGGCGGCGGACGCCGAGCAGTCCCGTCCCGCTCTGCTCGTCGGCGCCGCCGTGACCGTCGTCGCTGATCACCGCCCACGCCCCGGCGCGCAGTCGCTCCAGCCGTACGTCCGCCCGCCGGCCGCCCCCGTGCCTGACCGCGTTGGTCAGCGCCTCGGCCACGGCGGAGTACGCGGCGGCCTCGATCGCCGCCGGGGGCCGCGGTCCTTCCTCCAGCCCGCCCGTGACACTCACGGCCACGTCGAGCGCGCTGCTCCCCGCGAGCGCCCGCACGGCTCCGACGAGACCGCGGTCGGTGAGGATCGGCGGATGGATGCCCCGCACGACCTGGCGCAGCTCGGTCAGCGCCTCCTGTGCGTGGCGGTGGGCGTCGACCAGGAGTGCGCGGGCGGCCTCGGGATCCCGGTCGTAGGCGCGCAGGGCGAGCCCGAGCCGCATCGGGAGCGACACCAGACGTGCCTGGGCGCCGTCGTGCAGATCGCGCTCGATGCGGCGCAGTTCCGCCTCGTGGGCGGTGATCGCATCGGCTCGGGTGGCGGCGAGCCGCTCCACGCGAGCGGCCAGCAGCGCCTGCGGTGCGGGCCGCAGCAGGGCCTGTGACCAGCGGGCCTCCAGATCGGCGAGCCGGGTGATCAGCGGGAGCACCACTGGGGCACGGCGCAGCAGGCCGCACCGCACCCCGTCGACGACGAGGCCGACCGGCCACAGCGGCAGCGCGAGCAGGACGAGCGCGCCATAGCCGTACGAGGCGGTCATCCAGCGCAGATCGGTGCGCGTACCGGGGTCGCGCACAGCGGTGCGCAGCCGCAGGCGTACCGGGCCGGTGAGAGGCGGGTAGGCCTCGGGGATCTCCCGGCCCGTCCACGCCGTCGTCATGGCGCGCTCGGCCCCGGCGATGCGCCGGACCAGCAGCACCGTCTCGGGCAGCAGCCAGGCCCCGACCATCGCCACCGTGCCGACGGCCGTGATCAGCAGCACCGTGACGAAGAGACAGAGACTCCGCACGGCCGGTGCTGTGGTTCCTCTTCCTCTTCAACGGCGCCGTCGCCGCGTTCTGCGCGGTAGCGGCGGACGGCGTACAGGGAGTCATGGCCGCGGTGGGCATGGGCCTCGTCTCGCTGGGGGCGGGGTTCGGCCTGCTCCCCAGCCGGCGCGGCAAGGCGCAGCCCGAGCCCGCCTGAGACGTCGGCCGGTGGCTGCGGCATCCGTGCCCGGCGCGCCCCACCCGCTCATGCCGCGTAGCCGCCGTCCACCGACAGCTCCGTGCCCGTCATGTACATCGCCTCCGGTCGTGCGAGGTAGGCGATCGCGGACGCCACCTCTTCGGCCGTGCCGTAGCGGCCGAGTGCGGTCATGGCCGCCTGGCCGGACGCGGAGGGACCGTCGGCGGGGTTCATGTCGGTGTCGATCGGACCCGGGTGGACGACGTGTGCGGTGATCCCGCGCCCGCTCAGCTCCCGGGCCAGCGCCTTCGTCAGCCCCACGACGGCCGACTTGCTCATCGCGTACAGGGTGGCCCCGGGGCCGGGCACGCGCGCGGTGATACAGCTGCCGACGGTGATGATCCGCCCGCCGGGCGCCATGAGCGCGGCAGCGGCCTGGGAGGCGAGGAACACCCCGCGGATGTTGACGGCGATGAGCCGGTCCACGTCGTCGAGCGACATGTCCTCCAGTGGCTGCATCAGCCCGAGGGCCGCGTTGTTCACCAGTACGTCCAGACCTCCGAGCGCCTCCGCCGCACGGTGTACCGCTCCCGCCGCCTCCTGCGCGTCCGCGGCATCCGCGCGCAGCGCGACCGCCCGCTGCCCGTGTGCCTCGACGGCCCGCACCACCTCCTCAGCCGCCTCTTTCCCGTGGACATAGGTCACGGCCACGTCCGCGCCCTCCCGCGCCAGTCGCCGTGCCGCCGCCGCGCCGATGCCCCGGCTGCCGCCGGTGACGAGTACCTTCTTGCCGTTCAGGGGTGCTTGTGAAGTCATGCGTCCATTGCACGGGTGCGGCGCGGGGCACGCTGGCGGTGAACGGACCTCGACCTGACGGGGCGAGGACACACACCCTGGCGGTGGGCGACCCGCGGACTCGGAACGGTCAGAAGACATAGGGCACCAGACGCTTCGTCCTCTCGCGATAGTCCGCATACGCCGGGCCGAAGGCCGCTGTCAGCGGCCGTTCCTCCGTACTGATGCGCCACAGGTAGGCCGTCGTCAGCAGCGCTGCCACGATCAAGGTCGCCGCCCAGCTGCCGAGGCCCAGCGAGTAGCCGATCCACACCAGCAGGCTGCCGCAGTACCCGGGGTGGCGTATGAGCCGGTACGGACCCTCCTGGACCAGCCGTTGACCGTCGACCGTGCGCAGGGTGCGGGTGTAGTACTGGGACAGCGTGCGCATGCCCCAGGCCCGCAGGGCCAGCCCTCCGGCCAGGACCGCTATGCCGAACCAGCGCACCGGTATGGGCAGTTGGGCCGTCGCCGTGCTGTTGAACACCGTGTTGATCACACCCGTGGCCACGAAGCAGACGATCAGCAGCCGGGTCGAACCCCGGTCGCGGTCGTCGGCCTGCCACGTACCCGCAGCCGCGAACTCCCGGCGGCGCAGCAGCACCTCGTACCCGATCCAGCACACGATGCCCAGCAGGGCGAAGTCACTGGGGAGAGCCATCCCGCACGCTCCTCACCTTTGGCGATGTCACCGTCCACGATCGCCCACCCGGCATGCCCGACGCACGCACCCACGGGTGGATCGAGGGTGGAAAAGGTCTCCACCCCACGAGTGAGCGCCGCCGGGCACCGGCCAGGTGCGAGCGCGGCGAGGGGAATAGTCGTCCAGTATGAAATGTGGTCGAGGAATCATTTCTTCATGGCGGCGACCGTTAATGTGGACGGGTGAGGGTAAACCACCGGGGAATCGAATTCCCTGAATTCGGCATCGGCCTCAACGGACACGGTGCCACTGCCGAGTTCGCCTTGCCGCAGCGGTGACGAGGCAACCGGCTCCAAACGGCCGGCGGCGGTTTCTGGGGGAGCGGACCGCCGCCGGCACAGTGCCGCACCGGCCGTCTCAGGCGGTGTGCAGGGCGGAGCGCAGGGTGCGGGTCGCCAGGTCGATGGCCGCGCGTGCCGCGTGGGTGCCGCGGAGGGCGTCGAGCATCACGAAGTCGTGGACGATGCCCTGGAACCGGACCGCCGTGACCGGTACCCCCTCGCCGCACGCAGCCTGTTGGCGTAGGCCTCGCCCTCGTCACGCAGCACGTCCGCCTCGGCGGTGACGACCAGCGCCGGGGGCAGTCCCGACAGCTCCTCGGCGGTGCCGCGCAGCGGCGAGGCGGTGATCCGGGAGCGCTCGTCCGCGTCGGCCGTGTACTGGTCCCAGAACCGCCGCATGGCGTCGCGGCGCCGGGCAGTAACCCGTGGCGAACTGGCCGTAGAACGGCGTGTCGAAGGACGCGTCGGTGACCGGGTAGAACAGCACCTGCTGGGTCACCGGGTAGTGGGCCTCGGGCGAGAGGTCGTACGTGGGGAAGGCGACCGCGGCATCCGCCTCGACGGCCGGCTCGCGCACCAACCGGTGCCCTCGGCTCCGGCGCTTACGGCCTTCCGCGGCGGCCACTCGAACAGGTACGGCGGATCGGCCGTCGCCTTCGCGAACTCCGCGGCCGCGGGTTCCAGGGCCGGCTGGACCGGCCGAACCGGCGCAACGGCATCGGACATCGCATCTCCTCGCGTGCACCGGGGGGCGGAGTATCCGTCGGTGGTACGGCACGTGCCCTCGTGTCCTGCGGAGGCAGGGAACACCACCGAGCATCCACCTCGCGCAGGGCGATGGGCCGTGGGCGTGCCGCCCGTACCTCCACAGTGCACGGATCGCCCGGCTCCGCACGCGCTGCGCTCCGGGGAGCGGGCCGGTGCGTCCTCCCGCCGGGCCGTTCCCCGCCCGGCTCGCGTGGCCGGGCCGTCCCTGCCGGGGCTGATGGTGCGGCCGGGCGGCCGCGTGCCCGAACTCGCCGACGACCAGGGGCCGCGCGGGCGTGGGCGTGTGAGGGCGTACGAGGCCGCTGTCGCGGCCGGTGAGGTCCCCCGTTGCCGCACCGAGGCGGCGAGGCGACCGACCTCATCGACGACCTGCCCTCCGCCGCCGATCTGGTCGTAGCCGTCGCCGCGCAGCCCGCGCAGACCGAGGGCACCCTGGCTGGGGCGGGCCGAGGCCGAGCGCCCCCACGCTCGTTCCCCTGCCCACGCTGATGCCCACGCCTACGCTCATGCCCGCGCCTGTGCTTCCTTCCGCGTCCATGTTCCGGCGCGTGTCAGCATCCTGGTTCGTGTCCACGTCCGGGTTGCGGCCGTGGGTGCGTACACGTCATGTCTCGGTCGCGGCCAGGGCTCGGGCCGAGCCTGCCGTCGTGCGGTGGGCGCGCGTGCCGGTGGCGGCCATGACCGGCCCCGAGCGGTGGAGACGTGCCCTCGGCGCCCGGTCGGCACGTTCGGCACGGCAGAGGTGTGGCCATGACCTATTCGGTGGTCTCCGGCTTGGCCTCGGCCTTGTCCGCCGGCGCGGACTCCGCGGCGCGGGCGGCGGTGTAGAAGACGGACGTGCCCTGCTTGCTGCGCTGGGCGCTGTTGCGGGCGACCAGGTTCTCCAGGGTGGTGCGGATGACCTTGGTCTGGATCTCCCGGTCGGGATGCGCCTTGCCGAGGGCTTCGGTGACCTCCGCCGCGGAGCGGGGCTCCGTCTGGTCCGTCAGGTGGCGCCGGACCAGCTCGACGAGCGTGGGCTGAGCGGTCTGGGGGACCGCCTGCTTCGCCGCGGACGTCTTCGTCGGCGTCGCCTTCGGCGCAGATGCCTTCGCCGGGGAGGCCTTCGCGGTGGACTTCTTCGCCGCGGGCTTCTTGGCTGCCGGCTTCGTGGACTCGGGCTCCGCGACGCTCGCCTTCTTCGGCGTCCTGTCCACGACGGGTGCGGCGGGCGTGACAGGTGCGGAGGTGGGCGTCTTGCGCGGGGCGGGCACCACGGCACCGTCGGTGACGGCAGGCACGCCGGCCGGGGCGGTGACACCGAGCGCCTGCTGCATGCTCACCAGGACGCCGTGATCGTGCTGAAGAGCCGTCAACTGACTCTGTAGAGCGGAGATTTCCGTGGCGATGCGGTCCTGCTCCTTGACGTTGTTGTCGAGGTCGTTGGACACCTGGCTGACGTATTGCGAGGTCAACTCGGTGACGGGTGAGGTGTTCTCAGACATCTGTTCCTCCGTGTCCGACGGTGATGTGCCGCCCCGCCCGGCCGATGACGGCAGGCGGGGAGCGTGAGTTGCGCTTGGGTGCGCACAACACATGGATGATACGGGTGGGTCAGCCTGTTTTCTGCTGAGTGAAACATATGCGTTGCACCGAGTGAACCCGATGTTCCGCGCGTCAACAAGATGTGCTGCGACGGCCGTTCATGTGTTCAGTCATTTCCCGCCCGGGAAATGCGGTGGGCAGGGTCACGGCACGGCATATCCGATTGCCGGTGCGCGCGGTGGTCCGCACCATGTCAGCCATGGGATCCTTCACCTCGTACGACGGCACCGAGCTGGCCTACCATGTCCGCGGCGAAGGCGAGCCCGTGGTGTGCCTGCCCGGCGGCCCCCAGCAGTCGACCTACCTCGGTGACCTGGGCGGACTGCCCGAGCACCGCACGCTGATCCGGCTGGACCTGCGGGGCACCGGCCGGTCCGCGACGCCCCGGGACCTCGCTTCCTGCCGGTGCGACCGTCTCGTCGCCGACGTGGAGGCCCTGCGCACGCACCTGGGCCTGGAGCGCATGGACCTGCTCGCGCACAGCGCCGGCGCGAACATCGCCGTGCAGTACCTGGGCCGCCACCCCGGACGCATCGGCCGTCTCGCCCTCGTCACCCCGAGCGTCCGTGCCGTCGGCCTGCCGATCAGTGACGGGCTGCGGCGCGAGACCGTGCGATCCCGTCGGGACGAACCCTGGTTCCCGGCGGCCTTCGCGGCCCTGGAGGCCATCGCAGCGGGCGCGGCCACGGCCGAGAACTTCCAGGCCATTGCCCCCTTTTCGTACGGCCGCTGGGACGAGGCGGCCCGGGCGCACAGGGCCGCGGAGAACGAACAGCTCGACCGGGGGATCCTGGCGGCCTTCGGTGCCGAGGGTGCCTTCGACCCGGACACCACCCGCGCGGCACTCGCCCGCTGCGCGGCATCCGTGCTGCTCATCGCCGGGGAAGTCGACCCCGGTGCCCCGCCGCCCGTGGTGGCCGAGTTCGCCGCGCTGTTCCCGCACGCCGAACTCGTCGTACAGCCCGGAGCCGGACACTTCCCGTGGCTGGACGACCCGGACCGGTTCCGCTCGGCCGTACTGACGTTCCTGGGCGGTCGGTAGCATCGCGCTCGTGGCTGACTGGGAGATACGGCAGGCGTCGGCGGCGGACGTCGAGGCGGTGGCCGAGCTGCGGGCCGTGGTGCTGAGGGCGGACCTGGAGCGCCTCGGGCGCTACGACGAGCGGCGCG
Organism: Streptomyces sp. NPDC055966; assembly: GCF_042269865.1. Lineage (NCBI taxonomy): Bacteria > Bacillati > Actinomycetota > Actinomycetes > Kitasatosporales > Streptomycetaceae > Streptomyces > Streptomyces sp. NPDC055966. Next base: position 85,679 of record NZ_JBHJYK010000017.1, read on the forward strand.
TGCGGCAGCGGCTGCGTGACGGGTTCACTCCGGCGCACACATGGGTGGTGGAGGCGGCCGGCGCCCTGGCCGGCTGCGTGGCGCTGCGGCCGGCCGCCGACGCCCATTGGCTGGAGCACTTCTACCTGGACCCGGCCCTCCAGGGCAGAGGCATCGGCTCGGCCGTGCTGAGCATGCTGCTGGAGCGCTGCGACCGCGACGGTACTCCCGTCCGGCTGAACGTGCTACGGGGCAGCCGGGCCCTGAAGCTCTACGCGCGCCACGGCTTCACGGTCGAGTCCGAGGATCCGGTGGACGTGTTCATGATCCGCCGGCCGCAGCCGCAGCCGCAGCCGGTGCAGGGTTCGGTGGCCGTCGGCCACTGAAGCCCTGCCCGGTACCGCCGCGGCCTCAGGAGGTGGCAGCGTGTCGGCGGTGTGCGCGCACCGCGGCGGCGACCGCCATGTCATCGCCCCGACCGCGCGCCTCCAGCCCGGCTATGACGCCCTCGACGTTCTGCTCGGGCTGGTTCTGGCTGAGCTTGGCCTTGGCCTCGATCCGGCTGATGACCACTTCGACGCCGATGACCGCGCGCAACCGCCCCTCGACGTACTTCGCCGGAGCCTGGTCGAGGGACCAGGGCTCGGCAGAACCGGCCTCGTGCCGGTCGGTGAGGCGGCGCATCTGCGCCTCGACCCACACCGGGTCGTCGTGCACGACCAACTGCCCGTACACGTGGGCGACGACATAGTTCCAGGTGGGGACCACCCGATGATGCTCGGCCTTCGTCGCGTACCAGGTGGGCGAGACATAGGCCTGCGGCCCGTGGACTATCACCATGGCCTCCCCCTGTACCGGCTCGCGCCAGTGGCCGTTGGCCCGCGCCATGTGACCGATCAGCGAACCGAGTTCACCGGTGTCCCGGTCGTGCTCGAAGGGCAGCAGGGTGGCCTGGAGGCCCTGCGGGGTCATGGTGACCAGGTCGCAGGCGCCGAGGCCGGTCAGCAGATCGCGGACGTCGGTGTCCTCGGGCATGAAGGGCTTGGGCACGTACACGGGCGGGCCTCTCGGTCGGGTTGGAGTGCGGACGGAGTGGGGCCGGGCGCCGGCCGGCGAGGAGGCGGTGGCCGGTGTCCTACAGCGGGTTGTCGCGCAGCCAGGTCAGGACCTGCTCGGCGTGTTCGTTCGGAGGGAAGACCGGATAGAAGGCGTGCTCGATCACACCGTCGCGGATGACGAGCGTGAGCCGCTTGAACAGCCGCGTACCGTCCGCCTCGAACGTGGGCAGGCCGAGGGTGTCGGCCAGCCCGAAAGAGGGGTCGGACAGCATGTCGAAGGGCAGCCCGAGGCGCTCCACGACCTCGTTCTGGTACGCGCCGTCCTGGCTGGACAGCCCGTACACCCGGCCGGCGCCGGCTTCCAGGAGGTCCTGGAAGTGATCGCGGAAGCCGCATGTCTCGGGCGTGCAACCGCGGGCTCCGGGAATGGAGTTCCAGCCCTGCGGCAGATCGGTGCCGGGGCGGCCGGTGAGCGGGTAGACATAGACGACCGTACGGCGAGGGCCGAGTGCGTCCAGACGGATCGTCCTGCCCGCCGTGTCGCACAGGGCCGCCCCGGGCGCCGCCGTCCCGCGCAGGTGGTCCGCGGCGCCGTCGTCCTCGGGGACGGGCAGGTCCGCCGGGAGCGTCAGATAGTCCTCGTCCCCGGTGCCGCTCGCCTCGGAGGGTACGACGGTGCTGCCGCGGTGGGCGGCGGCGTTCAGGTTGGCGATCAGCGTCGTACGGCGCGCGGCGAGTGCCTCGATGCGCTCGGTCAGCTCGTCGATCGCCTCGCGGTAGGCGGCCAGCGAGGCGGGGCAGTCGTCGGCGTACGCACGCCCGGCCGCCAGGCACTCCAGGAACGGCCGGGTGCGCTCGACGGGGATTCCCAGCCGGTGCAGCGCCCTGATCTCCCGCACGAGGCGCACGTCGTCCTCGTCGTAGTCCCGGTAGCTGTTGGCGAGACGCCCGGGCGTGACCAACCCCAGCGATTCGTAGTACCGCACTGCCTTCGTCGTCACGCCTGACCGGCGCGCCAGTTCACTGATCTTCATGCCGCTCACCTCGCTCCACGCTAAACCTTGCCCCCGGGGGCAAGGTCAAGCGGCGAGACCGCGAGGTGTCCTCCGGCTGTCGTCCGAGGTCAAGCCGGAGGGGCGGCCATGCCCTGAGCGGGTGGACCTGGGCGGGCGCGGGGGTGTTCGGACCGGGTCCGGGCGGATGCGGTTCCTAGGCTGCCGCCGTGAACATTCCTACCGAACCCATCGGCAGCCTCCCCCGTTCTCCCGAACTGCTCACCGCCATGGCCGACCACCAGGCCGGGCGGACGGACGAGGGTACTTTCAGGCTGGTTCAGGAGAGGGCCGTCCGCGACACGATCGAGCGGCTGGAGAAGGCCGGTTCGCCGGTCGTCACCGACGGCGAGCAGTCCAAGCCCGACTTCGTCACGTACCCCGTCGCGGGCACGCCCGGCCTGTCTCCCGAGGGTGTGGTGATCCCCTTCGCCGACGGTCACCAGCGGCAGCTGCCCGTGCTGACCGCGGGTCCCTTCCGGTACAAGGTGTCCGCCGAGCAGTACCTGCGGGCGGCCCGGCAGTACACGAACACTCCGGTGAAGCAGGCCGTCGTCGCGCCGTCCGTGCTGAGCCTGTTCTATCCGCCGAGCGGGATCTCTGGATTCCCGCGCGAGGAGTTCCTCCATCAGCTGATGGGAGAGTCGGAGGCGGAGATCCGCGCGTGTCTCGACGCGGGCGCGCATGTCGTCCAGCTCGACTTCGACGAGGCCCGTCTCACCCTCAAGCTGGACCCCAGTGGAGGAGTGCTGAACGATCTCGTCGAGCTGAACAACCAGGTGCTGGCCCGCTTCACCGAGAGCGAGCAGGCCCGGATCGGCGTCTACTGCGGGCCCGGCGCCGACCAGGACTCCACGCACAGCCTCGATGTCGACTACGCCGAGCTGCTGCCCCGGTTCCTCCGGCTCACGGCGGGCAACTTCTACCTCCAGATGGCCGGCGAGGCCGACCCCGACCGCGTGCTGCGTGTCATCGCCGACCAACTCCGTCCCGGAGTCCGGGCCTTCGTCGGCGTGACCGATCCGATCGACCCGCGCGTCGAGACCCCCGAAGAAGTCCGCGACCGGGTGCTTCGGGCTGCCAGGTACATCCCCGTCGACCAGCTGGGCACCTGCGACGACGCCGGCTTCGCCCCCTTCGCCGATGACACGTCGACATCACGCGAGACGGCCTTCGCCAAGATCCGCGCCCGCGTCGAGGGAACCGCCCAGGCGGCCGAACTCCTCGGAGGGTGAGGCCACACCCTCGCACCCTGCCCGCCCCTCCGTCCGCCCGGCGCCGACGGACGGGCGGGTTCACCTGTGCCGGGCCCGGACCGGCAGTCCCCCCTTCAAAACCATGGTGCGAGCACCCGCACCCGCCGCCGCACCTCGACCGGCTCCGCCTCGCGGGTCATGACGGCAGCGGCACACTCATCTCTCGAAGCGTGATCTGCCCAGCGTCACCTGGTGGCCGACCATGCTGATGTCGACGCCGTCCGCGGTCGCGCGGGCCGCGGTGAAGCCGACGCCTTCCGGGAGGTCGACCCGCCAGACGGGCGCCGGCCGCTGGACACCAGGAATGGTCAGGGTGAGCTCGTTGCCCTGGGCGAGCAGCGTGCCCGTGCCGTCCACGTGCTGTCCGCCGGCTGTGCCCGTGATCCTGACCTTCGCCGCCTGCTCCGCCGAGCCGGGGGCCTGGGAGACGCGCAGGGGGCCGCCGCTGCCCGCCAACCTCGTCACCACGCCGGAGAGTTCGTCGTAGGAGAGCTTCAGGGTGCCGGTGGCGAGGTTCGCCTCGGCGCTGCGGGCTGTCAGCGATGTCACCGTCACACCGCGCAGGTCGAGATCGAACTCCTTCACGTGCAGGTAGCCGCCCTGGGCGTTGCTCGTGGTGTCGACGGTGAACTGCCCGGCCGTGAGTCTGACATGGCCGAAGTTCTGGCCGAGCACCTGCGTCAGGAACGGGAAACCCTCGATGGAGACGTCCACGTGGCTGTCGGTGGAGTTGGCGTAGCCGTACTTCTGCTTGACGAGGCGCGCGGCCTCCTTGTCCGCGTAGTGCACGGACACCCGGTCGGCGACCGTGAGCAGCACGGCCAGTACGACGACCGTGATCGCCAGGACTCTTACCCATCGACGTCGCATACCGACCCCACCCGTTGTCTCGGCCTTGTGCCGCACAGATCAGCGCAGAAGCCGATCATGCACGACATGGCGTCTCGCACGACAGCCCTGTGGATAACTCGGCCGTGCCCCTCCGCATCGGCGCGCGGAGTGCGCCCGTGGCACATCGCGCGCTTTTCGTGCACCAGGCGCAACCCCATTGATCATATGAAGAATTGCCGTCTGTTTTTCAGGCGGGCGCCATTGCGGAATTCCAAGGGCGGGAGCGGATATTCACCTCGGCCCCTCATCGGTCGCCAGAGGGAAGGAGCACAGTGGAGGTCGAAAACTTGCTGGCCGATTGTCTCCGGGACGCACGCGGCATTTCCCTGGGTACCGTGCCTGACATCGGCGACGGTCCCGCCTACGCGGCGGCCCGCCGCACGTTTCTGACGGCCGGTCTGTCCGCGCTCCGCGCCGCCGTACCCGAGACGGGCTGGGTCCAGGTCAATCTCGCACCCGGCCGCGCGGCCTGGCGGCCGACGTACCGCTGCGTCGCGGACACGGCCCGCGACCTCATCGCCTCGGGCACGGTGCGCTCCTTCTTCTTCATGCACAAGCCGCCCGGTCTGCGTGTCCGGTTCGAGGCCCGCGAACCGGAACACGGCCTGCTGCGCACGGAGTTGTTACGCCGCTTCGAGGGGCTCTACGGGCAGACCGCGGCACCGGTCTGCGCGGTGTACGAGCCGGAGACGTACCTGTTCGGCGGCCCGCCGTCGATGCGGCTCGTGCACGAGCTGTTCACGGCGGACTCCCTCGCCTGGCTCGACCACCACACCGGCGACGGCACAGGGGAGCTCGCGGACTGGCGGTTGTCCCTGGCGCTGCTGGCCGAACTCCTCGACGGGCTCGGCATCGTCGGCTGGGAGCACCGAGGGGTGTGGGAGGTGGTGCGCGACGACACCGGGCGCAGGCTGGGCACCGGCCTGGACGAGGACGCCCAGCGGGCCGCCGCCGGCATCCGCGACGCCTGGCAGGCCGGTCCCCGTACGCTGCTCGCTCCGTTGCCCGCCGCACGACGGGCGGCCGTCGAGGCGCATGCGGAGGCTCTGCGCCGGGGTGCCGAGCGATGGCGCACGGCGTACTTCGAGTCGGGCGGCGCCGTCGTCGGCCCACGCCGCGCCGCGGCCTACTACGTGATCTTCCACTGGAACCGCGGACGGCTGTCCCTCGCCCGGCAGAGCCTGCTGACCCACGCCCTCGCCGACGACGGGAGGCGCTGAGATGGGCGACACCCCGATGCCGGGCGGCACGGCGCTGCTCAGAGTGGCCGGGATGCCGTTGGCGGCCTGGGCGGCGGCGGGCAGCCCGGACCTGTTCGCCCGGCTCACCGAGCACGCCCGCGACGGCGAACGGCGCGCCGGTCGCGCCCGCGCACTGGCCGCAGAGCTGGGCGACACCGTCGTACCCCGTCCCGAGCTGACCGCCGCCGACCGGCGCGCGGTACTGGCCCTGCGCCGCCGACTGCACTCCGGCGCCGCCCCTCGGCCGGCGGACTGCCGGCTCCTGGAGGGCCTGGCCGTCGCCGGCGACCTCGCGGAGGAGGCCGTCCGGCTGTGCCGCGACGCCGCGTCGGCGGACGAGGATCTGCGCGAGCTGGAGCGGGCGGTCGCGGCCGAGCGCGCACGGGTCGGGGAGCTGGGCTGGTCCCTGGTGTGTGCCGCTCCGGTCATGCGGGCGTTCCTCGACGAAGCGGCGCCCGGCGTGTGCGCGGACGTCGTCCGGCGGCTGGCCGAGGGCGAGTCGTGGCACGGGCAGCGGCTGCGCAAACGCGGGGCGTATCTGTGGCGGGCCCTCGGGCGGGCGGCCGCGAAGACGACTCCGCGCGGATGGGCCGGCCAGGTCGTCCCGCTGCCGGTCGCCCCGACGACCGGGGACGCCGGGACCGGCGACGGCGGGGCGACGCCGCTGATTCCGCCCGGCACGGCGCTCGGCGCGCTGGCCGCCGAAGCCGTGGAGAACGTGCACCTGCTGCGGGGCCGGCTCGGCGGCCTGGACCTCAGGGCGGCCGACCCCGCGACCTTCCTCGCCCCCGCACCACTGCACTTCCTCGACCCGCCGGGCGACGGCGCGGACACCGGCACGGGGGTGCTGCGCTGCTGGGTGATCGACCCGGGCGGGCGCGACAGGATGCGGCAGGTCGTACTCCGGCGCACCCGGCCGCTGGACGCCGTGCTCCGCCAACTCGCCGACGGGCCAAGGGAGTTAGGGGACATCGAGACGACGCTCCTCGGTACCGCGGCGATCCGGGCGGCCGACCCGGGCCCGGCCGTGCTGCGCGGCTTCCTCGCCCACCTGGTCGAACTCGGCGTCCTCCAGGTCTGCGCGGCCCCACGCCGCCGCAGCACGGAATGGGTGTCCCCGGAGACGGTGCGCGCGCACGACACCCTGCCGCGCCCCGTGCCGGCCCGGGCCGACCCGCACCAGGTCCGACCGCCCGCCCCCGGCGCCGTACCGGCCGACGACGGCCCGCCCACCGCATCCCCGTCCGCGCCGGCACAGGCGCCCGAGCCGGGGGAGCACAGCCCGCCGGCCCGGCCCGCAAGGGACGCCGGCCCCGCATCAGGTGCGCGCGCCGGTGACGCCGAGACCTGGTTCATCGACTCGTACCGCACCGTCTCGGCCGCCGTGCCCCGAAAGGCCGCGGAGCGGGTGCAGTGGGGGCTGGCGATCGCCGCCCGCGTGGCCTGGCTGCGCGACGCGGACCGGCTCCCGGCACCGCGGGAGCGAGTCCGGCTCCCCGAGACGGCGGCGCTCGACGAACGGCCGCGCCCCCTCGGCGAGATCCTCGCCCGCACCCTCCCGGACGGCACCGCCCCACCGTCCCCGCCCCGGACCGCGCACCGGTACGCCGGCTGGCACCCCGCCCGAACCGCCGGTTCCGGCTACGCCCGGCTGCTGGCCCACCTGGCCGCCCACACCGGCGAGGAACAGGTCGACCTGGACGACACCCTGCTGGACGCCCTCGGCGCACCACCGGCCCGGACCGCGCTGCCGGCCTGGCCCCTGGACTGCCTGTTGCGTCCCCTGCCCGGCCCCGGACCGGTCGCGGTACTGGAGACGGCCTCGCCCGCGGGCATCCTGGACGCCCGGTTCGCCGCCGCCCTGCACACCCTGTACGGCAGCTACGACGGCCCGGACGGCTACCGGGCCTTTCTCACCGGCGTGGAACGGCTGACGGGTGCGCGCTTCGTCGAACTCCTGGTGCCCCCGCTCGCGGAGCGCGCTGCCAACGCCGTACGGCGCCCCGTCGTCACCGACCGGTGGACCGGCGATCCCGACCCGGCGCCCTACCAGGGGCCGGCCGGTTCGGCCGCACGAATCCCGGTGCTGGCCGCCCTGCTGCACGATGTCGGCGGGCCGGGGAGTGCCGGGACGGCGAGCCGGGCGGTGGCCGTGTGGGCCCGTACCGCCGGGCAGGGGCCGGGCCATTGCGGGCTGTACGACGGCGGGCTGGCCGGAACATCGGTGAGCCTGCGCACGGGAGCCCGGCTGCACCCTCGACTGCACGTCGCCGCCGACCGGCTGCGCGACCAACTGGTCCGCATCGCGCCGGCGCGTGGCTGGCGCCGTGAGCAGGTCTCCTTCCCCGACTACGACGTGATCACCGGCCCGTCCGGCATCCTGCTCGCGCTGTGCGCCGGCACCGAGCCGGAGCCGGCCGGGCTCGAACCGTTCGCCGACCATGTGGCGGCACTGTGCGACGCCGACGAACTGCCGCGTCTGCGTACGGCGGGCTACGCCGGACATCCGCGGCTCGGCTGGCTGGACGGACGCGTCAACACCGGCATGGGGCACGGCGCGGCCGGGGTCGTCGCCGCGCTCACCGCCGCCGTCCGCCACCTGGGCCCGCGCCCCGGACCGACCCGTGCGTTGCGCCGTGCGACCCGCTGGCTGACCCGGCAGTCCTTCGTCGACGCCCGCTACGTCCGCACCTGGGACGGTGCCGGACTCGACGGCCCACCGCCCACCGGAGCGCGCGCCCGCCAGGCCTGGTGCTACGGAACACCGGGGGTGTCCTGGGCCCTGTGGGACGCGGCGGACGCGCTCGGCGATCCGGCCTCGGCCGCCTGGGCCGCCGAGGCCTTCACCACGCTCGCCGAACGCTACGACGAGACCTTCCACCTCTTCGGTGACCGCCCGGCCGACGTCCTGGCGCTCTGCCACGGCGCGGCGGGTGTGCTGGCCGTGGCCGACGCCTTCGACCACCACGCACACCTGCCCGCGGCGGCCGAGCTGAAAGCGCGGCTGCTCGCCCGGCTGCTGGCGCGCCTGCCCGAGCTGAGCGCCCTCGGACAGGAGAGCAGAGGACTCCTCGGCGGGGCGTCCGGCGCGCTGTGTGCCCTCCTCACCGCGGCACACGGCGCGCCACGGACCTGGCTGCCCTGCCTCGGACTGCGCTGAGGCCCTCGCGAACGGCCTTGCCCCTCAGGAGGTTTCGTGTGCCAGGCGCCGCAGCACCTCGACCGCCCGCTCGGCGTGCTCGTACGGCACGAAAAGGTGATCGTGGTGGAAGGCGGAGACGACGTTGCAGCTCAGGTTCGCGTCGGCCAGGGCGCGGGAGACGGCCGCGGTCAGGCCGATCGCGCCCAGCGCCGAGTGCGCGCGCAGGGTGATCCACCCGGCCACGTAGTCGTACGCCATCCCCGCCGCGTCCGCCTCGGCCTGCGGCACCACGAGGGTGAGGCCCTCCTGCTCGGCGACCGTCACCACCGGGGTGACCCCGGAGGGCACATCGCCCTCCGCCATGGTGAAGACATAGCGGCCCGGATTCAGCTCCGGGCGCATGCCGCCGAGCAGGCTGCGCAGATCAGTCTCGCTGGTCATGGGCCCACAGTACGGGCCCGGTCGGGCGTCACGGCTGTGCGGCGGCCGAGCCGTCACCGATGTGCAGGATCGCGTCGGCCGCGTCGAGGGTCGCCCGGTCGAGAGGGAAGTAGCCCTGCCGCGGGGCGGTGTCGGTGCGGGTGCGGGTTCGGGCGGTGCTGAGCGTATCGGGCGCGGTCAGGCCCCAGTCGGGGAAGCGGGCCTGGAGGACGGCCTCGTAGGTGTCTGACGCCGGGTCGCCCAGGCCGAGGGCGTTGCTGCGGCCGAGGCTGCCCGCGACGAAGCGGTACCGGTCGCCGAGCAGCCGCGCCACGGTCGCGCCGGCGCCCCACCAGTCCGCGCCCACGTCGCCCAGGTGCCAGCCGGCCTGGTTGCGCTGCAGATGGAGGTTGCTCGCGAACACCAGGGTGGCGCCCCGCGCGGCCTCGATGTCCCGGATGTCCAGCAGGTTCTGGGCCATCAGGGCGTCCCGGGTGGCCAGCAGCGCGGTGAGGCGGGGGTTGGAGTCGACGGGTTGGATCGCGGACTGCCGGTGGTAGCGCAGCAGACCGAGGCCGGCGGTCAGATGGGTCCTCGCCCGGATCCACCGCTCGCGCGAGGTGGCGTCGATCAGTTCGGGGGCGCGGGTGCGGAGCGAGCCGAACATGTCGTCCGCGACGCGTCGCAGCCTCTCGGCCTCCGTCGTGGCCCCGGGCGACATGGCCGGGTCCAGGACCGCCTCCGCGCGGCTCCACCGGTCGTCGTCCCCGGCGAGGCCGGTGAGGTCGACGTCGAAGTCCAGGTAGTCGCGGGCGTGTTCCAGGTACGGGCGCGGGCTGGGCGCGCTGTAGGTCTCCGACGGAGTGTCGAAGCCGTGGAAGACCAGCCGTTCCTCCGGCGGCCGGTTCCGGTTGTGGTCCCGCATCCAGCTGACCAGCTGCCTGTTCGGGGCCAACGCTCCCCAACCGTGCGAGAAACCGTCGTTCATCACCGCGTCCAGGCTGCCGGCTCCCCCCTGGACGTAGTCGTTCACGGTGAGCGCGGCCACGCGGTCGGTCTCGAGGGCCACGGACCGGAAGCCGCGCCCGACCAGCTGGGCGAACAGCTCGTTGCGCACCCTGCCGAAGGCGGGCTCCTGGTGGGTGGGCTCACCCAGCGCCAGCAGGTCGCACGACGGGGTGACGAAGTCTCGGATGTCCTGGGTCATGAGCCTCAAGCGTATCCTTGAAAGAACGATTGAGACTTTTGGCGAATATCGGCGTAGTCTTTGCCGCGATATCCCGCGCATCCTCACGTGATCCCTCTCCTGATGCTCCCGTAAAGTCTCAACCGGTGAAGACATTGCGACCCACTGATCTCGCCCGCGAGCACGGCATCTCTACCCAGGCGGTCCGCAACTACGAGCGCGACGGGTACCTCCCTCCCGCGCAGCGCACACCGAGCGGCTACCGCGTCTACACCGAGCTGCACGCCGCCGCGCTCCGTGCCTTCCTCGCGCTCGTCCCGGCGTACGGCCACGCGGCCGGCGGGCAGATCATGAACGCGCTCCACCGGGACGCGCTCGACGAGGCGCTGGCGGTCATCGACCGCGGGCACAGCCGGTTGCTGCGTGACCGGGACACCCTCGACGCGGTGCGCACGGCCATGGACCACTTGACGGCGGGGTCCGGCACCGCCCCGGCACCCGCACCGGCGCACGGCACCCGGACTGTCGGCGAGCTCGCGCATCGGCTCGGGGTCACTCCGGCGACCGTGCGCAGCTGGGAAGAGGCCGGCATCCTCAACCCCGCCCGTGACCCGGCCACCGGATACCGCGTCTTCGACGCCGCCGACATCCGCGACGCCGAGCTGGCACATCTGCTCCGCCGCGGCGGTCATCTCCTGGACCACATCGCCACGGTGGTCCGGCAGATCCGGACCGCCGGCGGCACGGACGCGCTGGCCGCCTCCCTGGAGGACTGGCAACGCAAACTCACCGCACAGGGCCTCGCCATGCTCCGCGCGGCCACGCGCCTCGACACCTATATCGGCCTGCTCGACCTCACCGCACCCCAGCCGTTCCCGGGCCACCGCCCGCTAACCGGCTGAGCCGCAGTTCGGGAACCGGTGCCTGCGCGGACGGGGTGGGGCGGGCTCGGCGGCGCGCAGCAGCGTGGCGTACGCCTTCGTGAGCGTCGCGCCGGGGTCCACGCCGAGTTCCTCGGCGAGCAGCCGCCGGGTGCGGTAGTACCAGCGATCGCGTCGGACTGGCGTCCGGACCGGCCGAGGGGCAGCATCAGCGCGGCGGCCGGGGACTCGCGCAGGGGGTGTGCGACGGCCTCCGTGCGCAGTACGGCGGCGGCCTTGGCGTGCTCGCCGGGCCGGCCGTACGCCTCGGCCAGGGCCTCCACCGAGGCCAGGCGCAGGTCCTCCACGCCGCCGGCCGCGGCGTCCAGTGGCCGGCGGCGCACGGCGCCGGTCAGCGCGGGCCCTGTTGGCAGGCCAGGGCGTCCCGCAACATCCGTACGGCGTCGGCGGGTTGGCGCTGGGCGCGGGAAAGGGCGACCGGTTCCTCGAAGGAGCGGCATGGCCAGCAGGCCGGGGCGCTTGGCCGGTCCCGGCAGCACATCACCGTGCTCGGTGATCACAGCTGCCGATCCGAGCAGCCGGAACCCCGTCTGCGTGCCTCCCCCGGGTCGCTTCACGGCAGAAGGTGAGGATCTGGGCCCGGGGGAGAGCCTGGTCAGCGGGGTGGGCGGCTGGTCACTCGGAGGTGGCCGGGGTGGTGAAGTAGTGGCCCTGGTCGAGGTCGTCGAGGAGGCCGGGGCGGGTCGGTTCCCAGCCCAGCAGCTCACGGGTGAGGACGCTGGACGTCGGGGCGTCGTGTCCGATGAAGCCACTGAGCCAGCCGAAGTGCGCGGGCGCGTCCTTCGGGTCCACGGAGGTCACCGGCACGTCGAGGTGGCGGCCGATCACCTCGGCGACGTCGCGGATGGCGACACCCTCCTCGGCCGCACCGTGCAGGACCGAGCGGGCGGGCGCCTTCTCGACCGCGAGGCGGAACAGCCGGGCGGCGTCGAGGCGGTGGACGGCCGGCCAGCGGTTGGCGCCGTCGCCGACGTAGCCGGAGACGCCCTTCTCGCGGGCGAGGGCGACCAGGAACGCCATGAATCCGTTGTCCCCGTCGCCGTGGCAGGTCGGAGACAGCCGCACCACGGACGAGCGGATGCCGCGTGAGGCGAGGTCGAGCGTCGCCAGGGAGGTCGCCGCGCGGACCGACATCGGCGAGCCGTCGAGCGTCGGCATGTCCTGCTCGGTCGCCGTCACGCCCGGCTTGAGACCGGCCACGCCGGAGGCGAGGACGAAGGGGCGGTCGGTGCCGGCGAGGGCCTCGGCGAAGGTGTCGACGGCGCGGCGGTCGGCCTCGGCGGCGTCCTGGAAGCCGCCGGAGAAGGCGATGTCGTGCTTGAAGGCGAGGTGGATCACCCCGTCGGAGGCGGCGGCCGCCTCCCGCAGGACGTCGAGGTCGTCGACGGTGCCGCGGACGACCTCGGCCCCGGCCTCGACGAGCGCGGCGGCGGAGGCGTCGGAGCGGGCGAGGCCGACGACCTGGTGTCCGGCGTCGAGAAGTTCGGGAACGACGGCGGATCCGATCCAGCCGGAGGCGCCGGTCACGAAGATGCGCATGGGAAGCCCCAAAGAGTCGATGTCAGTGACTGTCATAGACGGTACACCCGATGTCAGGCACTGTCATCACGTAGGATGCGGCCCATGGGTAGATGGGAGCCGGACGCGCGCGGACGCCTTGCGAAGGCAGCACTGGAGCTGTACGGCGAGCGCGGGTACGAGCAGACCACCGTGGCGGAGATCGCCAAGCGGGCCGGGCTCACGGAGCGGACGTTCTTCCGGCACTACGCCGACAAGCGCGAGGTGCTGTTCGCCGGCGCCGTCGAACTGGAGAACCTGTTCGTGACCGCCGTCGCGGACGCCCCGGGGTCCGCAGCTCCGCTCGACGCGGTGGCGCGGGGGCTGTACGCCACGGCCGAGTTGTTCACCGACCGGCGCGAGTTCGCGTGCCGACGGCAGGCGGTGATCATGGGGAACGCCGAGCTCCACGAGCGCGAGCTGATCAAGCTCGCCTCCCTGTCGGCCGCCCTCGCGGACACGTTGCGGCGCCGTGGCGTGGCCGAGCCGACCGCGAGCCTGGCCGCCGAGGCGGGCGTCGCCGTCTTCAAGGTCGCCTTCGAACGCTGGATCGCGGCGGGTGAGATGTGCTCCTTGGCGGAACTGACCCGGGAGTCGCTGGACGAACTGAGGGCAGTAGCCCTCGGACGGCTAGACAGCTAGACGGCTAGACGGCTACGCGCTCGCCTGGGGTCGGAGTCCTCGCTCGGGTCGGTGAAATGCCTGGGCAGGGCGGTGGCATCGGGCGCGAGGCCGCCGGTGACGGTGGATCCCGTGACGGTCCAGGTCGCCGGTGCCGTGGCCCGCCAGGGTGTCGCGAGCGGCCCGACGGGCCGAACGGGCCCTCGTTCTCGGCCCGGTGGCCGCCGAGCCACGCGCTCGTGTGCGGCGGCAGGTCGAATGCGGAGGTGTCGTCCGGAGATATCCGTGCGGGGTGTGTGTGCGCCGCCTCGGCGACGGGTCACACATGACCGGCCGGGCCCCCTCGGGTGGCAGGGGCTACGGCAGGCCCCACGCCGCACCCGGCTCGCTGACGGCGACGGGTGCGATGACGAGGTCGGGTCGGGAGCCGGAGTGGACGAGCACCTCGTGGTCCTTGGGCAGGTCGATGGCGAGGGTGCCGTCGCCGAGGTCCCGGGTGGGGGCCGGGGTGCCGTCCTGCAGCACCGCGGTGACGGTCCCGCTCAGGCCGTGCCGGAGCCGCAGCGGCTCGCCCGCCAGGCTCCGGACCCGGATGAACCGGGTGACCCCGGCTGTGCGGACGGCGCTGACCAGGAAGGCGCCCTGCGTACGGAAGTTGTGCAGGGTCACGTCCGCCCAGGCGGACGGAACCGCCGGGAAGACACGGACCGTGCCGCCCCAGCTCTGGCAGAACATGTCGTGCAGGGACTGCGAGGCGGACAGCGGTGTCTCGATGACCGGACCCGCCTCGGTGTAGTGCGTGTTGGCCCGGCAGGGGTAGCGGGTGGTGGGGTCGAAGAACTTCCGCAGATACGCGATCGCGGTGTCGCCGTCGCCGGTCGTCGCGTACATCGAGGCGGCACCGGTGTAGCTGTAGCCTCGGTGGGCGCCGGTCAGCGCATGCCAGCGCACCACGGACTTGGTGATCAGGTCACGGTTCTCGGGCTGGTCCCAGTTGACGAGGTGGAGCGGGTACACCATCAGCAGGTGCGAGTAGTGCCGGTGGGACTGGGCGTACGGGGTGCCGGCGCCGATCATGAAGCCGTTGTCGTCGACCGGGTACGGCGTGAGCCGCGTGAGCACCTCTTGCCAGCGCGGGATCAACTCGTCCTTGACGCCGAGCAGTCGGGCCGAGTCGATCAGGGTCTGACAGCCCCAGCGGATCAGGGCCAGGTCGTAGTTGGTGTCCTGCGGCGGCACGACGGGGTATTCGGGGGAGAGGGTGCTCGGCAGGTGCAGCCTGCCGTCGCTGCCCGGTGCGAGGAAGTGCAGGTAGTAGCTGATCGCCCGGCGCAGCACCGGGTAGATCGTGTCGCGCAGCAGGGACGTGTCCATGGAGTGCCGGTACGACAGCCACACGTTGTGCAGTGCCCAGGTGAGGTCGCCGGTCTCGGCGCCGGTGCCCGGCTGCCCCACCTCCCGGTTCGCGAACATGTCGGAGCTGCGGCCGATGCCGGAGCTGTCCGCGCGGTAGGCGGCGGGCACGTTCGCGGCGAGCTGCTCCTGGTTCTGCCGCAGTGTGGTGGCGAGCGAGTCGAGTTCCGGGTGGTTGAAGCCCTGGATGAGCCAGTACTCCAGCTGGACGTTGAGGTTCCACCACACCGCGGGCCACGGGGTGGGCTCCAGCCAGGGGCCGGAAGTGGCCATCACGGGACCGCCCGCGCGGCTCGCGGAGGCGGCCTTGTAGAGCTGGATCCAGTGGAAACTCTGGAGCCGCTGGTCGGGGAACGACACGAAGCTCTTCCGGTAGAACGCGTGCCACCAGCCGGTGTGCCGGCGCCGGAGCACTCCGTACGAGGAGGCCCGGCGCAGATGGCGCAGCGAGTCGGCCTCGGCGGCCGAGCCGGAGGGGAAGCTGTGTCCGACGCTGAGCAGGAGGTCGTCGCCGGTGCGCCGGTACGCGGTGGCGGTCTGGCCGCCGCCGGTCAGGGGCTGGAGGACCTGCTCGGTGCCGTCGGGGGTGGTGCGGGTGGTCCAGGCCGGGTTGGCGCTGTAGCCGGAGGGCGGGGCCTCCTGGATCTTCCGGGGACTGATCGCCTCCTCGGGGTGGAAGGTCCACACGACCCGCTCGCCGCCGGAGGCCGTGACGCGGGCGGCCAGGACCTCGTCGTGGACGAGGGCGGAGAGGGTGAGCGTTCCGGCGGACGTCGTGACGGTGCCCGTCAGCTCGGCGTCGTACAGGCTCAGGCGCCAGTCGACGGCGGTGATGGTGCCGACCGGATCGAGCGTCAGGTGCCCGACCGGCAGCCGGCATGTGCCCCAGCCGCTGCCGAACTCGGGCCGATGGTCCTGGACACGGCCGTGCTGCACGGTGAAGCGGATGCTGTTGGCGCCGGGCTCCTGGTAGACCATGCTGCCGAGCAGCCCGTCCCCGAGGAACGGCCCCTCGTGCCACAGGGCCGGCAGCCTGCTCCACACCAAGTCCTGGCCGCGCAGGAAGCGCTGCCACGAGCCGTCGGTGGTCATGGTGTCGCGCAGCCGCCAGGGACGCCCGGCGCCCGCCGGCTGTCCCGACTCGGCCGGCTGAACCGGCTCTACGGACTGGACCGGCTCTCCGGCGTGGGCGGTTGCGGGCAGTGCCGCCACCGCCGCACCGCCGAGTGCGGTGCCGAGCACGGATCTGCGGCGGACCGGCGGGTGCTTCTCCGGCTGCGAGGTCATCGGAGCTCTCCAACCTGACGGAACATCAAGACATCGGGTGTATCGCGGAACGTAGGGATGCCGCGTGCACCTGTCAATAACTCCGGCGGGGATTACTCCGAGATACCTCCGATGTCTACGTCGGGTTGTGCGGAAGTGCGGTCCGTGTGTCGGTCGCGCCCCGGCATCTCCGCTGAACTCCCCTGTAGACCAGGGCATTTGGGGACACCACAGCTTGACGGTCGCATAACGATCTATGGAGGACCGGTACGGAACTCCGTGGAAGGTACATACGATCCGGTACATGAACAGAGCTGTGAAGTTCGGCCTCGCCGGTACGTGCACCGCGCTGCTCGCTCTCGGGGGACTCGGCACCTACAACCTGCTCAACGGCCTGACATCCGGCTCCGCGGGCGATGCCCGGCCTACGGCGGGGGACACGTTCGCCGCGTCGGAGCTGTCGGGCAAGCCGCCGTCGGGCGCCGAGGCGGTGAGGCTGACGCGGGCGTTCCTGGACAGCTGGTCCAAGCAGCACGTCGACGGCGCGGCGAGCGACACCGACGTTCCGGACGCCGCCTCACGAGCCCTGCGCGACTACGCCGACGGCCTGCATCTGAAGAAGGTGTCGTTCGACCACGTCGTGGCCGTGGGGCCGTCGGCGGTGACGGCGGGTGCCACGAAGGTCACCTTCGACGTCGCCGCCCAGGTGGCCGGCGGCACCTGGAACTACTCCAGCGCCGTCGCGGTGCTGAAGAGCGCGAGCGGTGTGCCGGCGGTGCACTGGAACAACTCGGTGCTGTACCCGGGCATGGGCGACGGCCAGTCGCTGATCGCGGGCAGGCTGCCGGCCGACCCGGACGCGGCGAAGGTGGTCGCGAGCGACGGCACGACGGATCTGTCCGCCTTCCCGTCCCTGCGGGACATCGCGGCGACCATCGGCAGGAACGCCGAGCCCACCGGTGGCAGCGCCGGGACGGGGGTGGCCGTGGTCGACGGCGATGGCGGAGCCGTGGAGACGGTCCAGGTCTTCACGAA
Organism: Streptomyces sp. NPDC055966; assembly: GCF_042269865.1. Classification (NCBI taxonomy): domain Bacteria; kingdom Bacillati; phylum Actinomycetota; class Actinomycetes; order Kitasatosporales; family Streptomycetaceae; genus Streptomyces; species Streptomyces sp. NPDC055966. Next base: position 102,737 of record NZ_JBHJYK010000017.1, read on the forward strand.
GGGGCGGACTCCGGTGATCAGGACGACCGTCGACGCAGGGCTCCAGGCGGTGGCCGAGAGCGCGGTGCAGGACGCCCACCTCCAGGGCAAGCCCGCCGGCACCGTGGCGCTCGACTGGCGCACCGGCCACATCCTCGCCGTCGCGCACAGCGGCGACGACGGTGACATCGCCATCAACGGCATCAAGTCGCCCGGCTCCACCATGAAGATCATCACCGCGGCGGCCCTCTTCGACCGGGCGGGCCTCACGCCGAGCAGCCCGGCCCCGTGCACGGACTCGCTGATGGCCAACAGCCAGCTGTTCCACAACGACCCCGGCGTCCCGGCCGTTCCCGGTGCCACGCTCGCCCAGGCGTTCACGGTGTCGTGCAACACCTCTTTCATCAAGGACGGCTTCCACTATCTGGTGCACGACGGCGACGCCTCCGCGCTGCACGACGAGGCCGTGGACGTCTTCGGCATGGGCAGCTGGTCGATCGGCGGCGGGGTCGCCACCACCGACCCGAGCATCCCGCCGGACGCGCAGGGCGGCGACCAGGCGGCCCAGTTCATCGGCCAGGGCAGGGTCACGGCCACCCCGCTGTTCATGGCGTCCGTGGCGGCGACCGTCCGCAACGCCGGCTTCGAGCAGCCGGTCATCCTCCCCGGACAGCACCAGGAGAGCGCACCCCGGCCCATCTCGGCCGGCACGGCGGGCTACCTCCGGTCGATGATGCGCAGCGTCGCCACGACCGGTACGGCGGCTCCGCGTCTGGGCGGACTCACGGGTGTCGGCGCCAAGACCGGCACCGCGGAGGAGGGCGACCACACCAACGGCTGGCTGACCGCCTACGACTCCCGCATCTCGGTCGCGGCGCTCGTCGAAGGAGGCAGTTCGGGGGTGGACTCGGCCGGATTCGTCGTACGACAGTTGCTGACCGGCGGCTGACCGGCGGCCGTCGGCCGGGCGCGCTCACCCGGTCACGGCGGCGAGGGCGGAGCAGGTCAGGGGGGGCGAACGGCCCACGCCGTCCGGACCGCGCCTCCTGACAGCAGGCGCTGTGCGCGATCTTGGGCCGGGAGGACAGCCCCGGCCCCGGCCGGCCGGGGCAGATGGGAGCGCGCGCAGAGCAGCCGTCGGCAGAGGCGGTAGTCTCCGTGCGATGAACGAACCCGCATCGTCCGGCCCGCTCGACGTACTCACTGCGCTCGGGGTGCCGTTCCGGCTGCATGAGCACCCGGACGTGGCCGACGCCGTGGAGGTCTGCGCGGCGCTCGGCGTCCCGCTGGACCGGACCGTGAAGACCCTGGCGTTCGTCACGCCCGACGACCGGCTGGTGCTGGCGGCCCTGCCGGGCCACGCCCGGCTGCGGTACGGCGCCCTGGCCCGCGCCGCCGGGATCCGCCGCACCGACCTCGCGCCGGCCGGGGCCGACCGGCTGGCCAGGGCCGGCATGCGGCCCGGCGGGGTGTGCCCGGTCTCCGGGGACCGCGGCGCGCTGGTGGTGTTCGACGAGACGGTCGGCGGCCTGGGCCGGGTGCACTGCGGCAGCGGCCGGCCGGACAGCAGCGTCGAGATCGACGTGGCCCGGCTCATGGCCGCGGTGCCGGCGGCCGCTACGGCGCAGATCGCCGACATCCCTGCGACCGAGCCCGTATGACCGACGCCCGGCCTGCGGCGAGCGTGAGGAGGGGGACGGGCGGTGGCTGTCCCTTCTGCCCGATCGGGCGCGGCGAGACCGACACGGATCTGATCGCCCACCGCACACCGAACGTCTTCGTCGTCCCCGCCCTCATGGAGCGCCGCAACAACCCGGGCCACACACTCGTGCTGCCCGTCGCCCATGTGACCGGCCTGCACGAGGCATCGCCCGAACTGCTGTCCGAGGTCTTCGGGGTCGTCGCGCGGGTGACGCGTGCGGTGCGTGGGGCGTACGGCGCCGTGGGCAGCACGCTCGTGCAGAACAACCACGCGCCCGGCCAGGTGCTGCACCACCTGCACATCTCCGTCGTCCCGCGCTTCGAGGACGACGGGTACCGGGTGCCTGAGCCCGGGCTGCGTGCGGCGTCCCGGGAGGTGCGTCGTGAGCGTGCCGCCGCTTTGCGTGCGGCGCTCGCGGCGGAGGGCTGAGGGAGCCGGGGGCGTGTTCGGCGTGGTTCGGGCAGGCCTTCGCGTACGGCTTTCCGACGCCCGCCCCGATCGCCGGACGTGACATGCCCGAGAGGTTCGCGACACTCGTCCGCGCTGCCGACTATGCATGGCCATGCGTAATAGTGCATACTCTTCCTATGTCCAAGGTCCTCACCTCCCTTCCGGTCGGCGAGCGCGTCGGCATCGCCTTCTCCGGCGGCCTCGACACGTCGGTCGCCGTCGCGTGGATGCGCGACAAGGGTGCCGTCCCGTGCACCTACACCGCCGACATCGGCCAGTACGACGAGCCCGACATCGCCTCGGTGCCGGGCCGTGCGACGACCTACGGTGCCGAGATCGCGCGCCTGGTCGACTGCCGCGCGGCCCTGGTCGAGGAGGGGCTGGCCGCGCTCGCGTGCGGCGCGTTCCACATCCGCTCCGGCGGGCGCGCGTACTTCAACACCACGCCCCTCGGCCGCGCCGTCACCGGCACCCTGCTGGTGCGCGCGATGCTGGAGGACGACGTCCAGATCTGGGGCGACGGCTCCACCTTCAAGGGCAACGACATCGAGCGGTTCTACCGCTACGGCCTGCTCGCCAACCCGCACCTGCGGATCTACAAGCCCTGGCTGGACGCGGACTTCGTGACCGAGCTGGGCGGCCGCAAGGAGATGTCGGAGTGGCTGCTCGCGCACGGGCTGCCGTACCGCGACAGCACGGAGAAGGCGTACTCGACCGACGCCAACATCTGGGGCGCCACGCACGAGGCGAAGACCCTGGAGCACCTGGACACCGGCGTCGAGACCGTCGACCCGATCATGGGTGTGCGGTTCTGGGACCCCACGATCGAGATCCCCGTCGAGGACGTGACGATCGGCTTCGACCAGGGCCGGCCCGTGACGATCAACGGCAAGGAGTTCGCCTCGCCGGTCGAGCTCGTCATGGAGGCCAACGCCATCGGCGGCCGGCACGGCCTCGGCATGTCGGACCAGATCGAGAACCGGATCATCGAGGCCAAGAGCCGCGGCATCTACGAGGCCCCCGGCATGGCGCTGCTGCACGCCGCCTACGAGCGCCTCGTCAACGCGATCCACAACGAGGACACCCTCGCCCAGTACCACGCCGAGGGCCGCAAGCTGGGCCGCCTCATGTACGAGGGCCGCTGGCTGGACCCGCAGGCGCTGATGATCCGTGAGGCGCTCCAGCGCTGGGTCGGCGCGGCGGTCACCGGCGAGGTGACGCTGCGGCTGCGGCGCGGTGAGGACTACTCGATCCTGGACACCACGGGCCCGGCGTTCAGCTACCACCCGGACAAGCTGTCCATGGAGCGCACCGAGGACTCCGCGTTCGGTCCCTCGGACCGGATCGGCCAGCTCACCATGCGCAACCTCGACATCGCCGACTCCCGCGCGCGCCTGGAGCAGTACGCGGGCCTCGGCATGGTCGGCACCGAGCATCCGGCGCTGATCGGCGCGGCGCAGGCGGCGTCGACCGGTCTGATCGGCGCGATGGCCCACGGCGGCGCCGAGGCGATCGCCTCGCGCGGCGAGGCCCCGGAGGAGGACGTGCTGCTCGACCGCGCCGCGATGGAGTCCGGCACGGACTGACCACGCTCAACGGCCGTACGCCTCCCGGAGTTCCGGTGCAGCGGGCCCCGTCGGTTCACCACCGGCGGGGCCCGCTGTCGTGTCCGGACGGCTGTCTCCGACGGCTGTCACCCGTGGCGCAAAATAGTCAGGTCCATGATCTGTCACCTGTGGTACACATGGAAGTCGCGAAGCGGGGGTCCACCTTCAGACGCACGCCCACACACCGGCGGCACGACCAACTGCACTGCACCGCGCAGGTTTTCCGGGGAACAGACCGGACGCCGTACCTCCCGACCTCCCGTGAGCCACCGCATCCGGCCCGATGCGGAAACCGGACGCGCCTCAGCCGATCACGCCAGCCTCTTCGACCGGTCAAGGGAGCACTGTGCCAGCACAATCCACCATGCCCGACGCATCTCGACCCCGGTAGCGCCGACGTGTCTCTGCACCGCTTCGCCCCGCCCGCCGCCGAGACGCCCGGATCCCCGCGGGCCGCGCTGGTCTGCTTCCCGCACGCCGGCGGCGGCGCGACGACGTTCGTCTCCTGGCGGCGCCGGCTGCCCGACTGGCTGGATCTGTACGCCTACGTGGCCCCCGGGCGCGAGGAGCGGGGCAGGGAGACGCCCCTGGGCTCGGTCGCCGAACTCGTCGAGGACGCCCTGCCGGACGTCCGGACACTGCCCGGCCCACCACTGATCCTGCTCGGACACAGCTTCGGCGCCTGTCTGGCCTACGAGTTGACGCATCGGCTGACCTCGGCGGGGCGCCCGCCGGCGCATCTCGTCCTGCTCGCCGCCGGAGCGCCGGGACCGGCGACCCCCCGGGCCGTCCGGAACGACCACGACATCGAACTCCTGTGGAAGCGCCTCGGAGCGAACACGGCGGGGCTCTCGCGCCCCGGATTCCGCGAGAGATTCTTTCCGTTGCTGCGCGCCGATCTCACCGCGCACGCCGCCTTCCGCCCGTCGGCGAACCGGCCGGCCCTGACCACGCCGGTCACCGTGCTGTACGGGGACGAGGATTCCGATGTGACGGCCGAAGTGGCGGCCACCTGGCGCGACCTGTGCGCCGGACCGTTCCGGCTCGCCGCGATACCCGGCGGGCATTTCTTTCCACAGAACTCGGCGACCGCCACGGTCGGCTCGCTCGTGCGCGCCTTCGAATCCCAGTCAGGCTGAAATCGGCCATGCACCGGGACATCCGCTGCCGTGGCCGCGGAATGCGGAGACGCGCTCTTGATCGTCCGAATGGCCACCGATAAAGTGCCGTAGTCGAGAATGCATGGAATACGCGCAAGGGGGCGTGCTTCGATGATATCCGACACACCGCGAACCCTTCACCAGTTTTTCGAGAAGCGCGTCCGGAAGACGCCCGAAAACATTGCCCTGGAGTACGACGGGGAATGCATCGCCTACGGCGATCTCAATCGCCGGGCCAACAAAATGGCGCATTATCTGCGCGACACCGCCGGCGTCCGGCCGGACGATCCCGTGGCGATCCTGGTGCGCCATCCGCCGAGCGTGATCGTCGCCATGCTCGCCGTCCTCAAGGCCGGCGGTGCCTACCTGGCGCTGGATCCGGACAATCCGCCGGGCCTGACCCAGCGGATCATCGAGAGCGTCGCACCCCGGGCGGTACTGGTCGAGTCCTCGTCGGTGGCGGGCGCGGCCCACTTCCGCGGTGAGCTGTTCGTCACGGACGTCATGACCGCGACCCTCGCCACGCCGGACACCGACCCCGCCCCGGCGGCGGCCGCCACGGACCTGGCCTACGTGATCCACACCTCCGGCACGACCGGCAAACCCAAGGCGATCGCCGTCGAGCACCACTCGATCATCCACACCCTGATCTGGCGCAACTCCTATTACGGATTCGGCCCGGACGACACGACACTGGCCATGCCGCGCCCCTCGTTCGACAGCGCCGTGGCCGACACCTTCTGTGCCCTGACCTCGGGTACGCGACTGCTCCTGCCCCTACGGGACCGCATTACCGACCGGCGTTATCTCGTCGGATTGATGGAACAGCGCGAAGTCTCCCATTTCCTCATCACGCCCGCCCTGTACCACCGGCTGCTCCGGGGCATGAGCCCGCAGCAGACCAAGGCGCTGCGGAGCATCACGATCGCCGGAGAATGGTTTACCTCCAGTCTGGTCCGGGAACACTTTTCGCGGCTCCCGGACGTGAAACTCCTCAATGAATACGGGCCGTCCGAGAATTCCGTGTGCTCCACGGTTCATCCCCTCGCGCCGACGGACCGGCAGGTGCTCATCGGAAAGCCGATCGACCGCACCGAGGCCTTCGTGGTGGGCGAGGACGGCGAGCCCCTGGGCCCGGGCGGCACGGGTGAGCTCTTCCTCGCCGGAGCCGGACTGGCCCGCGGCTACCTGTCGGATCCCGAACTGACCGCCGAGAAGTTCTTCGTCCCCTCCTCGCCCCGCTTCCGCGGCCAACGCGTCTACCGCACCGGAGACATCGTCCGGCTCTGCGAGGACGGCGACCTCCAGTTCGTCGAGCGCCGCGACCAGCAGGTGAAGATCCGCGGCCGACGCGTGGAACTGAGCCAGGTGGCCGAGGTGCTGACCGCGGACGACACCGTCGACCACGTCCACCTCCTGCGCCGCGACACCGACGCGGCGACACCCCGGCTCATCGCCTTCGTCGTCGGCCCCACCGCACAGGACGTGGACCGGCTGCGCGCCGCGGCGCGGGAGAACCTGCCGGACTACATGGTCCCCTCGGCGATCATCCCCGTCGACGCCGTGCCCGTCACCGGCAACGGCAAGGTCGACGAGGCCGCCCTGGCCGCGCTGTACGCCGACGCCTCCGACCGCACCGGTGCGCCGCCCGAGCCGGCGACCCCCGTCGAAGCCGAACTCCTCACGATCTGGCGGAAGATCTTCGCGCCCCTGGGCGTCGGCCTCGACGACGACTTCTTCGACCTCGGCGGCGACTCCCTCAGCGTGATGGACCTCGTCGCCGACGTGGAGGAACGACTCGGCGTCCAGCTCGACAACGCGGATCCCTATACGGGCCGGACCGTCCGCAGCCTGGCCCTCATGATCGAGAACCGACGAAGCAGCGAGGTGGACGCAGCGTGAGCGAACAGGCCGGTACTCCTTCCGCTTTCCCTGATTTCCCCGACGTCGACCACGACGTGGTCATCGCGGGCGGCGGCCTCGCCGGGCTCTGCCTCGCCAAACAGCTCAAGGACGCCCACCCCGAGCTCAGCGTGCTCGTGTGCGAGCGTGATCGCTCTCCCATCCCGCTGTCCGCGTTCAAAGTGGGCGAGTCGACGATCGAGGTGGGCGCGTACTACCTCGCCGCGGTCGTCGGACTGCGGGACTACCTGGAGGAGCACCAGCTCGAAAAGCTCGGCCTGCGCTACTTCTTCGGCGACCGCCCCGACTTCCACCGGGAGTCCGAGTACGGCGTCAACCGGTACCTGCCCGCCAAGAGCTACCAGCTCAACCGCGGTTCCCTGGAGGAACACCTCCGCCTGGTCGTGGCCGGCACCGGCGCCCGGCTCGTACAGGGCGTACGGGTCCTGGACATCGACCTCGGCGAGGGGGACGCCCCGCACCGGGTGACGTACCAGCCCGACGGCGAAGGCGAGGGCACGACCACCGTCACCTGCCGCTGGGTCGTCGACGCGACCGGGCGCCACCGTCTGCTCCAGCGCAAGCTCGGACTGACCAAACGGTTCGCCCAGCCGCACAACTCGGTGTGGTTCCGGCTCGAAGGCCGTCTCGACACCGACGAGTTGGTGGCGGCCGAGCACACGGCCTGGCACGAGCGGGTGCAGGGGCCGCGCTGGCAGTCCACCAACCACTTCATGATCGAGGGCGGCTGGGTCTGGGCCATCCCGCTGGCCCCCCACCACACCAGCGTCGGCATCGTCGTCTCCGACGCACTCCATCCGGTGACGAAGTTCAACCGCATCGAGAAGGCCGTCGACTTCGTGGTCGAGCGTGTCCCCGGCTTCGACCCGGCCATCCGCAAACTGCCGGTGCTCGACTTCCGCGTCCTGAAGAACTACAGCCACTCCACGCACCAGTTGTTCTCCCACGAACGCTGGGCGTGCGTCGGCGACGCCGCCGTCTTCGCCGACCCCTACTACTCGGTCGGCTCGAACCTCATCGGCTACGCCAACAGCTTCGTGACCGAGATGATCGGCAGGGACCGCGCGGGCACCCTCGAACCGGACTACGTGCGCTACGCCAACCGCTGGTTCCTGTCCCTGTCGGAGGGGCTCACCCAGAACATCCAGGGCGCCTACCCCTTCCTCAACAACCCCGTGGTCACCTCCCTGAAGACGGTCTGGGACTACTACGTGGGCTGGGCGTTCTCCGACCCGCAGTTCTACGGCAGGACGTTCCTGGACGAGTCCGCCAGCACGACGCTCAGCGCGCTGGGCGGACACGTGGTCGCGACCCAGGGCGCGATGCTCAACCTGTTCAAGGCCTGGGCGCGCCGCTACCGGGGCGTCTTCGAGTTCGACTACATCGACTACTACGACGACCTGCCGACCCTCGCCCGCCTCTTCGAGCAGAACCTGCCCGCCACCGACGCCGAGGTCCCGCCGTTCGGCCAGGTGCTCACCAGCGTCCGCGACGGCATCGACCGCATCGAGGAACTGGCCCACGTCGTCTTCTACCTGGCGCTGGAGGACGCCCTGCCCGAACACGTCGCGTCCGTCCGCGCCCGCGGCTGGCTGAACGTGTCGGCGGTCAGCCTGGAACCGGAACGCTGGGAGAAGGACGGCCTGTTCACCCCGCGGAGCAGGCCGCGCCCGGAACAGCTCGCGCAACTGGAGGCGGAGATGCGCCGGCTGTACCGGGCCGCCACGCCCGCCGAGTCGTAGCCGGCCACGTCCGCACGCGGCGGGTTCGCCCTCATGGGGGCGAACCCGCCGTCCGTGCCGAGCGGGTCAGTGACCGCGCGCGGTCCCCGCGGACACCGGATCCGCCGCGGCGAGCGCGTCGTCGTCCGGCGTCCGCATCCGGCGGCAGAGCACCAGCAGGGGCTGTGTGAGAAGCGTGGTGGCGATGGCCATCAGCACGAACACGGTGTAGAGCCGCCCGCTCAACAGACCCGCCTGGAAACCGGCGTTGAGGGCGATCAGCTCGGTCAGCCCGCGCGTGCTGAGCAGCACCCCGATGGTCAGCGAGGTCCGCCGGTCCAGCCGGCAGGCGCGTGCCGCGAGCGCGCCGGAGCCCACCTTGGCGACGACCGCGAGCACCGTCACGCCCACCAGGACGGCCACCGCGGTGCCGCCCAGCGCGCCGACGGAGACGCTCTGCCCCGACACCACGAAGAAGAACGGCAGCAGCAGCGAACCGACGCCGTCCAGGGAGTGCACCAGCTCCGGGTCCAGCGTGCCGTCCGGCTCGCGCGGGGTGACCACACCGGCGAGCAGCGCGCCGAAGATCACATGCAGGCCGAGCACACTGGTGCCCCAGGCGGCGGCGAAGGCGAACCCGATCAGCAGCGCCAGCCGGGCCTGCGCGGAGACGTGCGGGGAGCGCAGCACGCGCCGCAGCAGCAGGCGGACCGGCCACACCATCACGGCGACGAAGACGAGGAGCAGGACGAGCCGTGCCGGCAGCGACATGCCGGAGCCGTCGCCGCGCTCCATGATGGTGCCGAGCAGGACCGCCCATCCCACGACGTCGATGAGCCCGGCTGCCGAGACCGCGAGGACCCCGGGCACGGTGCCGGCCAGCCCGTTCTCGCGCACCACGACGATCAGCACGGGAACGGCCGTGATCGACACCGCGACGGCCAGGAAGAGCACGGAACTCACCGGCATGCCGCGGGGCGCGCCGAGCTGTTCCAGCGTGCCGTGGAAGAGCAGGGCGGCGCCCGCGCCGAGCAGCATCGGCACGGCGAAGCCGGCCGCCGCGATGCCGAGCGCCGTACGGGACCTGCCGCGCAGCAGGTCGAGGTTGAGTTCGTAGCCGACGACGAAGAGGAAGAGGACCAGGGACACCTGGCTCAGCCCGGTCAGCATCGGTGCGATGGCCTTCGGGAACAGGGTGTCGCCGACGACGGCGGGCAGCTGGTTCAGCAGGCTCGGGCCGAGGGCGATGCCGGCTATCAACTGGCCGACGATGCTGGGCTGTCCGAGTTTCCTGGACACCCAGCCGCCGAGGTTGGCGGCCAGCAGGATGACCGCCGACGCTCCGACGAGATGGGTGATGGACGCGTCCGGACTCACGCATTCCTCCTGGGGTCGGCGCCGTGCGCGGCGGACACCTCGCACGGCGGTTGTCGGTGCGGGAACGGCTCCCGGGGCCGGGCGAACGAGCTGAGCACCGCGTCGAGCTCGTGCCGCAGGGCCTCGGCCGTGCGCTGTCCGGCGGCCTCCGGGCCCGCGTCGAGCCGCAGTACGCGCCGGCCGGCCGCGGCCGGGGCGAGCAGGGTCACGCTCAGCGGCACGCCGACGGCGGGCGGTGCGACCGCCTCCGACGCCACGAGCACCCCGGGCAGTACGCGGGCCGGGGCTCCCGTCCTGACCGCCCGGTCCACGGCGACCACCAGGCCGGCCGGGGTCGTCGCGGCCCCGGCGTCCACCGGGCAGGGCACCCGCGCCCCCGACCGCTGTACCTGGACCTCCCCGGCGCCGCCCGTGTTCGCCGCCACCCGGGCCACCGCGGAGGTCAGCACCACCAGCTCCTCCGCCGCCCGGCCGCCACTGATCCGGGCCAGCGCGTGCACGGCGCCCTCGGACAGGGGCAGTTCGGTGGTCGTGCGGGCCGCTCCGGCGCCGTCGGACGCGAGCGGCAGTGCGGGCAGCGGCGTGTCGGGTTCGCGCAGCACGGCGTCGAGCACCTCGCGCAGCCGCTCGCCGATCCGGGCCGCACCCCGCGCGGTGTACCGGTCGCTGCGATAGCCGACGCGGATCTCCGTGGGGCGGCCGGACCCGGGCTCGGCGATCAGGAAGCCGAGACAGAGGTCGAAGTCGCTGACCTCGGGCGGGTCGTCCAGGTGCCGGGCGGTGCGCCGGCCGTCGCCCGTGCCGGCTTCGACGGTCGGTGACATCACCGTCTCGACGAGCACGTCGAACAGCGGATTGCGGCCCGGCTCCCGCCGCACCGCGAGATCCTCCACGATCCGGTCGAACGGGTACTCCTCGTGTTCCTGCATATCGAGTGCCGTCCGCCGGACCCGGTCGAGCAGGTCGGTGAAGGTGCCCGCCGGATCCAGCACGGTGCGCAGCACGACCGTGTTCGCGAACAGCCCCGCCTCCTCGGCCAGTCGGGGCTGGGAACGGCCCGCGACCACCGTACCGAGCGGCAGGTCCGCGACGCCCGTCAGCCGGTGCAGCAGCACGCGCGCCGCCGCCACGCACACCATGAACGGCGTGGTGCCGGCCCGCACGGCCAGGGCGCGCAGCTCCCGCGTCCGCTCCTCGCCCAGGGCCACCCGGGCCTGCCCGCCCGCGCTGCCGCGCACCGCACCCGGCGCGTGGTCCGCGGGCAGCGGCGCGAGCACCGGCAGTCCGGCGAGTGCCTGCCGCCAGTACGCCGCGTGGGCCGCGCCGCTCTGTCCTGCCAGCCGGCCGGCCAGCGCCCGGGTGTGCGCGCGGTGGCCCGCGAGCGCGGGCGGCTCGTACGGCCGGCCCGCCTCGAACGCGGCGGCCGCGGTGAGCAGGTCGCGCAGCAGGACGGAGTACGACCAGCCGTCGTTGACGCAGTGGTGGATGTTGAACAGCAGAACGGACGGCCGCCCCTCGGCGCTCAGTTGGCGCAGCCGCAGGAGCGGACCGCGGGCCAGGTCGAAGCGCCACCGCGTCTCCTCGTCCCGTGCCCGGGCGAGGGCGGCCTCGAACCGGTCGGGAGCGACCCGCTCCAGCACCGGTTCGAGGTCCAGGTCCGTGATGTCGTGCACGACCTGCCGCAGTACCGCCCCCGCGCCGTCGCGCGGCATCTCGAAGGTGGTGCGCAGCGACTCGTGCCGCACCGCGAGGGCGCGTACCCCGGCGCGCAGTGCCTGCGGCGACAGCGGCCGGTCGAGTTCGTACGCCTCGACCATGTTGTAGGCACGCAACTCGCCCTCGTCCAGGGCCTCCAGGAGCCACATGCGCCGCTGCGCGTTGCTTGCCTCGGTCTCGGCGGCTTCGTCGGGGAGGGTCGGCGCGGGTGCGCCGGGCGGGGACGCGGGGGTGCGGCGCGGGCCCTGCCGTACCGCCTCGGCCAGGGCCGCCGGGGTGCGCGCGGTGAAGATCTGCCGTACGGCCACACCGCACTCCGGCTCCGCCGCGCACAGGGCGCTGACGAGCTGGGCGGCGGTGAGGCTGTGGCCGCCGGCCGCGAAGAAGTCCTCGTCGGCGGCTCGGGGCGGGTGCCCGAACACGCTCTCCCAGGCGCGGGCCACGGTCCGTGCCGCGTCGTCCTCAGGCATCCACGCGGTCTGCGGGCGGGGCGCGGGCATGGCGGCGAGCGCGGTGCGGTCGGTCTTGCCGTGCGGCGTGCGGGGCAGCTCGGGCAGCCGGGTGAGCTGGGCGGGGACCATGTGCGCGGGCAGGTGCTCGGCCAACCGGGCCCGTACGACGCCGGGTTCGAGGAGGGTGTCGGCCGTGTACCAGGCGGCCAGGGTCACGGCGTCCCGGCCGCCGGAGCGGGGCAGGACGACCGCCTCCCGGACACCGGCGAGCCGCACCAGCGCCTGTTCCACCTCGCCCGGCTCCACCCGGTGGCCGTGCAGCTGGACCTGGCCGTCGATCCGGCCGAGGAAGTCCAGTGTGCCGTCGGCGTTCCAGCGGGCGAGGTCGCCGGTGCGGAAGCTGTGGCCGATGCCGCCGACCGGGCAGGCCACGAACCGGCGGGCCGTGGCCTCGGGCGCGTCGAGGTAGCCGGCCGCCACGCCCGGCCCGGCGACGTAGATCTCGCCGGGGACGCCGACGGGTGCGAGCGTGCCCCAGGGCGTCACGAGCAGCACGCCGAAGCCCGGCGAGGGAGTGCCGATGGGCACCGCCATCAGCTCGGCGGCCCGGTCGCCGGCACAGACGTACGACACGCACTCCACGGTCGCCTCGCACGGGCCGTAGAGGTTGACCAGTCTGCCGATGCGCAACCGGCCCCGGGTGCGGGCCATCAGGCCGCGCGGTACGGCGTCGCCGCCGAGGATCAGATGGCCGAGGGGCAGGCCGGCCGACGGCGGGAGCGCGTCGAGCATGGCCGAGAGCAGGCCCGGCACGCAGTTGACGAGGGTGACCCGCTCGGCGCGGATCCGCTCCCAGAACGTGACGGGGTCCAGCTCGTCGGGTGCCCCGAGGGCGATCAGCGTGCCGCCGGCGCCGAGTGTCACGAAGATCTGGTACGCCGTGGCGTCCGAGGTGAGCGCCGAGAGCAGGGCGCACCGCACGCCGGCGTCGATGCCCAGCTGCCGCGCCGAGCTGACCGCCTTGTGGCACAGCTGGTCGTGCCGGAGGCTCACCGGACGGGGCAGGCCGGTGGAGCCCGAGGTGAAGAGCACCATGGCCTCGTCCGCGGGCCCGACGCGCGGCGCGGACGGCGGGTCGCTCGCCGGGGGCTGCGGGTCGAGGACCCGGGCCGCGGGCAGTGTGGGCAGGGCGGGGCCGGCGGGGCGGTGGTCACCGATGAGGAGCTTGGCCCGGCTCAGCCGGAGCAGATGGCTGACGCGCTGTGCGGGATGGGCGGGGTCGACGGGTACCCAGGCGGCGCCCGCGCGCAGCACGGCCAGCACGGCCACGACGAGCGCGGCGCCGCGCGGCAGCACCACGGCGACCCGGTCACCGCGGCCGATCCCGTGCTCGGCGCGCAGCGTGGCGGCGAGCAACGCCGAGCGGGTGACGAGGTCCTCGTACGTCAGCCGGGTGGCGTCCTCGGCCACGGCGGCCTTGTCGCGGTGGTGCGCGGCGGCCGAGTCGACCAGGTCGACGAGGGTGCGGGCGGGGTAGGCGGCGGGCAGCGGCAGTCCGCTCCGGTGCTCCAACTCCGCGCGCTGGGCCGGGCCGAGGACGTCCAGCTGGCGGGCGGGGCGCCGCGGATCGCGGGCGAGGTCGGCCAGCGCGGCCGCGACACACCGGGGCAGGGCGGCCACGGCCGCCGGAACCCGCTCGTGGGCGACGGCGGCCTCCACCCGCAGGGTGCCGTCCTCCGTCAGATGCCCGCGCACCTCGACCCCCGCGGGGGACCCGCTCTGCGGCCCCCAGCGCACGGCCAGTTGGGCGAGGGCTCCGGACTCTGCGGCACCGGCGGCTTCGAGCCGGGACGCGAGCGGGTCACGGTGGCGCCAGGCGAACGGCGTCGCGGCGACCAGGTCGGCATGGGCCGAGGCGAGGAACTCGGTCATCGGCGTGTCCGGTGCGAGCCGGGTGCGCAGGGCGAGTTCGGCGCCGGAGCCGTCGGGGGAGGGACACAGGACGGCCAGGTCCTCGGCGGCGCCGAACGCGCCCAGGCACAGCCGGGTCGCGGCGAGGAGCAGCAGGTGCAGGCCGACCGGGTCGTCGCCCGCCATGTGCCGCAGGGCCGCGGTCCGTTCGGCCGGCACGCACGCGGCCTCCGGCACCGGCGCACTCGCCCCGCCCGGCTGGAGCAGGGGCTCCCGGCGGATGCCCTTCAGTGCGGCGAGCCAGTGGACGCGCACGGCGGCGGGGTCCCTTTCCGCACCATGGCCGAAAAGAGTGGCCTCGGGCGCGGAACAGGTCGGTCCGGAGGTAGGGTCGGGGCCTTTCGGCAATGGTGGCTCCTCGGGCTCGAAAAGGGCTGGAGAAGGCGCGTGTCAGGAAAAGCGGGCCGGTGCCCCGCTGGGGTGACGTAATGCGTCGAGACCCTCGCCGGTCCGAATATCCTTGACGGCTGCGGAGAGCGAGGAGACAGTGGGAGTGATGCGGCTCACATGACGAGCCGCTGGGGTATTCACCGTGGTGTGACTAGGCTTCCGCCCAGTCTATTCCGGCGACGTGGGGACGGCGGCCGGTGGATGAAATGGGGGCACGGGGGCGCCCGACCGCGTTTCCGAAGCGCCGTTCGGGCAATTCTCGACCGGGTCGAATTTTCCTGGATTTTAAGCCGGAAGAGGTTTGCTCCGGCCCGGATCTCCGTGTGTTCCAAAACTCTCGTGAGGGTTCGTCTGTCCCGAACACTGCCTGAATACAGAAAAGGAAAGCACACCTCATGAACCTCAGCGGAGCCCTTCCCGTCGCGGAACTCCCGAAGCGGGCCGACGACGGCATGCCCTGCCTGGAACTGACCGATGCGGAGCGCACCGCCCTGCGCGACCTGGCGGAGGCGGCCCTGGACGACAACCACGAGCAGCCGCTCGACCAGCGACTCGACCAACTGACCCTGCTCGCCCACGAGATGCCCGTGCGGATCCGGTCCCACCTCGTGCGTTTCCGGATCACCGGACGCCCCTACGGCGGCCTCGTCGTCGCCAACCTGCCCGTGTCCGAGGCGCTGGCCGGGCCGACCCCCGCCGACTACGTCCACGAGCCGGTCAGTGCCGAGGCGGAGCGGGCCACGGCCCTGCTGCTCCTGTTCGGCACATTC
The DNA here is from genome assembly GCF_042269865.1 of Streptomyces sp. NPDC055966. NCBI lineage: Bacteria > Bacillati > Actinomycetota > Actinomycetes > Kitasatosporales > Streptomycetaceae > Streptomyces > Streptomyces sp. NPDC055966. Next base: position 117,955 of record NZ_JBHJYK010000017.1, read on the forward strand.
CTCGGCGATCCGGTCTCCTTCCTGACCCAGCAGCGCGGCCGCCTGGTCCTCGACCTGTTCCCGATCAAGGGACACGAGGCGGAACAGCTCGGCTCCAGCTCCACCACCCCGCTGGAGTGGCACAACGAGGACGCATTCCACCCGCTGCGCGCCGACTGGATCATGCTGGCGGGGATCCGCAACCACGACCGGGTGCCGACCACCTTCGCCACGGTCCAGGACATCCAACTGGACGACGGGGTACGCCGGTTGCTCTTCGAGGAACGGTTCGTCATCCGGCCCGACGAGTCGCACACCGCCGCGTTCAACAGCCGGACCACCGGAGTGGACGAGGAGAGCTGGGTCGCCGAGGCCTTCCGCGACATAGCGGACCAGCAGAGCGAGCCCCGCCGCACGGCGGTCCTCTACGGCGACCGCGAGGCCCCCTACATCCGGATCGACCCGGCCTTCATGCCGCGCACCCTCGACGGCGAGGCGCTGGAGGCCCTGGACGCGGCCATCGCCGCCATCGACGCCGGCCTCCGCGACGTCGTGGTGGGCCCCGGCGAGCTGCTCATCGTCGACAACAAGCGTGCCGTGCACGGCCGCAGGCCCTTCGCCGCCCGCTACGACGGCACCGACCGCTGGCTGCGCCGCATCAACGTCCTGGCCGACCTGCGCCGGGCCAGCGGACGGCGCTACGCACCGCACGGCCGGGCCCTGGTCTGAGCCACCGGCGCGGTGGCGGCCCGCACCGGCGTGCCGCCCCGCGGCCCGCGGAGAGCGCTGCGGAGTCAGAAGTCGTAACGCGTGGTGTCCCATACCTCCGCCTCCTCCCGGCCGCGGGGGCTCGCGCCCACCGGTGTGTGCGGTTCGTCCACCACGGCGGACACCAGACGCACGAGATCGTCGGCGAAGCCGGCCGCCTCGTCCGGCGTCACCAGGTTCCGGTCGTAGGTGAGATCCAGGTGCAGCACCTCGCCGCGGACGCTCGCGTACAGCCACAGGTCGCTGTCGGCGGGCAGCGTGTCCGCCAGCACGTCCTCGACCTGCCGGGCAGCACCGCCGACGGTCGCGTTCTCCCAGCTCACGCCCAGATCGAGCAGGACGCTCCGGCCCGGCTGCGCCGGAATGCCGAGGCGCTCCACGAGGACGTCGAAGGGCAGCCGCGCGTGCTCGTACGCCTCCACGACGCGCTCTCCCACATGCGCCAGCAGCGCGCCCAGCTCGTCCTCGGCGGCGAACTCCAGGCGCAGCGGCACCGCGTTGGCGAAGTAGCCGACCAACGCGTCGGCCGCCGCGGTGTGCCGCAGACTCGCGGGGAAGCCCAGCAGCAGATCCGTCGCCTCGGTCGTGCGATGCAGCAGCGCGGTGAACGCGGTCACCACCACGGCGTACGGCGTTCCCGGGGCGCCGTGCAGCGAGTGGGCCGCCAGCGTGCGACGGACCAGCCCCGCTGAGCCCCGGCGTCGCTCCCGGCGCGCGGGGTCGACCAACTCGGGGGCCGGCCGCACCCCTTCCAGTCGCTTCCGCCAGAACGCCTCCTGCTGCGCCGCCTCCTGAGAGGCGAGCCAGGCCCGCTCCTCGGCGGCCCAGTCGCGGTACTGGTAGTCCAGCGCGGGCAGTTCGGCACGGCCGTCCCGCTCGACCGCGTCGTACGCCGCGAACAGATCGTCCAGCAGGACCGTGACACTGGCACCGTCATAGACCAGATGATGCGCGCTGACCGTCAGCAGGTCGCCGCCGGCCGGGCCGGTGATCAGGCACACCTCGAACAGCGGTGCCCGGTCCAGGTCGAAGGTCACGGCCCGGGCGGCTCGCAGCGCCTGCCGGACCTCCGGACCGTCGGGATCGGCCCCCGGCAGCCGGGTCACACGCAGGGGTACGCCGTCGGGCAGCCGGTCGGCCACTGTCAGTTCGGCCGACGCCCCCGAGGCCTGCACCCGAGCCCGCAGCAACTCCTGGCGGGCGACGACGGCCTCCAGCGCGGTGCGCAGCGTGCCGGGGGAGAGGGTGCGGCCGGTGCGGACGAGGTCCGCGATGATGAAGCGGTCCGCGTGGGTGCGCCGTGAGGTCAGCCAGACCCTGCGCTGGGCCCGGGACAGCGGGAAGGCCTGCTCGTCCCCCTGGGGCCCCTGGGGCGGAGCGGGCGCCGCCGGCGGAACCGGGGCGCCTTCGGGGAGCGCGGCGGCGAGCTGCCGTACCGTCGGTCGGGCGAAGACCGTGCTGACCGCCACACCGAGTTCCTTGGCGATGCGGGCCGCGATCAGGCTGTGGCCGCCCAGCGCGAACAGGTCGGCGTCCGGCTGCCGCACGCTGCGGCCGAGCACCGCCGACCACACCTCGGCGACCCGGAGTTCGGCTCCGGTCAGTGCGCCCCCGGCCGCCTCCTCGGCCTGTGCTGCCGGGGCGGGCGGGGCCGGCAGCGCGGCGCGGTCCAGCTTGCCGATGGAGGTCACCGGGAGCGCCGGAAGCGGGACATAGGCGTCGGGCACCAGGTGTGCGGGCAGCCGCTCGGTGAGATGGGCCCGCAGCCGGGCGGGCTCGCACGCGCCGACGACATAGGCGACGAGCCGCAGCGCGCCGTCCGCGCCGCCCGGTACCGCCACCACCGCCGCGTTCCGCACCCCGGGAGCCCTGGCCAGCACCTCGGTGACCTCGCCGGGCTCCACCCGGTGGCCCCGGATCTGCACCTGGTCGTCGATCCGGCCCAGGCACACCAGGCTGCCGTCGGGCAACCATCGCCCCAGATCGCCCGTGCGGTACATGCGTGCCCCGCCGCGCACCGGGTTCGCCGTGAAGCGTTCCTCGGTGCGCCGTCGGTCGCCGAGGTAGCCGCGGGCGAGTCCGACGCCGCCGACACAGATCTCCGCGGGAGCGCCGAACGGCACCAGCACGCCGTGCTCGTCGAGGAGGTCCACCGTCTTGTTCGGGAACAGCCGGCCCACCGGTGGCTCCTCGACACCCGGTTCGATCTTGACGAGCGTGGTGGCGACGCTGTCCTCGGACGGGCCGTACTCGTTGAACAGCTCGGCGTGCGGCAGGAGTTGGTGATGGCGGGCGGCGAGGGCCGCGGTGAGCCGCTCGCCGCCGAGGACGACCTGGCGCAGTGAGGGCAGCCGGTCCCCGGCGTAGTCCAGGATCAGCTGGTAGAGGCTGGGGACGGTCTGCACATGGGTCACGTCCTCCCGCCGGATCACGGCCGCGACCTCGTCGGGATCGATCAGCTGCTCCCGCTCCAGCACCACCAGCTGCGCCCCGGCTCCGAGGGCGGAGAGCACGTCGGAGATGCCCGCGTCGGCGTGCACCGGGTCGACCTGGAGGAGCCGGGAGTCCGGGCCGAGAGCGTAGTGACCGATGCGGTGGAGAACCGTGTTGAGGATGCCCAGGTGCTCGACCATGACCCCCTTCGGGGAGCCGGTGGAGCCCGAGGTGTACACGACGTACGCCAGATCCCCCGGGCCCGCCGGCCGCAGCCGCACCGGGGCCGGGTCGGCGGGGACGTCCCGGCCGAGGGGCACGACCGGCCGGTCCGTGCCGGACAGCAGCTCGGCCCGGGCGGCGTCGGTCAGGACGGCCACCGCCGCGCTGTCGGCCAGCAGCGCACGCAGCCTGCGGGCCGGCTGCTCCGGGTCCAGCGGCAGGAACGCCGAGCCGGTCTTGAGGACGGCCAGGAGGGAGACCAGCATCCACTCCGTGCGGGCGCACACCAGGGCGACGATCCGTTCGGGCCCGGTCGGCGCCGTCGCGGCCAGCCGCGCGGCCAACCGGTCGGCCATGCCGTCGAGTTCGGCGTACGTGTAGGCACGGTCGCCGCAGACAGCGGCGCCGGCGTCGGGGCGCAGGCGCACCTGCTCGGCGAACAGGTCGAGCACCGTGCGGTGGTGCGGCAGCGCCTGTTGTGGTCCGGTGCCGAGCGTGAGCAGACCGGCGTGCTGGCGGGGCGGCAGGACCGGCAGGCGGCCCACCGGGGTGTCCGGCGCGGCGCAGGCCTCCCGCGCCAGGAGGGCGAGTTGGGCCGCCGTGCGTCGGGCACCGCTCGCGTCGCAGGCGTCGCTCCGCACGGTCAGCGGAACGGCGGCCGGGTCCGGGCTCTCGGCGGCGACGACGGTGTGCCCCGGCGCCACCAGCGTGACACCGGCGTGGCTCCGGAGGCTCGACGCGCCGACACCTGCCGCCTCCATGGCACGCTGCTCCGCGCGCAGACAGGCCCGAAAGCCGGTGTCCGGGTCGAACGGCGGGCTCAATACCGCGCCCGCGCCGGGCAGTTCGACCCGGATGGGGGTGACCGTGCTCCGGGTCAGCCGGTGCAGCAGGATCCGGAGCAGCGCCGCTGCTGCCGTCGGCGTCCCGGCACCCGCCGCCGCGCACAGCGCGCGCAGCGCCGCACCGGTCTCGTCGTCCAGCGCGACGGCCACCCGCGCTCGGCCTTCCGCAACGCTCACCACGATCTCCTCTGCCACGGGGCGCCTCGGCCGAGGCGCCGGACGGGGTATGCCGAGCTGGTGGGGGAGGGACGCTTCAGGGATACGCCGCCGGGTCCCGGAGCGGACCGGTGAGCGCCGGTCCGACGGCGCGGCGACGGAGCGGCCGGCCCGGTGCCGGGGGCCCGGACCGCGCCCGCCCCGGCCGTAGGGCGCACCCGGTGCGGTGGGGTGACCTCAGCGGTGTGGACGGCGGTTCAGCGCGCGCTGACGGGCACGGACGCGCTTGTGCTCATCGGCGCGGGCCCGGCTGTCCTGCTGCAACTCCAGTCGCTGCTGCTCGCGTTGGAGCTTCTCCCAGTTGGCGACGCGATCCCCGGAGAGATCGCCCGCGTCAACGGCCGCGTTGACCGCGCACCCCGGCTCGCCCTGATGCCGGCAGTCGCCGAAACGGCACTCGCCGGCGAGCTGTTCCACATCGCCGAAGGCCTGCTGGAGGCCCTCCTCGATGTCCCAGGCGCCCAGCGCGCGCATCCCGGGAGTGTCGATGAGCAGGGCGCCGTCCGGCATCGGAACCAGCTCCCGATGCGTCGTGGTGTGCCGGCCCTTGCCGTCGCTGCGGATCTCCCGGGTGGCCTGCCGGTCCTGCCCGTACAGATGGTTGACCAGTGTGGACTTGCCGACGCCGGAGGCGCCGACCAGGGAGACCGTACGCCCCGGCTGCAGATGGTCGTACAGCGCCTCGACGCCCTCTTCGCGGCGGACGCTCAGCGGGACGACCGGCACCCCGAAGGCCACGGACTCGACCTCCTGCACGGCCTCGGCGACGTCCGGGCACAGGTCGGCCTTGGTCAGGACGATGACCGGCTGGGCGCCGCTCTGCCAGGCCACCGCGAGATAGCGCTCGATGGTGCGCAGCCGCTGCCGGCCCGTCAGGGGGACGACGATGAAGACGACGTCGATGTTCGAGGCGACCACCTGCTCCACGGTCTCCCGCCCGGCGGCCCGCCGGGTGAACGCGGAGCGGCGCGGCAACAGGCCCACCAGCCCGGCGAGTTCGTCCCCCGTCTCGGGCGGGACGACGGCCGCCCAGTCGCCGACGGCCGGCTGGCCCTCGGCGCTCTGGCGGAGCGCGGGCGGCAGGGAGACGCGGGCGCGCTGCTCCCCGGCGCCGTCGAGGACCGTACACACCCCGCGGTCCACCCGGACCACACGGGCGGGGCGGGCCAGGTCGCGCCACCTGGGGTCGAGGTCTTCGAGGGCGGTCGTCCAGCTCTCGGCGAAGCCCTCGTCCCAACCGAGTGGAGTCAGTTCCTCCGGTTCGGGCGTCATGGATGTGCGGTCCTTTCGTCATTCACGATCGTGACCTTCCCCGTCGAGAGTGCCATAGTGGCGAGGCGTCGGCCAAGTGTTTTACGGTGAGATTTTGAGGCTGCTGTGCCGTAGGGAAGCGGGGGGCTGTATAGCGATCTCCTCCGCTGCTATCCTGCAATCGGTGACACTAATGGGACTTTCGCCCATGTGGCATCATCGCCACAGGTCAGAGTGGTAATGCGGGAAAATAGGCAGCCTGCTGTCAGACTCTCGGGCAGTGAATTAAATGACCTGGACGACACGCGTCCATGGAATCCAGAAGTGCTCCGTACGGCTTTGCTGAACGTGATTTCACGGTGGCGGAATCCAGTGTTTTGGAACGCTTCTCGAAGGGAAGTGAATCCTGGATTTCCGGCAGGACATTCCTTGCTCCGACCCCCTTGAGGACCCGTCATGAGCTCTGAAAACGTACGCCGGAACACCACGGCCGCGACGCCGACCCCGCTGCGGGCCAGACTGGCCGAGTCCGGGGCGCGGGGACGCGCCGAACTCTCCGAGGAACTGACCCCGGCAGCACGGCAGGGCCTGCAACGCGTGGCCGGAGAACGCCCGTTGGAGGAACTCGTCGTCCTGACCGCCGCAGCGGCGCTGGTCCTGCGCGCGGCCGAGGACGTGGCCGAACCGGTGCTCGCCGTCGCCGGACCCCGTGGCGCCCTTCTCTGCCCGGTCGGGACCGCGACGGACGCGACCCTGCGGGAGCTGATCCTCGACGTCGACCGAGCGCTGCGGCAGGCGCCGGGCGTGGCCGACACCGACCCCGCGCTGCCCTTCGCCCTCCTGGTCCGCTCCGACCGCCTGCCCGGCCCGTCGCCCCGCGACACCGCCCTCGTGGTCGGCCTGCGTCACGGAGCCGACGGCACCCGCACCCTGCACGCCTCCTGCGACACCGGACGGCTGGACCCCTGGTGGGCCGCCGTCGTGCTGCGCTGCCTGGTCACCGTGCTCGGCGCCTGCACCGAACCGGACACCACCTGCGCGGACATCGACCTGGCCGCGCCCGAGGACCACGCAGAGGTGGCCCGCTGGGAACGCGCCGGCTACGCCCCGCGGCTGCCGCCGGGCACCCTGCTGGAGCCCGTCCTCGACCGGGTCCGCGCGACCCCGGACGCGATCGCCGTCGTGGACGGCGAACGACGGCTCACCTACGCCGAGTTGGGCGCCCGCGCAGACGCCGTCGCCCGCGGCCTCGGCGCGGCCGGGGTGAAGCCCGGCGACCGGGTGGCCACCGCCGTGGCCAAGAGCGCCGAGGCCGTGGCCGTGATCCTCGGTATCCTGCGCGCCGCGGCCGCCTACGTACCCCTGGATCCCGCCCTGCCGCCCGAGCGACTGCGTTTCGTCCTCGCCGACGTCGGCTGCGCCGCCCTGGTCACCGACGGTACCGGACCGCGCGCCGGCCACCCGGTTCCCGTCCTGGCGGCGGACGCGCTCACCGCGCCGCCCGAGCCCGCGGCGGACCCCGACGACCTGCCCGCGCCGCCCGGCCCGCAGGATCTCGCCTACGTCATCTACACCTCCGGCTCCACCGGAACACCCAAGGGCGTCGCGATCCGGCACTCCGCCGTCGCGGGATACCTGGCCTGGAAACGGCGCTACCACGAACTGGACGGCGGCACCCGGCTCGTGCAGGTGCCCTCGCTCTCCTTCGACAGCTCCGTCTCCGACCTGTTCTCCGTCCTCGGCGCGGGCGGCACGCTGCTGCTCCTGCCGGAGGCCGACCGGCTGGTGCCGCAGCGCGTCGCGGCCCTGGCGCAGCGGCACCGCGCCACACACATCACCCTGGTGCCCTCCCTGTACCGGGTCCTGCTCGACGCGCTCGCCGCACCCGGATGTCTGCGCCTGGTCACCGTGGCCGGTGAGGCCTGCCCGGCCGAACTGATCGCCCGTCACTTCCGCCTGTCGCCCGGCGTACGGCTGGTCAACGAGTACGGGCCGACGGAGAACTCGGTCGGCTCCACCGCCTACGACTGCACCGAACGCCCCCGGCACGGCTTCCCCGTGGGCAGGCCCCTCGACACGACCGTCCTCGAAGTCCTCGACCAACGCGGCCGTGCGCTGCCGCCGGGCTTCCCGGGCGAGATCCACCTGTCCGGGACCGCGCTGGCCGACGGCTACGTCAACGACCCCGCCCTGACCGCGCGCCTGTTCACCGAGGCGCCGGGACAGCCGGGCGGCAGGCGCTATCGCACCGGGGACCGTGGCTGGTGGACGCCCGCCGGTGTGGAGTTCCTGGGCCGGGCCGACAGCCAGGTCAAGATCCGCGGCCACCGGGTGGAACTCGGCGACGTCGAGGCCGGGCTCTGCTCGCTGCCGGGCGTCGCGTCCGCCGTCGCCGTCGCCGCCGGCGGGGCCGACGGCTCGCCCGCCCTGGTCGGGTTCCTGTGCGGCGACGCCGACCCGGACGCCGTACGCGTCGGCGCGCGCCGGGTGCTGCCCGACCACATGGTGCCGGGCCGGCTCGTCCGGCTGGAGGCCCTGCCGCTCACCCGCAACGGCAAGGTGGACCGGGCCGCCCTCGCCGAGCGCGCGGCGGAGCTGCTGCGGGCCGCCGTACCGGAACAGCGCCATGATTCCTCCCTTCCGGGGACCGAGGAGTCCGCCGACGGCCTCGCCGGCCAGGTCGCTCAGCTCTTCGCCGAGGTGCTGGGGGTGGGCTCGGTGGCTCCCGAGGACGACTTCTTCGACCTGGGCGGCCACAGCCTGGCCGCCGCGCTGCTCCTGGTCGAGCTGGAGAACCGGGCCGGACTGCGGGTGGAGCTGGACGACTTCTTCGCCGAGCCCACGGTGGCCGGGGTCTGCCGCGCGTCCGCCCGGTCGTGACCCCGGGCCGGGTGCACCGGGCACCCGGCCCGACAACCCGGGAGACCTGCCTCGGCGCGCAGCCGTCATGGCCGGATCCGCCTCAGCCGATCAGCCGGGTCCCCACGGACCGCCGCAGACTCCGTGACTTGCGCAGGTCGTGGGTGATGTTCACGCGCTTGAGCCAGCGGTCGGTGCCGTCGTAGCGCGCCGTGAAGGCCTCGCGGCCGTGCACCACCCGGTGGTTGTTGAGGAACACGAACGTGCCCGGCTCCAGCGCACACGGGCGTGCGGCGCGGGTGAGCAGCTCGTGGGCGGCGGCGAAGGCGCGTACCGCCTGCGGATCGTCCTCGGGCGGTGCCATATGGGTGGCGTCGAAGCACAGCAGCGGATCCGTCCGGGAGCCGAACAGCACGGGTACCCGGCCGAGTCCGGCGATCAGGCGCGTGATGCCGGCGAAGATCCGCCGGTCCTCCGGTGTGCTGACGGTGTTGTTGTGCGGCAGGTGGGAGTCGTCGGAGATGATCCGGAACCGGCTCTCGAAGAGCACGTCCAGCACGTCCGCCGGCAGCGTGGTGAAGTCGGCCTCCGCCACCGTCACGGGCACGCCGTCCGGATTGCGCAGCGAGGCCAGGACGATGTAGTCCGCGCGGTACGGATGAAAGGCGTCCTCCGTGTGCAGGGTCAGCGCGGTCCGGCTGCCGGTGCCGAGGAGCAGGGTCTCGTACTCCTTGACCGGGAACACGTCGTTGACCAGATGCCCGTCCTGCTGGGTGGCCCAGCCGAAGGGCTCGCCGAGCAGAGCGGCGTAGAGCAACAGCAGGATCTCCTCCGGCAGTTCGGGATGGACCCGCTCGCCGCGCCAGTGCGCCGGAGTGGGACCGATCCGCTCGTCGTCCACCAGATGACCGCTGATCGCGCAGTACCCGCCCGCCCGGTCCAGCTGGAAGGCACGCAGGAACCGGCGGACCCGCTCGGGCAGCCGGGAGGCCAGCAACGGCAGTTCCTCCAGCAGGCGTTCGCCGTCCGCCGCTTGGTGGTCCCGGGCGAGGTTCCCGGTCAGCCGGGCCGTCTCGGCGGCCTCGTCGGGCGTCAGCCGGAGTTCGGTCAGCGGGAGGGTGTCCGGGAGCGTGGTCATGTGCGTCTCCTGTCGCGGGGAGGGGCAAGGGCGGGGGCGGGGGCGACGGTCACGTGTCGAAACGGAAGCCCTGGAAGGCGAGGGCCGGCGCGGGCTCCGAAGGCGGCTGCGGTGCCCCGGGTTCCCCGGCGATGCGGCCGAGTTCGGCGAGGGCGAGGGCGGCGATCTGCTCGGCCGTGTCACGGTCGTAGCGCGCGGTGTCGTACTGGAGGCACAGCCGTAGCCCCCGCGCGTGCTCGACGAACTGGAACGACAGCTCGAACATGCCCTGCCGGAGCAGGAAGGGGCCGCCGTGCAGTGCGATGCCGCCCGGTGCGGCGGGGCCGGTGTCGATGTGCGGGTACAGCGCCACCCACACGTCGAAGAACGGACCGCGCCCCTGTGCCCGGGGCGGGTCGAGGGTCGCCACCAGTTCGTCGAAGGCGACCTCGCTGTGGTCGAGCGCGTCCGCCGTGCGTGCCGCCGCATGGCGCACGAGTGCGGCCGGGTCGGCGCGGCCGGACAGATCCAGCCGCAGCGGGACCGTCGCGACGTGGAAGCCGACGGCGCCGTCCCGGCCGATCAGGGACCTGCGGTCCACCGGGGTGCCGAGGCAGACGTCGGTGCTGCCGGTCAGCTCGCCCAGCGCACGGGCCACGGCCGCCGCGAGCGGCGCGAAGGTGCCGGCATGCGCGGCCGCGGCCAGCGCGGGGAGCCGCTCCACCAGGCGCCCCTCGATGTCCAGGACGACGGTGTCCGTCACCGCGCCCGCCCGCCCCCGCCGATGCCGGTCCACGGGCAGCAGCAGCGGCACCGGCGCCGGAGTCAGCAGCTCACGCCAGTACGCCAGCGACTCCTCCCGCGAACGCGTGGCTCGCCCCGGTCCGGGAGCGGACGGGGGAGCCGGGACGGACAACCGGCCGTACACCGCGACGAGTTCGGCGGCCAAGGTCCGCAACGACCGCCCGTCGCACACCAGGTGATCTACCGTCAGCAGCAGCCACCAGGCGCCCTCCGGGAGCAGGAAGAGCGTCGCGCGGAAGAGCGGGCCTTCCGCCAGGTCGAAGGGGACCTCGACACGTGCGTGGACCAGCGCCTCGAACGAGCCGTCGGCGAGGGGTTCGCCGCGCAGATCGACCACGTCCAGCGGGGCCGCCCGGTCGGTGGCCACTGCCTCGGGGCTGCCCTGCCGCTCCACGAACACCGTGCGCAGCGCCGGATGGCGCTCGGGCAGCGTGGCGACGGCCGCGGCCAGTCGGTCGGTGTCCACCTCCCCCTCGCCGCGCAGCAGACACGGCACCGTGTACGCGCCCGTCCCTCCGTGCTCGCCCTGGCGCGCCAGCCACAGCCAGCGGACCGACTCCGGCACGGGGCCGGGGTGCGACGACGGCGCGGGACGGGCGCCGGCCGCGGTGGCGCGTGCCTCGGCGAGACGCGCGGCCAGCAGCTTCGGCGTGGCGCATTCGAGGATGTCGCGCACCCGCACCGGAACCCCCACCGCCTCCTCGACGGACACGGCGAGCGCCAGCGCGGACAGACTGTGCCCACCGGCCAGGTAGAAGTCCGTGTCCTCGGTCACGTACTCCAACTCCAGCGCCCGGGCGAACAGCCGGCACAGTTCCTGGATCGGATCGGTCATGGTTCCCCTCGATAGGTCGGCGGGTTTTCGGGGATTGACAGATTGCCTGTCTAGGTAGCGTTATGGTGGCGAACGGAAGTCAGTGGATTTCCACTGTCTCAACGCGCCCGGCAATGAAGGGAATTCTCCATGCTCAAGTCGCAGCGACTTGCGGTATTGCCCATCGATTCCCGCGGCCTGGAATCCGAGCTGGCGCTCGTGGACCGGCACGACCCCGGCGGCGAGTACGACGCCTTCACCTTCGGCTCCTGGTCGGCTCATGTGCTGGCCAACGGCTCCGGTGCCGATTCCGACACCGCGTTCCGGCCCCACGGCGACCGCCTGAGCCTCACCGAGCTGGGCCGGCGACTGCCCGGCGTCATGTCTCTCGTCACCGAGCACTTCCCGCTGGACCGGCTCCAGTGGGTCCGGATCTTCAGCCTCGATGACGGAATTCTCGCCCCGCACGTCGACTTTCTCGAATTCGCCGAACCGGGCACCAGGCTGCAGGTTCCGCTGCGCACCAGTGAGGAATCCCTGCATTCCGAGGGGAATCTCGTCTACCACCTCCGTCTTGGTGAGGTCTGGAAAATTCACACCACACATCCTCATTCGGCTCGCAGCGCTTCCGGACCCGCCCGGCTCTCCCTCTGCCTCGACTTCGCGGACGCCGAGGAACCCGTCGAGATCCGCGGCGACCTCCCCGCGACGCAACCCGTCCGGCTGATCGATCTCCCCGAGGCGACCGAGGCCGACATCGAGGAACTCATCGGCTCCGGACCGGAGCTGACCCGGGACACCCTGCGCACCTCCTTCCGCCGGTTCGCCGCGCTCCACTTCGAGCGGCGCGCGCCGGTCACCGCCGCCTTCGACTGGTTCCTGGAGGCCGCCCGGCGCACCGGGGACGAAGTCATGGTCGACAAGGCACGGGCGTTCCGGACGTACTGCATCGAGAAGCGGGGCTACCGCGAGGCGTTCGACTGGTGAGGGACCACGGCCAGCTGTCTGGCTCCCGGGCCCGGCAGGGCCCGGCGGTCCAGCTTCCCGTTGGCCGAGTACGGCAGCTCGTCGGTCACCCACCAGCGCACCGGCACCATGTAGTCCGGCAGCACGGCGAGCAGGGAACGGCGCAGCTCCTGGGCCGGCGGCGGATCCCCGGTGAGCGCCGCGTGCAGCTCCGTTCCGCCGTCCGCCCGCGCCACCCCGAACACCGCCGCGTCCTTCACCCCGGGCAGGGCCGCGAGCCGGGTCTCGGGCTCCCGGGGCTCCACCGCGTTGCCCCGGACCTTGATCAGGTCGTCGATCCGCCCCAGCAGCTGGAGCGTGCCGTCGGCGGTGCGCCACACCCCCCGGTCGCGCGTGCGGTACAGCCGCGCCCCGGGGACGAAGGGGTCGGCCACGAACACCGTCCGGGTGAGCTCGGGGTCGGTGTAGCCGCGCGCCACACCGACCCCGCCGATGTACACCTCGCCCACCTCGCCGTCGGGCACCGGTGCCAACTCCTCGTCCAGGATGCGGATGTAGGTGTTCCACACCAGGGCCCCGACCGGTGGGCGCGGTTCCAGATTCCCCCTCGACGCGCTCACCGAGTGGCTGGTCACCATGTGGTTCTCGGCCGGCCCGTAGTGGTTGTGCAGGGTGATCTCGGGGCGCCGGGTGAGCAGCCCGGACAGCTCCGGTGTGACCCGTACGGTCTCGCCGGCGCTGATGACGTGCCGCAGGGCCGGGGCGTCTTCGAGCGTGACCGGCAGGGACATGAGGATGTCGATCAGGGACTGCGGAAAGTCCACGACCTCGACGGCCTCACCGATGATGTAGTCCATCAGGTCCCGCGGATCGCGCCGCACTTCGGGCCGCGGCACGTACAGGCAGCCGCCCGAGGCGAGCGTGTAGAAGATCTCCTGGACCGACACGTCGAAGGTGAGCGGCGCGCACTGGAGCACCCGGCGCTCCCGGCCGAGCCCGGAGCCCCCCGCCTGCCAGGCGGCCAGGTTGGCCAGGGTCCGGTGCGTCTGCACGATGCCCTTCGGCGCGCCCGTCGAGCCGGACGTGAAGATGACGTAGGACGCGTCCTCGGGGGCGATCCGCGGCCGGGGCGGCGGCGGATCGGCGTACTCCACGAGGAGCCGGGTGAGCGTCGTCGTCGGCGTGTCCGTGCCCGGGACGGCGGGGCCGCGCACGCCGTCGTCCAGCACCATCAGCCGAGCGCTGCTGGAGCGGAAGATCTGCTCGATGCGCTCGCGCGGATAGGTCATGTCCACCGGCAGGTAGGCCACCCCGGCCCGCAGGGTCCCGAGCACCGCCGCCGTGAAGTCCACTCCGGCGCGCGCGGCGATCAGCACCGTGTCCCCGGGGCCGACGCCGAACTCCCCGAGGAGACGGTCGGTCACGGTGCTCGCGAGCCGGTCCAGCTCCGCGTACGACACGGGCCGACGGCCCTGCTCGCGGACCGCGAAGGCGTCGGGGCGGGCCGCGGTCTCCCGGTCCACCAGGTCCAGGGCGGTCCGCGCGCCGATGTCCACGACCGGTCCCCGGTGATGTCCCGGCGGGGCGCAGCCGTCGGTGGGAGCCGGCGGGTCGGTGTGCTGTGACATGGGGGTCACACCTCCTCCGCGGGCCAGCACGCCCGCGTGACCGATTCGGGCAGGAACCCGTAGGGGTCCTGTGGGTCGTGGGCGGTCGCCTCGATCACGAGCCTTTCTCCGGCGCCCACGTCGAGGGCCAGTTCCTCCAGCAGTTCGACCATCACGAGGTCCTGGAGGGCCAGCCCGGTCGAGTCGTAGACGGTCCGAAGGCCACGCAGCTCTCGCTGCCTGCCGGGATCGTTCAGCAGTTCGGGCAGGCAGGGGCCGATCTCGTCCGGACGCAGCTGCTGGCACTCGCCCTCGGCCACGGCCTGCTCGCGGTGGTCGGGGACGACGGCGGCGTGCCGCAGCAGGTCCACGGGCAGCTCCGTCTTGCCGGGCATGTCCGAGCCGACGGCGTTGATGTGCGCCCAGGGGCGCAGGGCGGTGCCCTGGATCACCGGCCCCTGCGCGGGGGCGACGGAGGTCGCCGTGCACAGGACGTCGGCGCGCTCCTCCACCTCCGCCCGCTCGGCGACCCGGACCAGCCCCTCGGGCACCCGGGCCCGCGCCGCGAAGGTGGTCTCCGCACGGATGTCGCTGTCACACACCAGCACCTCGGTCAGCGGTAACACCCGGGCGAGCGCGTGCAGTTGGGTCACTGCCTGGGCGCCGCAGCCGACGAGGCCGAGCACCGAGCCGCCGGGCCGGGCCAGCATGCGCGTCGCCAGGGCGGAGGCCGCCCCGGTGCGGACGGCCGTGGCGAACGTGCCGTCCACGATCGCGCGCAGATGACCGGAGTCGACGTCGAAGGCGAGCAACGTCGAGAGAATAGTGGGCAGTTGGTTCTTGACCGGGTTGTGCGGGTGGTAGCCCACCAGCTTCATGGAGACCGTCGCCCCGTGCCGGACGGCCGGCATCCATTCCAGCAGACCCAGCCGGGGTGCGGTGAGCAGGAAGCCGTCGCGCGCCTTCATCTCGGCGGGAGCAGGAGGAGAAGGCGCCGGAGGAGCGGCGGGAGCGGGGCCGGCCGAGGTGAGCACCTCGGTCAGCCGCTCGATCGCCAGGTCGTACAACGGGCCGATGCCGATCTCGCCGACGATCGTCGCGACGGCCGCGGCATCGACTACCAGGGTGGGGTCCGGTTTCACGTCACTCTCCCGATGGTTCGTGTCCCGCTTCCGGAGGGTGGTGCGCCCCGGCCGGGCCGTGCTCAGCCGGCCGGGGCATCGGCGGCCGGACCGTGCCAGGAGTCCCACAGCGCGGCATAGGAGCCGCCTGCGGCGACCAGGTCGTCATGGCTGCCGCGCTCGGTGATCCGCCCGTCCTCCATGACGAGCACCGTGTCGGCGTCGTGCGCGGTGTGCAGCCGGTGGGCGATGGCGATGACGGTACGGCCGCGCAGCACGGCCGCCAGCGAACGCTCCAGGTGCCGGGCCGCCCGGGGGTCGAGCAGCGAGGTGGCCTCGTCGAGCACCAGGGTGTGCGGATCGGCGAGCACCAGCCGGGCGAGGGCCAGTTGCTGTGCCTGGCCGGGGGAGACCTCGTGGCCGCCGGAGCCCAGCTCGGTGGCGAGCCCGTCGGGCAGCTCGCGCACCCAGTCCCCGGCGTCGACCGCGTCCAGCGCGCCCCACACCCGCTCCTCCGCCGCCTCGGGGTCCGCCAGCGTCACGTTGTCGCGCACCGTCCCGAGGAACACATGGTGCTCCTGCGTGACCAGCGCGACATGCCGGCGCAGCTCCTCCAGGGGCAGCTCACCCACCGGTACGTCCCCGACGGTGACCGAGCCGTCGCGCGGGGCGTGGACACCGGCGAGGATCCGGCCGAGCGTCGACTTGCCCGCTCCGGACGGCCCGACGACGGCCACCCGCTCCCCGGCCCGCACCCGCAGGGTGACGTCGCGGACGACGTCGTGGCCCGCCCGGTAGGCGTAGCTGACCCCGTCCGCCGCCAGCCGGTGGTCCTCGGGACGCCGCCCGCCGCCCACGGCCTCCGGGACGGCCGCGCCGACGCCGACGAGCCGGGCCAGCGAGGCGTCGCCGACCTGCAACTCGTCCAGCCAGCCCAGCAGTTCGTCCAGCGGGTCGATCACCGCGCGGGTGTACAGCGCCGCCGCCGTGACCTCCCCGAGGCTCACCCACCCGTGCACGTAGAACAGGCCGCCGAACAGCAGCGTCGAGGCCACCGGCAGGATGTAGCCGAAGTCCATCAGGGGGAACCACACGCTGCGCAGGAAGAGGGTGCCCCGCTCGGCCGCGTTGGAGCGCCGCACGTCCTCGTCGGTCCGGGACAGCCGCCGCTCGCCGAGGCCCAGCGCCTCGACCGTACGGGCACCCGTCACCGTCTCGGCGAGCCCCTGCGTCAGATCCGAGTAACTGGCCGCCTCCGCAAGGTAGGCGGAGCGCGCACGCCTGAGGTACCAGCGCGTCGACCCCCAGATCACGGGGACCGCCACCAGACACGGCAGCGCCATCAGCGGGCTGGTCACCAGCAGCGCCACGAACGTGAGCAGCACCGACAGGCTCGCCACGAGAATGGCCGGGGCGCCCATCCGTACGGCGTTGGACAGGGCGTCCACGTCCCGGGTGCTGCGCGTGAGCAGATCACCGGTGCCGGCCTTCTCCACGGCGGACAGCGGCAGCGCCAGCACCCGGCGTACGAAGCCCTCGCGGATGTCGGCCAGCACCTGCTCGCCGAGCCGGGCGCCCAGCAGCCGGGCGGTGCGGGTGAACACGCCCTGGACCAGCAGCAGTCCGGCGATCACCACGACGATGACGTCCACCCGGGTGGTGGAGATGCCCTTCTCCACGTCCTCGACCAGATGGCCGAGCAGCGCGGGCACGACCAGCCCGCACGCGGTGGCGAGCACGAACCAGAGGACGGTGCGGCCGAGGAGGCCGAAATGGCCTCTGACCAGGCTTCGGACCTGACGGCGCACCTCCGGCGCGTCGGCGACCGGGAGACTCACGGGGCACTCCTTCGCACAGCGGCGATCGATCGGGCGAGAACGCGGTCGGTCATGTCCCGTCCCGCAGGACGGTGGCGGCGTACTGGGGCGTCCGGGTGGCGAGTTCGCGATGCGTGCCGGTGGCGATCACCTTGCCGTCGACGACGAACGCGACCTCGTCGGCACGGTCCAGCAGCAGCGGGCTGGTGCTCATCACCACGGTGGTCCGCCCCTGCCTCGCCCGGTGCAGCCGCTCGGCGACGGCCGCCTCGGTGAGCGCGTCCACCGCGCTGGTCGGCTCGACCAGGACGAGCACCGGCGGATCCGCGACGAGCGCGCGGGCCAGCCGCAGCCGCTGCCGCTGACCGCCCGAGAAGGTGGCGCCCTGCTCGGCCACCACACTGTCCAGCCCGTCGGGCAGCGCTTCGACGATGTCCTGCGCGTTGGCGCTGTGCAGCGCGGCCCGCAGCTCCTCCTCGGTACGCCCGCAGGCGAGTTCGTCGCGCAGCACTCCGGAGAAGAGGGTGTCGCCGTCCTCGGCGACCAGGACGTGCCGGCGCACCTGTTCCACGGGCAGTGCGGACAGCGGCACTTCACCGAGGGACACCTCGCCCGCGCGGTACCGCCCGAGCCGCGCCGCGATGCCGGCGCTCTCCTCGGGGGACGCGGACACGACGGCGGTGAGCCGACCATGCCGCACCGTCAGACCGGTCTCTGCGTCGACCAGGTCGGGCGCGTCCGGCAGTTCGGCGGGCCGGGTGCCGGTGGTGGCGTCGGGTGCCTCGGCGAGCACGCGTACGACACGCTGGGCGGCCACGTCGGCGGCGACGAGCACCTGTACGGCCGAGGTCGCGGTGCGCATCGGCAGCATCAGGAACGCCGCGTAGCCGTAGGCCGACACGAGGTCACCCGCGGAGATGTGCCCGCCGACGGCGAGCCGCGCGCCGACCCAGACCACGGCGACCACGAACACACCGGGCAGCAGCACCTCGGCGGCCGGGAGCACCGACTCCACCTTGGCGACCTCCACACCGGCGTGCCGCAGCCGCTGGGAGTCCTTGCGGTAGCGCTCCCCGAAGGCCTTCTCGCCGCCGATGCCGCGCAGCACCCGCAGCCCGGCCACGATGTCCGAGGCCCGGCCGGTGAGTTCGCCCTCCAGGTCGCGGTAGCGGCCGACCCGTTTGTGCAGCGGGCTGAGCAGCGGACCGGTGCCGGCGAGCAGGACCGGGACGCCGATGAGCACCAACAGTCCCAGGGACAGGGAGGTGGACAGCAGGACGACGGCCACGACGACGACGGTGATCGCGCTGCCGGTGCCGCGGGCGACCGCGCCGGGCAGCGCCCCGAGCCGGGAGATGTCGGCCGTACCGATCGTCACGACGTCGCCCTCGGCCACGCGGTCGCGCAGCCGGACGCCCAGCCGGACCGCCTGCCGGGCGACGAGACGGATCGTCAGGTAGTTGGCCTTGAGGCGGCCGATGGTGTCGCACCGGTGCCGCAGCAGGCTGCCGGCGGTGGTCACGAGGGCGAGCCCGACGATGACGCCGGTCCACCCGACGAGTCCGCCGGTGTCCTTGCGGGCGATGGCGTCGATCGCCCGTCCGATGGCCAGCGGGGTGAGCCCCATGCTGGCCATCCACAGGGTGCCCCAGAACACGCCGAGGGACGCCGTGCCGGCCTGCCGGCGCAGCAGCCAGAGCAGATATTTCCTGGGCGACCGGAGATCGGGCTCTCCGACGTCTGACAGTGGGTTGTTCCTCGGCAACACGATTCCTTCTGACGAGTCTCGGCGAGCGCGGGGATCGGGGACGAGGGGACGGGACGGCCGCGTCGGCCGGCGGTGGCCAGGGTCAGTGCTCGGCGGTCTCCTTCACTGGCTCCGGCGCGGCCGTCAGGGCGTCCGCCCCGAGCCGGCGCAGGGCGTTCACCACCTCGGCCGGACGGCCGAGGTGGTACAGGTGTCCGCCGTCGAACCGGCGCAGCCCGCCCGGTACGGCGGACCAGGCGCGCCAGCGCCGGGCGTGCCCGTCGGTGACGCCGAGGTCCGCGCTGCCGCGCCAGGCGTGGACGGGACACGGCAGCCGCCGGTGCGCGGCCGGCGGCAGATAGCGATCGCACAGCGTGAGGTCGGCGCGCAGCGGGCGGCCGAGGAGGGAGACCAGCTTGTCGTTGGCCACGACGTGCTCGGGGACGGCACCGTCCGCGGCCAGCTCGGCCACCAGGTCGCGGTCGCTGCGACCGGCGGCCCCGGTCGGCTCCCCCTGGTCGTCCGGCGCCCGGCACGCGGACGCGACGACGGCGAGCGGCCACTGCCCGGACCGGCTGCCGAGGGCACGGGCCACCTCGTACCCGAGCAGGGCGCCCATGCTGTGCCCGAACACCACGTAAGGGCGGTCCAGCCGCGCGGCCAGTACGGGAACGAGCGCCTCGACGACGTCCTCGGCGCGCGTCGCCGGCTCCTCGCGCCACCGGTTCTCCCGCCCGGGCAGCTGTACGGCGACCACGCCGATCCCGGGGCCGGCGAACTCCTGCCAGGCACGGAACTGGACGGCACCGGAGCCCGCGTGCGGCAGACACACCAGCAGCAGCGGCGCCGACGCGGCCGCCTGCCACTCCACCAGCCAGCGCTGCGGACCTGCGCTCACCGGACCGCCTCCGCCGTGTCCAGTGCCTCGGCGAGATCGCCGGCCAGGTCGTGGGCGAGGGCGGGCAGTTGCTCGACGGTGCAGAAGTGGCCGCCGGGGTAGCACCGTACGGTCGCCGTCTCGGTCGTCTCCCGGGCCCAGGCCTCAAGGCCCGGCAGCGTGACCCGGTCGTCCCGCTCGCCCGCGAACGCCGAGACCGGGCACGGCAGCCGGGGCCCCGGCCGGTACGTGTGGTCCTCCAGCCACCGGAGATCGGCCCGCAGCGCGGGCAGCAGCAGCTCCAGCAGCTGCGGGTGGGCCAGGGCCTGGGCGGGCGACCCGCCCAACCCCGCGATCCAGTCGACGAGTTCGGGCTCGGGCAGCCGGGACAGCGCCGGACGGATCCGCTCCGTCGCGGGGTGGTCCAGCCCCGAGACGGCCAGCAGCGCGGGAGCGCGCAGCCCGTCGTCGGCGTACAGCAGGCGCGCGACCTCGAAGCCGAGCAGGGCGCCCATGCTGTGCCCGAACACGGCGTACGGCCGTGCGTGCCGGACGGCATCGGCGCGGACGGCCGCCGCCACCCGGGCCGGATCGACACACGGGGACTCGGCGACGCGGTGCTCACGCCCGGGGAGCTGTACGGCCACCACCTCCATCCAGTCGGGCAGGGCATCCGGCCAGTCCCGGTAGGCCGAGGCGGCGCCGCCGGCGTGCGGGAAGCAGTACAGGACCGTGTGCGCCGCGGGCCGGGGCCACGGGCGCACCAGTTCGCGCCCGCTCAGCGGGCGTCCGGCGGCGGTGGAGTCGCTCATCGACGAGAGCCCGGCCCGCTCAGGACCGGCGCCCGGCGGCCGGCCAGACCCGTTCGGCCTGACGGTACAGCAGCTCCGAGCCCACCGAGCGTCGCTCGCACAACTCCGCCAGCACCCGGCTCTGCCGCACCGGTTCGGACGCGTCGTCGTACTCGGAGCCGGTGAGGTGTTTGAGCCATGGTTCGAGGCCCATGGCGTACGCGTAGACGTGCCGCGCGCCCACCTGCCGGGCCAGCCGGTCGGCCAGGGCAGCGTCCGAACCCTTCAGGCGGCGCGCCTTGTTGTGCTCGCGGGACAGCTTGACCTCCATCAGCGGGCCGTAGAGCCAGCCCAACGGCGCGCCGACGCACTCCAGTCCGACGAAGAGCGCGTCCACCTCGCCGGCGATGTCCCGCACCCGGTCGTAGAGGGCAGGTTCGACCGGGGTGATGTCGGTGGCGAACATGAAGGACCGGCCGAGCGCGCGGACCAGCGGGACCATCTTGGTGCGGATGTCGAGATCGGCGTGTTCCCCGAGGAAGGGCAGCGCGACGACGTCGAGTCCCTCGGCCGCCGGGTGGGTCTCCAGCTCGCCCAGCTCCACCACCCGGGGAAAGCCCAGAGCCTGGAGCATCACCTTCAGGCTGGGGTCCTGGAGCGTGCCGCCGGAGGCGCGGGGCACCACGATCGTGCCGATGCGGGTGCGCAGTTGGAGCAGGGCCTCCAGCGAGAAGTGGTCCGAGTGGAAGTGGCTGATCACGACGGCGTCGATGTGGTGCGGCAGGTCGGCCACGGTGAAGTGCTCGTGCCCGTCGCCGCGGTAGCCGATGAGCGGGTCCAGCAGGACGGAACCCGTCGAGGTCTCGATCAGGACAGCGGCATGCCCGAAGTAGCGCATACGGACCCGGCCTTCGGGAACCGCTGGGTACGGGTGCGGGGCCGGGTCGTGGAAGAGCTCCTCGAAGCGGGCCGCCGCGCCGGTGTCGAGGCCCAGCCGTTCGGCCAGTTCGCCGGTGTCCACCGGCTGGAGACGGGCGGCGAAGACGTCGTCCCACACGTCGGCGCGGAACGGCACGCCGATGTCGAGCCGACCGGTGCCGGGCAGCACGGGGCTGCCGTAGACGAAGGGCTGGCCGCGGGGCGGGACGGCGGTCAGCGAGAGGGTCTGGCCGTGCTCCTCGAACGCGGCGGAGCGGTACAGCAGCGGCTCGAAGAAGCGGAAGGAGGGGCGGTTGGCGAGGTCGTAGACCAACTCGACGCAGCCGCGCAGGGATTCGGGCACCTGGGGGTACAGCGCCTCCAGCGCGCCGCCCGTGGCCTGCTCCGCCAGCAGGGTACGCAGCCGGTCGATGTCGTCCGCGAGGGCGAGCCGTGCCGCCGCGTCGCGCTCGGTCGTCTCCAGCAGCGACTCCACCTCGGCGGTGCCCGCGTCGCCGGGGTCGAGGAACGGGCCGCCGTAACGGGCCGGATCGGCGAGGGCGCTCTGGTGCAGGGCAGGGGACAGCAGGTAGTTGCGGAGGATGGGCAGCAGCCGTTCGCGCAGGTTCAGCGCCCCGGTGTGGGGGGCCAGCAGATAGGGCCAGGCATACCAGCGGTGCAGCAGCGGCTGGGCTACGACGGACGCGCGTAGGTGACGTTTCTGGATGACGGGCACTCTGCGTTCCCTTGCGAGTCGAGGCCGGTGGTCAGACGGGGGTCGGCTCATGAGGCTGTGATCGAAATCCGGGTCGGGCCCGCGCCGGAGAGGGGATTCGGGCCTGACGAGAGAGGGCGGCGTGGCACAGGCGACGGTCGCACACAGCGGGGCCGGCCTGCTCACCCGTTTCCCGCGAGGCTTTCGACCCGGGCGTTTCGGGCGTGATATCTGCCCGTATTCGCCTCGGGATTTCGAGCGTTTTGCTGGGACTTGGCGTTCGACTGTAGTCATGATCTCCAACGGGTCGCCATAGAGCGTACCTGTGACGTGCGTCACAGGTACGACTTGTGTGAGGCCATGCTTGACTGGCAAGGAGTTACGGGTGTTCATGATGTGAGCGCTTCTTCTTCCTTATCTTGAAGAGTTTTTGACTCGAAATGTGCTGCCGTTGCCGACCGGCCGTGCGGGGAACCCGCCCTGTTCCGGTTGCGAAAAATGCGTCCTTGACCTGGGGTGCGTGCGCACGTGAAACTCTGCGACCCGTGCGGAGGGGAACGAGGGGGGATATGTCGGACGTCAGGGAATGCCGGGGCATCGCGCTGGTTTCCGGGGCCTCGTCCGGGTTCGGCGCGCGGATCGCGCAGGTGCTGTCGGCCGGCGGGTTCGATGTGATTGCCCTCGCTCGCCGTGCGGAACTCCTCGAAGTGCTCGCGGAAGAGGATCCATATCGAGCCATTCTCCCTGTCGTCGCCGATGTGAGGGACCGGAACGCGGTCGGCCGCGCGGTTTCCGAACTGCCGGACGAATACCGCGACATCTCGGTGCTGGTGAACAACGCGGGTCTGTCCAGGGGATTCGGTCCCGTGCAGCAGGGTGCCGCCGCACACTGGCGCGAAATGATCGACACGAACATCACCGGCGTGCTCAACCTGACCGAGGCCGTGCTGCCCCGCCTCGTCGCCCGCGGCTCCGGTCACGTGGTCAACGTGGGTTCCATCGCCGCCGAATACCCCTACATGGGCGGGAACGTCTACGCCGCCACCAAGGCGTTCGTGCACCAACTGTCCCTGAACATGCGCGTCGACCTCCAGGGCACCGGCGTCCGGGTCAGCTGTGTCGCCCCCGGCATGGCGAAGACGGAATTCGCCCGGGTCCGCTACGAGGGGGACCTGCAGCGGGCGGAGGCGCTCTATGACGGACTCACCCCGCTCTCGGCGGACGACGTGGCACAGAGTGTCGCGTGGTGCCTGGACCAGCCCCCGCACGTCAACATCAACATGATCGAACTCATGCCCGCGGAGCAGCCTTTCGGGCTGGGCTTCGCGGGCAGCCGCAGCGGTGACCCGGGTGGTGCGTCCGGCGGCGCCGATGCGTCGTGACACGCGGGTTTCGGTCGGAAGCGTTTTCGCGATACATCCAGGAATCCTGGCGTATGTGAGTTCGAGCAGAGCGGGAAAACGCTTGCTCGTCGGTTTCGGCAGCCCGGGAATGCGGGACCGGCTGTTCTGCCAAGGTGATCAGGGAGTGAGAAGTTGATTATCTGCGGTCTCAAGCTCACACACGACGGAGCGGTGGCCCTGCTCGACGACGATCGCCTCGTTTTCAGCGTCGAGATGGAAAAGATCGGCAACGGTCCGAGGTACAGCACGGTCTCCGACTTCAGTCAGATCCCCGGGATCCTCGCCGATTTCGGATACAAACCGCAGGACGTCGACGAATGGGTCGTGGACGGCTGGGACGGCGATGTCACCGGAGTGGTTTCGCTGCTCAGCTCCTCGGTCCCGGTCGAACTCACCGTCGGCCCCTACCGGGAATCGGCGGCCTGCCCCGATCCGGCCCGACCGGGCGCGTCGGGCGAGTTCCCGATGGACGGCCGTTCCTACGCTTACACCAGTTACGCCCATGCCGCGGGACATCTCGCCAGCGCATACTGCTCCAGCCCTTTCGCCCGCCGCGGCGAACCGTCGTTCGTGCTCATCTGGGACGGCGGACTCTTCCCGCGCCTGTACTGGCTGGACCCCGAGACCGGCGTGGAGAACCTCGGCGCGCTCTTCCCGCTGCTCGGCCACGCCTACGCCATCGCCGGCCACCACTTCGGCCCGTTCCGCCGTACCGTCCAGTCACCCACCGTCGACGACCTCTCCGTGGCCGGGAAGCTGATGGCGTACATCGCCCTCGGACAGCCACGCGAGGCCGCACTCGCCGCGCTGCGCGAGGAGTTCCACCGGATCTTCGAGAGCGACCTGCCCGAGTCCGTCGAGTACCGGCGCACCGTCGGCGGCTACGGCAGCCTCTTCGAGCCGTCCGTGCCACCCGTGCACGCCTTCTTCCACGCCGTGCGCGAGCGCGTGGAGCCGCAGGGTGTCTCCGACGAGGACGTACTTGCCAGCGTGCACGCCTTCTTCCAGGAACTGCTCCTGGAGCGCATCGCCCGCACCGTACGCACCGCCCGCGGCGCCGGGCCCTGGAACCTCTGCTTCGCCGGCGGCTGCGCCCTGAACATCAAGTGGAACAGCGCCCTGCGTTCCCTGCCCGAGTTCGCGGACGTCTGGGTGCCGCCGTTCCCCAACGACTCAGGCTCCGCGATCGGCGCCGCCGTGCTCGGCCGGGCCCAGCACGAGGGACTGCGCCCCGTCGACTGGCACGTCCGGCTCGGCCCGGACCTCCAGACCAGCGCGCAGACCCCCGACGGCTGGACCGCGACCGCGTGCACACCCGCCCGACTCGCCCAGGAACTGCACGAGTCGGGCGAGCCCGTCGTCGTCCTCGACGGGCGCGCCGAACTCGGCCCGCGCGCGCTCGGCGGCCGCAGCATCCTCGCCGCCCCCACCAGCGCGGCGATGAAGGACGAACTCAACCGGATCAAGGGCCGCGAGCACTACCGTCCGGTCGCCCCGATCTGCCTCGTCGACGAGGCCCCCGCCGTCTTCGCCCCTGGGACCCCGGACCCGTACATGCTCTTCGAGCACGAGGTGCGGCCCGCATGGCTCGACAGGATCCCCGCGGTCGTCCACCTCGACGGCACGGCCCGGCTGCAGACGGTCTCCGCGGACGACGACCCGCTGCTGGCCGAGGTGCTGACCGCCTACCACCGGCTGACCGGCGTTCCCGTCCTGTGCAACACCAGCGCCAACCTCAACGGCCACGGCTTCTTCCCGGACGTCGCCTCCGCCATGAGCTGGGGCAAGGTCGACCGGATCTGGAGCGCCGGCGTGCTGCACCGCAGGACCGGCTCCTGAGCCGGCCCGGGCCCCGCACCGGCGAGGCGGACGACGGCACCGAACGGGACGCGGGCGGGGGCGTGCGGGCACTCGTGGCCGCGTTGCCGGAGATCGGCCGCCTGTACGGTGCCGTGGTGGTCGTCGTCGCCGGCCCGTGCGTCCTCGAACCGGGCCCCCTCGGCGAGGCGTTCGCCGAGGACCTGGCGCTCCTGCGCTACCACGGTGCCCGGCCGGTCGTCGTGCACGACGCCGGAGCCGAGCCGGTCGCACCGTACCCCGGCGAGGACCGGGTCACCGCGCTGCGCCGGGTGACCGCGGGCCTGGTGCAGCCCCGGCTCGTCGGCCGCGTCAACGCCCATGGCCCCCTCGCCCTCGGCATCACGGGCGAGGACGGCGGCACGCTGACCCGTACGGCGTCCGGCGACCTCGTGGCCGATACGGGTGTGCTGCGTGTGCTCCTCGCGGACGGCCGCATACCCGTCGTCGCCGCCCTCACCGCCGGCCCGGGCGGTGTCCGACCGGCGGACCCGGAAGCGACGGCCCGGCTCCTCGCGACCGAACTGGCCGCCCGGTTACTGCTGTTACCCGCGACGGTCCAGGACCCGGCACCGGCCGGGGCGACCCCGCTCGACACGGCCGTCCCCCATGCGCTGCTGCGGACGGTGTACGGCCTGGACGGGCACCCGGGCGGCCTACCGGGCCCCCGGCAAACGGCGGCGAGTCCGACGGCCGGCCCGGTACCGTGACAAGCGACTGCGCCGGCCGCCCGACCACGAGCCACGGGGACCACGAGGTGTCGGGTTCCCCCAATGTGCCGCATCAGCAAGGCGGTTCACGTCCCCGAGGAGAACAACCGGTGGAGAACCCCTTCGACGACGAGGCGGGCGAGTTCCTGGTCCTCGTCAACGACGAGGAGCAGTACTCGCTCTGGCCCGTCGGCATCGACGTCCCCGCGGGCTGGGCCACGGCACACGGCCCGGCGTCGCGCGCCGTGTGCCTCGACTACGTCGACCGCACCTGGACCGACATGCGCCCCGCGTCCCTGAGAAGAGAGATGGAACGGCACGCCCGGGCGGACACCGGCGCGCCGCCCGCTCCTCCCGGCGCGCGGTGAGGTCGCGGTCATGCCCAAAGGTCCGCAGGAACCGCCGAGCAGGCTCCGGGAGAGCCTCCGGGGTGCCCCGCACCGCCTCCTGACGACCGCCCCTGACCGCCGGAAGACCCTTGCCACCGACCGCCGGAAGGCCGCTGCCACCGACCCCGGGGAGACTGCTGCCCCCGGGTCGGACCGGTGCAACAGCCCGCACGGCCCGCCGAGCGAGGAGGACGGCCCGATGCCGCGCACCGGCCCCGGTCCCCTTACCGGCCCCGCCACTGCCCCGTCGCGCTACGGTTCGGCTCGGGCGAGGTGTCCTACGGCGACCTCAACGCTCGCGCCAACAGGCTGGCCCACCGCCTCATCGCCTGCGGAGTCGGCCCCGAGGGTGTCGTCGCGGGCCTTGGACCGGTCGGTCGAGCTGATCGTCGCGGTGCTGGCCGTGCTGAAGACGGGCGCGGCCGTGCTGCCCCTGGACATCGGCTACCCCGCGGCACGCCTCGCCACGGTCCTCACCGACGCCCGCCCGGAACTGCTGCTGACCGCCCCGCACATCGACCTGCCCGAGACGCCCGCCCTCACCCGGATCAACCTTCCGGCACCGGAGGGCGCCCATGACGCCCGGCCCGCGACCGACCCCACGGACGAGGACCGCACCACTCCCGTCCGGCCCGCGCACCTCGCCTACGTCATCTACATCTCGGGCTCCACCGGCACCCCCAAACCCGTGGCCGTCACCCGGGCCGGGCTCGCCAACCTGACGGCCCACCTGGCCGACGCGCTGCGTGTCCCGGCCACGAGCCGTGTGCTGCAGTTCGCCTCGCCCGGCTTCGACGCCTTCTTAGCGGAGACCGGCATGGCGCTCACGGCCGGTGCCACCCTCGTCCTGGCCCTGGCACGCCGGCTGCTGCCGGGACCGGAACTCGCGCGGCTCGCCGCCGATCAGCGGATCAGCCACCTCAGCGTGCCACCCGCCGCGCTCGGCGTCATGGCACCGGACGCGTTGCGCGACGTCGGCACACTGATCGTCGCGGGGGAGGCCTGCGGTGCGGTACTGGCCACGGCCTGGGCGAGGAACCGGACACTGATCAACGGCTGCGGGCCCACCGGGACGACGGTCTGCGCCACGATGAGCGACGCTCTGCGCCCCGGCGACGGCACCCCGCCGCTCGGCGCGCCCCCGCGCGCGGCACACACGTGCAGATCCTCGACGCACGCCTGCGCCCCGTTCCGGCGGGCGTGAACGGGGAGTTGTACATCGGCGGAGCCGGAGTCGCCCGCGGTTACCGCAACCGGCCCGGCCCGACCGCCGGACGCTTCGTCGCCGACCCGTACGGGCCACCGGGGGCGCGCATGTACCGCAGCGGGGACCTGGTGCGCCGTACCGCCGACGGGCGGCTGGAGTTCGCCGGACGGGCCGACGGCCAGGTCAAACTGCGCGGGCTCCGCGTCGAACTGGGCGAGGTCGAGGCGCATGCCGCCGCCGAAGGCGTGGCCGGGGCCGCGGTCGTCCTGCGCGAGGACCCCCCGGGGACCGCCGGATCGTCGCGTACGTGGTGCCGGCACCGCCGGGCGCCGCAACCGGTGGGAATGCCGGTGCCGACGGATCCGCCGGCGCCGGAGACAGCGGTGGTGAGAACGGGCGCCTGGCGGACTGGCGGCAGCTCCACGACGCGGTGTACGCCGCGCCCGCGTCGGCGGTGACCCCGGGATGCCGCTCACGCATCTGCTCGAAGTGTCCGCCGTGACACTGGACGGCGGCACCGGGCCCGAACTCCGGGTCACCCGGACCTTCCCGCGCCGCCTGCTGACCCGCCACCAGGTGGGGGAGCCTGCTGACGCCTGGTTCGCGGCCCTGCGGGACCTGACGGAGCCGGCCGACGACCGGCCCCTCTTCCGTCAGCGGACACACCAACGGGTGATCTCCACAACCAAGTTGCGGAACGAGTGGGGCCTGCTGGCATGCTCCCGGGGTGAACCGTGATCTGATCTCCCGCCGCGCCCACGCGGACCACCCGATCGCCGCGCCCCTGTGCGACGACTCGGTGCACCGGCTCCTCCAGCGCGGCCTCCACCGCGCGGACGCCCGAGTCCTCGACCTCGGCTGCGGCGCCGGCGAATGGCTGGTGCGCGCCCTGACCGACTACCCCGCCGTCCGCGCGGACGGCGTGGACCTCTCCGAGGGCGCGCTGACCCGGGCAGCCGAGCGCGCCAGGGAACTCGGCGTGCACGACCGCCTCACCCTGCACCGCGAGGACGCCGCCGTCTTCCGCGCCGCCGACGCCTACGACCTCGTCCTCAGCGTCGGCGCCACCCACGCCTTCGGCGGACTGCTGCCCACCCTGGCTGCGGCGCGCACCCACCTGGCCCCCGGCGGCCGGGTCCTCGTCGGCGAGGGCATCTGGGAGCGCGAACCCAGCCAGGAAGCCGTCAAGATGCTCGGCGAGTTCGCCGACCTGCCCACCACCGTGGACCGGGTGGTCGCCGACGGCTGGACCCCCGTCTACGGCCATGTGAGCACCCGTCAGGAGCTGGACGACTACGAGTGGTCCTGGACCGGCTCACTGTCCTCCTGGGCCCTGGACCACCCGGACGACCCCGACGCCGAAGAGGCCCTTGAGGCAGCCGCGGTCCACCGCGAGGAGTGGCTGCGCGTCTACCGCGACGTCTTCGGCTTCGCCTGCCTCGTCCTGCGCCGTACGGCCGACTGACCCCACCCGACCCGACGACCGCCGCCCGCACCCCTCACACCCCCGTCGGACCCCTCTCGTACCCTGGTCGCCGTGTCCGCCTCCCGTCTGCGCCGCGTCGCCGTCCTCGTGCTCGACGGCGCGAAGCCGCTCGATGTCGGCATCCCCGCGCAGGTGTTCACGACCCGGGCGAGCATGCCGTACGAGGTGCGGGTGTGCGGCGCGGCGCCCGGGCTCGTGACCGGCGGCGACGGGCTGTCGTACCACGTCGCCCACGGCCTCGACGCCCTCGCCTGGGCCGACATCGTCTTCCTCCCCGGCTACCGGCACCCGGACCGCGACGACCCGCCGCCCGCCGTCATCGACGCGCTGCGCGCCGCCCACGCCCGGGGTGCGCGCCTCGCGGCCATCTCCACGGGCGCCTTCGCCCTCGCCGCCACCGGTCTCCTCGACGGCCGACGCGCGACGACGCACTGGCACTACACCCGGGCACTCGCGGCCCGGCATCCGCTGATCCAGGTGGACGAGAACGTGCTCTTCGTCGACGAGGGCAGCGTCCTCACCTCGGCCGGCGCCGCCTCCGGCATCGACCTGTGCCTGCACATCCTCCGCGGCGACCTCGGCGTCGCCGCGTCCAAGCACGCCGCCCGGCGCCTGGTCGCCGCCCCCTACCGCAGCGGCGGCCAGGCCCAGTACGTGCCGCGCAGCGTGCCCGAGCCGCTCGGTGAACGGTTCGCCGCGACCCGCGAATGGGCCCTGCACCGGCTCGGCGAGCCCCTCAGCCTCGCCGTGCTCGCCCGGCACGCGGCCGTCTCCCCGCGCACCTTCTCCCGGCGCTTCGTCGAGGACACCGGCTACACACCGATGCAGTGGGTCATGCGCGCCCGCGTCGACCTGGCCCGCGAACTGCTGGAACGCTCCGAGCGCGGCATCGAGCAGATCGCCGTCGACGTCGGACTCGGCACCGGTGCCAATCTGCGCCTGCACTTCCAGCAGATCCTCGGCACCACCCCGAGCGAGTACCGGCGCACCTTCACCCGGGGCGAATGACCGGGCGGGAGCCAGGGCGACGAGCACCGCGAGAGCGGTGTGACGCGGAGGGTGGCGCGATCCTTGCGAACCATGGCGCTCCGGACACTGCCACGGCCGGACGTCGCACGCGACGCTGGTGATGACCCGCAGTGATCAACCGGAGGGACACCACCCGTGACGCGCATCGCCATCAACGGATTCGGCCGCATCGGACGCAATGTGCTGCGCGCGCTGCTGGAGCGCGACAGCGCCCTCGAAGTCGTCGCCGTCAACGACCTCACCGAACCCACCGCCCTGGCCCGGCTCCTCGCCTACGACAGCACGTCCGGCCGGCTCGGCCGCCCGGTGGCCGCCGACGGGGACGACCTCGTCGTGGACGGCCGCCGGATCCGGGTGCTCGCCGAGCGCGAACCGGCCCGACTGCCGTGGGCCGACCTCGGCGTGGACATCGTGCTGGAGTCGACCGGCCGCTTCACCTCGGCCAAGGCCGCACGCGCCCACCTCGACGCGGGCGCCCGCAAGGTCCTCGTCAGCGCACCCTCGGACGGCGCCGACGTCACACTCGCCTACGGCGTCAACACGCACGTCTACGACCCGGCCCTGCACACCGTGGTCTCGAACGCCTCCTGCACCACCAACGCGCTCGCGCCGCTGGCCGCCGTGCTGGACGAACTCGCCGGCATCGAGCACGGGTTCATGACGACCGTGCACGCCTATACCCAGGAGCAGAACCTCCAGGACGGTCCGCACCGCGACGCCCGCCGCGCCCGTGCCGCCGCCGTGAACATCGTGCCGACCACGACCGGCGCCGCCAAGGCGATCGGCCTCGTGCTGCCGGGCCTCGACGGCAGGCTGTCCGGCGACTCCATCCGGGTGCCGGTCCCCGTGGGCTCCCTCGTCGAACTCAACACCACCGTCCGCCGCGACGTCACCCGCGACGACGTCCTGGCCGCCTACCGCACCGCGGCACAGGGCCCGCTGGCCGGCATCCTCGAATACTCCGAGGACCCGCTCGTCTCCTCCGACATCACTGGCAACCCGGCCTCCTCGATCTTCGACTCGGCCCTCACCCGCGTCGACGGCCGGCACGTCAAGGTGGTCGCCTGGTACGACAACGAATGGGGCTTCTCGAACCGCGTGATCGACACCCTCGAACTCCTCGCCGCCGCCTGACCGTTCGCGCGACGGCCGGAGCTTGGACGAACATCCAAGATTTCCACGGCCTGGGCTCGTGGACTTCTGTGGAGTCGTGTCTTGATCCATAGTTGCGGGCATCCATCGGAATGCGCTTTCCGCATGACGGAACCAAGGCTCGGAGGATGCCCGTGTCGCTGTCCGTACCGTCCCTGCGGCGACGCGCCCTGCGTCTCTTGCGCACCTCGCTGTTCGCCCAGGTGGCCTGTGCCCTGGTGCTCGGAGTCGTCGTCGGGCGCCTCTGGCCCGACGTGGGCACCGCAGTCCAGTTGCTCGGCGACGGGTTCGTGCGGCTGATCAAGGCCGTCATCGCACCCCTGGTGTTCTGCGTGGTCGTCACCGGCATCGCCAAGGCCGGCGACCTGCGGGCGTTCGGCCGCATCGGCGTCAAGGCGCTGCTCTGGTTCGAGGTGGCGACGACGTTCGCCCTGCTGATCGGCCTGGTGGCGGGCAACCTCGTCCGGCCCGGCGCGGGCATGCACGTGGATCCGTCCCGGCTCGACGCCTCGGCCGTCGACGCGAAGACCGGCGGCGGATCCCTGCCGTCCACCAGCCAGTTCGTCCTGCACTCGCTGCCCGAGAGCGCGGTGGGGGCGTTCGCCGAGAACTCCCTGCTCCAAGTCCTCGTCCTGGCCTGCCTGGTGGGGGCGGCCCTGCTGCACCTCGGGCACACCAAGGTGCCCGCGATCCTGCCGGCCGTCGAGCAGGCGCAGGAGGTCGTCTTCGCGGTCGTCGGCTTCGTCATGCGGCTCGCGCCCCTCGCGGTCTTCGGCGCGACCGCCCACCTGGTCGGCCAGTACGGCCTGGGCGTCATGTCGACGTACGGCAAGCTCATCGCGGTCTGTTACGGCGTCGCCGTGCTGTTCCTCGCCCTGCTCGCGGTGGCGCTGAAGGCGTTCACCGGGCTGAGCCTGTGGAAGTTCGTCCGCTACACCCGCGAGGAGCTGGTGCTCGCCCTGGGCACCGCCTCCAGCGAGACGGTCATGCCCCGCATGATGCAGAAGCTGCGGCACGCCGGCTGCCGCGACGACGCCGTGGGCCTCGTCCTGCCCACCGGCTACTCCTTCAACCTCGACGGCGCCTCGATCTACCTCTCCGTCGCCACGCTGTTCATGGCCCAGGCGGTGGGCGTCCACCTCACCATCGGTCAGCAGATCACCGTCGTGCTGATGCTCATGCTCACCAGCAAGGGCATGGCGGGCGTGCCGGGTTCGGCGTTCCTCGCCCTGTCGGCGACCGCCTCCGCACTCGGGGTCATCCCCGCCGGGGCTGTCGCCCTGCTGCTCGGCGTGGACCGCGTCATGGACTCGATGCGCGTGACCACCAACCTCCTCGGCAACTGCGTGGCCGCCTTCGCCGTGGCCCGCTGGGAGGGCGCTCTGGACACCGCGCGTGCGAGGAAGGCGCTGACCGGGGAGGCCGTCTTCGTCCCGGAGGAGCAGGACGACACGGCCGTCGCGGCCGCATCGCCCGGCCCGCACAGGGCCGTTCGGCCCGTGACGGAGACGGACTCCGGTCATCCTGTGCGGGCCGACTGACCTGCCGGCGTCCCGGCGGCCTCACTCCACCCCGCCTGACGTGCCGTCAGGACGCCCGCCGCTGCCGCCTGATGGGCTCTCCCACCCGGTGCATGTGGGTGAGGGCCTCGCGGTAGGACCGGATGAGCCCGGTCTCGTGGTACGGCACCCCGATCTCGGCGCAGTACTGGCGCACGACGACCTGCGCACGGCGCAGATGCGGCGTGGGCATGCTGGGGAACAGGTGGTGTTCGATCTGGTAGTTGAGCCCGCCCAGCATCACGTCGGTGAGCCGGCCGCCGCGCACGTTGCGGGAGGTGAGCACCTGGCGGCGCAGGAAGTCCGGCCGGTCGTCACCGGTGAGGGTGGGCATGCCCTTGTGGTTCGGTGCGAAGGTGCAGCCGAGGTAGACACCGAACAGGCACTGGTGGACGGCGAGGAACGCCACCGCCTTGCCGGGGGAGAGCACCAGGAACAGCGCCGACACATAGGCCGCGATGTGCAGGAAGAGCAGGACCCCTTCCAACGACCGCTTCTTCATCGAGGGCGAGCGCAGCGCCCGGACGCCGGAGACATGCAGATTGAACCCCTCCAGCGTCAGCAGCGGGAAGAACAGCAGCGCCTGGTGCCCGCCGATGAGCCGCGCCACCCCCCGGCTGTTGCGCGCCTGCTCGGTGGACCACACCAGGATGTCCGGGGAGACATCGGGGTCGAGCTCCTCGTGGTTGGGGTTGGCGTGATGGCGGGTGTGCTTGTTCATCCACCAGCCGTAGCTCATGCCGATCCCGAGATTGCCGAAGAGCCGCCCCCAGATCTCACTCCTGCGGGCGCTACCGAAGACCTGCCGGTGCGCCAGGTCATGGGCCACCAGGGCCACTTGCCCGAACACCAAGGCCAGGAACGCGGCCACCGCCAGCTGCCACCACGTGTCGCCGAGCGCGAGGAAGGTCCCCCAGCCGGCTGCCAGCAGCGCGATCACCAGACCGAGCCGTGCCGTGTAGTAGCCGGGGCGCCGCTTCAGCAGACCCGCCTCGGTGATGCGCCGGGACAACCGGGCGAAGTCGCTGCCGCCGCCGGAGCCGGACGTACGGGAGCGGATGGCAGGGGCACCGGACGCGACAGAGGTGTCAGCGGTCTCGGCGGTGCCTGTGGTGTCGGTGGAAATCGTCATGCACACGAGTCTGGGAACGGAGGTCCGGCCGAAACAGCCTGCCAGTCACCGTTCCCCACCGGGGGCTTTCCCCACTGTGCCCAGGGTGTTCTCACCACCGCGGGCCCCTGAACCGTGCGTTCACCCGGTGTCGGGGAGTGGCGCGAGTGGTGCGTACGCGCGACGTGAGGGCTCAGTACGGTTCGACCAGCCCCGTCTCGTACGCGGTGATCACGAGCTGGACCCGGTCACGGGCGCCCAGTTTGGTGAGCAGGCGCGAGACGTGGGACTTGGTCGTGGCGACCGTGATGAAGAGGTCCTCCGCGATCTCGGTGTTCGAGCGACCGCGTCCGACGAGGGCCAGCACCTCGCGTTCCCGCTCGGTGATGCCCGCCAGACGCCGCACGCGGCGCTCCGGTGCGGCCGCGGGGCGGCCGACGAAGTCCGCGATCAGACGGCGGGTCACGCCGGGCGCGATCAGTGCGTCTCCCGCGGCGACGACACGGATCGCGCCGAGGATGTCGTCCAGCGCCATGTCCTTGACGGCGAAGCCACCGGCCCCGGCCCGCAGCGCGCCGTACACATGGTCGTCCTCGTCGAACGTGGTCAGGACGAGGACACGGGCCGCCGTCGGGCCGGTCGTGATCCGGCGGGTGGCCTCGATGCCGTCCGTCCCGGGCATCCTGATGTCCATCACCACGACATCGGGGGCGAGTTCCTCGACCAGCCGGACCGCCTCGTCACCGGTGGCGGCCTCGCCGACGACCTCCAGGTCGGGATGGTCGGCCATGAGGACACGCAGCCCGGACCGCACCAGGGGCTGGTCGTCGGCGAGGACCACCCGGATGCTCATCGGGCCTCGGCCCCGGCCGCGACGGACTCCGGCAGCGGCAGCCGCGCCACCACCCGGAAGCCGCCCTCGGGACGCGGCCCGGCGCTGAGCCGGCCGTGCAACAGCCCCGCCCGCTCGCGCATGCCGATGATGCCGAAGCCGTGCCCCGGGCCGGCACCGGTGGCGCCCCGCCCGTCGTCGACGACCTCCACCGTCAGCTCCTCGTCCCCGTAGTCGACGGCCACCCGGCAGGCGCCGGTGCCCGCGTGGCGGACCACGTTGGTCAGCGCCTCCTGCACGATACGGTAGGCCGCCAGGTCGAGTTCGGCCGGCAACGGCCGCTGCGCCCCGCCGACCCGCACCTCGACCCGTACTCCCGCGTCCGCGGTCGCCGCCGCCAGCCGTTCGAGATCCGCGAGTCCCGGCGCGGGCGCGAGCGACTCCTCCCCGGCACCCGCCAAGCCCGCCGCGCCCGCCGCGGCCGTCGTCGTGTCCGGGTCGGCCCGGCGGAGCGCCACCAGGGTGCGGCGGAGGCCGGACAGGGTCTGCCTGCTGGTGGCCTCGATGGCCCGCAGCGCCTCGCGCGCTTCCCCGGGCTGTGTGTCGATGACCCGCCCGGCCACCCCGGCCTGGATGGCGACGATGCCGATGCTGTGCGCGATCATGTCGTGCAACTCCCGTGCGATCCGCAGCCGTTCGGCCGTGACGGCCTCCGCCACCTCCTGCGCGCGCAGCGCCACCGCATGCTCGCGGCGCTCGCGGAACAGCAGCCCGACCATGCAGGACGCGATCAGTGACAGCAGGCCGATGGCGCCGTTGAGGACCAGAAAGTCCCCGTGGGAGAAGGCACCGATCACCAGCAACTGCACGGTGAACGCCAGTGCCACGGCGGCCAGGGCGGCCCGCCGGGTCCGGGTGGCGACGATGTACCCCAGCGCGAGGTCGGCCGCGAGGAACGACAGGAACGGGGCCTGCCCCTGCAACGTCAGCGTGATGGGGGTGGGGCGGTGCGGAATGACCACCGCGGCGGTGGCCCCGAGCAGCGTCAGCGTCAGAGCCGCCGCCGGCCGCCGCCGTACGACACCGGTCAGCAGACTCACCGCCAGCAGGCATCCGACGGCGTACAGAACGCCCGAGGCACGCGGTGCGCCCGTCAGCAGGACCAGTACCAGGAAGACGTACAGCACGCCGCACGCCCAGTCGGCGAACATCGTTCTCCTCGTCACGGGCAACTCCTTGCGGGCAACGGCGGGGCCGAGCGGGTCGGCCGGTGAAGTGAGCACGCCGCGACACTAACGAGCCGTCACCCCGCCCGGCATCGGCCCGGGGACGTACGCCCGTGGGCGAATCGGTCGGCGCGCGTCGCCGCCTCTACGAGCAGCAGCATGTCCTCCTGGAACCGCAGCCGCTTTTCGAGCCGACCGGCAGCAGCGAGGCGGTGTTGTGCAGGAGGCGGAACCGCTTCAGGGCTCCCACTCGGCCCCGTCGGCGCTCCCGCCTGCATCGCCGAAGCCGTGGCCTTCCTCGTCCCTGACGCAGCCGGCTGCATCACCGGCGACAACCTCGTCGTCTGCGGCGGCATCGGCGTTCGCGCCCGCCCCTGACCCGCGGTGCCGCACTCGGCTCCGGCCGGGAGCGCCGACGGCGTCACGACAGGGCCTACGCGCGAGGCGTGCCGTCCCAGCGCCAGGTCGTCAGGCGGGAGCGGCCGGGCAGTTCACCGCGTCCGGTGGCCCACAGAAGCGTGCGCCAGGGATCCATGGAGTCGGGGGCGTCGGGAAAGAGCCGGGCGAGCACCCGCGCGCACAGATCGGCGGGCGGGCTCCAGGGCAGGCCGAGCCCCTGCGCCAGGTCGTAGGTGTGCACGAGGGTCTCCGTGATCCCCATCGCCGCGAACCCCTCGGGATCGGAGACGCCGAAGACGTGGTGGGCGCGGATCCCCGGGGGCGTCGTACGCACCATGGCGACCAGCAGCGCGCCGCTCGCCTCCAGCACCTGCAACAGCCCGGCGGACCCCGCCGTACGGTCGGCGTGGATCACGTTCGCCGGCCCGCCGGGCCGTCGGCGCTGCCAGACGAAGGGGACTTCGCCCTCCAACGGCGGTGTCCTGGGACCCAGTTGGGCGGCGTAGGCGAAGAGGTCGTCGGCGAGATGCTCGACGGTCTCCCAGCAGTCCCAGTCCAGCGAGCCGGCCTTGCCGTCCCAGGCGTGCGGGGGTGCCTCGCGCAGGACGGCCACGGCGAGCCGCACGGCGAGGTCGACGTCGTCCGCGGTGACGGCGGACGGGGAGTAGGCGGTCTTCGCTGACAGGGGCATGGCCGGACCGTATCGCGACAGGACCGGGTCCCGCCCGCCCTTTGATCACGGGCCCACGTCCTTCGACGGCCGGGCCGGCCACCCCGACGTCACCGGACCGTCCGGCGGCCCCCGAACTCCCAGTCGTGGACCTCCACCGCCGCGTGCCCGTCCGCGGAGAGGACGGCTCGGGCCGTGTCCCGGTCCGGCGCGCGGACCAGTGCCGCCGTGCCCAGCCGGGTCGTACCGTCGTCCGACAGCAGCGGTCCGTACGCGATCAGCTCGTCCCGGTCGGCCGGCAGCGCGGGCTCGGCGGCGGACTCCGCGCCGAGGCCGAGCACCAGGTAGCGGTTGCCGCCGGTCCGGCCGCCGGGGAAGTCCCACATGGTGCGCCCCAGCATGTTGTGCCACCGGCGCAGCAGCACGTCCCGGTAGACGCCGGCCTGGTAGTTGGGCTCGTCGAAGGCGAACGCGCGCGCGGCGGCGGGGTCCGGCAGGTCGACGACGTGCACACTGCCGGTCGGCGTCGTACCGTCGGCGGCGAAGGTGGGGCCGCGCGCGATCATCTCCCGCGCGTACCGGTCCATGTAGGACCAGTGGTCCTCCAGCAGTTCCTGGCGCAGTGGCGAGGAGCCGGGGCGGTCGCGGTGGTAGCAGAAGAACTCCATGAACCCAGAGCCTTCCGCACCGCGGGGCGGCCTCTCAACCAACTTTCGGCGTGGGCCGGCCCGCTGCCGTCGCGGAGGCCGCGGCAGTGGAACATGCCGCGTGTCGAGTGATTCTGGACGATCTCTTACCGGCGCTTACCTGCGTCTTCACGGTCGGGGCCGGTGCGCTGCGTACGGTGGCCGTCTGGGGGAGCCCGCCGGCTGAGGCGGCCTCCACCAGGTGTGTTCGATCAGGTGCGTCGGTTCAGGTGCGTTGGATCAGGTGTGGAGGTGCGGACGGATGACTGCCGGTCGTCGCGTGGTGCTCGCCGCCATGGCGGGCGGTCTGCTCGCCGGGTGCGCGGACCAGAAGAAGGGCACTGACGCCTCCGCCGCCTCCCCCGGCTCGTCGCAGACGGGCCAGGCCCCGGCCCCGCAGGCCTCCGGCACCACGGCCCCGGTGTCGGGGACCGCGACCGGACCCACCGTCACCCGCGCCCGGATCGTGGCCCGCTACGGACACAGCGTGCCGCACTCCTGGGGCTTCGACGCGCCCGGAGTGGTGCACTCCCTGCCGACAGCGAAGAACGAGATCGCGCTGACCTTCGACGCGTGCGGCGGCCGCGGCGGCAGCGGCTTCGACCGCGAGCTGATCGACTTCCTCCGCAAGCGGCAGGTCCCGGCGACGCTGTTCCTCAACTCCCGCTGGATCGACGAGAATCCGGCGGAGTTCCACCGGCTGGCCGGCGAGCCGCAGTTCGAGATCGCCAACCACGGCACCCGCCACCTCCCCCTCTCGGTCTCCGGGCGCTCCGCCTACGGCATCCCCGGCACCCGCAGCGCGGGCGAGGTGTACGACGAGGTCGCGGGGAACCGGGCCAAGCTGACCGGGCTGCTCGGCGCCCCGCCCCGGTTCTTCCGCTCCGGCACCGCGTACTGCGACGACGTCGCGGCGCGCATCGTCCGCGACCTCGGGGAACGCTTCGCCAGCTTCTCCGTCAACGGCGACGGCGGCGCCACCTTCACCCACCGGCAGGTCCACGAGACCGTCGCGGCGGCGCCGGGCGGTTCCATCGTCATCTGTCACATGAACCACCCCGAGGGCGGCACGGCCGAGGGTATCGCGAGTGCCGTCCCGCATCTGCTCGCCACCGGCCACCGCTTCGTCCGCCTTTCGGACGCGTTTCCCGCCTGACGTCGATAACGATCACGCGAACCCGCACCTCGGCACTCGTCAGCGGGCCCCTGCGGGAGAACAATGTCCCTCAGGGACGGACCGGGCACGGGAGGCGTCATGAGCACTTCAGCGGAGCCGAGGGTGTCAGGCCTCGAAGTCCGGTCGATCGACTACGTCCCCCTGAACGAGCGGCACGGCAAGCTCTGGCATCTGGGCCCGCTGTGGTTCATGTCCAACGCCCAGATCGCCACCCTGGCCGTGGGGCTGATCAGCATCACCTCGGGCGGCAACCTGATCTGGTCGCTGCTGGCCATCGTCGCCGGCACGGTCGTCGGCACGTTCTTCATGGCCTTCCACTCGGCGCAGGGGCCCCAGCTGGGCCTGCCGCAGATGATCCAGTCGCGCCCGCAGTTCGGTTACGTCGGCGCCCTCCTCGTATGGCTGTTCGCCTATGTGCAGTACGCGGGCTTCAACGTCTTCAACAGCATCCTCGCCGCCGACTCCCTGCACACCACCCTGCACGGCAGCGTCAAGCTGTGGGTCGTCGTGGTCACCGTGGTCGCGCTCGTCATCGCACTGGTCGGCTACGACATCATCCACAAGGCCGAGCGGATCCTGACGTACACCTTCCTCGTCATCTTCGGGATCTTCACCGTCGGCGTCCTCGTCACGCTGCACTACCCGGCGGGCTCCTTCGACCTCGGCGCCTTCAAGTGGACGCCGTTCCTCGCCCAGTTCGGCGTGGTCGCCGGCTACCAGATCAGCTGGGCCATCTACGTCTCCGACTACTCGCGCTACCTGCCGCCGGGCGTCACGGTCCGCAAGACCTTCTACTGGACGTACTTCGGCTCCGCGCTCGGCGGTATCTGGCTGATGGTCCTCGGCACCCTGCTGGCGGCCTGGGCGGGCAAGGACTTCGACACCATCAAGTCCATCAACGCCGCGGGCGACAAGGTGTTCGACGGCTTCGGCGCGATCGTCCTGCTCTTCGCCGCCCTGGGCCTGGTGTCCGTCACCGCCCTGAACATGTACGGCGGTTCACTGACCCTCATCAGCGGCATCGACTCGTTCAAGCGGGTGCGGCCGACCCTGGGCGTACGCCTGCTGACCCTCGGCCTGACCGCGGCCCTCTCCCTGATCGGCGCGCTGGCCGCGACCGCCAACTTCCTTGAGAACTTCAACAACTTCCTGCTGCTCGTGCTCTACCTCTTCATCCCGTGGACCGCGGTCAACCTCATGGACTACTACGTCGTCCGCCGCGGCCACTACGCCATCGCCGAGATCTTCAACCCCCATGGCATCTACGGCCGTTGGGGCTGGCACGGCATCATCGCCTACGTGGTCGGCTTCGTGGCCATGATCCCCTTCTTCTCCGTCGGCACCCTGTACGTCGGCCCCGCCGCCAAGGCCCTCGGCGGAGCCGACATCTCCCTGTTCATCGGCCTGCCGGTGTCCGCCCTGCTGTACTGGTGGCTGACCCGCTCGATCGACGTCGAGGGCGAGACCCGCCTGGCCCAGGCCGAGGCGGCGGCACTGGAACAGGCGGCCCACGAGCACCGCGAGCCCTGAGGGAACCGGCGGGCAGGACGCTGGGGAGGGCGGCGAGCCCGGGGCTCGGCGGTGGCTTGGTCGCGGCGCCCGGGTCGGTTCCCCGCGCGCGGGCCGCCGTCGGCATCCCGCCTTCGGGCAAAGGGAGTTGACGGATCGAGGCACGCCCGACGGCCTGTGTCACTCCCTCGTGTGATCTTCACGCGCGCCACTCGCCCCCGGAGCCCGCCCGTCCGAAGACTGGCACCATGCGTGTACCGTCCTTCACCCCGCGCGTCCTGCGACGCGCCGCCGTCGTGCTGGCCACCGTGGCCGCCACCACCCTGCCCAGCACGATCGCGGCAGCACCCGCCCAGTGCGCGGACTACTGCGGCGGCCCGGTCGTCGTGGCCCCGCTGTCCACGGCACCGCCGAGCACCGGAGTCTGTACGAGCCCCGAGCCGGTGGTGTGCCAGATCCGCCGCGAGACCCCGCAGGAGCGGGTGCAGGCGCGGGGCATCCGCATGCGGTACCTCGGGCTCATCGGCGAGATGGACCGTGTGCGCTGCGAGATGCGCGCGGAGGGAGCCGGTCCGGAGGAGATCGCCCGCCGGCTGGTGGACATGCGCAACGAGGCCAAGGAGATCACCCGGGCCGGCATGACGCCCGAGGAGGTCCGGCAGCTCGAAGAGCGCAACATGGCCAAGTACGACAACCCGCTCGGCCCCACCGCCGATCAGCTCTACGCCAAGTACGGCTCCTGGGAGAAGGTCGCCGACGCCTCGACCCGCACCAGCCACGCCGTCGACAGCGAACTCGGCCTGGAGTACCGGCCCTGCCCCTGCGACGTCACGCCGGCGGCATGAGCGGCCGGACACCACGTCCTCGAATGTTCGGTTTCTCCGACGGCCATCGGTAGGAAACCTTCGCTGGACCGATCACATCGGGTCATCGGAGCCTGATCCCATGTCCGCGAACATCTCCCTCCGGACCCATCTCGCCACAGCCGTCGGTGTCCTCGCCCTGCTGACCATCGTGCCCGGACCGGACATGGCCGTCGTGACCCGGCGCGCCCTCACGTCCGGTACCGGGGACGCGCTGCGCACCGTGGGCGGGACAGCGGCCGGATTGCTGCTCTGGGGTGCGCTGACCGTGGCCGGACTCGCGGCGGTACTCGCCGGCTCGCCGAGCGCCTACCTGGCCGTCAGGCTCCTCGGCGCCGGATATCCGGTGTCTCTGGGCGCGCAGTCGCTGTGGCAGCACCGGCGCGGCGCTACCGTGCCGACGCAGACCGGCACTCCCACCCGCGTCGGCAACCCATGGCGGACCGGGCTCGTCAGCAACGCCCTCAATCCGAAGATCGCCGTCTTCTGCACCGGACTGCTCCCCACGCCGGCCTCACCCCGGCTGCCGACCGCGTGGGTCATGACGTTCCTCGTCCTCCAGCACATCTGCCTCACCCTGACCTGGCTGGGCGGCTGTGTCCTCCTGCTGGCCAAGGCCGGACCGCGCTGCTGCACACGTCGCGCGTGCGCCGGGCGCTGGGCCGGGTGACGGGTGTCGTACTGATCGGGTTCGGGCTCGCCGTCGCGACGACGGCCGGCTGACCGGCTCCCTCGGCCCCCCCGGGCCCGGCCCCCTCGTCCCCGTCGTCGGCGCCGCGTATTTCCCCGTTCGGGACATGCCTAATGAATGCGGCAAACGGGTACTTTTCGTAAAAGTGAACAACTGGAGACAAGGGAAGCCGGTCATGAACGAGGACACGAGGAGCCTGCACCCGGAGCAGCCGCCCGCACACACTCCGCGCCCGGCGGTCTGCGGCGACCCGGCCCCGCTGGGCCTGGCCGGCTTCGCCCTCACCACCCTGCTGCTCTCGGTCATCAACGCCAACCTGCTCAAGGAGGGCGCCGCGATCATTCCGGTGCTGGGACTCGCCCTGTTCTACGGCGGTCTCGCCCAGTTCGCGGCGGGCCTGTTCGAGTTCCGGCGCGGCAACACGTTCGGTGCGACGGTCTTCGTCTCGTACGGCGCCTTCTGGCTGGGTTACTGGTGGATCGCGCCGCGCCTGGCCCTCGCCGGTGACGCACACAACGCCCTCGGCCTGTTCCTGCTCGGGTGGGCCGTCTTCACCGCCTACATGGCCGTCGCCGCGCTGCGGGTCAGCCTGGCCGTGCTGGCCGTGCTGGTGCTGCTGACGCTCACCTTCGTCTTCCTGGCCATCGGGGCGTTCCAGACCGGGGCCGAGCCGCACGCCCTGACCCAGGTCGGCGGATGGCTCGGCATCCTCACGGGACTGGCCGCCTGGTACGCCTCGGCGGCGACCGTCATCAACGAGACACACGGCCGTACGATCCTGCCCGTGGGCTCGCGCCGGCCCGGACCGGCTCCGGCGCGCGCGTCGAGCGTCCCGCCCGACGCGTGAGCGGGGTTCCCGTCGGCAGGGGGTCGCCCGCGACAATCCTCTTCATGAACGACGGCATGCATGACGACATGGGCGACGGCCCGGGCGACGCCGAGGGCCGCCTCGCCAGGATCGAGCGGTTGCTGGAGAGCGGTGAGCGGGAACTCGTCCCCGCCTGGCAGCGAGTGACCCGGGGCGAGCCGCGCTGGACGGTCACCGTCGTGATCCTGGCGGCCGTCGGCCTCCAGCTCACGCTGCCGCACCGGCTCATCCTCCTGCACCCCGCCTGGGCCATGCCCGCGCTGGAGCTGGTGCTGCTGGCCGGTCTGGTCGCCGCCAACCCCCGGCGGGTGGAGCCCAGTACCCGGTGGCTGCGATGGCTCGGCCTCGCCCTGATCTGCGTCATCAGCCTGGCCAACGGCTGGTCGGCGGTCCGGCTCGTGGCGGACCTGGTGAACGGCCGGGGAGCCGACCAGGCGGTACCGCTGCTGCTCACCGGCGGCGTCATCTGGGTCACGAACGTCATCGTGTTCGCCCTGTGGTACTGGGAGTGGGACCGGGGCGGCCCGATGGCCAGGGTCCGGGGACAGCACCGGTACGCGGACTTCCTCTTCGTCCAGATGCAGAGCCCGGACATCGCCCCGTCGGACTGGGAGCCGGCGTTCCTGGACTACCTCTACCTGTCCTTCACCAACGCCACCGCCTTCAGTCCGACCGACGTCATGCCGCTGTCCCGCTGGTCCAAGATGCTGATGATGCTCCAGTCGTCGGTGTCCCTGGTGACCGTGGTCCTCGTGGTCGCCCGAGCCGTCAACATCCTGAAGTAGCCGGGACCGGGGTCGCGCATCGGCGCCATCCAGCGGCCACCAGCTCCTCGGCCCGGCCCCCTACGGGACGCCCGGAACCGGTCCGGCCTCGGTGGGTGCGGTCGGTCCTCGATCGTGGCGAGGATCAGGGTCCGGAGCCGGTCCGCCGTGTGGTCCAGGGGCTCGGTGCTGCGCTTGGCGCGGCACACGGCGACCGTGCCCTCCACGGCCGCGGCGGTGAGCGTCGCCGGCTGCGCCGCCCGCTCGGGCTCGGCGCCGTGCGCACGCAGTGAGTCGGCCTTCAGACGCTCCCAGGCGGTGAACCCGGAGCGCGCGTGCTGGTCGTGGCCCGGGGGTTCCTCGACGGCGACGGCGAGGACGGGACGGCCGGCCCGGAAGTCGCTGTCCACGACGATCCCGCGCCACAGGCCGAGGAAGGCCGCCATGCTCTATCGCGACCGAGCTCTATGACGACTGTCATAGACGGAGGGGTGCTCAGATGCCGATGATCCGGCTCACAGCCCCCGCCGGTGCCCTGACCGAAGCGGGCCGGCGCAGTGTGCAGCGAGCGGGACCTCGCCGCGGTGCTGCTGCGCTGGGAGGGCGCCCCCGACACCGCGTTCTTCCGCGCCCAGGCGGTGACCGTCCCTCAAGGGGCCCTGACCGGGCGTCGCAAGGCCGGTCTGGTCGCGGACGCCACGAAGACCGTGCCGGCCGCCGCCGGGCCGGAGCAGTCCGACGCGCTGCGGGTGTGGGTGCTGGTGCACGAGCAGGCCGACGGCACCTGGGGCGCCGGCGGCTCCGTCATCCGCCACGCCGCCCTGGCGGCCCTCGCGAAGGGGCAGCGCACTGGCGCGTGAACCGACCTATGTCCCCCGGGCACTCGGCGCCTCCGAAGTCCTCTACGCCGGCCCCGAGCCCGCGCACCGCGACCTGGCACGCACCCTGGGCGCCGCCACCGCCGCGTCCCTGGAGCCGCTTCCGCGCGGCTTCGGCATCGCCGTGGAGGCCACCGGACGCGTCGACCAGTTCGCCCTGGCCGTCAAGTCCCTTGCTCCG
The DNA here is from genome assembly GCF_042269865.1 of Streptomyces sp. NPDC055966. NCBI lineage: Bacteria > Bacillati > Actinomycetota > Actinomycetes > Kitasatosporales > Streptomycetaceae > Streptomyces > Streptomyces sp. NPDC055966. The sequence goes on from NZ_JBHJYK010000017.1 coordinate 162,469, forward strand.
GAGGGTGTGTGCGAGTCCGCGGGCAACCACTTCCGCCCCGGCGAGCTGCCCCTGCCGGACATGTACCTCACCGGCGTCGCCCTGCGCATAGCCCGGGACGACGTCCGCGCCCACGACGAATTCCCCGACGGCGCACGGACGTACGGTCCCCTCACCGAACCGGCAGGCCCACTGGTCCCGCCCGCGAGGGCCCGCCCGGTCCCGCTGGAGACCCCGCTGTGCGTGCGCGCCCGCGGCACGGGCACGGAGGACCGCAAGGCGGTCGTGACCGGATCGATCACGACCGAGGCGGACCCCGACGTCAGACTGGTTGCGGCCGACGCGGTGTTCACCGCCCCGGACCGCAGCGGGCCCGCGGGCTGTTCCCCGGGATGCGGGCGCAGCCGTAGACGTCCTGCCGCTGTGTCAGACGCCCGGAGCGGTCGCCTCCGCGGCGCTCAGCACGGCCGCGGTCCCGGGATGGCCGCAGTCGCGTGCCCACTCCAGGGCGGTGCGGCCGGTGCCGTCGTCCTCGCGCAGGCGGGGATCGGCACCGTGCGCCAACAGCTCACGCACCGCGGCCGTGTGCCCCCAGCAGGCGGCCGCGCACAACGGCGTGCCTTCCGAGCCGAGTCCGCCGCTCTCGGTGTCGGGGCGGGCCCCGGCCGCCAGGAGCAGCCGGACGATCGCGGCCTGTCCGTGCACGGACGCCAGGTAGAGCGGGGTGGCGCCGTCGCCGTCACCCCGCTCCGGGTCCGCCCCGGAGCGCAGGAGCGCTGCCACGCGGGAGACGTCGTCGTGCAGGATCGCGGTGAACAGCTTCCGGTACAGCTTCTTGCGTCGGCGGTGGTTCACCTGAGGTGTCCCGCGATGGTCCGTGCGCACTCCATCGACTCGGCGCGGGTGGTGTCCACCTCAAGGTCGTAGATCACGCCCCGGTGGACGAGGTCCGCCTGGGCGGCGGCCATCCCGATGACCCGGTCACCCCGTGCGACCTCCCGGCCGGCGGCGACACCGGGGTCGCACCGGACGCCGACCCACAGCACGTGCAGGTCGGCCAGCGCCTTCTGCCAGCGCTGCTGCGACTGCGCCCCGCCGAGGAAGACCTCGTCGACGACGACCCGCGCCCCAGACCGGGCCATCGCGGCCACCCCCTCGATCCATGCCGCCTCCAGCCGCCGGAACTCCGGTCCGACCGTGACCTCTCCGTCCGAGGCGAACCCGATCCCGGTGTCCGATGCTCGCATGGCCGCCGGCATCGCGTCGACCAGTGTGTCCGTCCCGAGAGCCAGCCACGGATCCGGCAGGACGGCCTGGAGACATCGCACGATCCCGGACTTCCCCGAGCTGGAACCGCCGTTGAGCACGATCACCCGGGTCCTCGTCGGGGCCGCACCGGAGAGGTCGTCCGGTATCGCGTGCGTGGCCGGGTCGAGCGGCCCCTGTCCGGAGGTGAACACCAGGTCACCGACCCTGATCGCCTGGGACGGCGGCGGCTCGGTGCCGTCGGGGAAGCGTACGAAGGGAGCGCTCTCGGTGTGGATGTCCTCGATCATGGCGGCATTGTCCCGTACCGAGGCCGACCGCACGCGGGGAAGCGTGCGACGCGCTCAGTCGGACCCGAGCCACACCCCGTCACGCATGAGGAGCCGGCCGCGCAGCTCCGGCTCGCCGCGCCAGGCACGCACCGTCTTCGGCACGACGCGGAGGTAGACAAAGGGGCCGTCCTCCGCGCGCGGGTCCCAGCCGAACTTCCCGGTGTACGCCTCGGCCGCCCCGGCGGGCACCTCCCGGTCGGAGAAGGCCTCCGCCTCGCCCTGGAGAAGCACCACGTCGAACGTGTCCGGCAGCGCCAGCCGCACCCGCGGTTCGGCCTGGACGTTGCGCGCGGTCGCGGACGTCGCGCCGGTGCACATCCAGATCGCCCGTCCGTCCCACAGGAACCACAGCGGCAACTGGTGCGGCCCGTGGTCGGGATGGGCCGTCGACAGCCACACGTCCCGTTCCGCCTCAAGCCGCTTCAGCGTGTCGCGTATGCGTTCCGGCCGTCCCCGACGAGCCGTGTCCTCGATCTTCATGAGTCCGCAGCCTATGTGGCGTCAGGCGTTCGGGTCGAAGGGGATGCCCGACGGCATGGAGTGCGCCAGGGCGTACGCGAAGTCGCCGTCCTTGATCTTGATGGTCGCCGCGCCGAAGTCGGCGCTCATGAGCTTGTCGCGGAATCCGGGCGGGTAGCCGTTCCAGCCCACCAGACGCGGGTAGAACCAGCCGCCGGTCACGTTCTCCGGGGGCTCGTCATTGGTGTTGGCGAAGCGGAAGTCGTGTGTCGAGATGCCGTCCTTGTGGTAGACGATCTTCGGATGCGTGCCGTCGAAGCGGACCGAGGGGCGGGCGGCCACCTGGTAACCGGTGTGCTGGGACACCGACACGTACTGGACCTCGTTGCCGTTGATCCACACCACCACGTGCTCCCAGTCGTGGGTGTGCCCGATGGCCGCCGGACCCAGGGTCGCCTGGTCCTTCTCGAAGTAGCTGGCGTACACGACCGCACACCAGCCGTTGTTGCACTTCTCGCGTGAATAGGTGTTGGCGTTGGCGAGCTGCGCGTAGTCGTGGCAGTGGCCGTTGACGTCGCCGCCGAGCTTCAGGCCGGGGTTGATCCTGCCGTCGGCGCCGATGGCGGCCGTGGCGTAACAGCCGTCGCCGTCGTAGTCGTAGGCGGGGGAGAAGGTCTGTTCCAGGCCGTCGGCGTTCTGCGGCAGCAGCGTCAGGACGTCGGCGTCGGCCTGCGCGGGGAGCGTCAGCACGAGAGCCAGCGCGGCGAGTACGGCGGCCGGGGCCGACCGGCGCAGTCGCGGCCGACGACGGCCGCCGGATGCCGGACCGGCGGGAACTCGTGTGGGGGAAAGGGGGGTTCGCACCTCAACTCCTCTTGCGTGAGCCTCGGACGGGGCGTGGTCGCGCCGCGAACCTAAAGGTGTGGACCACTTACGTCAAGAGGTGAAGTAAGCGTTGCGGCAATGGAGTTGAGGTTGTCCCCGAATGTTCCGCCCAGGTGGCTTGCCCCCGCATGCCACGGCTCCGCCCCGCTCGCGTTGCCGAAGGAGACGAGACGGCCGCAGACCGCCAGGGCGTCCAGGCAAGGGCGGTTACGGCCCCGGCGCCGACGACGTCGCCGCCACCGTCCGCGCCGTGGTCGAGGCCGGGGCGGTCGGAGTCGATCTGGAGGACTCGCTCGCGCCGGGCGGTCCGCTGCACGACGCTCCCGCCCAGGCCGTACGCCTGAGCGCGGCCCGCACCGCCGCCGAGGAGGCCGGGCTGCCCGGGCTGTGGCCTACGCCGAGGCGGGCGCCGACAGCCTGTTCGGCCCCGGTCTCGTGGACCTGGACACGGTGGCCGAACCGGTCCGCCGCGGTCCGTTGCCGGTCAACGCGATGGCCGGACCGGGCGCACCGGCCGTGATCGCTCTCGAAGCGGTCGGGGGCCGCCGGGTCGGCGTGGGTACCGCGCCCGCCCGGACCGCGTGCGGGGCGATGCGCCGCGCGGCCGCCGGACTGCTGGACTCGGGCACCTGCGTGGCGCTGGAGGGCGCCGTGGACTTCGGCACCGTCAACGGCGCGGGCACCGCCGCACGCACGCGGCGCTGACCGCACCCGTGGGGCGTCTTTGCGTGCGCCGATGAGTTTCTTGGGCTGAACAGGACATGCCGGTCCGCTTCCGTACACGTTCCTCCCCTCGGATGTCCGTGCACGGTTCGCATGATCTCGCTCGCTCAGCACAGTCCGAGGAGAACCCTTGTCCCGACGCCCGTCCCACCCCGCACGCACCATCACGGCGGCGGCCGCAGCGCTGGCCGCCGTCGGCGCGCTCACCGCGGCGGCCGCGCCCGCCTCCGCCCATGCGCCCGCGCAGCGGCACCCGGCCGCCCGGCACGTCCTGCTGCTGTCCGTCGACGGACTGCACCAGTCCGACCTCGCCTGGTACACGGCCCGTCACCCGCACTCCGCGCTCGCTCAACTGGCGGGCGGCGGTGTGGAGTACACGCACGCCGCGACCACGAACCCGTCCGACTCCTTCCCCGGCATGGTCGGCCAGCTCACGGGCGGCGATCCGGGCACCACGGGTGTCTACTACGACGACACCTACAGCTCCGCCTTCCTGCCGGCCGGCACCACCAAGTGCGCCGGCGCCAAGCCCGGTGCCGAGGTCGACCTCACCGAGGACCTCGACAAGAACAAGGACTCCCTCGACGCCGGCCAGGGCCTCAAGGGCCTGCCCGGCAGCATCCTCCACATGACGGGCGACCCCACCCGCCTCCTCGACCCCTCGAAGCTGCCGGTCGACCCGAAGACGTGCAGGCCGGTCTACCCGCACTCCTACCTGCGCGTGAACACCGTCTTCGAGGTGGCCCGCACCGCGGGTCTGCGCACCGCCTGGTCCGACAAGCACGCCGCCTACGACATCCTCAACGGCCCCTCCGGCAAGGGCATCCAGGACCTCTTCGCGCCCGAGATCAACAGCAACGCGACCGGCTACGCGGCGGGTGACGACTGGACGAAGGACAACGCCGCGACCCGGCAGTACGACGGCTACAAGGTGAGCGCCGTCCTCAACGAGATCGACGGCTACGACCACGGCCGCACCCACAAGGTGGGCACTCCGGCGGTCTTCGGCATGAACTTCCAGTCCGTCTCGACCGCCCAGAAGCTGCCCACGTCCGACGGCCTGGCCGGCGGCTACCGGGCCAAGGGCGTGCCCGGCCCGCTGCTGGCGAAGAGCCTCGACTACGTGGACCAGCAGGTCGGCGCCTTCCTCACCGAGCTGCGCAGGCAGCACCTCGCCGACAGCACCACGGTCGTCCTGTCGTCCAAGCACGGCCAGTCGCCCACCGACCCCCAGGCCCTGACCCGCATCGACGACGGCCCCCTCCTCGACGGCCTGAACGCCGCCTGGAAGGCCGCTCACCCGGGCGCCGGTGACCTCGTCGCCCACGCGGTGGACGACGACGCCATGCTGATCTGGCTCACCGACCGGTCCAAGGCCGCCACCGCCTTCGCCAAGGCCTACCTCCTCGCCCGGTCCGGCACGGGCAACGGCATCGACGGCAAGGCCCGGCCCTTCACGGCGAGCGGGCTGAAGACCCTGTACGCGGGCGTGGCCGCGGCCGGCTACTTCCACGCCCGCCCGGGCGACTCCCGCGTGCCCGACCTGGTCGGCGTCACCCAGTACGGCGTCGTCTACACCGGCGGCAAGGGCAAGATCGCCGAGCACGGCGGCGCCCACGCCGACGACCTCGACGTCCCGCTCGTCGTCACCGGCGCCGCCACCCCGCACGGCGTCCGCGTCGACAGCCCGGTGCGCACCACGCAGATCGCCCCGACGATCCTGCGGCTGCTGGGCCTCGACCCGCGCAGCCTGGACGCCGTACGCGCCGAGCACACCCGGGTCCTCCCCGTGCGCTGAGCCCTCGCGCCCGTCGCCCGGGCGGTTGATCCGGATGGAGTACGTACTCGTTACTCACTTTCGGGTGACCGCTCGGGCGGACGTCCACGGACAGGCCCGACATCCCGCCGGAATTCGCTATTCAGGACATAAATGGTCATTGCATCCGAGAGTTACGGATTGCTGCGAGAAACGTAATGTCCTGCGCGTTTTCCTCACAAAGTCCGCTCGGGGTTGCAGGGTGAGCGTGCGCGGCCAACCGGCCGCCGACCCGCGCCAACGCGCTCTCGCGAAGGGGGACCCTGTGTCCGTTTCTTCTTCCGTCCGTCGTGTGACGGCCGCCGCTTCCGTGGCCGCCGCCATGGTGGGCGTAGCGGCCCTGCCGGCCATGGCCGACGGTCAGCACCTGGGCCGTCAGCACTCGGTGGTGTACATCAGTGGCGTACGGCACGACGGGCAGAGCCGGGCCGACCGCTCCAACACCACGCTGAACAAGCAGTGGGTGGCGGTCACCAACAGCTCGCGCCGGGCGGTGAACCTGGACCGCTGGACGCTGTCCGACCGGAACGGTCACACATACACCTTCCACCACGTCCGGCTCGCCGGCCGGGCCACCGTGCGCGTCCACACCGGAGTCGGCCGGGACACCAAGGCCGACCTCTACCAGGACCGCCGCATCCGGGTGTGGGACAACAACGCCGACTCGGCGACGCTGCGCGACGACCGCGGCCGCGTGCTCGACGCCGTCTCCTGGGGCGGCCGCAGCCACCGCAACGGCGGCGCGCTCCGCCACGACGGCGCCGCCCGTCACCACGAAGCCGCCCGTCACCACGAAGCCGCCCGTCACCACGAAGCCGCTCGTCACCAGACCGCTCGTCACCAGGCCGTCCGCCACGAGGCCACTCGTCACGAGGCCGGTCACCGCTAGGCAGCGCACCACGGCGGGCACGGCCGCGGCGACCGGCGCCGACCCCTTCCCCACCCGGCAGCCCCGGACGGCGTTCGCGCCGACCGGGGCTGCCCCTTGCCCGACCCCCTTCCCCCGCCACGGCTCCCGGGCCTCGCGGCAGGCTCACACGCGTCCCCCGGCAGCTGTGCGGCAGGCGTAACCGCTGATGATCAGGTGCGGAGACACCGGTGTAATGAGCCGTTCGTACCGTCACGAAGGGTGAGATCAGGTCGAGCACTGGACAGGGAGGCGCCCGTGGCCGCGCCGGGCTCGCGGAGCGAGGGCACGACGAAGGTGCGGACGGTCTGCTCGTACTGCGGAGTGGGCTGCGGCATGGTCCTCGACGTCGGCACGGGACCGGACGGACGGCGGACGGTCCTGAAGGCGAGCGGGGACAAGGAGCACCCCGCGAACTTCGGACGGCTGTGCACCAAGGGCGCGACCACGGCCGACATGCTCGCCGCCCCCGGCCGGCTGACCGGGGCCCTCGTGCGGCCGGACCGCGGTGCGGAGCCCCGCCCGGCGCCCCTGACGGCAGCCGTCGGCGAGACCGCCCGACGGCTGCGCGCGATCATCGACGAGTACGGTCCCGACGCGGTCGCGCTCTACGTCTCCGGCCAGATGAGCCTGGAGGCGCAGTACCTGGCGAACAAGCTGGCCAAGGGCTTCATCCGTACGAACCAGATCGAGTCGAACTCCCGGTTGTGCATGGCCGGCGCCGGCACCGGTTACAAACTGTCGCTGGGTGCGGACGGACCACCCGGCTCCTACCAGGACCTCGACCGGGCCGACGTCTTCCTCGTCATCGGCTCCAACATGGCCGACTGCCACCCCGTCCTCTTCCTGCGGATGATGGACCGCGTGAAGTCGGCGGGCGCCAAGCTGATCGTCGTCGACCCGCGGCGCACCGCCACGGCCGCCAAGGCCGACCTGTTCCTCCAGATCAGACCCGGCACCGATCTGGCGCTGCTCAACGGACTGCTGCACCTGCTGCACGCGAACGGCCACACGGACCCCGCCTTCATCGCCGCGCACACCGAGGGCTGGGAGGCGATGCCCGGCTTCCTGGCCGACTACCCGCCCGCCGCCGTCGCCGAGATCACCGGCATCCCGGAAGAGCACCTGCGCGAGGCGGCCCGGCTGATCGGCGAGGCGGGGGAGTGGACGAGCTGCTGGACGATGGGCCTGAACCAGTCCACCCACGGCACCTGGAACACCAACGCCCTGGTCAACCTGCACCTCGCCACCGGCGCGATATGCCGCCCGGGCTCCGGCCCCTTCTCGCTGACCGGCCAGCCCAACGCCATGGGCGGCCGGGAAATGGGCTACATGGGACCGGGACTGCCCGGCCAGCGCTCCGTGCTCGCCGACGCCGACCGGGCCTTCGTCGAGGAGCTGTGGCAGCTGGAGCCGGGCGCCCTGCGCGCCGACGGGGTCGGCAAGGGCACGGTCGAGATGTTCCGGAAGATGGCCGACGGGGACATCAGGGCCTGCTGGATCATCTGCACCAACCCGGTCGCCTCCGTGGCCAACCGCAAGACGGTCATCGAGGGCCTGGAAGCCGCCGAATTCGTCGTCACCCAGGACGTGTTCGCCGAGACGGAGACGAACGCCTACGCCGACGTCGTCCTGCCCGGCGCGCTGTGGACCGAGACCGAGGGCGTCCTGATCAACAGCGAGCGCAACCTGACCCTCGCCCGCCCGGCCGCCGACCCGCCCGGCGAGGCGACCGCGGACTGGCGGATCATCGCCGCCGTGGCCCGGGAGATGGGGTACGAGAAGGGCTTCGCGTACGACAGCGCGGAGGAGATCTTCGAGGAGATCAAGCGCGCCTGGAACCCGGTGACCGGCTGGGACCTGCGCGGGGTGAGCTACGAGCGGCTGCGGACCACGCCCGTGCAGTGGCCGGCGGCCACGCCCGAGGGGCCCGACCGCAATCCGGTCCGCTACGTCGGCGCGGACGGCGCGCCGGCCTTCCCCACGGCGAGCGGCCGTGCGGTCTTCCACGCCCGCCCGCACGTCCCGGCGGCCGAAATGCCCGACGACGACTACCCGTTCGTGCTCAACACCGGCCGGCTCCAGCACCAGTGGCACACGCTGACCAAGACGGCGAAGGTGGCCAAGCTGAACAAGCTCGACCCCGGCCCGTTCGTGGAGGTGCACCCCGAGGACGCGGATCGCCTGGGCCTCGCCGACGGAGACTCGGTGGAGGTCGCCTCGCGGCGCGGGCGGGCCGTGCTGCCCGCCGTCGTCACCGACCGCGTACGGCCGGGCTGCTGCTTCGCGCCGTTCCACTGGAACGACCTGTTCGGGGAGTACCTGAGCGTCAACGCGGTGACCAACGACGCCGTCGACCCGCTGTCGTTCCAGCCCGAGTTCAAGATGTGTGCCGTGGCGCTGACCAAGGTCGCCACCGCGGTGACGGTGCGGTCCCCGGTGCCGGTGGCAGCCCCGGCTGTCGCCCCAGAGGCGTCCACGGTGTCCGTCCCCGCCCCGTTCGGGCTGGAGCCCGCGCCGCCTCCGCCGGTCCTCGCCGCACACGAACGCCGGTATCTGACCGGCTTCCTGGCGGGCATCCCGTCCGGCGCCCCGGGCGTCCCGGTCCTGCCGCCGGACGCCCCCTTCAGCCCGGAGCACGCCCTGTGGGTCAACGGCGTCCTGGCCGGCATGTACTCCAGGACGACCGCAGCGACGCCCCCGTCCGCGACACAGCCGCACGCTGCCCGCCGCCAGGTGGTGATCCTGTGGGCGTCGCAGACCGGGAACGCCGAGGAGTTCGCCTCCGAGGCCGCGCAGCGGGTCACCGCGGACGGTCACCGCGCCGCCCTGCTGCCCATGGAGGAGGCGGACCCCGCCGCCCTGCCCTCGGACGCCGACCTGCTGTTCATCACCAGCACCTTCGGCGACGGCGATGCCCCGGACAACGGCGCCGTCTTCTGGGACGCCCTCGCCGCGCCCGACGCACCACGCCTGGACGGCAGGCGGTACGCCGTCCTGGCCTTCGGCGACTCCTCCTACGACGACTTCTGCGGCCACGGCCGGCGCCTCGACCGGCGCATGGCGGAGCTGGACGCGACGCGGCTGGCACCGCGCATCGACTGCGAACCGGACTACGAGAGCGCGGCCGGGGCCTGGCTCGACCGGATACTCGCCGCGCTGAGCACCGCCGAGCAGCCGCCCCCCGCCGCGCCCGCGACCCCTGCCGCCCCGCAGGCCGCGCCCCGGTCGAGCCGCCCCACCCCCGTCACCGCCCGCCTCACCGGCAACTGCCTGCTCAGCCTGCCCGGCGCCGGCAAGGAGGTCCGGCGGTTCACCTTCGACACCCGCGACAGCGATGCCCCCCTCGTCTACGAGGCCGGGGACGCCCTGTCCGTACAGCCGGTCAACCGGCCGGAGCTGATGACCGAATGGCTCGCCGTCACCGGCGTCGACGCGGACACGGCCGTACAGGTCAAGCACGCCGGAGAGGTGCCGTTCGCCGAAGCCCTGCTCCGGCACCTGGACATCACCCGGGTCACCCCCGGCCTGCTGCGCTTCGCCGCCGACCGCACCCGCGACCCGCGTGAGCTGCGCAAGCTGCTCCGGCCCGACAACAAGGGCGAGTTGGCGCAGTGGTCCTGGGGGCGCCAGGCCGTCGACGTCGTCGCCGAGTTCGGCGTCCGGGCCGGGGCGCAGGAGTGGGCCGACGTGCTGGGGAGGCTGCAACCCCGGCTGTACTCCATATCGTCCAGCCCCCTGACCGACCCCCACCTGGTGTCCCTGACGGTCTCCGTGGTCCGGTACGAGAACCCGGACGGGCGTCCCCGTCAGGGTGTGTGCTCCCCGTTCCTCGCGGACGCCGAGCCCGGCACCCCCGTGCCGGTCCGGGTCCAGCGGGCACCGCACTTCCGCCCGCCCGCCGACCCCGCCACCCCGGCCGTGATGGTGGGCCCCGGCACGGGCGTCGCGCCCTTCATCGGCTTCCTGGAGGAGCGGCGGGCCCGCGGCCATCGCGCCCCCAACTGGCTGTTCTTCGGCGAGCAGCACCGGGCGACGGACTTCTACTACGAGCAGGAGCTGACCGGGTTCCTCGCCGAGGGCACGCTCACCCGCCTCGACACCGCCTTCTCGCGGGACCAGCGCGCCAAGGTCTACGTCCAGGACCGGATGCGCGAACACGGCCCGCTGTTGTGGTCCTGGCTCCAGGACGGCGCCCACTTCTACGTCTGCGGCGACGCCTCCCGCATGGCCAAGGACGTCGACCGGGTGCTGCGCGAGATCGCCGTCGCGCACGGCGGCCTGGCCGAGGCCGAGGCCGCCGCCTACGTGAAACAGCTGGGCGCCGACAAGCGGTATGTGCGGGATGTGTACTGACGCCGGTTTCCGTTCCGTAGTGTGCAGGTCAAGGGCCGGTCATGGGTGCGGAAGGAGGGTTGCGGCCCGCGTATCGTTGGTGCGGACAAACGAAAGGCACCTCGTTCGGTGAGGCGTCTTCACGGACACAGGCCACTGATCCCACCCGTCGAGAGACGCTCCGGATCAGGACAGGTCTCCCCGGCCCAAGGGGTGACCCCAAGTGGCTTCCCCGTACGGGGATCACGCCGTGGAGTGCCAAAGCTCTGACGAGAAGGGGTGTGCCGGGCCGAGCCGGCTCCGGCTGCCCTCCGCCACAGGACCGCGACACTCTCAGCGCGGCCGTGACCGGGAGGAGGCGACATGGACAGTAGTCCGGGCCATAGTCGGCCCTTCTTCGTGTTGTCCGCGCCGTCCTTCCGCGGCCCGCAGCTGCCTCTTCTTCCCTGACCCCCGACCGGTTCACCCGGCCGGCAGGCCGTGCGCCGGTATGCGCCCGGCGTGCCCGGTGCCCGGGTGCGGGGGAGTCGTGCGCTGCCACGGGCCGCCCGTAGCCCCGTCACACCGGGGCAAGGGGGTGTTCATCTTGGCTGCCCACACTCTGCTCATGTCCACCTCGGCCCGCCTGCGCGACCGCCGGGTCATCCTGGAGCGCCGTGCCACCACGTCCAAGGCGGTCCGTACCTCGCTGGTCTCCCTCGCGGGGCTGATCGGCGGACCGGCCACCAACCAGTCCGGCGACGAGGTCGGCCGCATCGTCGACGTCGTCGCCCGGCTCTACGGCACCGACTCCTACCCGCCGGTCACCGGGCTCATCCTGCGCATCGGCCGGCGCCACACCTTCGTGCCCGCCGACGCCCTCGGCAAGGTGCACGCCGGGCACGTACGGCTGCGCACCGCCCGCGTCGACCTGCGCGACTTCGTCCGCCGTCCCGGCGAGGCGCTGCTCGCCAAGGACGTGCTCGACCATCAGCTCGTCGACGTCGACGGCGTCCAGGTCACCCGCGCCGCCGACCTGTATCTCGCGCCCCTGGTCGACCAGGTCGTCCTCGTCGGTGTGGACGTCTCGCTGCCCACCCTGCTGCGCCGGCTCGGCCCGCGCCGCTGGCAGGCCCGCCCCACCCCGGAGCGGGTGCTGGACTGGCAGGCCATAGCCCCCTTCGCCGAGCAGGCCACCGAGGGTCCGCCCGAGGTCCGGCTGCGCGCCTCCCGGGCCGCCCTGCACCGGCTGCGCCCGGCCGACCTCGCCGACATCCTCGAAGACCTCGGCCGCGCCGAACGCCAGCAGCTGCTCGGCTGGCTGGAACCGGAGCAGGCCGCCGACGCGCTGGAGGAGATGGAACCCGCCGAGCTGCAGAACCTGCTGCGTGAGGCCCAGCCGGAACACGCCGCCCGCCTGGTCGACGAGATGGAGCCCGACGAGGCCACCGACGCCCTGCGCGACCTCACCCGCGAGGAGCGCGAGGCCCTGCTGACCCGGATGCCCAAGGACGAGGCGGCCGAACTGCGCCGGCTGCTCACGCACCGGGAGGGCACGGCGGGCGGTGCCATGACCACGCTGCTGATCACCGCCCGGCCGGACGAGACCGTCGCCGAGGTGCGCGGCCGGCTGGCCGAGCAGCACGAGCACCGGACCGAGATCGACGCGATCGCCGTGGTGGACGGCACGGACCGGCTGCTGTGCGACCTCCCGCTGTTCGACCTGGCGGTGGCCGAGGACACCACCCCCATAACCGACCTCGTCACCTGGCGAGCCCAGTTCGGCCCGCCGGACACCGTCCGCGCCGACACCTCCCTGGCCGAGGCCGCCGACCACCTGGTCGCGGCCCGCGCCTCCTCACTCCTGGTGGTCGACGACAGCGACCGCCCGCTCGGCCGGATCCTGGCCGACGACCTGCTCGACGCGATGCTGCCCGAACGCGGGCGGCTGCACTTCCGGAGGTTCCTGCAGTGACCCGCGACCTCGACACCGCCACCGCGGCACCGCAGGCCACAGCGCCCGCGCGCCGGACCGGCTGGCGGCGCATCACCATGATCGCGGCGGTTGCCGGACCCGGACTGGTCGCCGCGAACGCGGGCAACGACGCCGCCGGCATCGCCACCTACGCCTCGGCGGGCTCCCAGTTCACCTACGGCACCCTGTTCTTCATGGTGCTCGTCACCGTCGCGCTGGTGATGGTGCAGGAGATGGCCGTCCGCCTCGGCGCCTACACGGGCAAGGGCCTCGGCGCCCTGATCCGCGAGCAGTTCAGCCTCCGCCTGACCGCGCTCGCCGTCTTCTGCCTGCTGCTCGCCAACACCGGCCTGGTGGTGAGCGAGTTCGCCGGCATCGGCGCCGCCTTCGAACTCCTCGGCGTCCCCAAGTGGGCGGTCATCCCGCCGGCCGCGGTCCTGCTGTGGGCGCTGGTGCTGTTCGGCTCCTACCACTGGGCCGAACGCATCTTCCTGATCATGTCGCTGGCCTTCTTCGCCTACCCGGTCGCCATGATCCTCGGCCACCCCGACTGGGGCGCGGTCGGCCACCACCTCGTCGTGCCGCACATGGAGCCGAACAAGGCCTTCATCCTGCTGGCGGTCGCCCTGATCGGCACGACGGTCAGCCCGTACATGCAGTTCTACGCCGCCGCGGGCGTCGTCGACCGGGGCGCCAAGCCCGCGGACTACCCGCTGATCCGCGCTGACGCCATCCTGGGCGCCGTCTTCGCCTGCGTCATCAGCCTGACCATCATCATCGCCACCGCCTCCGCCATCGGCGGCACCGGCCCGCTGGACTCGGCCGCCCAGGCCGCCGAGGCACTCAAGCCGGTCGCGGGCCGCAACGCCGAGCTGCTGTTCGCGCTCGGTCTGCTCGGCGCCTCCGCCCTGGCCGGCGCCGTCGTCCCGCTGTCGGCGAGCTACGCCATAGGAGAGGCCGCCGGCGTGGAGCGCTCCGTCTCCCGCAGCTTCCGGGACGCCCCGCTCTTCCTCGGTCTGTTCACCGCCCAGATCGTGCTGGGCGCGGTGGTCGCGATGACCCCGGTCGACGTCATCCAGCTGCTGATCGGCACCCAGGTCCTCCAGGGACTGATCAGCCCGATCGTCCTGGTCTACCTCCTGGTGCTGACCAACCGCCGCTCGGTCCTCGGCCCGGCCGCCAACGGTCCGCGCTACCGCGTCGCCGCCACCGCCGTGGTCGTGGGCGTCGCCGCCATGTCGACGATCCTCCTCGTCCAGACGGTCCTGGGCTGGTTCGGTCTCGCCTGATCCACGCCGTTCACCCCGGCGTGCCGCACCCCGATGCCGGGCCGCGGGCCGCCGGGGACTACCGTCCCGTGGTGGACCCGAGCCGGACTCTTCGGCGCCGAGGCCCTCGTACCGAGCCAAAGGAGGACGTTCCGCATGGATGGCCACGCGTCGACCGCACTGTCGGCCGGCCAGCTCCCCGAGCTGACCACAGGACGTCTGCTGTCCACCTGGCAGCTGGACATCCCCGCCCTGCTGCTGGTCATCGCCCTGGGCGCGCTCTACGGCTGGGGCCTCGCGCGACTGCGTGCGCGGGGCGAGCCCTGGCCACCGGTCCGCGTGGCCGCGTTCGCGCTGCTCGGCCTGGGCGCGCTGGTGGTGGCCACGATGTCCGCGCTGGCCGTCTACGACCATGTGCTGTTCTGGCCGGCCGCCGTGCAGAACGTGCTGCTGGACCTCGTCGCCCCGCTCGGCCTCGCCCTCGGCGACCCCCTGCGGCTCGCCGTCGAGGCCCTGCCGGAGGGCGCCGCCGGGCGGGTGCGCCGGGCGATGTCGGGCCGCCTGGTGCGCGTGCTCACCTTCCCCTTCATCAGCACCGCCCTCGTGCTCGCCACGGAACTGACGGTGTACTTCACGCCGTACTTCGCCACCGCCCTGCGCGTGGGCTGGCTGCACGAGCTGATGTACCTCCACCTGCTCGTGGCCGGCTGCCTCTTCGTCGTACCGATGCTGACCCACGAGCAGACGCTGCCCCGCTGGTGCACCCACCCGGTCCGGGCCGCCCTGGTCTTCCTGGACGGCATCGTCGACGCGATCCCGGGCGTGGTGGTGATGACGCACGGCACGCTGATCGCGGGCGCCTGGTACCTGCACCACGCGCCGACCTGGTCCCCGGACGTCCAGCACGACCAGCAGATCGGCGGCGGCGCGATGCTGAGCATCGCCGAGCTGGTCGCCCTGCCCTTCCTGCTGGCCCTCCTCTACCAGTGGGCGCGCGCGGAACGGGTCCAGAACGCCGCCCTGGACCGCCGCCTGGACGCGGAACTCACCCCCGCCGTCGTGCCCGCCCCCGCCGCGGAGCACGCCCACCGGGCCCCGTCTCCCGAGGCCGAGCGGGTGCGCCCCTGGTGGGAGACGGAACAGAACGAGGTGGCCGCGAGGATCCGGGGCCAGCACCGGGAGAAGTGACGTCGGCCGTACAGCCGGATCAGGCGCCGAGCGCGCCCAGGACGGCGTCCGCCATCGCGCGTTCCCCGGTGGCGTTCGGGTGCAGCGGCAGGGTGGGCGAGGCGGGGATCAGTCCCTCGATCCAGGGCGTGGCGGAACAGCTGTCGTGGCCCCGGGTCGGGCTGAGCGTGTCCACGTACGTGGCGCCGCCGGCCCGGGCGGTGGCCGCGACCGTGTCGTCGAGACCGCCCAGCACGGACCGCAGGAACGCGATGTCCCCGGTCGTCATCGGCAACCTGCCGAGACACTCCGCGGGGTCGTCGGGCAGCACCGCCGGATAGCCGACGACCAGCACCCTGGCCCGCGGGGCCCGCGCACGGATCAGCCCCAGGGCGCTGCCGAGCTGCGCCGCCGCGGCGTCCACACGCTCTTCGAGGGTGTTCTTGTAGTGGTCGCGGCAGGGGGTGCCGAGCGGGTCGGTCACGGACAGGGCGGAGCAGGTGGCGGCGACGTCCCCGAAGCCGAAGTCCGACGTGCCGAGGTTGTCGCCCGCGACGGTGAGCGTGACCAGGGCGGTGTCCCGCGTGACGGCGTCCAGTTGGGGGCCGTTGACCACGGCTCCGGCGTCCGTCTGCGCCGTGGTGAGCGCACTGACCTTCGCGCCCGCGCAGGTCACGTCCCGGTACGTGCTCGGGCCCAGGGACGCGGCGACGAGCCGGCCGTAGTCGTGGTCGGAGCGCATGCACAGGCCCGCGGACTGGGCGGGGATGCCGGCGCCGGCGGCGTACGAGTCCCCGAGCGCCACGTAGGCGCCGTCCGTCGAGGGCGCGGCGAGGGCGGTGGTGGTGGAGGCGGTCGCGAGGAGTACGCCACCGGCGAGGGCGGACGTCCAGCGCACGAGCGCCTTCGCGCCGCGGGCGGCCCGTGCGGTGTGCGGGTCCTCGGCGGCTGTCGTGCGCGGTGCGTGATGGCTGCGGTGCGTGTTCGGCGATGCGGCTCTGGGCACGGTTGCTCCTGGGGAGACGGGACGACGGAAGCACAACTCCGGTACCGGCCGGTAACGTTGCGGACATCGTCGTAGCCCCCCGCCCCGCGGACCATGTGCCCGCGCACAGCGGCACGACGGCCCCGTTGTCCCCGCGCACATCGCCTTCGCGCACGCCGACGCCCGTTTGTAACCTGCCGGTCATGAGCCGCACACCGCCACCACCCGCCGAGACCGCCCCCGTCGCGGCCGCGCTGCTCGGCCGCGCGCACGAGCTGGGCGCCCGCATGGCCCGCCGTATCCGCGCCGAGGTCGGCTACTACGGCGGCGAAGGTCCCGTCGCCTTCGAGGAGCTGACCGCCAGTTGCCGGCGCAACACCGAGCTGGTCTTCGGGCAGCTCGCCCACGGCTGTGCGGCCGGCATGGAGCCGGCGCAGGAGACGGGCCGCAGAGCGGCGCGCGAGGGAGCACCGCTGGGGGAGTTGCTGCACGCCTACCGGGTCGGCTCGGAGTTCCTGTGGTCCGAGCTGGCGTCCGCCGCCCGGGCCGCGGACGCCGTCACCACCGATATCCTCGTGGCCCTCGCGGCGTGGTGGGTGAACGAGGGCCTCGCGGCGGCGGCCAGCGACGCCTACCGCGAAACGGCCGCGGAACTGCTGCTGCAACGCGACCGCGAGCGCTCCGTGCTGGTCGAGGCCCTGTTCACGGGCATGCTGACCGACCGCACCACACTCTGGGAAGCCGCCGACGCGCTCGGCCTGCCGGCCGAGGGCCCCTTCGTGGTCGTGGCGGCCGGTGTACCCGTGCCGGGCCATGAGGCGCTGCCCGGCATCGAGCCCCGGCTGCTCGCGGAGCGGATCCGTTCCGCCTGGCGGCTGCTGCCCGACCTCCAGGTCGGCATCATGGCCGTGCGCGGCCCGGACGCCGACGAGGCCGCCCTGCGCGTCCTCGGCGGTGTCGCCGCGGCCCGGGTGGGCGTCAGTCCCGCGTACCGCGCCCTGCGGGACACCCCCAGGGCCCTGCGGATGGCCCGCCTCGCGCTGGCCCGGGTACCGCGGGAGGCCGGGGGCGTCGTACGGTTCGACGACAGCCCGGTCGCCCTGATGGTGGCCGCGTCCGTGGACGAGGCCACCCGGATCGCACGGACCGTCTTCGCGCGTGTGCTGGCCCTGCCCGACGAGGAACGCGGCAGACTGCTGGCGACCCTGGAGCAGTGGTACGCGGCCGGGGGCTCGGCGGCCGACGCGGCGCGGCAGCTCTACTGCCACCGCAACACCGTCCGCTACCGGCTGCGCCGCCTGGAGGAGTTGACCGGCCGCTCCCTCCAGGACCCCCGCGCGGTCGCGGAACTCTCGGTGGCCCTGCACGCCCTGCCGCTGCTCCCGCAGTCTCCCGAGGCGCCGTGAGCCGTGAACTGTGCGCCGTGAGCCGTGAGTTGCCGACCGGCTAACGCGCCGCCAGTTTCGCGTGGTCGACGTCGGGGAGCCAGTCGCGTCCCGGGGCGTACTCCAGCCAGCGGCGGGCGCGGCCGGTTTCGGCGAAGCCCCGCAGCAGGGTGTCGAGCAGCGGGTGACGGTAGGCGTCGTGCCAGGCCAGCGACCACGCGTACAGCGGGGTCGGATCGACCAGCGGGATGGCGCGCAGTCCCGAGTGGTCCGGCAGCGGCGCGTCGGCGGGGAAGAGGGTGAAGCCCTCGCAATCGGCGCGGACGTGCTGGAGGAGGTGATCGAGGCCCAGGTTGGGGCCGTCGTGCCGGCGCGTGATGCGGAACTCGTCGGCGAAACGGCACAGGAAGTCCAGGCGGCTCAGTTCGGCCGGGCTCCACAGCGCGCTGTCGCGCAGGTCGACGGGGCGCAGCGCGTCGGCGCCGGCCAGTGGATGGGACGGGCCGAGCACCACGTCGACGGGCTCCAGCCGTACCAGCCGCTGGGTCAGTCCCGCGTCCCGTCCCCCGGGCAGCGGATGCACGCGGCCGAAGCCGAGGTCCGTGTCACCGCGCAGCAGGGCCCGGGCGACCGACGGCCAGTCACGTCCCGGACCCGGCTCCCACCGCACCGGGCCGTCCGCCCGGACGGCGGCGGCGACGGTGCGCATCGGCGCGTACAGATGCCCCCAGATGTCGATCCGTACGGCCGCTCCCGCGCCGGTCACGGCCGCGACGGCGCGCTCGCCGGCCGCGAGCGCCTCGCGCGCGCCCGGCAGGAACCGCCCGCCCGCCTCGCTGAGCCGGACTCCGCCCTGGCGCTCGAAGAGCCGCACACCGAGCAGCTCCTCCAGCCGGGCCACGCGCTTGGACAACGCCTGCTGGCTGGTGCCCAGTTCCTCGGCGGCGCGCCCGAAGTGCAGCGTCCCGGCGGTGGTGACGAAGGCGCGGACCAGGGCGAGGTCGAGATCCATGCCGCTGACCATAGGCGACAACGCGGCGTTGTCGCCCGGTGGGTCCGGTTGTTGGCCGCTCCGGTGCCCGGACCGGTCAGATGGTTCCCGAGGCCGCACCCACCGCCGCACCGGCCGATGGTGCTGCAGGCCACCGAGGAGGACGACACCGATGAAAGCCTTTGTGCCGACCGGAGACCCCGCCGAGCCCGTCGTGCTCGCCGACGTCGCCGAGCCCACACCGCGCCCCGACGAGGCGCTGGTGAGGGTCGAGGCGTTCTCCGTGAACCGCGGTGAGACCTTCAAGCTGGAAAAGCCCCGCCCCGGTGACCGCCCCGGCAAGGACATCGCGGGGCTGGTGGTGCAGCCGGCCGCCGACGGCAGCGGGCCGAGCGGGATCACCCGGGTCGTCGGCCACCCCATGTCGGGCGGCTGGGCCGAGTACGTGGCGGTGCCGACCAACGCCCTGGCCGAACTGCCCGACCGGGTCGGCACCGTTCAGGGCGCGGCCCTGCCCCTCGCGGGGCTCACCGCGCTGCGGCTGCTGCGCGCGGCCGGCCCCGTCGTGGGCCGCCGGATCCTGCTGACCGGCGCGTCCGGGGGCGTGGGCCACTACGTCACCGAGCTGGCGGCCGCCGCCGGGGCCCAGGTCACCGCCGTGACCCGGGACGCGGAGCGCGGCGCCCGGCTGGCCGCACTCGGCGCCGCCGACATCGTCCACGACGTCGCCGACGCCCGGGGCCCGTACGACATCGTGCTGGAGTCGACCGGCGGGCAGGCCCTCGCCACCGCTCTGGCCCGGCTCGCCCGGCGCGGCACCCTCGTCTGGTTCGGGCAGGCCGGGCGCAGGCCGGCGACGCTCGACTTCTTCGACTTCTTCGACGGTCCCGAATCGGCCGTCCTGCGTCACTTCCACTACCTCGACGCGGACACCCGCCTCGACGACGACCTGGCCGCGCTGGTCCGGCTGACCGCCGAGGGGCGGCTGCACCCGGAGATCGGCCGCGTCACGGACTGGGCCGACACCGCGACCACTCTCACCGACCTGCGCGACCGCCGCATCCGCGGCAAGGCCGTCCTCACGCTGTCCTGAACACCACAGCCCAACCGACCTCTTTCAGCAGCCAGTTCACGAACCACCGAAGGAGTACGACCATGACGACCGGCACCGACCCCAGGGCCGTGGTCATCCGCTACGTCGAGGCCGTCCGCGACGGCGACGCGGACGTCATCCACGACAGCTTCGCCGAGGACGCCACCTGGCACTACCCGGGCGACCTGCCCATCTCCAAGGTGTGGCACGGACGGGACCGGATCATCGGGGAGTTCCTCGGCGGCATGGGACCGGTCCTGGTGCCGGGCACCCTGGAGATCGAGCTGATCAGCACGATCGCCGAGGGCGACCGCGTGGTGGCCGAATGGACCTCCAAGGCCAGGACCGTGTACGGCGGGACGTACGACAACCGCTGCCTCGGCATCTACACCGTCCACGACGGCCAGATCACCTCTGTGGTCGAATACGCCGACACCCAGCATGTGGCCGCGACCCTCTTCCCCGGGCACGACGCCCGGTAAGTCACGCTGCGGCCGCTCCGGTCGGACGAGCCCGTGTGCCGGACACCGCCCGGCTGTGCCGGGCAGGGGCCTCAGAGTTCCTTGCGCATGAGGACGCACATCGTCTCGTACCGGCGGAGCGACCCGTCCGGGCCCTCCTCGTCCCAGGCATCCGGCTCACGGCCGTACGCGACGTAGCCCAGGCGCTCGTACAGGGCGCGGGCCCGCGGGTTGTCCTCCTCCACGGCGAGTTCCGCCGTACGCAGCCCACGGCCGACGATGCGTCGCTCGGCGGCCCGGATCAGCAGCGTGCCCAGTCCGCGGGACTGGAGCGCCGGCAGCACGGCGAGCTGCCAGATGGTCCCGGCGCCCGCGCGCACCCGGTAGTCGACGCCGCCGATCGCCACGGGCAGATCCGCCGGGGTGCACACCGCCAGGTAGTCCACCTCGCCCGCCGCCGCCCGCGTCAACTCCCGCTCCACCTGGCGCAGATGGGTGGCCGAGCCCGACCAGGTGCAGGCGGGCAGATCCCCGGGTGTCAGGTCGCGCACGCCGACGGGGAGGGCAAGGGTGGCGCGGAGCGGGGCTTCGTCCGGATCGGTCATGGGCGCGAGCATGGCGTCCGGGTTGACAGCGCGGCAACACATTTCCGCCGCGCTCGCCGTCCGGGCGGGAGCGGCGCGGCAATTCCGGGGTGGTCGCGGGGGCAGGTCCCGTAGCGTGCCGGGATGGTGACTGTACGAGCGATGACGGAAGCCGACGTCGAGGCCGTGGCGGCGATACGGGTGACCGGCTGGAGGACCGCGTACGCCGGGATCGTGCCCCGGTCCTGCCTCGACCGGATGACGGTCGAGGCGGACGCGCGGCGACACCGGGAGCGCGTCATACAGCCGGGGAACGGCCGCACCGACCTGGTCGCGGTCGACACCGACGGGCGTGTGTCGGGCTGGGCCTGCCTGGGACCCTGCCGTGACGCCGACACCACTGCGGCCACCGGTGAGCTCTACGCCCTGTACGTGCAGCCTTCGCTCATCGGCTCGGGCATCGGCCGCACGCTGCTCCGGGCCGTGCACGCACACGCCCGCTCGCACGGCTTCGACCAGATGGTGCTCTGGGTCCTCACCGGCAACACCCCGGCACGCCGTTTCTACGCACGGGCCGGATACGTCGCCGACGGCGCCGTCCAGACCGACGAGTACGACGGGGTGTGCGTGCCCGAACTCCGCTACCGGCTGGCCGCCGACGCGCTCGGGCGGTCCGGCGGTGCTCCGTGATCCAGCAGCCCGGCGATCAGGGCGCCGGCGGCGTAGCCGATGTCGCGCCAGAAGCGGTACGTGCCGAGGGCGAGGAAGTTGTTGACCAGGCCGACCTGGCTGGCGCCGCGCAGGGAGCGGTCCCGCCAGGAGGTGCGGGCGAAGGCGGCGGACAGGCCGGTGCTGTCGGTGCCGGGCGAGCCCCTGCGGCTCGGGCTGCGGGAGAACTGGGTCCGGTTCACTCGCGCAGGGTGGGTGAGCGGACCGCCACGCGCCGAGAGGGCGTGCGCATCTCTCGGCGACGACGGCGCCACGGAGGTCACCCGTGAGGAACTGCACGCGCGCGTCGCCCTGGGCGGCGTGCTCGATGTGCGCCCGGCGGAGGAGCACCGGGTCGGACACATCCCCGGCGCGCTCTCCATCCCGGTCGGTGAACTGGCCGACTGCATCGCCGAGTTGCCCCAGGACGCCGAGATCGTCGTCAACTGCCGCGGCGAGCACTGCGTCCTCGCTCACGACGTGGTCCGCCTGCTGACCGACCGAGGCCGGTGCGCGATCCGGCTCAATGACGGCATGCCGGAGTGGCGCCCGGCCGAGCTGCCCGTCGACACGGCGGACCTGACGTGAGCGCCGTATCCGCGCCGCGGTCGGCGGGGCACAGGGCGGGAGCGGGCGCACCGGGCGACTACTGTGCCGACAGACACACAGCAGCACATCCGGGACCGCACCGAGGAGAACGACGATGGCTCCTGCCGAGGCCGAGGTCGAGGCCACCTACGCCGTCACCGGCGCCACCGGCCGGCTGGGCGGACGCATCGCCCGCCGCCTGGCCGCCGCCGGCACCCCGCAGACCCTCCTGTGCCGTACCCCGGCCCGCGCACCGGAACTGCCCGGCGCGACCGCCGTACCCGGGGCCTACGGCGACCACGACGCCCTCGTCCGCGCCCTGCGCGGCACCGACCGTGTGCTGATGGTCTCCGCCTCGGAATCCCCGGACCGCGTCGCGCAGCACCGCACCTTCGTCGACGCGGCGGCCGAGGCGGGCGTCGCCCACCTGGTCTACATCTCCTTCTACGGTGCCGCACCCGACGCGACCTTCACCCTGGCCCGCGACCACTGGCACACCGAGCAGCACATCCGCGCCAGCGGCGTGCCCTTCACCTTCCTGCGCGACAACCTCTACGCCGACTTCATGCCCGGCCTGGTGGGCGAGGACGGCGCGCTGCGCGGCCCCGCCGGTGACGGCCGGGCCGCCGTGGTCGTGCAGGACGACATCGCGGACGCGGCCGTCGCGGTCCTGCGCGATCCGGGCCCGCACACCGGTCGTGCCTACGAACTGACCGGTCCCGAGGCGCTCACCCTCACCGAGGTGGCGGCGACGATCACGGCGGTCACCGGCCGCCCGGTCTCGTACGTCCCCGAGACCGTCGAGGAGGCCTACGCCTCCCGCGCGGTGTACGACGCTCCCGACTGGCAACTCGACGCCTGGGTCTCCACCTACACGGCGATCGCCGACGGCTCCCTCGCCGGGGTGACCACCGCCGTCCAGGACCTGACCGGCCACCCGGCCACCACGCTGGAGCACCTGTTGCGGGGGACGCCCGCCGTTCGCTAGCCGGCCTCTCGCTCCAGCACACGGCGGGCGGCCTCGGCCTCCGCCGCGGGCGGGGACAGTTCGTCGAGGGTGTCCAGCTCGTCGTCCGCTTCCAGTTCCCGTTCCCAGGCCGCCGCCAGCTGCTCCTGTTCCTGGCGGGGCCTGGCGCCGACCGTGTCCCGGTGTTCCGGATCCAGGGCCGCCATGAAGCGTTCGACCGAGTCCGAGGCCATACCGTGCTCCTTGTCGCGGGGAGGGAGAGTGCCACTTTCGGCCCAGCATGGCCAAGCGGGCCCACGCCCGCCTCCCGACACCACCTGGAAACACCCTGATGGCCCCGGCGCCTACCGGGCGGACCTGGCGTCGTGTGCGGCAACGGCCATGACGAGGACGGAGGCCAGGGCGATGCCGGCGCCGACGTACAACGGCGCCGTGTAGCCGAACAACGCCACCAGGCCGACCAGGACGTTCTTGCGGGGCAGCCGGGCCGTGGCCGCGATGAGTGCGATCGCGCCGACCGCGACACTCAGCGCGTACCCGGAGATCAGCCGGCCCGCCGTCGCCTCGGACACCGCGAAACCCGACGCGATCTGCGGCAGCAGCCCGGCGATCAGGAACTCGGTGGGCCCGATGCCGAAACCGCCGAGTGCCGGCGCGACGAGCCCGGCCGGCATCCGCCCCCGGCCGGCCGTGCGGCCCGAATCGGTCATGCGGCGACCCTCACCCACCGGCCGGGAGCGCGTCCATGGACAAAGCCCCCCGCCTCTTGGACTGCCGCTGTGACGGGTCACCGACCGCTCTGTGACCCGTCATCAGGCGCGGGCGACCGGGGATTGGCACGATCGGTCACCATGACCGGCAGCGAGCAGCAGCCCGGGGAGACCACCCCGGCCTGGGACGACGAGCAGGACTTCACCGACGCGGACCGGGGGTTGATCGCCCGGCTGGAGCCCTGTGTGGTGCGGGACGCGCGAGGCGGGGTGGTGTGGGACGCGGACGCCTACGACTTCCTGGCGGCCGACTGCCCGCCGACCGCGCACCCCGCGCTGTGGCGGCAGAGCCGGCTCGTTGCCCGCCAGGGGCTGTACGAGGTCGTGCCCGGCATCTACCAGGTGCGCGGCCTGGACCTGTCGAACGTCACCTTCGCGGAGGGCGAGCGCGGAGTCGTCGTGATCGACCCGTTGATCAGCGCCGAGGTCGCCGCGGCCGCGCTCGCCCTGTACCGCGCACACCGCGGCGAGCGCCCCGTGACCGGCGTGATCTATACCCACTCCCACGTCGACCACTTCGGCGGCGTGCGCGGGGTCGTCGGTCCGGCCGACGTGGCCGCCGGCCGGGTGCCCGTCATCGCACCCGCCGGGTTCCTGGAGCACGCGGCCGGCGAGAACGTCTTCACGGGTACGGCGATGGCCCGCCGGGCGGCCTACATGTACGGGGCCGCGCTGCCCAAGGGACCGGCCGGCCAGATCGGTTGCGGGCTCGGGCTGACGACCTCGACCGGCAGCGTCGGCCTGATCGCGCCCACGGTCGACGTCACCGCCACCGGACAGACCGAGACCGTCGACGGGGTGCGGATCGTCTTCCAGCTCACGCCCGGCACCGAAGCCCCCGCCGAGATGAACCTCCACTTCCCGGACCTGCGGGTGCTGTGCGCCGCCGAGAACGCCTGCCACACCCTGCACAACGTGCTCACCCTGCGCGGGGCCCTCGTCCGCGATCCCAGCGCCTGGGCCAGGTATCTGACGGAGACGATACGGCTGTTCGCCGCGGACACGGACGTCGTCTTCGCCTCCCACCACTGGCCGACCTGGGGCCAGGACCGCGTCGTGCGGTTCCTGGAGGAGCAGCGGGACGCGTACGCCTATCTGCACGACCAGTGCGTGCGGATGATCAACGCCGGATACACGGGCGCGGAGATCGCCGAGCAGTTGCGCTTCCCGCCGGCCCTCGAACGGGCCTGGCACGTCCGCGGCTACTACGGCTCCCTCAGCCACAACGCCAAGGCGGTGTACCAGCGTTACATGGGCTGGTTCGACGGCAACCCGGCGCACCTGTGGCAGCATCCGCCCACCGAGGCCGCGCGCCGGTACGTGGAGTTCATGGGCGGCGCGGACAGCGTGGTCGCCAAGGCGAGGACGTCGCACGAAGACGGTGATCTGCGGTGGGTCGCGGAGGTGCTGAACCATGTCCTGTTCGCCGATCCCGGGCACACCGAGGCCCGCGCTCTGCAGGCCGACACGTTCGAGCGGCTCGGCCAGGGCGCGGAGTGCGGACCCTGGCGCAACTTCTTCCTGACGGGCGCGGCCGAACTGCGCGGCGGCATCCTCGGCACACCGACCCGCGCCGCCCCGGACGTCCTGGCCGCCCTGACGGCCGAGCAGGTCTTCCGCTCCATGGCCGTACGCGTCAACGGCCCCCGCGCGGCCGAGGCCGGACGGCTGCTGCTGCGCTGGGAGTTCACCGACACCGGCGAGAAGTGGACGCTCCTGCTGTCCCGCGGCGCGCTCACCCCGATGCCCGGCGACGCCCCGCAGGGTGAGCAGCCCACCGCCGTACTGCGGCTGGCCCGTACCACTCTCGACGCCGTGCTGGTCGGGGCGACGACCTTCGCCGAGGAGATCGCGGGCGGAGCGGTGGACCTCGACGGCGATGCCGGGGCCCTGATCACCTTCGGATCGCTGCTGGACGCACCGGACCCGGACTTCGCGATCGTCACCCCGTGACGCCGGGGTCCGTCTCGCGCAGCAGCAGGGCCGCGAGGAGCAGCGCGGTGTCCCTCGGGCCGGCGAGGCGGACCCCGGTCAACTCCTGGATGCGGGCCAGCCGGTGGTCGACGGAGTTCGGGTGCAGGTTCAGCCGGCGGGCCATGGCCCGGCGGTCCTGGCGCTCCTCCAGATGTGTGCGCAGGGTCTCGGCCAGTTCGGGCCGGCCGGCCAGCGGGTCGAGCAGGGCGGCGATCCGGTCGCTGCCCTCGCTGGGCCGGGACAGGTGGTACTCCAGCAGGACGTCGTCGAGCCGGTGCAGCCCGGGCGGCCGGCCGCACGCGGCCGCGACCCGCACCACCTCCGCGGCCAGCCGCGCCGCACGGGGTATGTCAGCGGTCCCGGCCGCCCCGGCCACGGCCAGCCGCACCCCCGCTCCCGCCGCCTCGCGCAGCAACTCCGTTGTCTGGGTGGGTGGTTCGGCGCCTCCCGGTACGACCGCGTGCCCTCCGTCGGCGCCGAGCAGGGCGGGTACGTCCGTGCCGAAGACCCGGTCCAGCACCGCCTGGACGCGCCGCACCAGCCGCCGTACCGTCACCGGGGAGCCCGGACTGCCGCCGGTGGGCGGCGAATCGGGGAAGCGCAGGCACAGCACCAGCGCGGGCCCGTCCGTCGTGGATGCGCCGGCGGGCGGGCGGCCCTCCAGCAGGGCGCGGGCCCGTGCGTGACGCCGCTCGTGGCGTTCGGCGGCGAGGGCGGTCCGCTCGTCGAGATAGCTCTCGGCGACGGCGCCCACGACCCGGTCGATCGAGGCGAACAGCGCTTCGGCGAGTTCGGCCAGGGCGTCCCGCTCATCGGGACGAGCGGTCTCCCGCAGCGCCCGGAACAGTTCCTGCCCGCCCAGCGTGTACGTGCGCAGCAGGAGGTGCAGCGGCATCCCCTCCTCGGCGCGCCGGGCCGCGCGCTCCTGGAAGTACTCCAGCGCGTCCGGCCCCGGCCGGCCGGTGGCCCCGCGCAGGAACAGCCGCATGCCGTGCCGGGCCGTCGCGGCGATCTCCACGTCCTTCACCTCGGCGGGCAGTTCGGGGTAGCCGCGCAGTTGCCCGAACACCTCGCGGGCCATGCGCCGGGCGAGCGCGTTCACCCGTGGCTCGCACCGGGCGGCGAGCGCCGCCGCGCCGGCGGACAGCTCCCGCGGACGACCGCCGGTCCGCCGCTCCCCGTCCTGTCCGTGCGCCATGGATCACCTCACCGCCGATGCCGGTCCGTCACAGTAACCGGGGCGTACGGCCGTGCTGCCGGGGCCCGGCGGGTTCAGAGGAGTCGGAGCAGCCTGTCGGTGAACTCGGCGGTGGTCGCCGTACCCCCCAGGTCATGGGTGCGGACGTCGGTCCTGGCCAGGAGCGAGGCCATCGCGTCCGTGATGTGCTCGGCCGCGGCGGGGTGGCCCAGATGGTCGAGCATCATGGCCGCCGACCAGATCGCGCCCAGCGGATTGGCGATGCCCCGGCCCGCGATGTCGGGAGCGGAACCGTGCACCGGCTCGAACATCGACGGGAACTCCCGCTCGGGGTTGAGGTTGGCCGCCGGGGCGATGCCGACCGAACCGGCGACCGCGGCCGCGAGATCGCTGAGGATGTCACCGAAGAGGTTGGAGGCGACCACGACGTCGAAGCGGGCGGGTTCCAGGACGAACTTGGCCGCGAGCGCGTCGATGTGCTCCTGGTCCCAGGCGACCTGAGGGAACCGGGCGGCCCGCTCGGCGACCAGCTCGTCCCAGAACGGCATGGTGTGCACGATGCCGTTCGACTTGGTCGCCGAGGTCAGCCGGCCGCCGCGCCGCGCGGCCAGCGCGAAGGCGAAGTCCACGACGCGGGTGACACCGGTCCGGGTGAACACGGCTTCCTGGACGGCCATTTCCTCGGGAAACCCACGGTTGAGACGGCCACCGGCCTCGCTGTACTCGCCTTCCACGTTCTCGCGCACGACGACGACATCGACCTCGCCCGCCCGCGCGCCGCGCACCGGGCTGCACACGCCCTCGAAGACGCGGACGGGCCGGAGACTGACGTACTGCCGGAAGGCGCGACGGATCGGGATCAACAGGCCCCACAGCGACACATGGTCGGGCACCCCCGGGTGGCCCACCGCGCCCAGCAGGATCGCGTCCTTGTCGCGCAACCGGTCGATGCCGTCGGCGGGCATCATGGCGCCCTCGCGCAGATAGCGCTCGCAGGACCAGTCGTCGTACGACGTGTACGACAGGCCGAAGCCGTGGCGCCGGCTCACGACGTCGAGAACCTGCCGTGCGGCGGGCAGCACCTCGGTGCCGATGCCGTCGCCGGGGATCAGGGCTATGCGGTGGTTCGTCATGCCGTCGATTGCAGCAGGGCGGTTCGCCGGGCGTCCAAGACGCGCTGCGGATCTGCCTTATAGGCCGGACCTATCAGCTGCCGGCGTCGCGGGTGGCCGTCGTGACGAACGCGGCGGCCGCGGGGGACAGGATCCCCCGGCGGCTGACGAGGGCGACGTCCAGCGTCGTGCGCGGCTCGATGTCCAGGACGCGGGCACCGAGGGCCCGGGCGACGTCCCGCCAGGAATCCGTGACCACGGCGAGCCCGACCCCGGCCAGCACCAGGGGCAGCAGCGCCACCCGGTGCTCGGTCTCGGCGGCGACCGCGACGTCGATGCCCCGCGCGCGCAGCCCGTCGACGTAGGCGCGCATCCCGGTCCCCGGCTGACCGACGATCAGTCGCTGTCCGGCCAGTTCATGGCACTGCACCGCCGTCCGGCCCGCGAACGGACCGTCGCCCGGCACCACCAGCACGAAACGCTGACTCCCCAGCGCGTGCGCGACGACGGCCTCCGTGCCGCGGACCGGGCCGGCGGACGCCAGCAGTCCCAGCTCCACGGCACCCGTACGCACCAGGTCGATGACCTCGCGCGTGGTGAACGCCGCCTTCACCGCGAC
This sequence comes from Streptomyces sp. NPDC055966, assembly GCF_042269865.1. Lineage (NCBI taxonomy): Bacteria > Bacillati > Actinomycetota > Actinomycetes > Kitasatosporales > Streptomycetaceae > Streptomyces > Streptomyces sp. NPDC055966. The sequence goes on from NZ_JBHJYK010000017.1 coordinate 190,995, forward strand.
CGACACGCCGGGGTACCGCCGGCTGAAGTCCCGCACCAGGGTGGTGAGCGGCTCCACCGCCTGGGACGGCATCGAGGCCACGTCCAGTCGTCCCTCCCGCAGTTCCTGCACGGCCGCGACGCTCGCGCGTGCCGTCTCCAGGCCGCGCACGGCCTCCCGGGCAGGCTCGATCAGTGCCTTTCCCGCCTCGGTGAGGACCGCCCGGCGCCCGATGCGATGGAAGAGCTGGGAGCCGAGATCACGCTCCAGCGTGCGCACGGCCTGGGACAGCGAGGGCTGCGACACGTAGAGGGCCGAGGCCGCGCGGTTGAAGCCCCCGCGATCGACGATCGCCAGGAAGTACTCCAGCTGCCTGATGTCCATGCGTGTCGTGTGCTCCTCGTCCCCGGTGGCGTCCCCGCGGGTTCTGTGCGGCGTTCCGTGTGCCACGGACATCCTCTACCGCGTCGTCACGGAGGCGGCGAACGCCGTATAGGCCGTCAGCAGGAAGGCGAGGGTGGCCGGTGTGACGGTCAGGGCGGCGCGCATCATCGCCGCCGCGGCCTGTGCGCCGGTCGCGCGATGGGTCGAGGGGGCCATCACGGCCAGCAGCACGGGGAGCGCGGCGAGGATGCCGCCGGCGAACGAGCCGAGCGCGGCCGCGGCGTGCACGGCGAGCAGCACGGTCGTGGCGGACACCGCCATCCGCACCGGTATCTCCCAGCTCCGGGCCGCGCGTTGGGGCCGATGCGCCGGGGCCGGGGCGGGCCAGGCCCGCAGTCCGGCGAAAGCCAGGGCGAGGGCCGATGCAGCCGTCAGCCAGACGTCGGTGCACAGCGCGGCGATCAGGCCCGCCGCGGCCGCGCAGGACACAGCCGCCGTCAGGGTGCGCGCCGGGCGCAGGAAGGGGGCGAGCCGGCCGTAGGCGAGGCAGAAGGCCGCGACGACGAGCTGCGCAGCGACGTTGCCGCGTGCCGCATGTGCCGCCGCCGCGCTTCCGCCGCTGAGCCAGATGAGCAGCAGGAACGGCCCGGACGTCGTGGGCGCGCCCAGCAGGAGCCCGCCGCGGCGCGGGCCCGAACGCCGGGCGACGACGGAGACGAGGAGGACGAGGGAGGGGGCGAGGGCGGTGCGGAGCAGCAGTATCTCCATGCCCGCGAGCCTGGCACCGGAAGCGCCGACTTTGGCTCGGACTTCTCGGCGATATGCGGGATGACGCCGTGAATATCTCGGCGCATCCAGCTCCCGCCGAGTATTTGTAGCATGGCGCCATGGACCGCATCGACCGGCAGATCCTCACGATCCTCCTCACCGACGGCCGCGCCACCTACCAGGAGCTGGGGCGTCAGGTCCGCCTGTCGGCCAACACCGTCGCCGACCGCGTACGCCGGCTCCAGGCGGCCGGTGTCGTGCGCGGATACCGCGCCGAACTGAACCTGGCGGCGTTCGGGCGCGGGATGGAACTGCTCAGCGACATCCGGCTGCGCGAGGGCGTGGACCGCACGGCCTTCGAGGAGCAGCTGCCCGACGTGCCGCAGGTCGTCGGCGCGATGCGGCTGACCGGGGACTACGACTACCAGCTGCGCGTGGCCTGCACCGACGCCCGCGAGTTCGAGACGGTCATCGACCGGCTCAAAGCCGACTTCGGCGTACGGGAGTTGAGGAGCCGGCTCCTGCTGCACGAGGTCCCGCTGGGTCCGGACCGTGTGCTGGAACCCTGAGTGACCGGCTGCCGACGGCGGCCGCGACGAGGAGCGCGGCGAGGGCGGTGAGGCTGATCCCGCGCCAGCCGAGGGCGTCGAGGAGCGGCGCGGCGACGGCGGTGCCGACGGCGCCGCTGGTGAAGTACAGCACGAGGTAGACGCTGCTGAGGCTGCCCGCCCGGTCGGGGGCGAGGGCGATGATCCGGCTCTGGTTGGCGGCCTGCGCGGCGAAGCATCCGGCGTCGAAGACCGCGAGTGCGAGGGCGGTGACCAGCGGGTTGCCGAGCCCGCTGGCGAGCAGCGCGGTGCCCGCCGCCGCGGCCAGCATGCTCGCGACGATCACCGTGCCCGGGGCGTACCGGTCGGTGAGGCGGCCGGTCAGCGGGAGCGCCGCGAAGCCGAGCAGCCCGGCCAGGCTGTACAGGCCGATGGCGGCCGGGCCGAGGGAGTGGGGCGGCTGGGCGAGCGCGAGGGCGAGCGTGACCCAGATCAGGTTGAAGGCGAAGTACCACAGCCCGCCGGTGGCCACCGCGCGGCGCAGTTCGGGGAACCGGCGCAGCAGCGGCGGGAGCGAGGCGAGCGCGGCCCGGTAACCGCGCTCGGCATGCGGCCGCCGCCGCGGCAGCAGCGTGGCGGCGGCGATGGCGCCGAGCAGCGCGAGCACGGCGAAGACGAGGAGCATCCGCCGCCACCCGATGGCTCCGCCGAGCGCCCCGCCCGCCAGCCGGCTGAGCAGGATACCGGCCGACATGCCGGCAGCCACCGTGGCAACTCCCGCTCCTCGGCGTCCTGTTGGCGCGTGCCGGCCCGCGATGCTGCTGGCCTGCGCAGCGACGCTCGCGGCCGCGCCGATGAGCAGATAGGCGGCGAGGAGCACGCCCGCGCCGGGTGCCGCCGCGGCCAGGGCGAGGGCGGCGGCCAGCGCGGTCAGCTGGATGCCGACCAGGCGGTTGGGGGCGAGGCGGTCGGTGAGGGGCAGCAGGAGGGCGAACCCGGTCATGCAGCCGGTGAGCGCGGCGGTCGGCACCAGTCCGATCACGGCGAGCGGCACGCCCAAGTCGGATGCCACGGAGGTGAGTTCGGGCTGGATGGCGTAGTTGTTCGCGATCGCCGTACCGGCTGCGGCGGCCAGCAGGAGCGTGCCGCCGCGGGGGAGCGGCCCGGTCACGGCGTGGTGCCGCGGGTCAGGACGACGGCGTAACGGCACTCGGAGTCCGAGGTGTTGGCGAAGACGCGCTCGGCGGGCTCACCCAGCTCGATGGTGTCGCCCGCCTCCAGCTCATGGACCGTGTCGCCGTCATGGAAGGTCAGCCGGCCGTCGAGGACCCAGACGACCTGGCGTACGAAGGCGAAGGCGGCGGCCGGATACGGCACGCGCGCGCCGGCCGGCAGCCGGATCTCGGCGATCTCCGCCGGGAAGCGCGGACCGGTGATCTGGCGGCGCCGGTATCCGGTCGCGGGGTCGCGCCACTCGGCCGTGTCCGCGGGCCTCCGCACGCCCGTCGCGCCCTCGGCGGTCTCGCGCGCGGTGTCCTCCGGCGCCCCCTCGGCGAGGGCGAGCAGGGAGGCGACGCTGAGCTGGAAGGCCGCGGACAGCTTGCCCAGGACGACCGCCGTGGGGCTGCTCTCCGCGCGCTCGATCCGGCTGATCATCGCTTGGGACACGCCGGAGGCGTCGGCGAGCTGGGCCAGCGTCCAGCGGCGGCGTTCCCGCTCGGTGCGGACGCGGGCCGCGATCTGCCCCACCAGAGGTTCTACTATGTTGGACATGGCTTCAATATACGCAAGAAGCGCGGCGGCCGTGCCGGTGCGCCCCGCCCGGCCCGACGACGTGGCGGCCATCCGCGCGATCCGCAACCACGCGATCGAGCACTCGACGGCCCTGTGGACCCGGACCCCGCAGACACCGGAGCAGGCGGTCACCTGGCTCGCCGCCCATCTGGAGCGCGGCTCGGCGTTCGTCGCCGAGGTCGGCGGCGAGGTCGCCGGGTTCGCGGCCTACGGCCCCTGGCGGGAGCTGGACGGCTACCGGCACACGGTGGAGAACTCGGTCTACGTCCGCGAGGACCGGCACGGGCTCGGCATCGGATCCGCGCTGCTGACCGCCCTCATCACGGCCGCGCGCGAGGCCGGCCATCACGTGATGATCGCCGGAATCGAAGCCGGGAACACCCCCTCGATCCGGCTGCACGAACGCTTCGGGTTCCAGGTCGCCGGCACGCTCCCGGAGGTCGGCACCAAGTTCGGCCGCTGGCTCGACCTGACGCTCATGCGACTGCCCCTGTCCTGAGCCCGTCGAGCACGTGCTGCCGGCGACGACGTCACGTGGTCTGGGCCGGGATCCGGACACGGACCCCGTAGCCGCCGTCCGGGGTCGGGCCGGCGGAGAACGTGCCGTGCAGGATCTCGGCGCGCTCCCGCAGCCCGACCAGGCCCTGCCGCGAGCCGGGCAGGGGCAGGGACGGGCGGGTGGGGCGGCTGTTGGTGACGGTGACACCGACGTCGTCGCCCTCGCACCAGAGCTTCACGGTCGCCCCGGCTCCAGGAGCGTGCTTGCGCACGTTCGTCAGGGCTTCCTGCACGGTGCGGTAGATCGCCCGCTGGGCGGGTGTGCTGACCGTGTCGGGCAGCACACCGGTCAGCTCCGCGTCGATGCCGCTCGTCGCGACCAGCTTGCGGATGTCGGCCAGCGTGGGCTGCGGTGTCAGCTCGGTGGCGCGGCCACCGGAGGCGCGCAGCAGGGTGACCATGTTCCTCAGTTCGTCCAGCGTGGAGACGCTCAGCGAACGGATGGTGCGGGCGGCCTCCCGGGCTTCCGTGTCCCTGGACCCGACCTGAAGCGCACCGGCCTGGACGGCGATCAGGCTCACCTGGTGCGAGACGACGTCGTGCATCTCCCGGGCCAGCTGGGCGCGTTCCCGGGCGAGCACGGCCTGGGCGTGCAGGGCCCGCTCGTGCTCCCTGGCCTCCTCGATCTCGGCCAGGCGCTGGGACAAGTCCCGCCGCGCCTGCACCAGTTGACCGAACAGTACGGGCGCGGCGGTGCCCGCGAGGGTGTAGACGAACTGGATCAGCGTCCAGGTGCGGTCGCGCGAGTCCGGGTCGTGCCAGGGCCAGGGCGCGGCGGAGGCCGCCGCCATCAGCACGGCGCACGCTCCCAACAGGCGGCGGTCGCGCCTCCGTTCGGCGAGGGCGAACAGGGCCGCGAGCGGGGCCACGACGAGGTCCCCGACCACCGCGGCCGGCACCGTGAGCAGGACGACGACGAGCGGGACGTAGCGGCGCAGCGCGAGGGCGGCACAGGCCAGGGCGGCGAGACCCACCTCGGTCCACGAGCTGTCCGAGACCGCGAGCCAGGCGTCCCCGGCCGCCACGGCGACGAGCCCGGCGTCCCGCAGGGGCGCCGGAACCCGTGCCCAGCCGGTCCGGCGGCCGCTCACCGGCCGGGTCACCGCTCTGCCCTCGGCCTGCGCCGTTCGTCCAGGAGCCGGGCGCGCTGGGCGATGAGCGCGGCCTGGATACGGCCGGTCACGCGCAGCTTGGCGAAGATCGCGCTCAGGTGATCCTTCACCGTGCCGGCGCTCAGATGCAGACGCGTCCCTATGTCGGCGTTCGACAGCCCCTCCGCGACCAGCGTCAGCACATCGCGTTCGCGTGCGGTCAGCCGCTCCACCCGGGCCGACTCCTCGGCCTCCTCGGCGTTCACCGCCTCGGCACCGGGGTGGCCGAGCAGCAGGGCACGGGACGCCTTGGGGGACATGACGATGCCGCCCGCGGCGAGCGTGCGCACCATCTGGGCCAGCTGTTCCGGCTCGGTGTCCTTGAGCAGGAAGCCGGCCGCCCCGTGACGCAGCGCCGCGAGCACGTACTCGTCGGTGTCGAACGTCGTCAGCATCGCCACCACGGGCCCGTCCGGGAGCCCCCGCACCTCGCGCAGCACGGTGAGTCCGTCGACGTCCGGCATGCGGATGTCCAGCAGGACGACGTCCGGACGCGCGTCGCGGACCCGGGCCACGGCGTCGGCGCCGCCGGCCGTCGCGACCACCTCGATGTCGTCGGCGGCGTTCAGGATGAGCTGGAAGCCGGAGCGGACGAGGGCCTCGTCGTCCACCACCACGACCCGGATCACATGCACCCCGTCCCGCTCCTGTCCGGCCTGTCCGTACGCCTACGACCTTAAGAGGGCCCGGCCGCCACCAGGGTTGCCCCGGTGGGCGGAACCAGCCGATCGGGGGGTGTCCTCCCGCCGCCCGGCGGGGGCGGCCCGGCCGGGCGACGGATACCGCACGGGCCGGGTCCGGTCCCAGGCTGGACGCATGACGCACAGCACAGAGGCGCCGGCGGCGGACGCCCGGTGAGGGGACAGCTCGGCGGCGGAAAGGAGGCCGTCTTCCTGATCATCGTGGCGTCGGCCGCGGTCCTGGGAGTGCTCCGGCCCGACCTGTACGCCGCCCTCACCCACCGCGCCGCGACAGCGATCGCCGGAATGTTCGGCTGAACCCGCCACGAAGAGACCCATGAAGATCACTTTCCTGCTCTACGACGCCTACCGCACCAGTGGCACGGTCCGCGCCACGATCAACCTCGCCGGCGCCCTCGCCGACCGGCACGACGTGGAGATCGTCTCCTGCCACCGCACCGCCGACCACCCCCGCCCGGCACCGCCGCCCCGCGTGCGGATACGCGCCCTGGTGGACCTGCGGCCCACCTCCCGGCACTATGCGGGCACCGCCGCCGAGCAGCGGACCCCGGGCACCGTGTGCCCCCACGACACGGTGCACGACGGCCCGACGCCGCCCACCGGACTCGGCGAGGCGAGGCTCGCGGCCCACCTGCAGGACAGCGACGCCGACGTGGTGATCGCGACCGGCCCGTACCTGACCTGCTTCCTGGCCGAGCACGGCCGCCCCGACCAGCTGCGCATCGGCCAGGAACACGCCGCCCGCGACCTCCGCCCGGACGCGCTCAGGGACGACCTCGACGCGGCCGTACCCCTGCTCGACGCCTACGTGACCGTGTCCGCCGCGGACGCGCGCGCCCACCGCCGGGCGCTGCCCTCCGCGCCGACGCGCCTCACCGCCATCCCCGTCTGCATCCCCGAGCCCTGTGCGGAACCCTCGACCGGGATGTCGCGGACCGTGGTGGCAGCGGGACGGCTCACGCCGGCCGGACAGTACGACCGGCTCCTCGACGCCTTCGCCAAGGTCGTGGCCGTACACCCGGACTGGACCCTGCGCGTCTACGGCCACGGTCGCGAGCGCGGCCGCCTGCGCCGTCGTATCGACGAACTCGCCCTGCACGACAACGTCCTGCTGATGGGCGCGCGCACGCCCATGGAGCCGGAGTGGGCCAAGGGCGCCATCGCCGTCGTGCCGCACCGCACCGAAGCCTCCGGCACGACCCTCCTGGCGGCGATGAGCTGCGGGGTGCCCGTGGTGAGCACCGACCGCGACCACGCGCCCCGCGAGATCATCACGCACGGCGAGGACGGCCTGCTCGTCCCGGCGCAGGGAGCCGTCGAGGACGCCCTCGCCGACGCGGTGTGCCGCCTGATCGAGAACGACGCCGAGCGCCGGCGGATGGCCGCCGCGGCCCGCCGGACCTCCGTACGCTTCCGTCCCCGGCACATCGCCGCGCAGTACGACGCCCTCTTCCTCGACCTCGCGCCGGAACTCGCCTCCCGCGGCGGGCACGGCCGACGGCCGCGCGCGGCACACCGTGACACCGACAGCGGCCGCCCCCTGTGGCGCCGTGCGCTGGAACTGGTCGGCCTGGCCGGATTCGGCTCGCCGGTCCGGGTCGGCTGCCGGGTCCTGCCCGACGGCTCGCTCGCCTTCCACACGGCCGACCCCGCCCTCGCACCCGACGCCTGGCAACTCGTCCTGCGCCTGCGGGACACAGCGGCGGCGGGCGAGGCGGTGAGAGTGCGCCTGGAGTCCCGGGCGGCGGAGGCCGGAACGTCCTTGGAGGCGAAGCTGGACAAGGGATCGCGTGCCCTCACCGAAGGACACTGGGACGCCTTCGTCCAGCACGTCAGCGGCAACAAGTCGCGCCCGGTCCTCGCGGGGCCGGTCGAAACGGCACGGCTCCTGGACCCCGCCGCGCGCCGCCCGGCCGACGCGGGATGCACCGCGTGGATCCCGTACCGGGCACCGGACGGCGGCCTGGCCCTGCGCACCTGGCACCGACCGGCCCATGCGGAGGTGTCGTCGATCGCCGCCGGCGACACGGCGATCCGGCTGACCGGCTCGCTCCACGGCAGCGTCGCCCGCGCCCACCACTACCGGTTCCGGGCCCGGCTCCGGGGCCGGCACGCATGGGCCTTCGACGGGCGGTGCTACGTCGATCCGTACGGCGACTTCGAGATCGGCATCCCCCTCGCCGCCGTGGCCGAGCACCATCCCGGCGGTCAGGCACGGTGGGAGCTGCGCCTGAGCGCGTACGGCGGCCCCGAGGTCCGGCTCGGCATGCTGACCGGAGACCTCGCGGACCGCCGCGACGTCACCTCGTTCCCGACGGCCTCGTACGCGGGGCCCGAAGGCCGCGTGACCGTCGAGCCCTGTCTGACACAGGACCACGAACTCGCCCTCGTCAGCTCCCTCGCCCCGGGCGGAAGTTCCGCACCGGAGTAGGCCGTGCGTGCGCGCACGGGCCTGAGACGTGTCCCCCCGGCGTCGTCCTGGTCACCCCCGCCCGTCGTCAGCGTGCCGCGGCGCGTGTCCCGCCGCCACCCATGCGTGCACGACCGTCACGGGCACATGTCCGTCGGCGGCGATCACGTGCTCGGGTACGCCCGTCAGCCACGCGGCGAGGGCGGCTCGGCGCAGACGGGCGGTGCGGGTGGCGAGGCCCGCCCGTAGAGCGCTCGCGGAGCCGGCGGTCAACCGCGGGGCGTCCTCGGCCAGTTGGCGGGCGGCCCGGCGGACGGCGTGGCGGGCGCGCCGGGCGTCGAGGTCGCTCATGCCACCGCCTCCCGCTCCGCGTCGAGCGAGGTGTCGTCCAGGTGCCAGTGCAGGTCACGTACGCCTGGTTCCAGGGAGAGCCGGGCGATGAGCTGTTCCAGCGCCCGGGCGGGGTCGCCGTTCAGGGCGACGGCCGCCCGCAGGCTGGTGCCGCCCTCGTCGTCGCGGCGTACCCGCAGCCCGGTGGGTGCGAGGCCGTCGCCCGCGAGAGCCTGGGACAGCAGCGCGCGCACATGTGTCTCGTCGGCGCGCTCGCAGACCAGGTGGACGGTGGCGCGTACGCCCTCGTTGTCGGGGTCGCGCTGCGGCACGCGGTCGATCAGCCGGCCCGCGGGGCGCAGGAACGCGTGCACGCCGAGGACGGTGGCCGTCGCGATCGCGCACAGCGCCAGCCGGCCGGAGGCGGCGAGCACGCCGACCGCCGCCGAACACCACAGCGTGGCGGCGGTGTTGAGGCCGCGCACGCCACCGCCCTCGCGCAGGATGACGCCGCCGCCGAGGAATCCGATGCCGGAGACGACGTAGGAGGCGACCCGGGTGGGGCTGCCGGGGTCGCCGACGGCCTCGCTGTAGAGGACGAACAGCGTGGCGCCGACGGCCACCAGGGCGTTGGTGCGCAGCCCGGCCATCCGGGCGCGCCACTGGCGCTCCACGCCGATCAGAGCACCACAGGCGACGCCGACGGCGAGCCGGAGAACGAAGTCGAAAGTGGTCAGGTTCGCCATGGGAACCTCCCCTCGCCCCGCCGCGGCGGGACAGGTCGAGGGCATGGCGGCCGTCCGCCCGGCCGTACCGCCGGGGGGTGGGCTACCGGATGCCCGAGGAGTCGGGGGACATGGGACTGGGGGGCCGGTCGGGGCCCGGACTGCTGCTGGGATCCATGCCGCTCACCTCCTCCTCGACGCTTTCTCTATATTTGCACATATGTGCAACTAGTGTCGCTCCGGAACGCCACCGGACGTCCTGCGCATGACCGGCTACCATACTTGCATGGAAGCGCAAGTAGCGTCGTGGGACGAGGAGCGGGCCGGGCGATCGGTGGCCGTGCTCAAGGCGGTTGCCGACCCCTCGCGCTACCGGCTGCTCTGGGCGCTGAGCGAGCGGGAACTGCCGGTCAGCAGGCTCGCCGAGCTGATCGAGGCGCATGTCGCGGCCACCTCCCAGCACCTGGCGAAACTGCGCTCGGCCGGACTGGTGACCTCGCGGCGCGAGGGCACGCGCATCTTCTACCGGGCCACGGGTCCGCAGGTGCGGGCGCTGCTGGAGAGCGCGGTGCTGGTCACGGACGAGGCGGTGGCCGCGGGGGAGGCCGGGCCGGCCGGCGCTGGGGAGGCGGTCGTCGCGCAGGAGCGCGGTGCCCCCGCACGCGCGGCCGGGGTCCGGCGCACGGCCACGGAACACTGACCCACGGAACGCTCACGCGCGGACCGCCGGTGCCGCCGGTTGCGGCGCGTGCTCAGTCCCGCCGCGTACCGGTCGCGGCCAGGCGTGAGTCGTCGCTCTCGTCGAGGTGGTACTCCTGCGGCTCGGCGTCGTAGGAGTACAGCTCGGCGTAGCGGCCCCAGTCCGTGGCCGTCTCCAGCTGGCGGGTGACCTGCTCGGCGGTGAAATGGTGGGCGAGCAGATCGCGGAAGAACCCGGCGCGCAGGGTGCCGCCCGAGTTGTTCCGCAGGCTCTGCGTGATCAGCGTGACCAGTGGGGCGCGCTGCACGGCCTCGGCGAAGATCTTCTTCGACTCCTGTACGTCGGCGCCCGCGAACGCCGTACCGGTGTCGGTCAGCAGCAGGTCGTCCCCGCTGAGCGTGGTGAAGCCGAGCAGGTCGAGCGCGTCGACCTGGGGCAGCAAGTCATCCACCGCCAGGCCGAGTTCGTCGGCGAGGTCGGCGAGGTCGCAGCGGCCGCCGCGGTCGAGCACCAGCTCCGCGAGCCCGGACAGCCCGTCGACACTGGCCGGCGGCAGCGGGGCGTTCGCGGGGGTGCGCTTCTCCAGCTCCACCGCCTCCTGCCGGCCGGGGACGCGGCCTTCCTTCTGGCGGCCGGTCATGGTCCGGTAGACGCGGTCGACAAGGTCGTCGAAGGCGGCCGAGTTACGGTCCCGGGGCCGCTCCAGGCCGACGTCGAAGACCTCGCGGATCGTGCCGTACGGGCGGGCGCCCAGGACGACGATCCGGTCGGCCATCAGCACGGCCTCCTCGATGTTGTGGGTGACCAGCACGATGGCGCGGGTCGGGAACTGGCCGGACTCCCACAGCTCCATCAGCTCGCCGCGCAGGTTCTCGGCGGTCAGCACGTCGAGGGCGGAGAACGGCTCGTCCATCATCAGCACGTCCGGCTCCACGACGAGGGCGCGCGCGAAGCCGACGCGCTGGCGCATACCGCCGGAAAGCTCTTTTGGGTACGCCGACTCGAAACCGTCGAGGCCGATCAGGTCGATGGCCTGCCGGGCGGCGTCGGCACGCTCGGCGGCCGGAACTCCCTTGGCCTCCAGGCCCAGTTCGACGTTCTGCTGGACGGTCAGCCAGGGCAGCAGCGCGAAGGTCTGGAACACCATGGCCGTACCCGGATTGGCGCCGGTGAGCGGGGTGCCCCGGTAGGCGACGGTGCCGGAACTGGCGGGCACGAGCCCGGCCAGGCAGCGCAGCAGGGTGGACTTGCCGGAGCCCGACTTGCCGAGCAGGGCGACGACCTCGCCCGCGCGGACCTGGAGGTCGATGCCGGACAGGACGGGCAGCTCGCCGTCGGCACCGGCGTACGACTTGGTCAGGCCGGAGGTCTCCAGCAGCAGCTCGCCGTCGGCGGGCCGGCGGGGCGTGTCGGCGGTCAGGTGGGCGAGGCCCGCCCGGGCCCGGCGGTCGGCGCGCAGGCCGCGCAGTACGTTCAGCACCATGACGTGCTCCAAATGCTTGTGAGAGAAGGGAAGTTCAGAGGGAGTAGCGGGTCTCGGCCAGCCGGTACAGGCGGCGCCACACCAGTCGGTTCAGCCCGACGACGTACAGGCTCATCACCGCGACACCGGCGAGCAGATGCGGATAGTCGCCACTCTCCGTGGCCTGCGCGATGTACGCGCCGAGGCCCGTCGCCGTGAGGGTGGTGCCGCCGAAGGTGACGACCTCGGAGACGATCGAGGCGTTCCAGGCGCCGCCGGACGCCGTGATCCCGCCGGTGACGTAGGACGGGAAGATCCCCGGGATGATCAGTCGCCGCCACCGCTGCCGGCCGGTGACGCCCAGGTCGTCCATGGCCTCGCGCAGATCGCTGGGGATGGCCATGGCGCCGGCGATGGTGTTGAACAGGATGTACCACTGGGCGCCGAGCGCCATCAGCAGCGTGCCGCCGATGTTGATGGACAGGCCGGTCCGCAGGAAGAACCAGACGGCGAGCGGGAAGAGGAAGTTGGCCGGGAAGGACGCCAGGATCTGCACGACCGGCTGGGCGATCCGGGTCAGCCGGGGCGAGAACCCGATCTTCACGCCGATCGGCACCCAGACGACGGTGGCGAGCGCGACCAGCACCAGGACGCGGGCGAGGGTGGCGAGGCCGAGCAGCAGCGGCTCGCCGAACACGCCGAGGCCGGTGCGGTCGTGGAGGTAGTGGCCGAGGTCGAGCAGACCCCACACGATCAGCCCGCCGGCGACGAGTGTGAAGACGATGTCGCCGGTGCGCTGCCGGGTCCGGCCGACGACGAGTGGCCGGTCGTCGCGGCCGAGGACGCGGCCCGCCGTGCTCAGCGCGCGTCCCACCGGGCGCAGCACCCGGCCGAGCAACCGCGGCCAGTGCGAGCGGCGCAGGAGGTCCAGTACGACGGACCGCTGCACCTCGCTCGCCTCGGACTGCTCGTTCTTGAACTTCTCCGCCCACGCGGTCAGCGGCCGCCAGAACAGGAAGTTCACGCCGATCACCATCACAGCCATGGTGAGGATGGCCCAGCCGACCTTGCCGAGGTCGCCGTCGGTGATGGCGGCACCGGCGTAGGAGCCGACGCCGGGCAGCGCGTACTGCTGGTTGTTGACGCTGATCGCCTCCGAGGCCACCAGGAAGAACCAGCCGCCGCCGAAGCTCATCATGCCGTTCCAGACCAGGCCGATCATCCCGGCCGGCACCTCCACCTTCCAGAACCGCATCCAGCGGGTGAACCCGAACGACCGTGACAGCTCGTCGAGTTCACGCGGCAGGGAGGTGAGGGAGGAGTAGAAGGCGAACGTCATGTTCCACGCCTGCGAGGTGAAGATCGCGAAGATCGACGCGCACTCCAGGCCCAGCATCGAGCCGGGGAACAGGGCGATGAACCCGGTCACCGCCACGGTGAGGAAGCCCAGCACCGGCACCGACTGGAGGATGTCCAGGGCCGGGACGAGGATCCGCTCCAGCCGCCTGCTCTTGGCGGCGGCACAGGCGTAGCCGAAGGTGAACACGATCGACACCGCGAGCGCGGCGAACATCCGCAGCAGCGAGCGGGCCGCGTCGTACGGCAGCTGTGCCGGATCGGTGTCGACATGGACGTTCTGGTGGGTGTTGAAGGCGACGGTGGTGCCGTGCCCCACGCGCAGCACCACGTACAGGAGCACCAGCACGGCCGCCGCCACGGCCGCGTCCACCCAGGAAAGACGGGACAGCCGCCCGGGCAGGCGCGCCACCAGCGGTGTGCGCTCCGCCCTCTCGGCGGGCCTGTTGTCCGTACGGATCGACATCACGAAGACCTCCGCCCCCACTCTGGGCACGCCGGCACGCCCGGCCGCGGCCAACGCACCGACGGCAGGACAGGGGTCACCCAGGCAGCATGGGAAATACAGGTAAGTAAGTGGAACCGTCGGGGCGGTCATGGCCCCGGCCGGTGAACGTCAGAAAGTCAGCGCATGCCCCGGAGGCAGCGCGGACTGGGAGGGTCTGCACCCATGGCTGCCTCCGTTCCGTGATGTGGCTGTGCCCCGCCCGTGCTCGGCACGCGCACAGGGCCCGACTCCATGAGTGTGCCCCTTGTTGCATCGATACGCAAATATGCAGGCCGGCGTCGCGACCGGGACGGCGACGGCGGCGAGGGCGCCGTAGCAGGCGAACGTCGCCCCGAAACTCGGCACGGTGCGCCTGAGCCCGAGCGGATCCGCGATGTGCGACCGCACGCGGGCGTCCTCGGTGAACAGCGGCACGACCCGCGCTGCGCGGCGTGGCGCGCTGTCAGTCCCGTCCCGGGCCGGGCCGCCGCGAAGGTATGCACGGCCAGGACCGCGACCTTGGCGAGGGCGGTGCCGGCGAGCGGGATACCGACGGTGCCCAGCGTCCACACATGTCGGACGTCGGGCCTGCCGGGGCGCAGGGAGCGGCCGGCCGGCACCGTGGCGCGGCGCAGCGTCGTCTGGTTGGCGGCGGCACCGATCGCGCTGGAGACCGGTATGGCGACGCCGGCCCCGGTCAGGCCGTGGCCGGGCCGGACAGAGTGACGGACGCCGAGATACCGGCCGGTCCGGCGCGCATGGCCGAGTGCGTCGAGTGTGCTCCGCGCCACCGCGGCTTCCCGCCCCATGAGCGGACGGACACGACGGCCAGGGCGCCCACCGTGCCGACGGCGACCGCGAGCCACCGGCAGGAGCCGTCGGCATCCTCCCGGCGCCGCGTGACGAACGGCGTCACGCCGCGCAGCGCACCCGCCACCGTGCCGGTGGCCGGGCTGAAGACGGCGACGGCGACCGCGAAGGCGGCGAGCGTGGCGGTGGCGTGACTCCTGAGCAGGGCCGTGTCGACCGGAGCGCCAGCCGATGCCACCATCGTCGTGAACAGCGGCAGCGCGGCCCGCGCGATCCCGACCCATCCGCCACGCCCGCCCTGTTCCGTCTCGTTTCCGGTGGTCACGGCTCCGATCAGCGCCGATGGCGTTGCTCGGTGAACGAGAGGATCAGTGCCGCCACCTTTCCGCGCCAACTCGCGCAGATCCCGGGTCAGTCGGGGCTGCGCGCGTCGGTAGAGGGAGGACAGGTCGAGCTCGTCCATGGCCGCCGGCATCTGGTGCGCTGACTCGCCCTCGGGTCGCAACCACCGCATGCTGTCCGCGCGTTGGGCGAGCGACCTGCGCAGTCCCTCGTCGAACAGGTCGCGGGGGATGTCCAGGCCCTCCGCCACGGCCCTCTGCGCGCCGAGCACGGCCGCCATGTCCCGCGCAGGGAGGACCCGCCCCGCCGCCTGGGCGGCGAATCCCCGGACCTCGGCGAGTCGTTGCGTGACGTACTCGGGGTCCAGCCCGACGTACTGCTCGGGCCGGCCGAATCCGTCACCGTCAAGGTTGACGGCGGCGGGGGTCTCCGGGTGGTCCAGCGCGTACCGGACGGCGACCATCCCGCCGAGCGAGTGGCCGACCGGAACGGCGTGCGGGACGGCGACGAAGGCACCCACCGTAGGGCCCGTCGACGTCGACATGATCACCCGAGAGAAGGAAGCGAACCGGTGGCCGTTCGGCACATAACGGATCTATGCCAGGTGCTGGGTGAGGAAGAGCGCCGCGCGATCGAGTGCCTGGTCCGCCTCGTCCAGCACACCGGCGAACGCCTGGAACACGTGCGGCACTTCGGCGGTGACGTCCAGGATCACGTCCACCCCCGCCTCCCTCGCGCGTGCGGCCATGCGCGTGGAGTCGTCCAGCAGCACCTCGTTGGTGCCCACCTGGAGCAGCATCGGCGGGAAACCTGTCAGGTCGGCGTGGAGCACGGGGCTGATGAGCTCCTGGTGCGGGTCCTGACCCGCGAGGTACATGGCACCCGTGTGTGCCAGGCCCTCGCGTGTGAAGAACGGGTCGCGGCCGGCCTTCGTGTCCATGCTCTCGCCGCTCCGGGTGCCGTCGAGCCCGGGGGAGAAGGCCACGATCGCCGCGGGCAGCGGCAGTCCGGCGGCGCGGGCCGCGAGGCACGTCGTGACGGTGAGGCCGCCGCCGGCGGAGTCCCCGGCGAACGCGAGGGACGCAGGGTCCTCACCGGCGTCGAGCAGCGCGCGGTAGGCGGCGAGCGCATCGTCGATCGCGGCCGGGAACGGGTGCTCGGGGGCGAGCCGGTAGTCCGGCGAGAAGGCCCTGACGCCGGTTCTGGCGACGAGGTTCCCCGTCAGCGACAGTGCGGTCTCGGGTGAACCGTACACATGGCCGCCGCCGTGGAAGTAGAGGATCGTGCCCGTGCTCGCGCGCGGGCCCGCGTCCCGGGGCTCGACCAGCAGGGTGCGTCGGGACCCGAGGGCGACGTCCGTGGTCCGGATGCCGTCCGGCACGATCATCGTGGCCATCATCGCCGCGAACCCCGACCGGATCTCCTCGACCGGCTGCGGGCCCTCGGGCCGTGGTGTGCGCAGCATCGCGTCGATCCTCGCGCGTTGTTCCCTGCTCATCGGTGTCCCTTCCGTCGGTGGATCTCCCGCGCCACAAGTAGATGCCGCTACAGTATATGCCGTGGCATGTAAATCAAACGGCTCCACCGCCGACCCCCGGACCTTCTTCGCCGACCTGGTCCGCTGCGAGACGCGTCTGTACAACGCGCTCAACGACCGGCTGCGCGAGCGACACGGGATCGTCACCTCGCAGTTCGAGTTCCTGCGCTACCTGCGGGAGCATCCCGGATCGCGGGTGGCCGACCTCGCCGCCGAGTTCGCCATCGGAATCGGGGCGACGAGCAAGGGGATCGACCGCCTGGAACGACACGGCTGGGTCGCCCGGCAGCCGAATCCGGCCGACCGCCGCTCGTCGCTGCTGACACTCTCCGACGACGGCGCACGCCTGACCGACGCCGCCGAGCAGACCTTCACCGAGCGCCTGACCGAACTGCTGGGGGGCGCTCTCGGCCAGTCTCAGACGGCGGCAGCCGCGCAGGTCCTGTCGGTGCTGCGCACCGCGTTGGAGCGCGAGGGCGTCGGCCTACCGACAGGCTGACGCCGTGGTGGACCGGGAGTTACGGGAGTTGATGGTCAGGAGAGCGACACTTCGGTCTCAACTTGTTCATCGACCCTTTTCGGTGAGCATGTTGATTATCTTGATCAGGTCGTGGCCCGGGTTGTCGTTGTTGTTGTTGTCGTCGGAGTCGGTCCCGTGCGCGTCGGCGCCTTCGAAGGTGGCGGCCTCGACGCTGCGGGGGAACAGCGCCTGCTCGTACTCCGTGAGTGCGGCCTCGATGTCGTCGGGGTGCACGGCGAGGGCCTTGCCGAGTTCGGCGCCGTCGAGCATGGCCAGGTTGGCGCCTTCGCCGTTCGGGGGCGCGAGATGGGCCGCGTCACCGAGCAGCGTCACGCCCGGCACCCGGTCCCACCGGTGCCCGGTCGGCAGAGCGTAGAGGGGACGCAGGACCGGCCCGCTGTCGGCCTCGGTGATGAGCGCGGTGAGCTCGGGTGCCCAGCCGTCGAACTCCGCCGCGATCCGCGCGGTGGCCGCGTCGGCATCGCCGAAATCGACGGCGGCGAACCAGTCCTGCGGCTCGGACAGCCCCACGTAGGCGTGCAGGGTGTCGTCCTTCTCCCGGTGCGCGAAGATGTCCCTGCCCTGCGTGGCCGCGATCATCGACCCGCCGCCGACCGCCTTCGCGGCGGCCGGGTGCCGGGTGGCGGCGTCGAACAGATAGGTCTCGACGACCGACTTGCCGATGTACCGGGGTGTGGCGGCGGAGAGCAGCGGACGGACGCGTGACCACGCGCCGTCCGCGCCGACCAGCAGGCTGGTGACGACGCTGGTGCCGTCGGCGAAGGTCACCTCGTGGCGGCCCGCACCGAGGGTCCGGGTGGCGCTGACCTTGCGCCCCCACCGGACGGTGCCGGCCGGGAGGGAGTCGAGCAGGATCTGTCGCAGCTCGCCGCGCTGCACCTCGGGGCGTCCGCCCGTGCCGTCGTCGGCTTTGTCGAGCAGTACGGTCCCGTCCGGGTCGAGGATCCGTAGCGCCTGCCGGCCCGCCAGGATGAGACCACGGAACTCGGCCATCAAGTCTGCCTCCTCAAGGGCGAGTTGACCGTTGTAGTCGTGGATGTCGAGCAGACCGCCCTGCGCA
Organism: Streptomyces sp. NPDC055966; assembly: GCF_042269865.1. Classification (NCBI taxonomy): domain Bacteria; kingdom Bacillati; phylum Actinomycetota; class Actinomycetes; order Kitasatosporales; family Streptomycetaceae; genus Streptomyces; species Streptomyces sp. NPDC055966. The sequence goes on from NZ_JBHJYK010000017.1 coordinate 208,638, forward strand.
CGCGCCGCCGGGGAGGGCTCCGCCTCGTAGACCGTGGCGGGGATGTCGTGGAGGTGCAGGACGCGGGCGAGCGTGAGGCCGCCGAGTCCGGCACCGATGATCGTGACGTGAGTCCGCATGATGGCTCCTTGGGATCGCGCCGCCCGGTGAGTTCCGGCCGGCCGTCTCCCCGAAGGTGTCAGCCGCCGCCGACGCACCCCCGACATCGGACCGACAGCCTCCGACAGGTCACCGACACGGCACACCGGTCCCGACGCCTCCATGGAACGGCGTCCTGCTCACCGGCCGCGGTCGCCCGGCCCGTGGTCGCCGGCAACGGTGACGCCGTGGACGGCGCGCCACCGTCGCCGGGCTGACCGACGCCGCCACCACACCCACCGACCGGGTCGGCCTCGTGCGGCGGACCGGCGCCGGCCGCCGCGCACGGTGGGGGGTGCCGCGTGCGGCCGTGAACACGGCCACCCCGCCGGGGCGCGGCCGACGTGACCACGCCCTCCGCGCTCAAGTACCGCTCACACGCCGTGAGTCGAGGGTCAGTGCGACACCTCGTGCGACGGGTGCTCGGCGCACAGACACCCGACGCCCCGTTCGATCCACTCCTGGCCGGCCCACTCCGGATGCCGTTCGACGAGCAGCGCCCGCACCTCGGCGACGATCTCGACCTCGCCCATCGCCGAGTCACGCCTGCGCCAGGTCTCGTCACGCAGCTCGCGCAGATAGTCGCGGACCGCCGTCAGGACCTCCGGGCCGCCGGGTTCACCGTGCCCGGGAACCACCGTCCGGACTCCGCGGGCGCCCAGCCGCTCCAGCACCTCCAGCCAGCGGACACCGGAGACGTCCGTGTCGTACGGCGGGAACCACGGGAAGATCGCGAACTGCCCGGTCTCGGCGAGATCCCCGGTGAACAGCACATCGGCGTCCGGCACTTCGACCACCTGGTCGCCCTTGGTGTGCCCCCGGCCGGCGGGCCGCAGCCGTACGACACGGTCACCGAGGTCGAGGTCGTACGTGCCGTCGAACACCTCGTCCGGAGTAGGCACTCCGATGCCTGCCAGCCGGTGGGCGACCGGCCCGCCGAAACCCCGGAACATCTCCAGATACGCCGGTCCCTTCGCCGCGAGGTCGTCCGCCTGGGCGCGGTTGACGAGATACGTGGCCCGGTCGGCGAAGGCCTGCGCGCCGAACGCGTGCTCCGGGTGGAAGTGCGTCGTGGTCAGGTACAGCCGACGGCCCCGGGCGACCTCGGACGCGAACGCGAGGACCCGCTCGGCGTTGGCGGTGCCCAGACCGGTCTCGACGACGAGCACGGCCCGAGTGCCGCCGATGACACCGACGTTGGGCACCAGCTGGGCCCGCTGGTTCGGGATCACCAGCAGGTCGGGGGCGATCTCCCGGGCACCCGCGACCCGCACGGCGGGGTCGGGGACGTGCACGCCCGCCAGGTCTCCCGGCAGGCTCTGGTCCGTGTCCTGCCCGGTGTCCCGCGCCGAGCCCTGTGCCGTGTTCCGCGTCATGTGCTGTGCCATGTCCTGTGCCCTGTCCTGTGTCATACGGCGATTCCACCGCCGTGGCGTCGCGGCCGTCCAAGACCGACTGGGTGCACGCCATACCGCACGGGTATCGTCACCGGTCATGGAGCTACGCACGCTGCGATATTTCGTGGCCGTCGCCGAGGAACTCCACTTCGGCCGGGCCGCCGCCCGGCTGCACATGAGCCAGCCACCCCTGAGCAGGGCGATCAGACAGCTGGAGACCGGCCTGGGCACGCCGTTGCTGCACCGCTCCGCGACAGGAGTCGCGCTCACCCCCGCCGGGACGACCCTGTTGAAGGAGGCGCGCGCCCTTCTCGGCCACGCCGACCAGGTACGCATGCGCGTGGCCGCGGCGGCGGGCGTCGCGACGCTCACCGTCGGCATCCTGGGCGACGGCACCGACAGAGGAGCCGCCCGGCTCGCCGCCGCGTACCGGCGCCGGCACCCGGGCATCGGCATCCGGGTCCGCGAGACCGACCTGACCGATCCGACGTGCGGGCTGCGCGCGGGACTGGTCGACGTCGCCCTGACCCGCGCACCGTTCGACGAGACCGGTCTGACCGTGCACGACCTGCGGGCCGACCCGGTGGGAGCGGTGCTCCGCGCCGACGACCCACTGGCCCGACGCGAGAAGCTGTTCCTCGCCGACCTGGCGGCCCGGCACTGGTTCCGGTTCCCGGAGGACGCGGACGAGGCGTGGCGGACGTACTGGAACGGTGGCCGATCCCGCCAGGGGCCGGTGGTGCGCGCCGTCCAGGAGTGCCTGCACGCCGTGCTCTGGAACGGCACGGTCGGCATGGCCCCGCTCGGCCACGGACTCCCCGCGGAGCTGACCGTGGTCCCGCTGGCCGACATGCCGCCGAGCCGCGTCGTGGTGGCGACGAACGAGGGCGACACGAACCCGCTGACCCACTCGTTCGTCGGGCTTGCGCAGGCCGCCTACCGGATGTGAACGACGTCATCCGCACGCGCGACGACGTCATCGGTGCGTGCGCCGCGGTCCGTTCGGAGCGGGCCGGTTGACCTTCACCCTGGGGGAGGCCACAGCATCGGTGGGGCCGGGCGACGTGCCCGGCACGAGGAGGGGCGGGGCATGGAGTGGCTGACCATCGGGGCGTTCGCGAAGGCGTCCCGGCTCTCCCCGAAGGCATTGCGTCTCTACGACGAACTCGGCCTGCTCGCACCCGCTCGCGTCGACCCGGTGACCGGCTACCGCCTGTACGCACCGGACCAGTTGGGCCGGGCCCGGCTGGTCGCCTGGCTCCGGCGGCTGGGCATGCCCCTGGCGCGGATCCAGCGCGTCTGCACGCTGGAGGCGGACCAGGCGGACCAGGCGGCCCAGGAGATCCGGGCGTTCTGGGCTCGGGTGGAGGCCGACACCGCCGCACGACGGGACCTTGCCACGTTCCTCATCGACCATCTGACCTGGAAGGAGCCCACCATGGCCGTGACCGCCAACCCCCTGGAGATCCGGTACGCCGCACACTCCGACGCCGGCCTCGTCCGCGACGGCAACCAGGACACCGTCTACGCCGACGCACACCTGCTCGCCGTCGCCGACGGCTGCGGCCGCACAGGCGCACCCGCGAGCAGGGCCGCCGTCGACGCACTCAAGGGCCTGGAGGCCGAGGGCATTCCGGCCGGCGACCTCCTCAACGTCCTCGAAGACGCCGTCGACCGGGCCCGGCAGGCCGTGCAGGGGGTCGCCGGCACCGGCTCCTCCGTCGAAGCGGCCGGGACGACCCTCACCGCGATGCTCTGGACCGGAGCGCAGATGGCTCTCGTCCACATCGGCGACTCGCGGGTCTACCTGCTGCGCGACGGGCAGCTGTTCCAGATCACCCACGATCACACCCTGGTGCAGTCGATGGTGGACGAAGGGCGTCTCACCCCGGAGGAGGCCGCCTGCCACCCCCAGCGGTCGTTGTTGGTCCGCGCGCTGGGCCAGGGAGCCGACGGCACCCCGGACATGCGTCTGTACGACGCCCGGCCGGACGACCGGTACCTGCTCTGCTCCGACGGTCTGTCCAGCGTCGTACCGGCCGACGAGATCCGCCAGGTGCTCACCGAGTCGGCGGAGCCCGACCAGGCCGTCCGCGACCTCATCGCCCTCGCCAACGGTTCCGGCGGTCCCGACAACGTCAGCTGCGTGGTGGCGGACGTCATGGAGCGCCGGCGGTAGCGGCGCGGCGCGCGTACGTTCCGGGAAGGCACGCCCGGCTCAGAGGAAACCCAGAGCTTCCCGCTGCTGGTGCGGACCCGCACACCGCGCTAGATGTGGAGTGTCATGTCCATGCGGGAACTTGAGTCCGCCGCCAGGTTTCCCCGAACTGAGGAGTGACCCCCATGAACTTCTCGCTCGCAACGACGTTACGCACCGCGCGCCCGGTCGTGCAGGCCGTGTTTCGGCTGGTGACCGGATTCCTCTTCGCCTGCCACGGCGCGGCGTCCCTGTTCGGAGTCCTGGGCGGCTCCCACGGCGGCGGCACCGTGCCCACCCTCCAGTGGCCCGGATGGTGGGCAGCGGTCATCGAGCTGGTGGGTGGCGTCCTGGTGTCCCTGGGCCTGTTCACCCGGGTGGCGGCCGTCGTCTGCTCCGGCTCCATGGCCTACGCCTACTTCAGCGTCCATCAGCCGCACGCGCTGTTCCCGATGGTCAACGGGGGTGAGCCGGCCGTCCTGTTCTGCTGGACGTTCCTGCTGATCGCCTGCCTCGGCCCCGGCGCCTACGCGCTCGACGCGCTCGTGAAGAGGGAGGCGATCACCACGGCGGACGAGAGCCCGGCACCGGTGCCCACCGCGTAGCCCGTCCGACCGGAACGTACCGTGCCATCCACCCCACATACGGCGCGAGAGCCCTTCGGCGAGGCCGAGGGCTCTCGCGTGCCGACAGCAGGCCGAGGGGCCGATGCCGTTGGATCGGCGGACGGTGAACGGGGGGCGGTGGACGCGGGCGGCGATCGGGTTCCGCAGCGATGCCCAGCCTGGCCCCCGTATGCGCCGACTGCCGACCGGCCGCTGTCGCCACACTCGGGCCGCGCGCCGAGGGCGACGAACCCCGGCAGCGGCGCTGTGCCCGCTATTCGACGGCCGGATCCTCCTGGGCGTGCCGCAAAGCCTCCTTCACGGACTTCTCCAGCTCGAACCGGCTGGTTCCGGTCGCCGCGGCATGCGCGGTGACGGCCGCCTGCACCGCCTCGGCCGCCTCCCGCCAGCGACGCAGCTGCGCTTCGTACTCCTCGCCGTCGAGCCCGGCGAGCTTCGCGCGCTCTTCCTCGGCGGATCGTTCCAGTTTGATCAACTCATCGGGTACCTCTGCCACGGGCACGGATCGTAGACGCCGCGAGCACGGTGAGGAGCGCCGGACGCACCGGCCGATCGGGTGGTCAGAAACCCGTACATCGGCCTCGGCTCGTCGCGACACGGCCAGGACGTACAACACACCGTCGGCTGCCGTCACTTGAGTCGGGTACGGCGGCGTCCGGGAGGCGTCAGGGCAGGGTCAGGACGCGGGGTCCCTGGTCGGTGATGGCCACGGTGTGCTCGATGTGGGCGGCCCTGCTGCCGTCGGTGGTCCGCAGGGTCCAGCCGTCGATGTCGGTCCGGTAGGTGTTCTGCCCGCCGGCCATGAGCATGGGCTCGATGGCGAGGACCAGCCCGTGGCGGAGGGGGAAGCCCCGGCCGGGGCGGCCGCGGTTGGGGACATGAGGGTCTTCGTGCATGCGGCGGCCGATGCCGTGCCCGCCGAAGTCGGCGGGCATGCCGCAGCCCGCCTTGCGGGCGACGGTGTCGATGGCGTGGGAGATGTCGCCGATGCGACTGCCCACCTGGGCGGCGGCGATGCCGGCGTCGAGGGCCTGCTGGGTGGCGTCGATCAGATCGAGGTCACCGGGGCGTGGCGTTCCGACGGTGAAGGTGATGGCCGCGTCGCCCGTCCAGCCGTCGAGCTCGGCGCCGCAGTCGATGCTCAGCAGGTCGCCGTCGCGCAGCCGGTAGCCGGTGGGGATGCCGTGTGACACGGCGTCGTTGACGGATGTGCAGATCACGGCAGGGAAGGGCACGGGGGCGAAGGACGGCCGGTATCCGAGGAACGGGGAGCCGGCCCCGGCCTCGTCCAGGACCGACCGGGCCGCTTCGTCCAGTTCTCGCAGGGACACCCCCACCCCGGCCGCCTCCCGGGCTGCGGCCAGGGCGCGGGCCACCACGCGCCCGGCTTCCCGCATCGCGTCCAGTGCGGCATCGGTCTTGATCTCCACCATGTGCGTGACTCCCCGCAGCACGTCGTTCCAATACTTATACCGGTATTAGTATCACGGTCGTGGTGAGAACTCCTCTGACACCGCGGGAACGGGAACACGGCGAGCGGGTCGGCGCACTGCTGCGTCGAGCGCGGGGCGGGGGGCGCCGCCGCACCCTGTATCTGGTGTCTGCCGGCGCCGAGCAATGCCGCCGTGGTGGTGAACGTCTCGCGCTACGGCTGCGCGGCCCTGCTGATCACCGACGGCGCGGTCACCCCGGCGATGCCGACCTGGCTCATGTGGGGGGACGGACCGGTCGCCGCCACGGCCGTCGGCCGGTGCTCGACGGCGTTCACCGGTAGCGCAGCAGCAGCATCGCGGCGTCGTCCTGGAGAGGTCCGCTGACGTGCTGGAGCAGATCCTGGCGAAGGGTCTCCAGAGCGGTCTCGGGATCGTGGTCCTTGAGCAGATGGGCGCGTTCGGCGAGCGGGTAGAAACGGCCGCCGCGGTCGCGGGCCTCGATGATGCCGTCGGTGTACAGCAGCAGTTGGTCGCCGGGCAGGAAGGCCGCGCGGTACGGCTGCGGGTCGGCGGTGCCGTGCGCGCCCAGGCCGAGGGGCAGCGCGTAGGACTCCGGTTCGGGCAGATCCAGGGTGCCGTCGTCGCGGACCAGCATCGGGGCCGGATGGCCGAAGTTGAGGAACGTGACCTGGTGGGCGCTCACCTCGGCGAGGATGGCGGTGACGAACCGCTCGCCGTCCAGTTGCCGGTCGACGGAGCGGGCCAGTCTGCCGCCGACCTCCACCAGGTCCGCCTCGTCGAGGGCCGCCTCGCGGAACGCGCCGAGGACCAGCGCCGCGGTCTCCACCGCCTCCAGGCCCTTGCCCTGCACGTCCCCGACGATCACCCGTACACCCTGCGGTGCGGCGACGACCTCGTACAGATCCCCGCCGATACGGGCCTCGGCCACGGCCGACGTGTAGGAGACGGCCGCCCGCAGCCGGCCGGCGAGCTTCGGTACGGGCTTGAGCAGCACCCGCTGCGCGGCCTCGGCGATCGACCGGACGCTGTCCAGTTCGGCCTCCCGCTCGCGGCGCAGGAACACGGCCACCAGACCGGCGAGGGTGACGCCGATGACGGAGCCGACGACCATCCAGCCACGGCGTGGCGTGGTCATGTCGTCGTACCAGCCCAGCGCGAAGCACAGCAGCAGCGCGATCACGCCGACACAGGCGGTACGCCGCCAGCCGCCCACCAGCGGGGCGAACGCGGGCCCCACGGCCACCAGCGGCAGGAAACCCAGCGACGGTCCGGTCGCGACGTCGGCCAGCGCCACGGCGCCCATGACCGCGAAGGGCAACACGGACAGCACCCTCGATCGACGACGCTGTGCGGACACGTCCCCCGCCCCCTCCCCCTCAACGTCCGACCGGCACGGTGTGGCACATCATCGCAGACGTACCCATTGCCTCTCATAAGCAGGCGACAGCCCCATAGACCGGCTCGGGCGTGGAACGCACGGGCGGCCGCAGACGTCTCACCAGTTGATCGCGAATCGGTCTTCATGCTGGTCCACGGCGTCCGACCGTGCCCGGGTCACGGTTTCATCAACGGCGCTCACCTGTGATTCCGTGGCGCGGCTACAACCGTCCGAGATTCACCTGCTGGGGGGATTGTCCATGAGCCTGACCGGGACGTCGTTCTTCGTCCTGCTGATCGTGGCGACCATCGTGTGCGTGGCCGGCACCATGGTGCTCTGGTCACGGCTCAGAGGGCCCCACACGGTGCGGTGGGTACTACGGCTGGTGATGATCGGTCTGTGCCAGCTCACCGCGATCTCGGTGATGGCCACCTGGATCAACAACGACTACGGTCTGTACGCCTCCTGGGACGACCTGCTGGGCAACGACAACGGAGCCGCCGTCGCCATGCCCGGCCCGCCGGCCGACCGTGCGAAGTTCACCCACAGTGCCACGGGAGTGCTGGACACCTACTTCCGCGGCAAGCACTCGCAGCTGTCCGGACAGGTGATCGTCTGGACGCCGCCCCAGTACAACCAGCCGCAGTACCGTCACACGCGCTTCCCGGTCGTGATGCTGCTGCACGGCGTGCCGGGCAGCCCGGCGTCCTGGCTGGAGCACGGCGGCATGCCGGGGGACTTCGAGAACGTGGTCAAGTCGGGCGCCGCGCACCCCTTCATCCTGGCCATGCCGGTGGTCGACCCGGGCGGCGTCGACACCGACTGCACCGACCAGCCCAACCGGAAGGTCGCCACGTGGATGGCGCGTGACGTGCCGGAGCTGATCAGCAAGCAGTTCCGTACCATCGCCGGACCCAAGGGATGGGGTCTCATGGGCTTCTCCACGGGAGGCTTCTGCGCCACGCGGCTCCCGCTGGCGTACCCGAAGGTCTTCGGCTCCGGTGCCGCACTGGATCCCGATCCGCTCACCGGCGACACGAGCGTGATCTCGGACCCGGTCTCCCGCGAACGCACCAGCCCCACGTACATGGTGAAGCGCAGCAAGGCGGTGGTGAACCTGTTCCTGGCCACGTCGGCCGAGGACCGGCTCAGCCCCCCGCACTACATCGAGCAGTTCGTGAAGGAGGCCGCGCCGACGATGGTCCGGACACAGACCATGGTGCTGCCGAGCGGAGGCCACAACTACAACACCTGGACGCGCCTGTACCCGGCGGCCTTCACTTTCCTGAGCCGCCACACCACCGCACCGAAGGCCTGAACACGGACCCCGTGAGGGCTGCCGTTCAGGCCAGGGTGACGTGCATTCCGCCCTCGGCCAGGGCATCGAGCCCGTCGGCTGAGCGGTCGCGGTGCTCGCCGTGCGGCGTCGGCGTCCGGGACAGGTGCGCGCGGGCCCTCGCGGCGTTCCGCCGGAGCAGGGTCGTCGGGGCGGTGCAGCCGAACCTGCCGCGCAAGCAGTCGTCCAGCGCGGCCAGGCAGCGGCCGGAGTAGCCGCCCGGCGGTCCGGCGAGCCGGCTGCGGTCGGTGCGACAGACGTTCTGTGTGTCACCCGTGAGTCGGGGCGTGCGGGCGGGTGGGACGGGGCAGAGTGATCTTGGAGGGTGCCGATGACCGCACGTGACGTATCCGTGGACGCGACCGCCGGGGCGTGGTTGCCGCGAGAGGAATGGGTCAGGACACAGCCCCGGGCGCTCATCGCCTCGTGCGTCCTCGTGCGTGACAGCGGAGGCCGGGTCCTCCTGCTCCGCTACGGACCGGATGAGCCGCGTGCCGGTACGTGGTGGCTGCCGGGCGGAATGCTCGATAACGGGGAAGATCCCTGCACGGCGGCACACCGGGAGATGCGCGAGGAAACGGGTGTCGAACTGGACGTCGTGCCGAGGCTCATCGGTATCGACCACCGTGCCGACGTCGGCGGCACGGGACCGGTCCTCGACTGCTACTTCCACGCCGGGGTCCTCGACGAGGGCACCCCGATCCGGCTGAGCCCCGAGCACGACGACCACACCTTCACCGATCTCGACGGCCTGGAGCGGCTGATGACCGCCCATCACGCGGCAACGCTCAGAGCCCTGTGTGCCGCAGCCGTCCGGGACACGGTCGTCTGCCTGCGCGAGGGCCTCGCCCCGGCGTGAGCCCCCGCGTCGCTCACCGAGGTGCCTCGCCTGCATGTCGGGCCCGGACGATGCCCCGAGGAACTCCGCCGAGCCGTGCCACGACAGGCCACGGACCACTCGTCAGGCCGACGACGGCCGACGACGGCGGGTGGATCGGCCACGACGGCACCCGCATTGTCAGTGGTGGCTGCGAGGCTGGCCGGTATGGACAGCGAGGATGAGCAGCTGCTGCGCGGCCGGGTCTACGGCCAGGACCACGACGACCCGGGCCCACGCCCGGGACAGCGCTACGTCGAGCTGGTCGGCGGCCCGCTGGACGGGCTGCTGCTCGACATCACCGGCCGGACGCCGGACGACCTGGGCGCCAGTGTCGCCCTCGCCACCGAACTGGGGCGGTTCGGCGCGGGCGGGCGTGCGATATACGCCCCGCGCCCCGGCGACCGGTGCCGCTTCGACTGGGTCGGCGACGCCCCCTGACCCTGTCGGGGGCGAGAGGTGGCGCCTGTACCCGCGTCACAGCCAGCGGGTGGACAAGCGCGTCGTCCAGGCCTACCGCGCGGACGTGGAACCCTCGTTGTGCGGTACCAGGGACTCCAGGACGCGGGCCGAGCGTGAGCCGGGGGCGCCGGTGATCAGGACCACCTCCTGGTCGTCCTCCGGCACCAGCAGCACATCGCAGTTGAGCTGTAGCCTGCCCAGCTCCGGATGGTCCAGGGTCTTGGCCCGGTGGCCCGGCGCATGCACCGGGTGGGTCTGCCAGATCCTGCGGAACTCCGTGCTCTGCGCGTGCAACTCCTCCAACAGAAGGGTGAGTTGGGGATCCTGCGGGTAGCGCTCGGCCGCCCGGCGCAGCCGGGCCACCGCGACGGCCCCGAACTCCCGTGTGCTGGAGGTCTCGTACGTCTGCCCCGTGCCGAGGAAGCGCCGCCGGGCCAGGTTGGTCGTGTGCCGGGCCAGGTCGTCGCCCAGCAGAGCCCGGGCCGCAGGATTCCAGGCGACCACACCGTAGGCGGCGTCGGTGACGATCGCCGCGGTCGCGGGCAGCCGTTCGAGCAGCCGTGCCACCTGCGGCCGCGCCTGACGTACGAGGCGTGCGGCAGGCGGTGCGGCCGCGCCCGCGAGCTGGAACAGATGACTGCGCTCGGCCGGTTCGAGCCGCAGTGCGCCGGAGAGCGCGTCCAGGACGCGGGGTGAGGGGCGGGGGCCACGAGCCTGTTCGAGCCGGACGTAGTAGTCGACCGACATGTGCGCCAGTTCCGCGACCTCCTCCCGGCGCAGTCCGGGCGTACGGCGCGGGGCGCCCTCCGGGAGACCGACCTCCCGCGCGCTCAGGGCCGCCCGGCGTTCCCGCAGGAAGCGGGCCAGTTCCTGCCTCGCCATGCCGCTGCCTCCTCGTCCTGCCTGGTACAGGTGATCCCTGGCAGGACGGTGCCGGCCGGGGAACCGTGGCTGACATGAACGATCGCACAGCACTCGTCACCGGTGCCAACAAGGGCATCGGCCACCACATCGCCCGCCTGCTCGCCGCCGAGGGCTGCACCGTGTACGTCGGCTCCCGTGACGCGGGGCGCGGGGAGGCCGCGGCCGCGTCGATCGGCTCCGGCGCCCGGCCGCTCGTCCTCGACGTCACCGATGCGGACGGCATCGCACGCGCCGCGGCCCGCGTCGACCGGCTGGACGTACTGGTCAACAACGCCGGTGTCGCCGTCACGCTCGACCCGCCCGCCGAGGCCCGCCTCGCGGACCTCCGCCAGACCTACGAGACGAACGTCTTCGGCGTCGTCACTGTCACCAACGCCTTCCTTCCCGCCCTGCGCCGCTCGGCCCGGCCGCGCATCGTGAACATCTCCAGCGGCACCGCATCGCTGTCCTGGAGCACCGGCCCCAACCCCCAGTTCACCCCGGGCAACGGCTACGGCGCCGCATACCGCTCCTCCAAGGCCGCGCTGAACGCGCTCACCGTCTTCTACGCGCAGACACTCGGCGAGCCCTTCAAGGTCAACGCGCTCGCCCCCGGAGCCCGGGCCACCGATCTCAATCCGCGGGCCAGGGCTCGGGGCGGCGATCCGGAGGAGGGCGCACGGGGTGCCGTACGGCTGGCGCTGTTGCCGGACGACGGGCCGACCGGCGGCTTCTTCTCCTGGGACGGCACGCGGGTGCCCTGGTGAACCCTTGACACCACTTCATTTGTAGTACTACATTCAAAGCACTACATCGGAAGTGCTACGAATGGACTTACTGAAGATGCGCAAGCTCGTGTACTACGTGGGCGTCTCGCTCGACGGCCGCATCGCCGGCCCCGGCGGCGAGTACGACTTCTTCCCCGCAGGTGACGAACAGCAGTCCGCCGCGTACTCGGCCTGGACCAACGCGCTGTACCCCGATACGGTCCCGACCGCCTTTCGCGCCCCGCTCGGCCTCGCCGACGTGCCGAACCGGCACTTCGACACCATCGTCATGGGCCTCGGCGCCTATCGCCCCGCCCTCGACGCGGGGGTCACCAGTCCGTACGCGCACCTGCGGCAGTACGTGGTGTCGAGCACCCTCAAGCCCGACATCGACCCGGCGGTCACCGTCGTACCGGGCGACCCGCTCGCCCTCGTGCGCGACCTCAAGCGGGAGGACGGCGCCGGACTGGACATCTGGCTCTGCGGCGGCGGCAAGCTCGCCGGCGCCGTTCTGCCCGAGATCGACGAACTGGTGATCAAGAGCTACCCCGTCGTCGCGGGCGCCGGGGTTCCGGCGTTCGACGGTGCCTTCGATCCGACGGTCTTCGACGTCGTCGCGCGCACCGCCTTCCCCGGCGGCAACACCCTCACCCACCTCACCCGCCGCCAGGCGGTCCGCGCACCGGCCTCGTCGTGAAACGCGGGACAGCCCCTGCCGTTGGTGGCGGCAGGGGCTGAGTGTTCCGGCCGTTCTCAGATGTGCGGACGGTGGCCCTTCTCCTGGCGGGGGAAGGACTGGGCGGCTCCGGGAAGCTTCGGTCTCGGCAGCGTGGCCACCTCTTCCTTCGCCTTGTGCAACTGCTCGGCGGTGTCGTGGGGGAGCCGGGGCGGGCGGGGGCGGGCGTCGCGGAAGCGGAAGGCGGTGGTGAGGTCCCCGAAGGCGGCGCGCCGCCAGGCGCTGATGTTCGGCTCCGCCACCCCGGTGAACCGCTCCAGGAAACGCAGGGCGGAGGTGTGGTCGAAGGCCTCGGAGGCGACCCAGCCGCCCACGGTCCACGGCGAGATGATGATGGCCGGCACGCGGAACCCGCCACCGATCGGCAGGCCGTGGACGTACTCGTCCGGGGTCCCGCGAGGTGGGGTCGGCGGGGCCACGTGGTCGAACAGACCGTCGTTCTCGTCGTAGTTGAGGATGAAGACGGTCTTGCGCCACACCTTCGGGGTCGACGCGATCGCCTCGATCTTCGAGGCGACGAAGTCCGCGCCGGCCGCGGGGAGGTAGTCGGGGTGCTCCGACTGGTAGCTGGTGGGCATGATCCACGACACGGCCGGCAGCCGGTCGTGTCGGGCATCGTCCTCGAAGGTACCCGCGGGCCGCTTGCGCACGCCGCGCTCGTACAGCTCCGAGCCGGGCCGTGCGTTCTGGAAGGCCGCGAACTGTTCGAGCATGTTGCAGCCGTAGTTGTCGTCCTGCTGGTACACCTTCCAGCTGACACCGGCGGCCTGGAGGCGCTCGGCGTACGTCTTCCAGCGGTACGGCGTCGGCGCGTCGTTGCTGATGACCGGACCGCCGTGGGTGCCGTCGGGGTCGATCGAGCCGGTCATCCACATCAGGCGGTTGGGCCAGGTGGGGCCGAACACCGAGCTGTAGTAGTTGTCGCAGATGGTGAAGGTCTCGGCGAGCGCGAACTGGAAGGGGATGTCCTCGCGCGTGTAGTAGCCCATCACGTAAGGGCCGTTGACGCCGTCGGCCTTGCGGTGCGCGGGCAGCCAGCGGTCCATCTTGCCGTTGTTCCACGCCTCGTGCTGGACGGACCAGGCGTGACTGGTGGACGGGATGGCCTGCGCGCTCGACTTGTGGGTGTCGAGGTGGAAGGGCAGCAGATAGCCCTTCGGGTTCTTGGCGTCGGGCTGGTAGAAGACGCTGCGGCCGGTGCCGAGCCTGAGGGCGTGCGGGTCGCTGAAGCCGCGGACACCCGAGAGCGTGCCGAAGTAGTGGTCGAAGGAGCGGTTCTCCTGCATCAGCATGACGACGTGTTCGATGTCGTGCAGCGAGCCGTGCGCGGGGGGTCCGGAGGCGACGGCCTTCTGGACGCTCGGCGGGAGGAGGGAGAGGGCCGCGGCGCCGCCCAGCGCGCCCGCTGACCCGAGCAGTCTACGGCGTGTCAACTCGGGCATGAATGCCCTTTCTTGAGCGAGAGCGGATTCCGTAGGGACGGCCCCGGCCCCGGCAAAGGGCGAGGCCGCCCATTACTCTCTGCCCAGGACAGAGGAGCACATCAGGGGTGAATGGTGAACTCGCGGCCAACGCGCGGAAAGGGGTTGGCCAAGCTGTTACCGCCCACACCCGCCCGTCGCCCCGTTGTCGTCGTCCGTTCTCGGGCGAGTGGACAGACGCCGTGCCCGCGAATTCGCCGAAGACGCCGCTGAATACGGTGGGGGCGGGTTGCGGTCGAGCGGAAGGACGGGAAGACGTGGATGTGTATGAGGCCGTCGACAGTCGACGGGCCGTGCGGGCGTTCAGCGATGAGCCGGTGCCCAAAGAGGTACTCGAACGTGTGCTGGCCGCGGCGACGCGGGCTCCGTCGAGCGGGAACCTCCAGCCGTGGCATGTGTACGTCGTGGCCGGCGAGCCCCTGGCCGAACTGAAGAGGCGTGCGACGGCCAGGGCGCTGGCGGGAGACCCCGGTGACGAGCGGGAGTATCCGATGTACCCGGCCGAACTGACCTCGCCCTATCTGGACCGTTTCACCGCTGCCGCCGCCCAGCGGTACAAGGCCCTCGGAATCGAGCGCGACGACCCCGACAGACCCAAGAAGATCGCTGCGCTGAACTCGGAGGCGTTCGGGGCGCCGGTCGTGCTGTTCTGCTACCTCGACCGGACGATGGGGCCCGGACAATGGGGTGACGCGGGCATGTTCCTGCAGACGGTCATGCTGTTGCTGAGGGCGGAAGGGCTGCACAGCTGTCCCCAGGTCATGTGGACCATGTATCGCAAGACGGTCGACCGGACCGTCGGAGCCGACGACGGGCTCGTACTGTTCTGCGGTGTCTCGGTGGGGTTCGAGAAGGAAGGCGTGCCACGGCTGCGTACCGGACGGGCGGACATGGCGGAAACCGTGAGCTTCATCGGAGTGTGACCGAGAGGCGCCCGGACACACGGTGTTCGCCGGGCTCCGCGGGCGGTCGAGTCCTGATGCCCCCGCGGTCCCCTCGTTCTCAGGCGGCCTCGGGCTCTGGCTCCGGGCTCGTTCTCGCCGACAGGCCCGGGGTCGTCATGGCCACGGTGCCGTCCGTGAGGTGGAGGACGAGGTCGGCCTGGGCCGTCAGGCGCAGGTCGTGGGTGATGAGGAAGGTCGTACGTCCGGCCGTGAGGCGGCGCAGCGGCGCCATGATCCGGGCCGTGGAGTCGTCGTCGAGTCCGGCCGTGGGCTCGTCGAGGATCAGCACGGGCGCCGTGCGCAGCATGGCCCGAGCGAGGGCGATCCTGCGGCGCTGGCCGCCGGAGAGGTTGTTGCCGCGTTTGCCGGCGGGGCTGTCGTAACCCTCTGGCAGCGTGCTGACGAAACCGTGCGCGTCGGCCGCGACGGCCGCGGCGATCATGTCGGCCTCGGTGGCGTCGGGGCGGCCGTAGAGGATGTTCTCGCGGACCGTGCCGTCGAAGAGCATGCTGTCCTGCGGAAGCAGGGTGATCTGTCGGCGCACCTCGTCGACCGGGAGCCCGGCGATGTCCCGGCCGTCGAGCAGGATGCGGCCGCGAGACGGCTCGTGGAAGCGCAGCAGCAGTTTGCCGAGGGTGGACTTGCCGGTGCCGCTCGGTCCCGTGACCGCGACGAGCAGGCCGGGGGCGATGTCGAGGCGCACTCCGTTGAGCACGGGACGGCCGCTGCCCGGGTAGGAGAAGCCGACGTCCTCGAAGGTGACGGCGCCGTGCACCGGTTCGGCGAGCGGCGGGGCCTCCGGCCGAGGGGGGTCGTCGCGGACCGTTCCGGTGCGCAGCACCTCGATGAGGCGTTCGCAGGCGGCGGTCGCGGAGGAGGCGCTGACGACTATTTCGCCGAGTTCCTGGAGCTTGGGGTGGAGATAGCCGAGGAAGGCGGCGAAGGCGAGCAGGCCTCCGACGCTCAGTTGGTGTTCGGAGATCTGCCAGGCTCCGGCGCCGATCACGGCCAGCACGCTGACGGTCTCGACCAGTTCACCCATCGGGCCGTACACCGACGACAGCAGGATCTGCCGCAGTCCGGCCCGCATCCAGTTGCGCCCCTCGCGGTGCACCTTGCCGCGCTCGGCCTGCTGGCGGCCATAGGCCTGCACCAGGGGCATGTTGGCGAGGCTCTCCTCCAGCAGGGTGGCCAGGCGGCCGTTGCTGTCGCGTTCGGCGCGGGTGGCGGAGCGCATCAACGTGCCGAACCACCGGGCGCCGAACCAGATCAACGGGGCGGCGGACAAGGTGATCAGAGCCAGCTGCCAGCTTGTCCAGAAGGCCGCCACCGCGAACACCAGGGCCCCGGCGGCGGAGGTGATCAGCTCGACCGGCGCGGAGGCCACCAACGACTCGACGGTCTCGATGTCGCCGGTCAGCCGGGCGACCAGATCGCCGGTGCCGAAGCGGTCCAGGGCGTCCGGTGGGACCGCTTGGAGATGCTGGAAGACCCGGTCGCGCAGGCCGAGCAGGAAGTGCTCGCTGGTCCAGCCCGCGAGATAGCCGCCCGCCGCGGAGGCGACCGCACCGGCCACGGCGAGCCCCAGCCAGAGAGTGGCGGGCCCCCAGAAGGCGGCGAGGTCGCCGGGGGTGAGCACGTCGTCGGTGAGGACCCCGACGATGCCGATCGCGCCCGCGTCGCACCCGGCGGCGACCACCAGCAGCACGGCCGACACCAGTACGGCCGCACGGTTGACGCTGACCAGCGGCCAGAACGTGCGGAACGCGGCCAGCGGGGAGATTCGGGCGTGGCGCATCCGCGAGGGGGCCGAAGACACGGAAGAAGGCCACGACGACGGTGCGGGCGATGAAGACGCTGGAGACGATGACGGTGACGGGGCATCGGCCGTGGCTCCCGCCCCGGGACCGGCCACGGGCGTGGTGCTGGGTGCAGCGATGTGCATGGCCGACACTTCCTGGGCGCTGCCCGGTCCGACGGCGTGCCGG
Source organism: Streptomyces sp. NPDC055966 (assembly GCF_042269865.1). Lineage (NCBI taxonomy): Bacteria > Bacillati > Actinomycetota > Actinomycetes > Kitasatosporales > Streptomycetaceae > Streptomyces > Streptomyces sp. NPDC055966. The sequence continues at coordinate 225,322 of NZ_JBHJYK010000017.1, forward strand.
GGTCCGCCGTGCACATGTGCTGTGCGTGCGGACCCCGGCACGGTCTGCCTGTGTGGGTCGTGTTCCGCGATGCGCGGCTACTTGGCAGCGGCCTTCTTGTGCTTGCGGTGGTGGTGCTTCTTGTGGTGCTTGGCCTTGGCGGCACCGGATTCCTTCTTCTTGGCCTTCTTGGCCAGTGTGATCTTCGCGAAGGACATCGTTGGTATCCCTTCATGACGGGCAGTCGACCGACGCTGATCGCGGCCGGCTTCGCCTTGTGTCGCACCTGTGAGTACGGGGACGCCCGGTGCCTCGCTCAAGAAGGAAGGTGAGCGTTGGCCTATATTCCCTTACTGAATCCGAATATCCGAATCCGCCTGGCGGACGTCATGACCACGTGGCCATGCGGTGTTCACCCGGGCGCCGTAGAGGAGCGTCAGTGTGCGGTGGTCGTCAGCTCAACTGCGCGTCAGGGAGGGCTCCATGACCACACAGGCCGAAACACCGGACGGGACGCCGAAGGCATCCGAGGGGGTCAGCCGGCGCCACGCGCTGAGCCTCCTCGGCACCGCGGGGGCCGGCGCGGCCGTCACTCCCTTGCTCGGAGCCGGCACGGCGCAGGCCGCCCCGGTCACCGCCCCGGCTCTGCACCGCACCGCGGACTCGTCCGGCGCGTCTCCGGTCCAGGGACTCCACCTGACGTTCGGGGCCGACCCGCGGACCCAGATGACGGTGTCGTGGATCACCGACCGGCCGGTGACCAGACCGGTGGTCCACTACGGCACGCTGGAACACGGCTTCGGGTCCAGCGCGGCGGCCCGCACGGTCAGTTACGTCGACGGCACATCCAGCCGCACGGTCTACGTCCACCACGCCTCGCTGAACCGGCTCACCCCCGGCACCGACTACCTTTACCTCGCCACCCACGAGGGGACGACGCCCGACAGCGGTACGTTCCGCACCGCGCCTCGCGGACGCATGCCGTTCACCTTCACCAGTTTCGGCGACCAGTCCGCTCCGCAGGTGACCTGGGCGGCCAACGGCACGGCGGCCCTCGACGCGAACTCGACGCCCGCGACCAAGGACATCGTCACCGGCATCGAGCAGGTCGCACCGCTCTTCCATCTGCTCAACGGCGACCTGTGCTACGCCAACCTCGATGTCGACCGGGTGCGCACCTGGAACAACTTCTTCACCAACAACACCCGCTCGGCGCGCTTCCGCCCCTGGATGCCGGCCGCCGGAAACCATGAGATCGAGAAGGCCAACGGCCCGCTCGGCCTGGGCGCGTACCAGACCTACTTCTCCCTCCCTTCCACCGAGACCGACGAGGAACTCGCGGGTCTCTGGTATGCGTTCACGGTCGGCTCGGTGCGGGTGATCGTGCTCCAGAACGACGACAACTGCCTCCAGGACGGCGGCGACGTCTACATCAGCGGCTACTCCGGCGGACGCCAGCTCGCCTTCCTGGAGAGGGAACTGAAGGCGGCGCGCTCTTCCCGCGACATCGACTGGGTGGTCGTCGCCATGCACCAGGTGATGATCAGCTCCTCGGACGCGAACGGCGCGGACCTGGGCCTGCGCCAGAAGTACGGTCCCCTGTTCGACCGGTACGGCGTGGACCTGGTCCTGTGCGGTCACGAACACAACTACGAGCGTTCGCTGGCCGTCCGCGGAGTCGTCACGGGCAGTGAGACACTCACGCCCCGCCCGGTCTCCGGGAGCACCGACTCCATCGACACGGGGCTGGGCACCGTACACATGATCCTCGGCGGCGGAGGGGTCTCGGGGACCACGAACCAGAAGTTCTTCACCGACGGGACCGCCAAAGTGATCACCGCGGTGTCGGCGACAGCCGGCGCGAACGGCAAGCGCACCTCTGCCTACACCAAGGAGCAGGCCGTCTGGATGGGTGTCCGGGACGTGGAACACCCCTACGGCTTCGCGGCCTTCACCGTCGACCCGGGCCGGCACGCAGGCGACACCACCCGGATGCATGTGACGTACTACAACGTGAACAAGCCGCACGGCGAGCTGTCGGTCTTCGAGAACTTCACCCTCCACCGCAGGCGCTCCGACGGCCACGCCGGGTAGCCACGCGTCCCTCAGCGCACGAACATCATGTCGGGGTACCGCGCCGACGGCCCCTCCAGCAGCTTCCCGCAGCGGCCGCGCAGCCAGTGGTCGAAGTACGCCGTGATGTAGGCGTCGTTGGTGCGTATCGCGGTGCCCGGGTCGATCGTGCCGATGTCGTCGATCCGGTCGGCGCGCCGCAGATGCAGCTGGGGTACGAGCGCCTCCGCGTCGGTGAACGAGGCGTGTTCCGAGCCGAGCAGGGTCAGCTGACGGGTCCAGCCCGGAGTGTGTTCGCGAAACGCCCGCCAGCCAGGCCCGGTGTCGGTCCTGCCGTCCTTGCCCAGCAGCAGGAGGGGCCTGTCGAGACCGTGCCGGGCGACCGGCATGAGCGTGCCGTCGTAGTTGGTGAGGTTGCCGTCCATGTCGATGCCCGCGGAGATCCGGTGGTCGGAGTCCATCGACTGGGCGGCGGCGGTGCCGCCCAGCGAGTGGCCGAACATGCCCACCTCGGAGAGGTCGAGTGCCCCGGTCAGACCGGCGGGCAGCCGCCGGCCGTCCGCGTCGGGGTTCCGGCCGCTGTCCAGCAGGCGCAGCTGGTCCAGGACGAAGCCGGTGTCGGTGACACGGACGGCCAGCGACTTGCGGATGAAGGGGTCGGCCTGGGAAACGGGGGGCGGCGACATCGTCGCCAGGCTGCCGTCGGGGAACTGGACCTCGGGTGACTCGTAGGTGTTGTCGATGGAGACGACGACGTAGCCGTGGCTCGCCAGATCGGCCGCCAACGTGGTGCCCCAGGTGCGGGGTTCGCCGAGACCGGGGGAGTAGAGCACCACCGGCAGACGCCCGCCGTGTCCGGTGGCCACGGGTGCGTCCGCCGCCACATGGGTGACGGTGCCGGCCCAGTCGGTGCGGCCGACCGTGGTGTGCAGCCCGAGGAGGCCGTCCGCGGTGACGCTGTCGAAGTGCGCGGCGGCCGCGGGCAGCATGTACGGGGCCTGCGGATGGTGGTTGGTCCGGGCCGCGGGGTAGTAGACGGTGATCATCAGTTCCCGGTGCTTGCGGCCGGCCTTCCACGGGTCCGGGCGTGAGCGGTCCACGAGGTGCAGGGGAACCGCGCCCACGCCGTACCGGCCGGAGGGGACCGGCAGCGTCGGCTTCCGCACGGGGGGCGGAGAGGAGCCGGCGGGGACGGCCGCCTGCGCGGGCAGGGCGGCCGTCAGGGCGCAGAGGGCGGCGACGGTGCAGGCGGTAAAGGCGCGGAGCCATAGGGCCGGGCGACGTGTGTACGGGTGACGCTTCGTCATACAGCCAGCATGGTCCCGCGCCGAGCGCCGTACATCGGGGAAGCCCCGGATCACCGCTCGGGGTCCCACTGACTTTTCCCTGACGGACAAGGCCTGCGGACCGAGACCGGTCTTCGGGCGCGCGAGTGATCATTCGTGCGATGCCGTCAGCTCGTAGTGTCCGGAGGGCAGCCGGTAGGAGGCGGTGCCGTCCGTGAAGCCCAGGTACTGGACGCCCCGGACACGGGACACGGGAGTCCTGCCCTCACGGACACCGGACGGGTCGGAGGTGGGGAGGGGCGAGCAGCGTGACCAGTTGGCGGCGCTGGGCCTCGGTGTCGTAGAAGCCGAGCTTGAGCACCCACAGCAGCGCCGTCCGGGAGTTGTCCTCCGTCCTGGTGGTGCCGCCCGGGGTCACGGGCGAGGCGTCGCCGAGACCGGAGAGCACCGAGGACGCCGCCCTCGGTGCTCAGGTACGTGGTGATGAAGGCCCGTTTGATGTGCGAGAAGAGGTCCTGGTAGGCGCGGGCCTCGGCGGTACGGCCGGTGGCGGCCGCCATGTCCGCCATCAGCCGGGCGCTGTAACCGCAGTAGACGTCGCTCATCAGCTGGGTGCTGGTCTGCTGGAAGGCGAGCCAGTCGCCGTAGATCGCGCCCTGCCCGGTGCAACCGTCCCCGGTGAGTGCGCGGATCCAGTCCGTGTACGCCGTCATCGCCGTCCAGCCGCGGTCGATGACGGTGGTGTCGCCGGACATCTGCCACACCGTCCAGGGGACGACGACGCCGCAGTCCGACCAACCGCTCGCCGGTTCCGGCGAGTTGTACCGGTTGCCGGGCGCGACATGGGTGAACTGGGCGTGGTCCGCGCCGTAGGTCCGCTGGGAGTCGACGAGGATGTCCTCGAAGTGGCTGAGGAACGCGACGGCGTCCACGTTGTACAGGCCGGTGTGGGAGAACAGCTGGGTGTCGCCCGTCCAGCCGAGACGCTCGTCGCGCTGCGGGCAGTCGGTGGGGACACGGAGCGGGGCGGTGCCGGTGACGCCGGAGGCCGGGTACAGGGTCGGAGGCCGGTATCGGCTGCATGAACCCATCGGCCGGGGCGGGATGGGCGTCGTCTGGCAGGCCCGGAACGAACTGCTGGACCGGCGCGTGGCGGTCAAGTGCGCCCGCCCGGACGACTCCAGAGCGGCCCAGCGCCTGATGAAGGAGACGCGGTACGCCACACGGCTGCACCACCCCAACGTCGTGGCCGTGTTCGACTACGCCGCCGAGGGCGACGCCTGCTGGATCGTCATGGAGTACGTCCCCTCGCGCAGCCTGGCCCAACTGACGGCCGAGCGGGGACCGTTGACCCCGCAGGAGGCCGGCTCGATCGACGGCAGATCGCGGCGCGCCGGCGAAGTCCCATGACGAGGGCCTGGTGCACGGCGATGTGACACCGGAGAACATCCTGGTCACGAAGGACGGAGTGGCCCGGCTGACGGACTTCGGGATCGCGCGTGGCCCTGTGGAGCGAGGTCACCCGGACCGGCACGCACACCACGACGGTCACGGTGCGCGGCAAGCCCCGCTATCTTGCGCCCGAGGTGGCCGAGGGCAGGGCGCCGGACGCGATGGCCGAGGGTCCCAACGACGGGGAGGGCGACGGCCACGGCCACACGTTCGACTTCGTCATCAGGGGCAACTACTGCGAGACCCTGAAGGCGTCGCAGGCCCTGATGTTCGAGGACGTACACCATGTCACCGTCGTCGGCAACACCTTCGCCGCCGCCACCGACCACGCCATCGGCCCGGCCATCCACTCCACGGGCGCCCACGTACGCGGCAACAGGACCAACCCGCGGGTCCGCTACGACGTCGGCATCGACGCCTCCTACCGGCCCGGCTACCGCGGCCCGAGGCCGGGCGGTGCTCCCTGACGCCCCGGGCCGGGCCGGCGTTCCGGCCCCGCGCGCCGTCAGTGCCGAAGCCGCTCGGCCGTGGCGAAGAGCGCGCAGGCCAGCACGATCAGCAGGAAGCTCACCACGGCCTCGTAGCCGTGGAGGAACGACAGTCGCCCCACCACGCCGACGTGCCAGTGGGTGAACTCCTGCACCAGGCCCAGCACCCCTTGCACGAGAGCGATGAACCCGGCGACTTCCAGCACCTTCTTCATGCCCACGATGGTGGCCCGCGGAGGTGGCCGCGCGCATCGGCCGGGCGTCGGCACGGCTGCGCCGAAAGTGCGCGCTCCGATCGGGGCGGACAGCCGAAAGTCGCTCCCCCCGCGACTTCGGTAGCAGGCCGTCGGTGTATCGCCCGTGGACTTCGCACCGACGTGGCGCCGGCTTCGCACCGACTGCGCGTCGGCGGATACGGCGGATGCGCCGCGGGCGATGTTTAACGATCTTTCCCGCCCGCGCGGTGACTCCGTGCGCCCGGCATTGATCTTTGCGAACAGCTGGTACGGCGCGGTCGCAGGGCGCGCGGGACATGCCGGTGACCAGCCCGGCGGTCGAACCGCCCGGGGGCGGGGTCACCCGAACGGCTCACGCCGCCGTCGGTCCGATATGCCGTGTTCGCCCGTTTGGGGCAAGCTGGAGGCGGATCCGTTGCCCATCCCGTGATCACTGTTGTGCCGGGAGGCGTCATGATCGTGGTGGCCTTGCTTGTGCCGGTGATGGTCATGCTCGTCGTGTTCGCCCTGGACGCGTACGAGGATCTGTTGTTCCCGCCGCAGACGAAACCCCGGCCGGATCAGGAGACGCTCGACCCGACGCGAGATTCCGGGCACTGATCACAGACGTCCGCGGTGCTCCGGGGGCGGCCCGTGGGTGCCGGGGGAGGTCGGATCGAACGTGCCCATGGGAGGCTTCCCGGGGACCGCGAGGGCGGTCCGGTCCGCCCCGCGGTCGGCGCAAGCCCCGCAGCACCAGGAGGCTCCCTGTGATGTCGCTCGATCTCCACCCCATCTTCCGGAACAACCGCGACATCGAACTGGCGCTGCGTCAGTTCCTCTTCAAGGCGAACCACGCGGGCGAGCCCGTCGCGGAGATCATCCCGGGCAAGGGTTCCGGGCGGCTCAGGGCCCGCGTGCTGGCGTTCCTGGACCAGAAGCACATCCGGAAGCTGTACATCCGGCGCGAGGTCGACGCGGGCAACACCGGGCGCATTCTCCTCTACTTCCGGTGATCCGGTTCCGGCTCTACCCTCCCCCTGCGTCGTACGGCGGTGACGCCCGGCTCCAGACGGCGTCGAACCGGCCGATGACGCGGCGCAGTTCGCGAGCGCTTCGAGGTGACAGGGCCCGCATCACGGTGTCGAGCAGAGCGCGGGCTTCGAGAGGACTGTCGCAGCAGTCCCAGTGCGTGTTTCCCCCTTCCTGGTCCCGCCACAGTTCACGTGCGGGACGATGGACGTATCCCTGCCACAGGCGCACGGCTGAGCTGACGTCTCCTGGGCGCAGATAATTGCGGGTGCGCTCAAGACAAGAGATCTCCGAGAGCGCGCGTGAGGACAAGCCGTCGATGACGGGTGTCGTATTCGGCGTCCGGCGGCCGGAGTTGCCGGCCCGGAGCTGTCCCGGCCGGCTACGCGGCATGGACCTTTCGGTTGATCGTCATGCCGCGCATCATGTCATGTCCTCGAACGGTGTTTCGAGAGGATTTTCGGCGGCCGCCTCTCGCCTGCAGTCCGCCGTCCGCCGAGTCAAGCCCTGTGCATGTCCCGCTGCCATCGGATCTCGCCGTCGTGCCAGGTGTCGGTGCGGGTGAGTCCGGCTGTCGTGGCCACCGTCGCGGAAGCCCGGTGTTCGGGGTGGATGTGTGCGACGACGGTGTGCACCGGCAGTCGGCCGAGCAGGTCGACGAGTCCCCGGGCCGCTTCGGAGGCGATGCCCCGGCCCTGCCACAGTGTGCCCACCACCCAGGCGATCTCCGCGGTGAGGCCGTGCTCGGAGGGGGAGACCGTCGCCTGCACGGTGCCCGTGAGACAGGACTCGTCGCGGAGCAGGATCACCCAGTTCAGCCAGGAGACGGCCGGGTCGGGGGAGCCCGCGGTCAGGCGCCGGTAGCGCGAGCGCAGGGCCTGCGGGGTGTCCGGCGTACCGCCGATGAAGGTGTGCAGGGCCGGATCGGACAGCACCTCGGCCATCTCGTCGGCGTGCTCGACGCGCAGCGGCAACAGGTCCAGTCGCGCGGTGCTGATGGCCCGGGCCGTGAGGTCGCTCATGCCGCGACCCTACTCCGACCTCCTCATGAGATCGCCCCGGCAGCCACGGACTTGGGACTGCCGGGGCGACCGCGCATGATGAACTCGGCTCTGGTTCCGGCTACTTGATGGAGACATCCAGGTGCCGGTTCCGGTGGCGGAGGTCTCCGGGAGGAGTACGGGAGTGAAGGCCGGCGAGGACGTGCGGGAGCTGCCGGGGGCAGCAGTCGCGCCGAGCGCAGGGCCTTGTCGTCGGTCGCCTTCCAGCCGAGGGCGACCGGACCGGCGGTCGTGCCGGGAATTCACCACGCACGTCGATCCCTCGTGTCCGCAGCGCCGTCGCGTACCGTATGGGCGGTAATGACGGAAATGACCGTACGACTTTCGGACGGCAACGGCACCGGTGCGAGCTCGACGGAATTGGTTCATGTGACATGGGGTCCGGCGCGGGGCGCGGCTTCGACGGCCGCGTCGGCGCTGCTGTGCGTCGCTGCCGTTCTCTACAACGACTGGCTGCTCCAGTTCTTTGTGACCACCGGTCTGCCGCAGGCCAGCTCCTATGTCAGCGAGACCTTCGCGGCGGATCAGCCGCACCGGGTGCTGTTCGGCACCGTGGAACTTTCCTGCGCAGCCATACTGATCGCCGCCGCGGCGCTGGCCGCCCGCTCCGCGCCATGGGGCCTGACACTGGCAGGCTGGAGCGCCGTCGGGGTGTTCGGCGGCTGCTCCGTCCTGGACGTGCTGCTGCCGATGGGATGCGCGCCGTCGGTGGAGCACGGCTGCCCGCCCGACAACTTCCAGCACACCACCACCAGCGGTCTGGTCGAATGCGCGCTGTTCATGTCCATGGCGCTGTTCGGCCTTGCGGTGCGCCGTCCTGATCAGGACCGCCCTGTCCCGGACCGCGCTGTCACGGCCAGTGCTGCCCCCGGCCGTCCGGGACAGGTCGCGGGCCGGTGGGCGCCGTACCTGATGCCGGTGTCGATGGCATCGGCGATCGCCACCGTAGGCCCTTATCTGGGACACCCCGGCGGCCAGGGCATCGCCCAGCGCATCCACCTCGTGAGCGTCGCCGTCTGGTTCGTCCTCCTCGCCGTCGAGGCCCGCCGTGCGGGCTCGCCGCCGGGGCACCGGGAGGGGGATTCCGGCCGCGGTGACCGGGATGGTGCGCAGGCCGCCCTCGCCGCCGCCGGGCCTCTCGCCCCGCAGCTCTCCGATACGCCGTCCACGCGTGTCCACGGCTATGTGACTCCCGGCCGCCCGTCTGGTCCGTCCCACCGGCCCCGGCCCTCTTCGGACCTCCAGGACGGGCAGTAGCCGTCCATGGCTCGGCGGTGTGGTCGCCACGGACGGTCTCATGGGCGCCGCACCGGAGGGTGAGGCGCCGTGTCTCGGCGAACTCCGGGCACGCATCCTGGCCGACGGTGATGAGCTGGTCGTCCGGCAGGTCCGGTGGGAGCGGGTGGCCATGCGACACGGGGACGTGTGTGTGCCGCTGGCCGCGGTGCGGCGGGTGACGGTTGAAGGGAACGGGGGGCGGTCGAAGGGGACGGGTGGTGGGCCCTGCGCGGGGTGCGGCGCGGCGGCCTCCGTGTCCCCGGCGTCGTGTGCCTCCGCACGCGCGGTCACGGCGGACGGGACCTCGTGGCGGTGGCGGCCCGGCAGCCACGTGGCGTGCGTCGAGCTGGGGCCGTCCGCTCCGTTCTGCCTGCTCGCCGTATCCGCGAAGGACGGACGGTCGGGAGGGCGAGGCCGTGGCGTGAGGCTGCGCCGGGCCGCGCCGATGCTCGATGCCTCCACACCCTGGCGCCAGCCGAGGCCGTCACTGACGTCGATGATCAGGCCCTGCACACGTGAGGCTCGGGCAGGCTGCGTGCGCTGTCGCGCCGAATGGCCGGTGCCCTGGATCGGGCCCGAGCGGGTTGGCCGCGGGTGGCTGCGGCCCGGTGACCTCGACAGTGGCCGGACGGAGCAGTCGGGCGCCGTGGCGGTAGCCGGTGCGCAGGATCTTCGTGCAGATCGGCCGGTCCGCGTCCGGGGAGGCGTGATGGGTGAGGGCGTCGTGGCACGCCGGATCGAAGGCGTCGCCCTCCTCGCCGAAGGCCTCGACTCCCAGGGATCCGAGCTGTGTTCGCAGGGTGTCGGCGATGTCCCGCAACCCCGGTGTCATGGCCTCGTGCGCGCAGGCGCGGTCGACGGCGTCCAGGGCGGGCAGCAGGGTGCGCAGGACGTTGGCCACGGCGGCATCGCCCAAGGCCAGCCGGTCCCGGTGCACCCGCTTGCGGTAGTTGTCGTACTCGGCCTTCACCCGTTGCAGGTCGGCCGTGCGCTCCTCCAGCAGGCCGTGCAGCCGGGCGGAATCCGGGTCCGGCAACCGGCCCCGCTCCATCGTCGGCTCACCTCCGGATCACGTTCCTCACAGCCTGGATAGAACGTGGGCCGTTTCATGTCAAGGGCCCTCGAACGGTAGCGAGCCACCGAAGGCGAGTCCCGAACCATTGACAGGAAACCTGTCGCTCACCAGACTCCAGACCAACAGGAATCCTGTTGGTTGAAATTTCAGCGATCGGGCGATCAACGCTGGGGAGCAGGCCATGACGACCACCTTCGACATCGACCCCGGGCACCTGTTCATCGACGGCCAGTGGCGCGAGGCCACGGACGGCGCTCGCATGGAGGTCGTCGACCCGTCCACCGGACAGGTCGTCACGACCGTCGCGCAGGCCGGTGCCGGTGACGTCGACGCCGCCGTACGCGCGGCCAGGGACGCCTTCGACCGCGGACCGTGGCCGCGGATGAGCGGCCGCGAACGCGGTCGCGTGCTGCACCGCGTCGGCGAGCTGATCCGGGAACACGCCGAGGAGATCACGGCCCTGGAGAGCCTCGACGTCGGCAAGCCGATCTCCCTGTGCGGCGCCGTCGACGTGACGAACGCGGCCGACGACTACGAGTACTACGCCTCCCTCGCCCAGAGCCAGGACGGCGCCACCCGCGACACGCCCCTGAGTGCCCTCGCCTACACCCGCCGGGAGCCGCTCGGCGTCGTCGCCGCCATCACGCCCTTCAACTTCCCGCTGATCCTGGCCGGTTCGAAACTGGCCCCGGCCCTCGCGGCGGGCAACACCGTGGTGCACAAGCCCGCCGAGGAGACCCCGCTCAGCGCCCTCCGCATGGCCCGCCTGCTGCAGGAGGCCGGCGTTCCCGACGGGGTGGTCAACGTCGTCACCGGCACGGGCCCGGTGGCGGGCGAGGCCCTGCTGCGCCACCCCGGCATCGACAAGGTCGCCTTCACCGGCTCCACCGCGGTCGGCCGCCACGTGGCGAGCGTCGCGGGCGAGGGACTCAAGACCGTCATGATGGAACTCGGCGGCAACGCGGCCCACCTCGTCTTCGAGGACGCCGACCTGGAGAAGGCGGTCGGCGCGATCATCAAGGGGTTCGTCTTCAACACCGGCCAGTTCTGCATGGCCGGCCCCCGGCTGCTGGTCGCCCGGCCGGTGCACGACACCCTGGTCGGCATCCTTGCCGAGGCGGTCGCGCAGGTCCCCGTCGGGGACCCGCGCGATCCGAGGACCGTCGTCGGACCGATGGCGGGGGAGAAGCACCTCAAGAAGGTCGAGGAGTACGTCGAACTGGCCCGCAAGGAGGGCGCCAGGGTGGTCGTCGGCGGCGAGCGCCTCGACCTGAACGGCGGCTACTACTACCGGCCCACGGTGATCACCGGCCTCTCCAACGACTCCCGTGTCGTCCAGGAGGAGCTCTTCGGCCCCGTCCTCACGGTCCAGCCGTTCGACTCCGAGGGCGAGGCGGTGGCGCTCGCCAACTCCACGCCGTACGGCCTCGCCTCGGGTGTTCAGACCAGCCGGCTGGCCCGAGCCCACCGCGTCGCCGAGCAACTGCACGCCGGCATCGTCTGGATCAACGACTGGGCCGTGCTCGACCCCGCCGTCCCCTTCGGCGGGGTCAAGGACTCCGGATTCGGCCGCGAGTACGGCCCCGAGGCCCTCGCCTCCTACAGCAAGGTCAAGTCCGTCGTCGTCTCGCTCGACTGATCGCCCGAGCAAAGGAGTTCACCGCATGACCACCACCACGCGTGCCGCCGTGGTCGAGGCCGGGGGAGCGCCCTTCACCCTCACCGACGTCGAACTCGACACCCCGGCGCCCGGCGAGGCCCTCGTCCGCATGGTCGCCGCCGGACTGTGCCACACCGATCTCGGCGTGGCGAGCGGCGGCCTGCCGTTCCCGCTGCCCGGTGTCCTCGGCCACGAGGGAGCCGGTGTCGTCGAGGCCGTAGGCCCGGGTGTGAGCGACGTCGGGCCCGGCGACCACGTGCTGCTGTCCTTCACCTCCTGCGGGGGCTGCCGCAACTGCCGCGAGGGGCACCCCGCGTACTGTGCCACCTGGCTCCCGCTGAACCTCGTCGGCGGCCGGCGCGCCGACGGCACCAGCACCGTCAGCCGCGCCGGCATCCCGCTCGGCGGGCACTTCTTCGGCCAGTCCTCCTTCGCCGAACGCGCGTTGGCGGACCGGCGCAGCCTGGTGAAGGTCGACCCCGACGTGCCGCTCAGCTCCGTCGCCCCGCTGGGCTGCGGTGTGCAGACCGGGGTGGGCGCCGTGTGGAACGTGCTCACCCCCCGCGCGGGCAGCACACTCGTCGTGCTCGGCGCCGGAGCCGTGGGGCTGTCCGCGGTGATGGCCGCCGCCCTCACCCCCGCGACCCGGATCATCGCCGTCGATCGTTTCACCGAACGCCTCAAGCTCGCCGAGGAGTTGGGTGCCACCCACACCGTCAACGCGGCCGAGACCGACCTCGGCGACGCACTCGCGCTGCTGACCGACGGGCAGGGGGCCGACGGTGTCGTCGAGACCACGGGCAACGTCGCCGTACTGCGCCAGGGAGCCGACGCGCTCGCGGCCCGCGGCACCCTGGTCGTCGTCGGCGCTCCGCCCTTCGGCACCGAAGTCGCCTTGGACGTCAACGGGTTGCTGCCGGGCAAGCGGATCGTGGGCCTCACCCTGGGCGACAGCGAGACCCAGACCCTCATCCCCGCCCTCGTCCGGCTCGTGAAGGAGGGGCGGCTCCCGCTGCACCGTCTCATCAGTACCTATCCGTTCACGGACATCAACGAGGCGGTGCGGGACATGAGCGCGGGCAGGACGATCAAGCCCGTCCTCACCTTCTGAACGCTCGCGCACGCCGAAGCCGAGACGCCACGCCGACCGGGGGCCCGACGAGGACTCAGGAGGTCGGGTGGACCACCATCGCCGCGCCGCCGCCGCGCCGCTTCGGCTCGGCCACCGCCGTGACCTTCCCGCGGGCTCCGAACTCCAGCGCGGCGACCGCGCCGATCTCGGGTGACGGGGTGAAGGCCGGCGGGGCGAGCACGAACTGTTCACCGAGGGCTTCCAGGGCGGAGCGCTCGGGGGAGTCGAGGAAGGCGGGTTCGGCCTCGGTCGTGGTGCGGTTGCGCTGCGAGATGCGCGGCGCGGCGACCGCTTCCGGCAGGCTCATGCCGAGGTCGAGGCGGTTGACGAGGGTCTGGAGGACGGTGGTGATGATGGTGGCGCCGCCGGGCGAGCCCACGGCGATCACGGGCCTGCCGTCGCGCATCACGATCGTCGGTGACATGCTGCTGCGCGGCCGCTTGCCCGGGCCCGGCAGGTTCGGGTCCGGCACGCCCTCCTGGAGGGGGGTGAAGTCGAAGTCCGTCAGCTCGTTGTTGAGCAGGAACCCGCGGCCGGGAACGGTGATGGCCGAACCGCCGGTCTGCTCGATCGTGAGCGTGTAGGAGACGACGTTGCCCCAGCGGTCGGAGGCCACCAGGTGGGTGGTCGACGGCCCCTCGTACGGCTCCTGGCTGCCCCTGCCCGGTGCGGTGCAGCCCGTCGGGTTGCGCGGGTCGCCCGGGGCGATGGGGCTGGTCAGCGACGTGGTGGGGCGGATCAGGCAGGCGCGGTCCTTGGCGAACTCCTTGGCCAGCAGCTCCCTCGCCGGGACGTCGGAGAACGCCGGGTCGCCCACCCAGCGGTTGCGGTCCGCGAACGCGATCCGGCTGGCCTCCAGGTAGTCGTGCAGCGCCTGCACCGTGTCGGCCGGCGACAGGTGGAGGTTCTCCAGGATGTTCAGCGCCTCGCCGACCGTGGTGCCGCCGGAAGAGGACGGTGCCATGGAGTACACGTCCAGGCCGTGGTAGGTCGTGTGGGTCGGCTCCCGCAGGATCGCCCGGTAGGCGGCGAGGTCCGAGCGCTCCATCAGTCCGGGGCGCACGGTGCGCTTGGATCCCTGGGCCACCGGCGGGTGCTGGACGGTGCGCACCACGTCGCGCCCGATGGCGCCGTGGTACATCGCGGCCACGCCGGACCGGGCCAGCTCCCGGTAGGTGCGGGCCAGGTCCGGGTTGCGGAAGAGGGTGCCGACCACGGGCAGTTGGCCGTTCGGCAGGAACAGCTGGGCGGTCGGGGTGAAGTCGCGGAACCGGGCCTCGTTCATCTGGGTCTGGGCCCGGAACTGGTCGTTGACGACGAAGCCGTCGTCCGCGATCCGGGTCGCCGGGCGCAGCGCCTGGGCCAGGGAGAGGGTGCCCCATGCGTCGAGGGCCTGCTGCCAGGTCGCCGGGGTGCCCGGGACGCCCACGGACAGGCCGGAGTTGACGGCCTCGTCGAAGGGGATCGCTTTGCCGGTGGCGGGGTCGGTGAACGAGTCGGACCGCATGCGGGCCGGGCCGGTCTCCCGGCCGTCGATGGTGTGGACCGCACCGGTGCGGGCGTCGTGGTAGACGAAGTAGCCGCCGCCTCCGACACCTGCCGAGTAGGGCTCGACGACACCGAGCGCGGCGGCGGTGGCGACGGCCGCGTCGACGGCGTTGCCGCCACGCCGCAGCACGTCGATACCGACCTGCGTGGCATACGCGTTGACGCTGGAGACGGCACCTCCGCTGCCGACGGCGACGGCCTGCTTCGCGGGTGACCGAAGACCGGGCGACGGCTCCCGCCGCGCGGTGGAGGACGAGGCGGCGGCGGTGCGGGGGAGCAGGGGGAGGGTGAACAGAGCCGCTGACGCGGCGGTCACCAGGGTACGACGGGTCGTCACGGGTCCTCCGGATTCGCCCCTCCTGCGAGGGGGTCGATGACGGGGAGGTGGGGGGTGCGCGAAACCCTGGCAAACAGCTGCGGGCCGGGCAACCGTGTCGATCAAGGTTTGCGGTAGATCTGAGGTTTCCCGGGGTAAGGGGCGCGGCACGGGTCAACTGGTGCCGGGCAGTTGGGCTCGCGCCGGACGCTGGACCGCCGTGACGCCCGTGCGGTCCCGGTGTGGCGACGCGTCGGCGCCGGCCGGGCCGAACGGTTCAGGACGAGGCCTGGGCCAGTGCCGCCAGCGTTTCGAAGTCCCAGGTCAGCGCGCCCGAGCGGAGGTCGGCCGTGACCGCGTCGAGCCAGTCGAGCTCCGCGGTCAGGACGGCCCGGCGGTACTCGTCCTCCAGCATCGTGACCCGCGGCAGCGACAGTCCGCGCGCGCCCTCGGCCGCGGATTCCAACTCGGCCAGATGTGCCCGTACTTGGGCGGCGCGCGCGGACAGGTCGGCCTCGACCTCCTGGGGCAGCAGCATCATGGTGAAGGAGAGCGCCGCGGGGAACTCCGGGTACTCCGCCCGCGATGCGACCAGCATCTCCCGCAGCCACTCCCGCGTCGCGGTGCGGCCCGCGTCGGTCACCTCGTAGACCGTGCGCTCCGGGTACTGCTGGTCCCGGCTGGTCTCGCGCACGGCGATCAGCCCCGCGTCGAGCAGCCGGTCGATGGTCCGGTACAGGCTCGCCCGCTGGCTGACGTTGACGACCTGGTCCTTCCCCCACTGCTTGATCAGCCGCTGGATGCCGTACGGGTGCAGCGGTCGCATGTGCAGGAGCGAGAGGACGGTGAGACCGAGAGGGGAGCTGCGCATGCCCGGAGCCTACCCGAGCCAATCTCAGATGAACTAGTTGACGTGATACTAGTTTCACTGCAACTATCAATGCATGACGACAGCGACCCCGCTCGCGTCCGCCGAGCGCATCCACGCGGACCACGCCACCGTGAAGCACCTCGGACACTGGACCGAGGCCACCGAGTTCGACGTACGCGCCCGCCGCGCCACCGTCGTCCTGGACCTCCGCTCCCCGCGGATCGGCTGGGACGAGCCGGTCACCGTGCGGCTCGACCTCAGCTCCGCCGCCCTCACCCTGCTGCTGCCCGACGCCGTCGCCGTGGACAGCTGGGACCTCGCCTTCTCGGGCCGCGGCCGGGTCAAGGACGCGGAAGCCGGCACCGGTCCGGCCCGGCTGCTGCTGACCGGAGCGGTCGGCGACGGCGAGATCCGCATCCGCCGCGGCGGCACCGCCCAGCTCACCGCCATGTGCTCCCGGACCTACCTGAACGACCTGCGCCGCGCCCACCGCGACGGCGGCCTGCCCACCGTCGACGACCCGACCCGCGAGAGGACCCGCTGACATGTCCCGCACCCGCACCGCGATCGTCGTGGGCGGCGGCATCGCCGGCCCGGTCGCAGCCCTCGCGCTGCGCCGGGCCGGGATCGAGGCCACCGTGCACGAGTCCCACACCGGCACCGCCGACGGCGTCGGCGGCGCCCTGGGCGTCGCCCCCAACGGCCGGGCCGCCCTCGGGCTGGTCGGACTCGACCGGATAGGCGCCCCGATGAACGCCATCGTGCTCCAGAACCACAAGGGCCGGGTGATCACCGAGATCCGTCAGCCCATGCAGTTCAGCTGGCGCGCCGACCTGTACCGGCGGCTCTACGACCTCGCCCGGGAACACGATGTCCAGATCCACCACGGACACCGACTGGTCGACGTCCGCGAGAGCGGCACCGGCATCCGGGCCGTCTTCGCCGACGGCACCACCAGTGAGGAGGCCGACATCCTGATCGGTGCGGACGGCCTGCGCTCCACCGTGCGGCGGCTGATCGACCCGGCGGCTCCCCGGCCACGCTACTCGGGACTCCTCGGCTTCGGCGCCCGCGTCGACGGCGCCGGGCTGCCACCCACCGGCGACCGCATGTACATGGCCTTCGGCCGACGGGCTTTCTTCGGTTACCAGACCTTCGCCGACGGCACCGGTGTCTGGTTCGCCAACCTGCCCCACCCCTACCTGACGTGGCAGGAGACCGGACAGACCTCGAACGAGGAGTGGCTGCGCCGGCTGGGCGAGGCCTTCGCCCACGACACCGTCCCCGCGCTGGACCTGCTGCGGCGCACCCGGCCCGAGGACCTGATCACCTCCGGCCCCATGGAGGATCTCCCGCACGTCCCGCAGTGGCACCGCGGCCGCATGGTGCTCGTGGGCGACTCCGCCCACGCCACCTCGCCCAGCTCCGGCCAGGGCGTCTCCCTCGCCGCGGAGAGCGCCGTCGAACTCGCCCGTGCGCTGCGGGACCTGCCCCACCCCGAGGCCTTCGCCGCCTACGAGCGCTGCCGCCGTGCCCGGGTCGAACGGGTCATCGCCCAGGCCGCCCGCACCAACAGCGGCAAGGCGGCGGGACCCGTGGGACGGGTGTTGCGGGACGCGCTCCTGCCCCTGTTCGCCCGCCTCGCCACTCCCGAGAGGACCGCCTGGCAGTACGACCACCGGATCCGCTGGGACGACCCCGTCGCCGGGTGAGGACACGTCCGGCGAGCGCGGTGCCCTCGGCAGGCTCAGGGGTGGAGCTTCTTCTCCTCGGCCAGCATGGCGACGAACTTCGCGATGCGCGCGGCCCTGGTCTCCGGCTTCCTGGCGGCCTCGACCCGGTGCAGGATCGCGTACCGGTTGTGGCTGTCCAGAGTGGCGAAGAAGGCGCGGGCCGCCGGCACCGCGTCCAGGGCGGCCCGGAGGTCGTCGGGCACCGTCGCACTGCTCTGCGCCGCGTACGCGGCCTCCCAGCGGCCGTCCGCCCTGGCCCGCTCCACCTCGCGCAGACCGGCGGGCCGCATCCGGCCCCGCTCGATCAGAGCGGTCGCCTTGGCACGGTTGATCTGCGACCACCTACTGCCCTGGCGCCGCGGAGTGAAGCGCTGGAGCCAGTGCCGCTCGTCCAGCTTCCTCTTCTGCCCGTCGATCCAGCCGAAGCAGAGCGCCGACTCCAGCGCCGTCGCGTAGTCGACGCCGTCGGCCCCGGAGCCGCTCCTGGGAATCTTGAACCAGATGCCCGGCACATCCGCGTGGTGCTCCTCCAGCCACCGCTCCCACTCCTCCTGTGTGGCGAAGAAGAGGACCGGATCCGCCGCTTTGCGTGATCCCTCAGCCATGTCCGCCATGAAAGGCCACGGCCGGGACCGGGTCAACCACCCGGCACCCTGAGGACCGCGGCCACGGTGGCGGCCACCAGGCCGGTGCCGAAGAGGACGGCCACGACGTACCGGGAGCGGTCGGGCGGGGGCGAGGGGCGGACGGGGCCCAACTCGCCCCAGTGCCGGGCGGATTCGCGCGACTCGGTCCGCCGTGCCACCGCCGCACCGATCCGCAGGCCGGCCGTGAGCAGCATGCCCGCGGCGGCCGCGGCGCAGGGGATCCACCACGCCTCGGCCAGGAGCAGCAGGACGGCGATCACGCCGCCGGTGCTCCAGCCGCTGACGCAGGCCGCAGCCGCCCTGCGCCGGGACACGGGCCGGTCGGGCCCCGCACGCAGGTCGGCGAGGGCCGGCAGGTACCAGACGCAGCCGGAGGCGGTCACGGTCGTGGCGCCCAGGGCGAGAACGGTCTGCGGCATGGTCTACCTCGCCGACCCGTCGAGTTCGAGTGCGGCGATCTCCGGGTGGTGCAGGTCGAAGGCCGGGGACTCGGAGCGGATACGGGGGAGGGAGACGAAGTTGTGCCGCGGGGGAGGGCAGGAGGTGGCCCACTCCAGGGAACGCCCGTAGCCCCAGGGGTCGTCGACGTCCACCGGCTTGCCGTACTTCGCTGTCTTCCAGACGTTGTAGAAGAACGGCAGGATCGACAGACCGAGCAGGAACGACCCGATGGTGGAGACGGTGTTGAGGGCGGTGAAGCCGTCGGCGGCCAGGTAGTCGGCGTAACGGCGGGGCATGCCCTCGGCGCCCAGCCAGTGCTGGACCAGGAAGGTGGTGTGGAAGCCGACCGTGAGCGTCCAGAAGGTGATCCTGCCGAGGCGCTCGTCGAGCATCTTGCCGGTCATCTTCGGCCACCAGAAGTGGAATCCGGCGAACATCGCGTACACGACCGTACCGAAGACCGTGTAGTGGAAGTGGGCGACGACGAAGTACGAGTCGGACAGGTGGAAGTCCATCGGCGGGGACGCGAGGATCACGCCGGTCAGGCCGCCGAAGAGGAACGTGATCAGGAAGCCGGTGGTCCACAGCATCGGTGTCTCGAACGACAGCGAGCCCTTCCACATCGTGCCGATCCAGTTGAAGAACTTCACACCCGTCGGCACGGCGATCAGGAACGTCATGAAGGAGAAGAACGGGAGGAGAACGCCGCCGGTGACGTACATGTGATGCGCCCATACGGTCACGCTCAGGCCGGCGATGGCGATGGTCGCGCCGATGAGGCCCATGTAGCCGAACATCGGCTTGCGGGCGAAGACCGGGATCACCTCGGAGACGATGCCGAAGAACGGCAGGGCCAGGATGTACACCTCGGGATGCCCGAAGAACCAGAACAGGTGCTGCCACAGCAGGGCTCCACCGTTGGCGGCGTCAAAGACATGGGCGCCGAACTTGCGGTCCATCTCCAGCGCGAACAGGGCGGCCGCCAGGACGGGGAAGACGATCAGGACCAGCACGGCGGTCAGCAGCACGTTCCAGGTGAAGATCGGCATCCGGAACATCGTGAGGCCCGGCGCCCGCATGCAGACGATCGTGGTGATGAAGTTGACCGCACCGAGGATCGAGCCGAAGCCGGACAGGGCCACGCCCATGATCCACAGGTCGGCGCCGAGGCCCGGCGAGTGGATGGCGTCCGACAGCGGGGCGTACAGGAACCACCCGAAGTCCGCGGCCCCGCCGGGCGTCAGGAAGCCGAAGGCGGCGATCGACGAGCCGAACAGGAACAGCCAGTAGGCGAGCATGTTCAGGCGCGGGAAGGCCACGTCCGGGGCGCCGATCTGCAGCGGCATGATCCAGTTGGCGAAGCCGGTGAACAGCGGCATCGCGAACATCAGCAGCATGATCGAGCCGTGCATGGTGAACGCCTGGTCGAACTGCTCGTTCGACATGATCTGCAGACCCGGCCGGGCCAGTTCGGCGCGCATCAGCAGGGCCATCACGCCGCCGACGATGAAGAACGCGAAGGCCGTGACCAGGTACATCGTCCCGATCCTCTTGTGGTCGGTGGTCGTCAGCCACTGCGCCCACGCCGGTCTGCCCGCCGCTCGTGCCGTCCGTCCGGCCGCCTTCCCGGCCACGGGTACCCCGGCCTTCGGGCTCCCGGTTCCCACCTGCTGTATCTGTGCCTCGTCCACCGGACGGCGTCCTTCCCCTGTGCTCATGTCGGCGGCGAGCCGGGAAGTGCCTTCGACGGGGGACATGGACGAGCCCTTCCCGGCTGCCGCCACATGATCGCCACACCGCCCCCCGGCCCCGATAGGGCCGAACGACCCGGCCCCGGCCGCCGGGTGGGGCCCAACGGCCCGTCTTCCGGTCCGGCGCGGCCGACGGGGGCTGGGGGGGCGTGCGGACGCCTCGGCTACGTCCAGCGCATGCCGATGGCGGACAGCCGATCGACCTGCTCGGGGGAGAGAGTTCCGGCCCTGCTGCGTTGGTTGCTGATACACGCCCCGAGTTTGACGAGACGCTCCTGCCGGTCCTCGCTCGCGTGGCCGGAGCCGAGGACGATGCGTTCTTCGTGCTTTCTGGGTACGCGGAGGTGGCCCTCACGCCGGTAATACTGCTGGGCGGCGGTGTAGTTGACGGTCCATCGGTCGGCGTGGGTGCGGCGCGGCGCGGGCTTCTCGTCCTCGGCGGCGGGCTCGATGCCGAGGACGTGTGCGCACATCCACTGCTGTACGGTGCTCAGCCTGTCGAAGCCGAGCCGCTGCGCGCGCACCCATCGCCCGAGGTCTTCGCCCTGCACCAGGACCAGGCCGGGAGCGGTCGGCAGTTCCCCGCCGGCTTCGAGATGCCGGCGGGTGAGATGGAAGCAGCGTTGCCATTCCACCGGCCAGGCGGGGCACCAGGAGGGGTCGATGTCATCGAGCTGCTCGCGACGTGCCGTCGACAGCGCGCCGGCCGTCGATGTCAATAGGGCTCCGCCGGCGCCGAGTTGCTCGTCCTGCCGTGCCCTGCGTGCGGCGGCCCGCTGGTTCTTCAGCCAGATGCCGACCTTGTAGCCCTGGTGGGTGGCGTCCCGCGGAGCCAGGAGGTGCCCGTTGTCGGCGGCCCACCCCCGGGCCGCTGCCAGGCCTTCCTCCCACGCGGTGTCGAAGTGCGACCAGACCATGCCCAGCTTGTCCAGCTGCCGGACGCGTTCGGCGGCCAGGTTGCCCCGCGCGTGCGAGCGCCGGGCGTCGGCGATCCACTGTCCCAGCGGAAAGCGCGCGAGCGGGGCCGGCCACCGCTCCGACTCCGCTTCGGCCTCCCGGCCGTCGCTGTCGGGGACGCGATAGGTGAACGGCACGCGCAGATCGCCGTGGAGCCGGGTGTAGACGACGGAGGCCTCCACGCCGCGCCGCCAGTGGGTGTGTTCGGGGTTGAGGACCCGCAGGTCGATGAACGCGGACAGCTGCGCGGGATCGCGAGGCGTGCTGAACCTCAGCAGCGCTCGCGCCGGCGCCGACAGCGGGCCGTCGTCCTCGCCGGCCTCGCCGTCCTGCGCGGCGGTGCGGCTCTGGACGCCCTGGGCCTGGCTCTGCGCCTGTGGTTCGGCGAGTCGCTCCACGATGCGGGTGTCGTGGGCCCGCAGCGCGGTGAGCAGTTTGGCCAGCCCGTCGTACGCACGGGAGGTGAGCATGGAGTCCGGTGTCTCCCCGGGGCCGAGGAGGACGGGGACGACGAGGGAGGCGAGCTTGCCCTGCCCCGGCTGCATGCGCAGGGCACGGCCGACGGCCTGGACGAGGTCGGGCAGGGAACCGCGGACGTCGGCGAAGTAGACGCTGTCGCAGGTGCGGGTGTCGACGCCCTCGCCCAGCACCTTCACCGACCCCAGAAAGCTCTTGTCGACGGGCGTGCAGTCGTCACGCCCGCCGTGGGCGAACCGGCTCAGGACACGGCGGCGGTGCTGCGGCGTGTGGTCGCCGCACAGCCACTCGGCCCACACCCGCTCCGGATACCGCGCCGGTTCCGACGCGTGCAGTCTGCGGGCGACGTCCGGAAGGCCGGCGGCGAACGCCTCGGCCTCCTTGACCAGGTGGTGGAAGACGAGGGTGCGGTGGAAATCCTCCTCGGCGCAGGCCTTCACCAGCGCGGTCTGCAGTGCCGCGAGGCGGGCTCCGCGCACGGCGTCGGAACGGCCCTCCATCCCGAGGAGTTGGGCGGCTTGCAGCTGGGTGTCGGTGACGTCGACGCACACCACCTGGTAGGGGGCGCAGATGCCCCGGTCGATGGCGGTCGACAGGGTCAGGGTGAAGCACCGGCTGCCGAACGGGCCGTCGGGATCGTCGTCCATCGAGGCCACCAGTTCGCCCGGCACACCCTGCCCCACGGCCTCGCCCTCGTCGTCGGGCTGCCACAGCCGGGGCGTGGCCGTCATGTACAGCCGTCGCGACGCCGGAATGCGTGTGTTGTCGTGCACCACCGCCCACGGCTTGCCGAGCCGCCCCGACGTACGGTGCGCCTCGTCCACCACGATGAGGTCCCACCCGGGCAGACCGGCGGCGTGCGCGCGCTCCAGAGTGCCCAGCCCCAGCGAGGCGTACGTCGCGAACACCGTCACATGCTCGAAGGGCCGCACCCAGGCGACCAGTTCGCCCACGTCCGTCGTGTTGGGGAAGGACGCCTGGTCCCCGCGCAGAGAGGACACCCCGATCACCGGGCCCCTGCGCCCGCCCTCGCGCCACGCGGCCTCGGTCTGCGCCAGCAGGTCCAGCGAGGGGACGAGGACCAGCACCCGGCCCGCCCGCAGTTCCTCCGCACCGCGCACCGCGACCAGCGTCTTGCCGGACCCGGTCGCCATGACCACCTGCGTCCTGAGCCCGCGCTCCGGCACCGTGGCCCCGGCCGGCACCTCCAGCGCGCGCAGCACCGCGTCCACCGCCTCACGCTGGTGCGGACGAAGCTCGCGTACAGCCATCTCCCTGGGCCCTCCGCTCGACGCGACTGCCGGCGCTACCGGATGCCCGGACACTCCGTGACGACAGGTGCCGTCCGATGCCAGGCAGCCTAATCCAACGGTCGTACCGGCCGTGTGCGACGAGACGGTGCCGGTCGCCGCGGAGCCGATGGGCAGTACATGACATAAAGGCGGCGCCGGGTCGGCTACGGCGTGGGCGGCTTGAGCAGGGCCAGCAGGGCGCCCTGCGGGTCGCGGACCACGCTCATCCGGCCGGCGGCCGTGTCGAAGGGCGCGGTGCGGACGGTGCCGTCGCGCTTGACCAGGGCATCCACGGTGGAGTCGACGTCGTCGACGGCGAAGTAGGTCAGCCAGTGTGCCGGGGTGTCCGGCGGGGCGTCGGCGAGCAGGGTGACGCCGCCGACGGTCCGCCCGCCGGCCTGGAGGGCCCAGCGCGAGTCGGTCCCCGGCGTCCGTTCGACGCCGGTGCCGAACACCTCTTGGTAGAAGCGCGTGGCAGCGTGGACGTCGTCGGTGTGCAGTTCGTTCCAGACGAGCGCGCCGGACTCGTCGACCACCTGTGCGCCCGAGAACTCGCCGGGCTGCCAGACCCCGAACACCGCGCCCTGCGGGTCACGGGCGAGCAGCATCCGGCCGAGCGCGCCGCCGTCCATCACCGGGATGAGCAGGGTGCCGCCGGCGGCGGTGATCGCGTCCTGGGTGGCCTCCGCGTCGGCGGTGGCCAAGTAGCTGATCCACATGGCGCGTTGAGCCGAGGCCCCCTCAGTGGCCGAGGCCGGGGGAGGGGCCGGGGCGATGCCGGCCACGGCCTTGCCGCCCAGCTCGCAGACCGCGTATCCGCCGGACTCGGCCAGCCCCGCCTGTCCCTGCCAGCCGAACAGGTCGCAGTAGAAGTCCAGCGCGGCCAACTGGTCCTTCGCCATCAGATCGACCCAGCACGGGGCGCCGGTCGGGTAGGCAATGGTGACTTCGGGCATGTGCCACTCCCCACTCTCTCTGCTGGGGTGCCTGGTCGGACACCCGTACGTCGGACCGCGACCCGCCGCCTGAGACACCGCCCGCGACCGGAGGTCCGCTGCTGATGTCCGGCCGTGGAACAGTCGCGCGAAATGACTTCCCGTCCGACGGCAGGGCTACGTCGCCCGTTCGCGGCAACGATGCGCGCGGGCGTTGACGCGCCGGTCCGTCGCACGATGCGGACGTTCTCCCGCGCCCAACTCCTGCGCTTCCCGCATCTTTGCGTAGTGCGCATCTTTCGCTGCCGTCGTTCCATGGGGTTGCGAGAGCGGAAGAAGGCCGAGACGCGCGCCGCGCTCAGTCGGGCTGCGCTGCGGCTGACCGTCGAGCGTGGGCTCGACAACGTCGAGGTCGAGGACATCGCCGAGGCCGCCGGGGTCTCGCCTCGCACGTTCGACAACCGCTGTGGGACGCCCTCACCCGCGCGGTGCTGGCGCAGTTCGCGCCCGACACGGCTGCCGCCGAGCACCCCGTCGCCGGCGCCGTGCAGTGGACGGCGGGCGTGCGCATGATGCTCGCGGAGCCGGCACTGCGAGGCGAGATGCTGCGCGCCGGGGCCGTCGCCGAAGCCGGGATCGCCGCGGCGGTCGCCGACCGCAGCGGCACCGACCCGAAGCGGGACCTGTACCCGCACCTCGTCGCGTCCGTGGTCATGGCCGCGACGAACACCGCCATGGCCCATCATCTCCGCACCGATCCGCCGGTCCCCGTCGGGCCGTTGCTCGCGGACGCCCTCGCACAGCTCACGGCGGGCCTGCCCACCCCCTGACAAGCCACTGCGGATGGAGAGCCCGGCAGGTGCTCGGGCCGATGTCCCCTGCCCGTCAAGGAACTTGTCCATGATCGGCGTCGTTGCCGCGGGCGCCGGGCCGACCGGTCTGATGCTCGCCTGCGAGCTGTCCCTGGCCGGCGCACGCCCCCCGGTCCTGGAACGCCGCACCGAACCGTCCGGCGAGCACCGCGCGAACGGCCTCGCCGTGGTCCTCCTGGACCCCACCGGCACCCTCGACGCGGGCCGCTGAGCGCCGCACGTCGGCACCGCGACCCTCCCCGCGCCTCGAAACGGCCCTGCTGCTCCGCCCCGACTGCTACGTCGCCTGGCCGGGCACCACGGGCGACGGCCGGCACGAAGCGCTGGAAACGTGGTGCGAACCGGTGCTCACGGAATCCACCCGCACCGCTCGGATAACATGATCGAACTCACGGCGAAGGTGACCTCTTCGCCGGCCGCTCGTCGGAAAGCCATGCCGCCCCGCACGACGAGTGCCCTATTGATCGACAACTCACACATCGGCCAGATAATTGATATCCAGAACATCGCGAGTGCTTTCGCGAATAGTCAGCAGAACAAGGTTCGTTGATCGGCGCCGACCACGGGGGATGCTGTGGGCCGTGGCGGGTGCGGTGGCACTCGGGTTCCTCGTCTCGCTGGAGATCGCCGCGCGTCATTACGGCCTGCCGGGACCGATCACCAACCAGGCGGAAGAGGTGATATTCCCGCCGAAATCAGGGTTTCTGCTCTACGCCAGTCTGGCGTTGACGATGGTGGTGCTCACCTGGCGGCAGCGGTTCGTCGCGCTCGGTGTCGCGGTCGGTATCGACGTCGTGCTCCTGGTGGTGCGCTGGGCGGCCGATGTCAGGATCACCGACGGACATCCCTTCGGAAACGGGGCGTTGTGGGTGATTCTGGGCCATGCGGTCATCGCCGTCACACGCCGTACCGGGCGCGAACGCGTCCTGCTGCTGAAGGGCGTCGGCCTGGGACTGCTGCTGGTGGCCGGCCGCAAGACCGGTGACGCCTGGCTCCTCGTCACCTCGAAGACCCGCCCGGCGGTGTTCGACCAGTACGCGGCGACCGCCGATCACGCGCTGGGCAACCCGTCGTGGGTGGCGGGCCGGATCGTCAGGGCCACCGGTCCGATCGGTGCCCACGTTCTCGACTACGTCTACATCCAGCTCGCGGTGGCCGCGGTCGTCGTCGCGATGTACCAGCTGCGGAATGTGGCCGCCGAGCGCCGATTCCCGCGCCATCATCTCGTGCGGACCTTTCTGGTCATCGGTCTCCTCGGGCCGGCCGTCTACATGCTCTTCCCGGTGGTCGGGCCGGTCTTCGCGTACGGCGCCGAGGGCGGGAACTGGGCGGTGGCCAACCTGTGGCCCGACACACCGCCGCCGATCAACGCCCC
This sequence comes from Streptomyces sp. NPDC055966, assembly GCF_042269865.1. Classification (NCBI taxonomy): domain Bacteria; kingdom Bacillati; phylum Actinomycetota; class Actinomycetes; order Kitasatosporales; family Streptomycetaceae; genus Streptomyces; species Streptomyces sp. NPDC055966. The sequence goes on from NZ_JBHJYK010000017.1 coordinate 251,268, forward strand.
GCACCCCATACCGTTCGACGAGATCACCCCGCGCAACTGCATGCCCAGCCTGCACACGGCATGGGCCACCACGATTTTCGTGCATTCCCGCAAGGGCCCGCGAATTCTGCGATACGCGGGCACCTTCTGGCTCGTCGCCACGCTCGGCGCGACGCTGGGATTCGGCTACCACTACGGCGTGGATCTCGTCGCCGGCGCGGTGTTCGCGCTCACGGTCGAGGCGGCCCTGCGCGCGTTCGCACGCGGCTGGGACCGGACGGGCAGCAGGCTCGTCGCCTACGGGGCGACCGTCTTCGCCGCGCTCCTGGCGTCGTACCGCTATCTGCCCACGAAGATGGCCGAGCACCCGTGGCTGTTCGGACCGCTGCTCATCGCGGCGATGAGTTCTGTGATCGTCGGTTACCTGCGGACCACCAGACAGTGGGAGCCGGAGACCGCCCCGGTGCGCACACCGGAACCGCAACCCGAACCGGTCTGACACCGGCCGCCCCCGCACGGTCGTGCCGCTCCTTCCCGCGTCCACAGGGGCTTCAGCCGGTACGTCAGCAGCGCGTCCGGAGTTCCCCTTCCGCCTTCGCTTCCGAGTGGTCACCGTGACAGCGCCGCGAGGCTCAGCGGTGGACGGGTCGACTCGGGGGGCGAAGTCGGAGTACGCCCCGGCCGCAGCCGTGTGTGGAGCCGGGGGACCGGAGCCGTGCCTGCTCGCGAGCGGCCGATGCCGGGGAGCCCTCCGCGCGCAGCTGCCAGAATCCGGTGTCACGCCAACCCCTGCCGCGCGACGCCGTACCCCGGATGGCAGGATCGGAGGGTGTCCGTCATGAGCAAGCTGCAAATCAAGCCTGGTCAGAGCGTCGTCGTGCTGGGCAAGCCCGACGACGTCCAGCTGGAGTTCGAGTCCACGGGTGACGCGGCCTCCGCCGATGCCGTGCTCGCCTTCGTCACCACCGCCGGCGACCTTCCCGGGGCGGGGGCGCAGGCCGCGCTCGGCGCCGCCCGGCGCGATGCCCTCGCCTGGGTGGCCTACCCGAAGGGCGGCAGGCTCGGAACGGATCTGAACCGCGACACCCTGGCGGCCGCCCTGTCCGAGCAAGGCGTGCGCCCCGTGCGACAGATCGCCATCGACGACACCTGGTCGGCGCTCCGATTCCGGCCGGGTGACTGACCTGCCGCAGGAGCCGGGGGAGTCGACTCCTCGACACACACCACCGCGGAACGTGCCTCGGAGCACCCCGTACACTGACTGCCCTTGTCAGCCAACGGGGAGAGTGTTGCAGCAGTGAACCATCACGACGGCGCCAACTGGATGCTGAGCGAGACCCCCATCTACGCCCGCCTCGTCGAGGAGTTGGGTGACGTCCCCACCGAGGTCAACCGCGTGAGCGTACAGATTCACCGGGAGGCGGACCGGGCCGTCGACTTCAGCGCGCTGCGCGGCTGGGCGGCATGACCGGCCTCTGCCTGCCGCGCTCCTGAGCATGCCCTGAGGGCCCGGCCCCGGATGAGTTGCTGGGGGCGCCCGGGGAGTGACCCGGCCGACCGCTCACGACGACCTCCTCCGCCTCCTTCCACCACTCCCTCCGGTCCGCCGTCAGCCCTGCACCGGGTCCCGAGTCGGCGGACGAACCCGGCCTGTACCGTCGTGCGCCGTCGTGGTCCAGGGCTGGACAGGGCGGCGTAACGGTGTCGCCGATCGGTACGACCTGTCGGTGGGTGTCGTCGGCGGCACGCGTCCTCGTTCGTCACCGTTCGTCACCTGCTTGAGGCTGTCCGCCGCGGCCGGCGACGTGACGCGACGCGTGGGCGCCCCGGCCGTCGGCGGCGTGTCCGCGGGAAGTCGTCACCGGCGTGCGGAAGTTGACCGTCGGCGGCGAGCCGACGGGGGAGGGGGACCGGCCGTGGCCGAACGGCTCGGGTCAGTGGCCTCTTCGGCGGGGACGTCGCGTGGGCGCAGGCCGCCGATCAGGCCGAGGATCAGGACGGCGATGCCCAGCCATACCGACGGACTCGGCGTGCCGCTGCCCGTGACGGCGCCGACGGCGGCCGCGGCGAGCGGTGCGATGCCGGTGAGCAGCCCGGCTCGCCCGGAACCCGCGGCGCGGACCGTCGAGTACCACAGGACGAAGGCGACCGCCGTCACCAGCAACGCCAGATATCCGACCGCCGCCCACTGGGACCCGGTCAACTCGCCCACGGCCGACGGCCCTTCCCGCATCGCGCCGAGGGCGGCCAGCATCACGGCCGCCAGCCATACCGCGTGCACGGACACACCCCACGGCGAGTGCCGACGGAGCACAGGCACGGCGCACAGCGTGAACGCGGCCTCGCAGCCCAGGGCCAGGACCGCCCAGGCCACTCCGACGGCATCGGTGCGGCCGGTGCCCTCGACCAGCACCGCGCCCGCCATGACGACGGGCGCCGCCCACAGGACCTGCCGGCTCGGCCTGCGCCGTTCCAGGAACGGGCCCGCCACACCGAGGACCACCGGCACACAGGCGACCGCGACGGCGATCACCGCGGGTTCCGCATGGGCGACGCCCCGGACCACGGCCACGTTGAACAGGACCAGTCCGGTGACGGCGATCCCGGCCAGCCACAGCCACTCGCGGCCGCGCGGCCGGAGCAGGCGCGCACCGGTGAGCCGGGCCATGACCAGGAGGATCACGGTCGCGGCGGCGTACCGGACGGCCTGGGTGGTGAACAGCGGGGCGTCGACGAGCGTGTGCGAGACGGTCACGCTGCTGCCGACCAGAGCCATCCCCACCATGCCCGGCAAGAGCTGGGCGAAGGAAGCGGAAGGTGTCTTCATGGCGTCCAGGCTGCCTCCACAATGGACGTCATGAGCAGGTCCACAGTGCCATCGGCACAGGGGTCCAAAACCTCTCACCCGGCCACGAACGCAGGGGCGGAGGCGTCGGCGGACGCCGCGTCGGCCGCCGGGGCGGGTGTCGGCTCGGACTTCCTCCAGCTGGACATCGGCCAGGCGCCGCCCGGCGGGCGTACGGCCTGGCTGGCCGACCGGCTGCGGTCGGCCATCGCCGACGGCAGGCTGCCGGTCGGCGCACGGCTGCCGGCCAGCCGGGTGCTCGCCGAGGAACTGCGTGTCACCCGCGGCGTGGTCACCGAGGCGTACCGGCGGCTCGCCGAGTCGGGACAGATCGCGGGCCGCGGCCGGCTGGGCACGGTGGTCGTGGCGGCGCCCGCCGCACCCCGCGTCCGCGCCACGGCCATGCCCCGCGACCAGGACCGCGCCCGCGGCGCGGTTCCGCCGGGGCCGGGGGCCGCGCTCTTCGGCTCGGGTGCCCGCGAGGGCGTCGTCGACGCACTGCGCGCCCTGCCGAGCCGTATCGACCTCTCCCCGGGCGTCCCCGACCTCGCCGCATTCCCCCGCACGAGCTGGCTGCGCGCCGAACGCGCCGTCCTCGCGGGCGCCACCCCGGCCGACTTCGGCTACGGCGACCCCCGGGGCGCCCCCGCGCTCCGCACGGCCGTCGTCGGCTGGCTGGCGCGCAACCGGGGCATCCGCGCCGACCCCGACGAGGTCGTGGTGGTCGCGGGCGTGGCGCAGGCCCTCGGTCTGCTCGGGCAGATCCTCGCGGCGGACGGAATCCGGCGCATCGCCGTCGAGGATCCCGGTTCGCTCGGCGCGCGCCAGCAGCTGGAGTACGTCGGCCACGAGATCGTGCCCGTTCCCGTGGACGCGGCCGGCCTCGACGTCGCGGCGCTGCGTGCCGGCGGCGCGCGGGCGGTGCTGCTGACCCCGGCCCACCAGTTCCCGACCGGTGCCGTCCTCGACGGCGAACGCCGTCGCGAGCTGCTGAGCTGGGCGGCCGACGGCGGTACGGTCATCGAGGACGACTACGACGCCGAACACCGCTACGACCGGCCGCCGGTGCCGGCGCTGCGCTCGCTGGTGCCCGAAGGCGTGTGTTACGCGGGCAGTGTGTCCAAACTGCTCGCCCCGGCGCTCCGCGTGGGCTGGCTGCTCGTACCGCAGAACCGGCTGGACGCGCTCGTGACGGCCAAACGCTACGCCGACCTCGGCAACGGCATCCTGACCCAGCTCGTCCTGGCCCGCCTGATGGACTCGGGTGAGCTGGAACGGCACCTGCGCCATGTCCGGCAACGCCACCGCCGACGCCGGGACGCGATGCTGCGCGCGATCGAGAGGCACCTGCCCGGCGCCCATGTCCACGGTGCGGCCGCCGGCCTGCACCTGACGGTCACCTTCGGCGACCCACCGGGCGGTGCCCGTGACGGCCTCCGGGACACGGACCTCGCGGCGGCGGCTCTCGCCCAAGGGGTGAAGGCGCACCCACTGTCCTGGCACCGGATCACCCCTGGTCCGCCGGGCCTCGTCCTCGGCTACGCGGCGGGCCCCGCGCACGAGCTCGACGAGGGCATCGCCGTCATCGGCTCGGCGCTGAGGGTTCTGCGCGGCTGAGCCCGGTGCACGCGCCGGGAGTGCGTGGCGACGTCCACGCCGGTACCGCCGACGGTGCCCCGGGCGGGCTGCCGGTGTGCCGGGAGGAGCGCTCGCCGGAGTCGGTGGGCCCGCAGAAGCCCCGGGCGGCGGGCGGGTCCGGCCGAAGGCGGCCCAGCCGGTCCCCGGCTCGGCCGCGCCGATTCCGGCCGGTTCGCCGCCGCCGGGGCAGCCAGGCGTCCCGGTACGGTGCGCCCGCGCGCTCGGCCGCCGCGGACGGCGTGAACGATCAGGTGACTGCGCCGGTCGCACCTTCCTGCAACTGTTCGGCAGGCCGGTCCGCCCTTGGATCAGCCTGTGGTGCAGTACTTTTGCGAGAGTCCGGCCAGCCGGCTGTGCCGCCCCCCGACCGATGAACGCCGCGATCGACGCGATGTGGTGACCGCTCTTGCGCGCACCACGAACTGTGAGCAACTGCCCCTGAACACAGCGGAGTCCACGGCCCTTCATGCTGACTGGTTCCCCGGGGACGCGGAGGCACTGTGAACGAGACCGAAGTACTGATCATCGGTGGCGGGCCGGTCGGGCTGGCGCTCGCCCTGGACCTGCGCTCCCGGGGGGTGTCCTGCCTGGTCCTCGAAACCACCGACGGCCGGGTACGCCATCCCAGAGTCGGCACCGTCGGCCCCCGGTCCATGGAGCTGATGCGCCGCTGGGGCCTGGCGGAGCGGATTCGCAAGACCGGCTGGCCCGGTGACCACTCGCTCGACATCGCCTGGGTGACAGCGGTCGGCGGGCACGAGATCCATCGTCTCGGCTTCGGCACCACCGACACCCGTCCGGCCCTGCCCTACACCCCGGAGCCCGAGCAGGTCTGCCCGCAGCACTGGCTGCTCCCGCTCCTCGCCGAGGCGGTGGGACCCGAGGTACTGCGGCGCGAGTGCCGACTGGAGTCCTTCGTCCAGGACGACGACCAGGTCCTGGCCACCGTCACCGACCTGGCCGACGGCAGCCGCCTCGACGTCGGGGCCCGATACCTCGTCGGCTGTGACGGCGCCGCCTCCCGTGTGCGCACCGCCCTGCGGATCGCGGCACCGCCCCGGCGCCCGACACGGGTCTTCCGCAACATACTCTTCCGGGCTCCTCGGCTCCGCGAGCAACTCGGCCCCGACGGCGCCCTGGTGTACTTCCTGACCCAGCCCCCGGACCTGCGCTACCCGCTGCGGGCGATGAACGGCAGGGACCTGTACCGGCTGACCGTCGGCCACCACACCTCGGCCGACCCCATCCGGGCCATCCGGTCGGCGATCGCCCTGAAGACGCCCGTCGAGGTGCTCTCGGACAACGTCTGGCACCTGACCCACCGGGTCGCCGAACGCTATCGCCACGGCCGGGTGCTGCTGGCCGGGGACGCCGCCCACACACTGTCGCCCTCCGGCGGCTTCGGGATGAACACCGGTATCGCGGACGCGGCCGACCTCGGCTGGAAGCTGGCCGCCGAACTCACCGGCTGGGCGGGTCCCGCGCTGCTCGACTCCTACGAGCAGGAGCGCCGCCCCGTGGCCGAACTCAGCCTGACCGAGGCCGACGGCAACCTACGCCGCACCCTCGACCGCCGCCTGCCCACGGAGATCCTGCTCGACACCGCCCAGGGCGCCACGGCGCGGACACGCCTCGCCCGGGCCATCGAACGCAGCGGTGTACGGCGCGAGTTCGAGGCGCCGGACATGCACTTCGGCTACCGCTACGCCTCCCCGGTGATCGTCCCGGACGGCCGCACCGCGTACGACTGGTGCGCAGACCTCGTGGCCGGCGGCCGGGCCCCGCACGTCCGGCTGGGGTACGGGGCCTCCAGCCTGGACCTGTTCGGTCACGGCTTCCACCTGGTCGCCTCCGACCCCCGCCCCGACCTGCCCGCACTCGACACACTGGCACGCGCCTTCGGCGCTCGCCGGGTCCCGTTCGCGCTGACCCGGGCCCCGCTCTACGCCAGCCCGTACGCCCTGGTCCGGCCCGACGGCCATGTCGCCTGGCACGGCGCCGAGTTGCCGGCCGCCCCCGGTGCCCTGGTGGACACCGTGCGCGGGGAGCGGCGATGACGTTCGGCCCGGCCCGCATCGCCGGCCCGAGTCGGCCCGGCGGCACAGGCGCCCTCGGCAGCCGTGCCGCAGCCGCGCTGCCCGCCCGAATACCCGGAACGTAACCGCACGTTCTCCACGGGCTGCCGCGCCGTGCCACCGCCACCGCCATCCGCTGAAGGGGCGCATCCGTGAGCGGGCCCGGCCGCCGTTCCCCCGCTCCCATCCGCGTGCCCCCGGTCCGGTCCGCCAGTCCGGTCCGCCACGCACCGAACCGACCGATCACCGGCAGGAGTTGTCGCCATGCGTGCCCTCGTCACCGTCACCGGATCGTCCTCCCACGTGAATGCCGTGCTGCCCCTGGTCGCGGCGCTCGCGGCAGCGCGCCACCAGGTGCTCGTCGCGGCCCCGGCCCATCTGCTCGGGCCGTTCGACAGCCTGCCGGTGCGGCGGGAACCACTGCTGACCGATCCGCACACCACCTTCTCGCCGCAGGCCGAAGGACCGCCCGAACGCCGCGCGTTCGACCTGTTCGCCGGACCCCACCTCATCGACAGTTACCGTGCGCTGCTGCCCGTGGCCCGCGCGTTCGCACCCGACCTGGTCGTGCGGGACGGCGGCGAGTTCACCGGATACCTGGTGGCGGAGACACTCGGGCTGCCGCACCTGGCCGCACCCTCGGGAGCAGCCAACCACCTGAACCCCGAGGCCCTGCAACCGCAGCTCAACCAGCGGCGAGCCGCACTCGGACTACCGGCCGAGGACGACCCCGACGCCATCCACCGGCACGGCCGGCTGGACTGCATGCCCCCGGAGTTCTCCTTCGCCCGCCACCCGACCGGCAGGTCGTACCGCTACCGACAACCCGCCGAGATCGATCCTGGCGCCGTACTGCCGCCATGGGTGGCCGAACTCCCCGCCGACCGGCCACTGGTGCTCGCTTCCATCGGGACCGTACTGCCCAGCGTCCCGCCCCACGTGCTGGACGTGCCGGCCCTGCTCGACGCCGTCGTCGACGGTCTGGCCGAACTCGACTGCCAGGCGGTGGTGGCGACCGGCGGCATTCCTGTGGAGCGCCCGCAGACGGCGGGCCACGTGCACCTCGTGGACCGCGTACCGCAGCCGATGCTGCTGCGCTGCGCCCAACTCCTCGTCACCCACGGCGGGTACAACAGCGTCAGGGAGGCGGTCGGGGCGGGGGTGCCGATGGCCGTGCTGCCCGGCTTCGGTGACCAGCCCGCCAACGCCGACCGGGTGCAGGAACTGGGTCTGGGCCGCCGTGTCGCCTCGCCGGACGAGGTGGCCGCGGTGTGCCGGCAGGTGCTGAACGACCCCGAGGTCGCCGCACGCTCCCGGCACGCCCAGCGGCGGATGCTCGGCCTCCCACCGATCCAGGCGGCGGTGAGCGACCTGGAGAAGGTCGCGAGCGGGGGAGCGTGAGATGGAACGGAACGACTGCGACGTCGTGATCGTCGGCGCCGGACCGACCGGCCTGGCCCTCGCGGTCGGACTGCGTCTGTACGGGCTGCGGGTACGGGTCCTGGAGAAGCAGGACAGCGGCAAACGCGAGGCCCGCGCCGGCATCGTCTGGCACCGGGCCATGGAAGTGCTGGCCGACCTCGGCTGCGCCGAGCGGTTCGTCGAGGAAGGAGTGCCGCTCAACTCGACGGAGCTGATCGTCCAGGGGCGGACGGTCGGAGTCCTCGACCTGACCGCGAGCGGCACCCGCTGGCCCAACCCGCTCTCGATCGAGCAGGACGCGGTGGAGAGGCTGCTGGCGGAGCGGCTCGGAGAGGTGGGCGGCTCGATCGAGTGGTCGACCGAGGCGACGGCGGTCCGGGTGGCCGAGGACGCGGCCGAGGTCGAGGTCCGCTGTGCGGACGGCCGGCCGCGGACGCTGCGCTGTGCCTGGGTGGTCGGCTGCGAGGGCTCGCACAGCCTGGTGCGCAAGGCCGTCGGCGTGCCGTTCGACGGCGGCCCGCGGCGCCACCTCCAGGTCGCGCAGATCAACGCGAAGGTGGACTGGCGGCTGCCGTACCACGGGGACCGCACCTACCTCCTGTTGGACAAGGACCTGTCGCTCGGCTGCGCGCCCCGCCCCGGAGGCGGCTACCGCTGCTTCGCCTTCACCCGCGAACCGGACGCGACACCACTCACCCCGGTGACCGTCGAGGAGATGCGGCAGCTCTTGATGCGGGCCGCTCACGACTCCGACGTATGGCTCACACCGACACTGCCGGAGTGGACCAACCGGGCCCGGTTCCAGGACAGGTTCGCCCGCACGCTGCGCTCCGGACGGGCCCTGCTGGCCGGGGACAGCGCGCACCTGTGGGCGCCGATCGGCGGACGCGGCCTGAACACCGGCCTGCGCGGTGCGCACAACCTGGCCTGGAAACTGGCCAGTGTGGTACGCGGCTGGGCCCCGCCCGAGCTGCTGGACACCTACTCCGCCGAGCAACGGCGCACCGCCCTGCGGGTGATGCGCCGCACCAGGCGTGACGTGCTGGAATCGCCGGGCACATGGCGGGTCTTGCTGGCGATGCGCATGGTCGGCCGTCACGTACTGGGCACCCGATGGGCGACCGACCGGATCCGCGGGCGACTCGCCGACCTGGACCTGGACCACCGGGGAAGCCCGCTCTCGGCACCCGGAGGCGGCGACCGGATGCCCGACCAGCAGGTCTGGGCGGACGGCGGCGAACACAGCCTGCACGCCCTGCTCTCCTACCGGCACTGGACCCTGCTCTCGGTCGGCGAACGCCCCGCACCCGCCCCGGCACTGGCCTCCTGCCCCATGCCGGTCACCGTCCGCGCGGTGTCCCCGACGCACCCCTCACGCCAACTGCCCGACAATTCACTGGTACTTGTCCGTCCCGACCTGCACATCGGCCTTCAGACCCGAAGCCCCGAGGAGGTGACGGCCTACCTGGGACGATGGTGCACCCACCCAGGGACCGCCTCCGGGCAGTGACCGACCGGGAGTACGTGGACCCGAGCGTGAACCAACCCCCTGACCGCATGCCTGGCCACGCGCCCTCTTAACATCACACAACGACTTCACCGAACGGCGATGGAGTCGTGCATCGAGGAGGAACGGTCATGCACGCTCGGAGGATCGGCGCGGCCGCCGCGACAGCAGTGGCGCTTCTGGCTGCCCGCGACCTTGTCCAGAAAAGGCATGCGCTGCTCCGGAACTTCCCGGTGATCGGGCACGCCCGGTACCTGTTGGAGACGATCGGGCCGGAGCTGCGGCAGTACATCGTGACCTC